>CAZBER010000157.1:0-2731 GCA_964490985.1 uncultured Desulfovibrionaceae bacterium | reverse complement strand
GGTGGGGTCCGGGGCGGGAACCCCTTTTTGCAAAAAGGGGTTCCCGCCCCGGCCGCCGGAGGCACAAAATGCTCTTGAGTCTTGCCTGGCTTCGCGAATTCACCCCCTATGACGGCACGCCGCAGGCCCTGGCCGACCGGCTGACCATGCTCGGCCTCGAAGTCGAGGAGATCAAAAATCCCTTTGAGGCCATCATGCCCGTGGTGGTGGGCAAGGTGCTCACCTGCGCGCCCCACCCGGATTCCGACCACCTGTCGTGCTGCACCGTGGATGTGGGCGGCCCGGCCCCTCTTCCCATCGTGTGCGGCGCGCCCAACGTGGCCGCCGGCCAGCTCGTGCCCGTGGCCCCAGTGGGCGTGACCATGCCCGGGGGCCTGGTCATCAAAAAGAGCAAGATTCGCGGCCAGGTGTCCGAAGGCATGATCTGTTCGCAGTCCGAACTCGGCCTGGCCGAGGCGCGAAGCGGCGGCATCATGGTCCTGCCCGAGACCAGCCTTGTGGGCCAGCCCCTGCCCGAGGCCCTGGCCCTGGACACCTGCGTGCTGGACGTCTCCATCACCCCCAACCGGGCCGACTGCCTGAGCGTCCTGGGCCTGGCCCGGGAAACGGCCATGGCCTTTGACCTGCCCCTGACCCTGCCGGACGTGGCCTACCCCGAGGAAGGCCCGGACGCCGCCACCCAGGTGGCCATCGAGATCGAAGACCCGGAGCAGTGCCCGGTCTACCGGGCCAAGGTCCTGCAGGGCGTGAAGGTCGGCCCCTCGCCGGACCGCATCCGCTGGCGGCTTCTGGCCGTGGGCCAGCGCCCTATCTCCAACATCGTCGACGTCACCAACTACGTGCTCTTCGAACTGGGTCAGCCCCTGCACGCCTTTGACCGCAACAAGCTGGCCGGCAATGTGGTTCGGGTGCGCAATGCGGCCGAGGGCGAGACCATCGTCACCCTGGACGGCCAGACGCGCCTGTTGACCAGCCGGGACCTGCTCATCTGCGACGCCGAAAAACCCGTGGCCCTGGCCGGAGTCATGGGCGGGGCCAACAGCGAGATGGAAGCAGGCAGCTCTGAGGTGCTCCTGGAATGCGCGGTCTTCCGGCCCGGCTCCATCCGCAAGACGGCTCGGCGGCTGTCCCTGCCCAGCGAAGCCTCCTACCGTTTCGAGCGCGGCGTGGACCAGCCCGGCTCGGTCTATGCCATGAACCGGGCCGTGGCGCTCATGCTCGAAACCGCCGGCGGCAAGGCCCTGCCCGGCGCGGCCTCGGCCGAGCCCAAGCCGTTTACGCCCCGGGGCATCGGCTTTCGGCCGGCCCGGGCGTCCATGCTCCTGGGCGTGGAGATGCCCGAGGCATTTTGCCGCAAGACCCTGGCCGCCCTGGGCTGCAAGCTTACGGACATCGACCCCTCTGGTGTGATGGCCGTAACCCCGCCGTCGTATCGCCTGGACATCGAGCGCGAGGCCGACTGCATCGAGGAAGTGGGGCGGGTCTATGGCCTGGACCGCATCCCGCCCAGGCTCCCCCGGGTGGCCAAGTCCCTGGACGACGCGCCCGCGGGCACGGAGTTCGACTTCTGGGCCGACGTCCGGGAATGGGCCGTGGGCGCCGGGCTGCGCGAGGCCGTCAATTACAGTTTTGTCGGGCACGCCGACCTGGACCTGCTGTGCCTGGATGCCCAGTGCCGGGTGTCCGTGGCCAATCCCCTGTCCGAAGACCAGAACGTCCTGCGCCCCATGCTGGCGCCGGGGCTCTTTTTGACCGTGCGCCACAACCTGGCCCAGGGCAACGCCAACCTGCGGCTGTTCGAAACGGCCCGCATCTACGAAGCCGATGCCGCGTCCGAATCCACGGCCCGGGAATCCGGCCGCCTGGGCATCGTGCTCCACGGCGCGCGCCATCCCGAAGGCTGGCCCTGGCCCAAGGACGAGGTCGCCGGCTACGCCGACCTCAAGGGCCTGGTGGAACACCTGCTGCGCCATTTCCACCTGCCCGAGGCCCGCTTCGCCGCCGGCGACAACCTGCCCTGGCTGGCCCCCCAGGTGGACGTGCTTCTGGGTGAAACGCGGCTGGGCGTGCTCGGCCAGGTGACCCCGGAAGTGGCCGACGCCTTCCATGCCCGAAGCGGCCTGTGGCTGGCCGAACTGGACCTGGACGCCCTGCGCGCCCTGGTCGAGGCCCGCAAGCCGTCCTTTGCGCCGCTTCCCGGATTCCCGCCCGTGCGCCGGGACATCACCCTGGCCGCGCCGGCCGGCGTGTCCGTGGGCGCGCTGCTCGACGCCATCCGCGAAGCCAAGGCCCCTATTTTCGAGGACGTGCTGCTGCTCGACGCCTACCGGCCCGAAGGCGAAGCCGACCGCCGGCTCACCTTCCGCATCACCTACCGGCACCCCGAAAAAACCCTCAAGGACAAAGACGTAGACAAAGTCCACGAAGCCCTGGCCTCTGCCGTATTGTCCCGTTTACCCGTTAGCAGACCATAAAGATTTAAGATGCCTCCGGCGGCCGGGAGGGGGTCACCCCCTCCCGGACCCTCCTGTCCAGGCTGGGCTTTTCGGCCGGGCGTCAAAGCACGCCCGGCCGAAAAGCCCAGCCTAAACAGGAAGTTCCGAAAGCGCGTCACACCCTTCCACCAAGCTCCCACCAATTTCTCTTATGTGCGCCGCAGGCGCTGGCCACCGTGGGGCCGGAATTGCCCCGGCGTCAAGGCGGCTTTGCGCCTTGTGTCGCCGGGGCAATT
>CAZBER010000156.1:0-2741 GCA_964490985.1 uncultured Desulfovibrionaceae bacterium | reverse complement strand
GCAAAAAATCTACTGCGGAGTGGCGGGCCGAGGAACGGCATTACGCCGTGGCCAGCCGGGCGGTTGAGCCAAAAATTTGGAGGTAGGGCCATGAGCAGGAATCCGGGAATGAAGTGCTGTTTATGTGGTGAGTATCAAGAGAACCCCTGTAACAGCCTCCAGGGGTTTTGCCAGGCCGCCACCGACGCGACCAAGGATGCCGGCTACCCGGTCATGGGGTTGTCCAAGGTCCCCTACAACGGGGATGCCAGTGAATGCCGGGATTTCAACATTTCGGAAAAGGGCCTGCGTGAACTCCAATATCTGGGCGCGGAGGCCGGCCACCGGGATTCCATCGGCCAGCCGGCCGACCCGGTGCAGTGGGCCAGGCAGGCGGGAGGGGGGCATGGATTACGGTAAGCCGACGCCAGTCCGAGCCATGACCCACACCACCCCCTGCGGCACAACCGGCTTTATCGATCCCCGGCACGTCCTGGCCATGAACGCCCAGGCCTACGAGGCGCACATGGCGACCATGAACCGGGCCTATGCGCGAGCCCTGGGATTGGAAGCGGAGCCGGCCCGATGCGGGGGCGCCGGGCCGGCAGAAGGAAAGCGAGAGCGGGAATAGGAGGCGCATATGACGGTCTGGGATGGAGGGCAATTGCCGACATTCGGTTCCGACCTCGTGCGCCTCGGGCTGGTCCATGGCCTCTCCAACGAGGCGTACCACGCAGCCCCGGGCGTCAGCAAAAGCGGGCTGGACCGTCTAGCGAGGAGCCCAGCGCATTACCAAGCGTATCTGGATGAGGAACGCAAGGAAACGCCTGCCCTGCGGTTCGGCCGACTCATCCATGCCGCCATCCTGGAGCCGGACGCACTCATGCTGGCAACCGTTCCGGCTGACGCCCCGCCGCGCCCGACCTCGCGCCAGATCAACGCCAAAAAGTCGAGTCCAGATTCCGTGGCCGCCATCGAATGGTGGCGGGAGTTCGATGAGGCCAACGCGGGATGCACTGTCGTGTCGGCGGCCGAGGGCGAACAAATCCGGCGCATTCAGGATTCGATCTATCGGCACACGACGGCCCGCGAACTCCTCGAATCGCCCGGCCACTCGGAAGTGTCGGCGTGGTTCTACGACCAGGACCGGGACGGAGCGACCGGGGAACTGTGCCGCTGCCGGCCGGACCGTCTGATGGAAGACGGCGACATCCTGGACCTCAAGTCCTGCGAGGACGCCAGCCAAGCCGGGTTCGCCAAGTCGGCCGCGAAGTACCGCTACCACGTCCAAGCCGCCTTCTACCTCGACGGCATGGCGGCCACCATCGGCCACAAAGACAAGAATTTCGGCTTCATTGCCTTCGAGAAGGAAGCCCCGTTCGCCGTGGCCGTCTATGTCCTGCGGCCCCAGGACGTGGAGATAGGACGCGAGGAGTACCGCCGCAATCTCGCCACCCTGGCGCAGTGCAAAATCAACCGACAATGGCCGGGCTATCCCGACAAAATTCAATACCTGTCCCTTCCGGGATGGGCCAGGAGGTTAAGCGCATGAATGTCCCCGCAACTCTCAGCTATCAGCAAGCCATGATGCCAGTCGATCCCGGCGCAATCGCCGCTGCCGAGTCGGTCAAGGCCCGCATCCAATCGGCCTACGTCATGGCCATGCAGCGACCCCGCAACGAGGATCAGGCCCGGTCCCGCATCCTGTCAGCCTGCCGCCGGCCGGAGTTTGCCGAGCGGGTGGAATACTCCAAGCCGGTCGGCGGCGGGAAGGTTATCGGCCCTTCCATCCGGTTCGCGGAACTGGCCGTGCGCGAGTGGGGAAACGTCCTGGTCGAATCCCAGGTGGTCTACGAAGACGACAAGATCAGGCGCGTCAAGGTCACCATTCTGGACCTCGAAACAAACGCCACCTTCGGCAAGGAAATCCAGGTCCAGAAGACTATTGAGCGTAAGAGCGACAAGGGCCGCGAAGTCGTAAGCCAACGGATCAACTCCTACGGAGACACGGTTTTCATCGTGGTCGCCACCGACGACGAGCTGCACAACAAAGAAGCGGCCATGATCTCCAAGGTCATCCGCAACGAGGGTTTGCGCCTCATCCCCTCGGACATCGTTGATGAGGCCCTTGCCGTGGCCAGGAAAACCAAAGCCGACCACGACGCCAAAGATCCCAAGGCAGCCAAAAAGCGCGTTCTCGACGCCTTTGACTCCATCGGCATCCAGCCCAAGGAGATCGAGAAATACCTCGGCCACGGCCTGGATACAATCAGCCAGAAGGAACTCGAAGACCTGCGCGGCGTCTTCTCGGCCATCAAGGGCGGCGAGGCGACGTGGGCCGACTATACCAGCCAACCGACCGATGAAGACGGTGAACCGGAACCGACGCTTGGGCCTAAGGGTAAGAAAAAGCCGGCCGCTCCTTCATATCCCCAACCCGATCATCCGGCCACCGATACCCCGGCCGATACTGCCGCATGGGTCATCTGCCCCGAGGAGAATGCCAAAATCTCCACCAAGGAATGCCAGGCCTGCCTCAAGATCAGCACATGCAATGCGGAGCCGGCCTAGCCATGGCCTCCAAGCGCCGGCAACGCCGCAATTCGTGCCAGGGCAAGCGCCGGTTTGAAACGATGGAGGATGCCCGGGCCTGCGCGTGGAACGGAACACAGCCCTACCATTGCAGGTTTTGCGGTGGAATCCATCTCGGACACCCGCCGGGAATGCGCCGGCTGCGTGTCGAGAAATGGCGGTGGGATCGG
>CAZBER010000155.1:0-2839 GCA_964490985.1 uncultured Desulfovibrionaceae bacterium | reverse complement strand
CAGAGCCCTGGCAGGGTCCGGGACAGCGTCCCGGCGGGGCCTGGGGCAGCGCCCCGGCTCTTTACATGGGGTCCTCTTCCTCTTCAACCTCGGGGGCCGTGGGCGGGGTGTATTCCGTGAATCCCAGGTGTTCCCGCAGCTTGGCTTCGACCTGGTCGCGGATGTCGGTGTGTTCCTGGAGGAAGGCCCGCACATTGTCGCGGCCCTGGCCCAGGCGTTCCGAGCCGAAGGCGAACCAGGCTCCGGACTTGTCCACGATGCCGGCGTCCACGCCCATGTCGATGAGCTCGCCTTCGCGGGACACGCCCGTGCCGTAGAGGATGTCGAACAGCGCCTCGCGGAACGGCGGGGCCACCTTGTTTTTCACCACCTTGACCCGGCAGCGGCTGCCGTAGACTTCTTCCTTGTCCTTGAGCGTCTGGATCTTGCGGATGTCCAGGCGCACGCTGGCGTAGAACTTGAGCGCATTGCCGCCGGTGGTGGTTTCCGGGCTGCCGTAGCCGGTCATGCCGATCTTCATGCGGATCTGGTTGATGAAGATGACCGACGTGTTGGACTTATGAATGGTGCCGGTCAATTTGCGCATGGCGTGGGACATGAGCCGGGCCTGGCCGCCCACCTGGGTCTCGCCCATCTCGCCTTCGAGTTCGGCCTGGGGAATGAGCGCGGCCACGGAGTCGATGACAATGACGTCAACAGCCCCGGAGCGCACGAGCAGATCGGCGATGTCCAGGGCCTGTTCGCCGTAGTCGGGCTGGGAAATCAGCAGCTCGGGCGTATTGACGCCCAGGCGGCGGGCGTAGTTGACGTCCAGGGCGTGTTCGGCGTCGATGAAGGCGGCGGTGCCGCCGAGCTTTTGGGCTTCGGCAATGATGTGCAGGGCCAGGGTGGTCTTGCCCGAGGATTCCGGGCCGTAGATTTCCGTGATGCGGCCCCTGGGGATGCCGCCGATGCCCAAGGCCAGGTCCAGGCCGATGGAGCCTGTGGGGATGGCCGGGATTTTTACATGCGCCGCATCTTCCAGGCGCATGACAGCGCCTTGCCCATGTTTGCGCTCAATGGTGGTAAGCGCCGTGGCAAGGGCCTCGTTGCGATAATTTTCGGGATTTTGGGCTGGCTTGCGAGCCATGTGGCCGTGCTCCTGACGTTGATGTGTTTTTTACAAAACGCGACCTCATAGCAAAATCCTTGCCGTTCGGCAACTCGCCGAGGCGCGGACCCGAGGATTCGCGGCGTTTCACCGTGCCTTTCCGCATGCATCGAGGAAAGAGAAAAACGCGGGGCTTCTCGACATGGGGCGCGTGGCGGCCGTACTGCGGAGTGCGCCGGGCGGGGATCGAAATCGGCCTGCAGTCTGTAAAAACGAGCATTTCTTAAATGATCACTTTGCGCCGAAAGTCCAGGCGCAACGGCCCTTGGACGGCAGAAAAAAACCGCCTGGCCGGACCCGGGAAACAGACGCTCTCCCCGGCCCGGATGCGCCCGCTGTTCCTCTTGCCAGGCGCGCCGCAAGGCTTTAGCTACCCCCCATGAAATCATACCACGCACTGGCCCTTTTCTCTGGCGGCCTGGACAGCATCCTGGCGGCCAAGACCATCCTGGACCAGGGACTGTCCGTCCTGTGCCTGCACTTCACCAGCCCCTTTTTCGGCAAGCCCGGGAAGATCGACCACTGGCGCGCCATCTACGGCCTGGATATCGAGGCCGTGGACGTGGCCGAACCCTACGTGCGCATGCTGGCGGCCGGGCCGGCCCACGGCCTGGGCAAAGCCCTCAACCCCTGCGTGGACTGCAAAATCCTCATGCTGCGCCGGGCCAAGGAACTCCTGTCCGCCTACGGCGCATCGTTTATCGTCTCCGGCGAGGTGGTGGGCCAGCGGCCCATGTCCCAGCGCCTGGACGCGCTCAACATCATCAGCCGCGACGCGGACGTGCGCGACATCCTGCTGCGGCCGCTATGCGCCAAGAAGCTGCCCCCCACCGCGGCCGAGACCTCGGGCCTGGTGGACCGGGAGCGTTTGCACGCCATGGGCGGCCGGGGCCGCAAGGACCAGATGGCCCTGGCCCAGGCGTTCGGGATCACGGAAATCCCCACCCCGGCCGGCGGCTGCCTGCTGACGGAACTGGAATCGGCCCGCCGCTTTTTTCCGCTCTTCGAGCGCATCCCCGACCCGAGCCCCGCGGATTTCGCCCTGGCCAACATCGGCCGGCAATACTGGGCCGGACCGCTGTGGCTGGCCATCGGCCGCAACCAGTCGGACAACGCCCGGCTCGAAGGGCTCCTGCACGAAGGCGACCTGGCCTTCAAGGTCCGCGACTACCCCGGTCCCCTGGCCATCGCCCGACGCCACGCGGGCGCTCCCTGGGACGCGGCGGCCATTGCCGACGCGGCCGCCTTCCTGGCCTCGTTCAACCCCAAGGCCGTGGCCATCGATGGCCCGGTGCAAGTGGGCGTGGCCGGATTCGCCGGCTCGCCCGTGATCGTCACGCCCTCGCGCCACACGCCCCTGGGCTGGAAAGAACCGACCTGGGACGAGGCGTTCGAAGGCAAGCGCCGCCTGTTTACCGTCTGCGGCGCGGCCAAGGGGAAGGGCAAGGGTAAGGGTGATGAGGGTGAGGGTGAGGGTGAGGAGAAGAGGAAGATGCCTCCGGCGGCCGGGGGGGATCATCCCCCCCGGACCCCCTGAATGGGGGAGCCGGGGAGCGGCGGGATGGCGGGTGGCTGGCGCGCAACCGTCGGTGGGGCCAGCGCCTGCGGCGCATAGAGAATTGGGTCTGGCGGAAGGGCTTAACTCGCTTCTGGATTCACTCGGTTTGGGGGGCGATTTCGGGCCGGCTG
>CAZBER010000154.1:0-2963 GCA_964490985.1 uncultured Desulfovibrionaceae bacterium | reverse complement strand
TGTAGCCGATCATGACCAGGGGCAGACGCGAGGCCAGGCCGCCCAGTTCCGAGAGCTTGGCCGTGCCGGCGCTGTAAAGCAGGCAGCCCGCGCCCATAAAGAGCAGGCCCTTATAAAGGATGTGGGCATAGGCATGGGCGCAGGCCCCATCCACGGTCATGGCCGTGCCGATGCCGATGCCGGCCACCATGTATCCCACCTGAGACACGATGTGATAAGACAGAATGCGGCGGGCATTGTTCTCGATGGTCGCGTAAAAGACGCCGTAGAGACACATGACCACCCCGCCCACGGCCAAAACCTCGAAGCCGGAGAAGCCCCGGGCCAGGACATAGACGGCGGTCTTGGTGGTAAAGGCGCTCATGAACACCGCGCCCGTGACCGTGGCCTCGGGATAGGCGTCGGGCAGCCAGGCGTGCAGGGGCACAAAGGCGGCGTAGACCAGGAAGCCGATCAAAATCAGCCAATCAAAGTACTGGACCGCATCCGGAGCCACGGCCGTGAAGGCAAAGGTGCCGATGGCCGCATGGCGCAGGAGCAGGCCGGCCAGGAGGAACAGTCCGCCCAGGATGTGGAACAGGAAGTAGCGGAAGCCGGCGGCCGTGGACTCGGGGGTGCGGCGCAGCCAGACCAGGAACACCGAGCCGATGCTCATGAGCTCCCAGAAGATGAACAAGGTAATGTAGTCGCCGGCAAACACGCAGCCGAACCCGCCGGCCACGTACAGACAGGCGGCCATGTGCTGACCTTTGTCGGTCACGTGCAGGGCGTAGATGAAGCCAATCAGCGACTGGATGGCGAACACATGGGCAAAGACCAGGGACAAGGCGTCCACCCGGCCCAGCTCCAGGACCTGGCCCAGATAGGGAAGATAGGCCAGGTGCCGGGTTTCGGAAGGGCCAAAGGTCAGGGCCACCACCGAGGCGATGGCCAGAATCGGGGGCACGAGCAGCAGCCAGCGCCAGGCCTGGTAGTGTTCCTTTTTGAGGAAACCCAGGACCAGGGCCAGGGCCAGAAAGCCGATGGAGGGATGCAAAAATCCCATGCTTGCGGTGATGTCAGCGGGGGCCATAGGTGTCCTCGTCGCGGGCCAGGATGGGGTAAACGATCTTTTTGAGCACCACGCCCATGGCCACGGCCGCGGCCAGGGCGAAGACAGCCCAGAAACCGGGCACGCCCTCGCCGGTGAAATGGGGATGATGGGGCGTTTCAAATACATTGAGCACGACCAGGGCGGCCAGGACGGCATAGAGCGCCATTTTCCAGGCCTGGGCATGCTGCCTGGCCCGGTCCAGCCAGGCTCCCAAACGTTGCGGTTCCTGCATGGCGACCTCCTAGAATCCGCCGAAGGCGTCCACAAAAGACGCGAATATCTGGGGGAAAAGACCAAGGGCCACGGAGATGACGGCAGTCAGGCAAAGCGGCACCACCATGACCAGGGGAGCTTCCTTGAACCCGGAGTGATCCACGCCTGCGGCCGGGGGCCGGAAAAAGGCCCGGTAAACCACAGGCACGAAATAGCCGGCGTTAAGGATCGTCGAAGCCAGGAGCGCCAGCAGCAGAATGTACTGATGGATGGAGATGGCCCCGTTGGCCAGGTACCATTTGGACACAAAGCCGCACACCGGGGGCACGCCGATCATGGACAGGGCGGCCACGGCAAAAGCGCCGAAAGTCCAGGGCATGCGCCGGCCCACGCCATCGAGCAGCGGAATCTTCTTGATGTGCGTGGCCACGTAGATGGCCCCGGCCGCGAAAAAGAGCGTGATCTTGGCAAAGGCGTGGTGGGCGATGTGCAAAAGCCCGCCCTTGACGGCCAGGGGGCTGAGCATGGCCACGCCGATGATGATGTAGGACAGCTGGCTGACCGTGGAATAGGCCAGCCGGGCCTTGAGGTCTTCCTTGGTCAGGGCGATGATGGAGGCCACCACAATGGTGAAGGCGGCCAGATAGGCGGTGACAAGCCCCAGGCCCAGGTTGGACAGCAGGTCCACGCCGTAAGCCGAGAGCATGACCCGGGCCACGGAGAAGACGCCCGCCTTGACCACGGCCACGGCGTGCAGCAAGGCCGAGACCGGGGTGGGAGCCACCATGGCCGAGGGCAGCCAGTTGTGCAGCGGCATGATGGCTGCCTTGGCCAGGCCGAAGATGAAGAGGAAGTAGCTGACGGTCACCAAAGTCGGATCGGCTCCGGGCGGGAACATGCCCTGGGTGATGTTGCCCAGGTTGAAGTCCAGGGTGCCGCACAACACGTAGGTCAGGATCATGGCCGGCAACAGGAAGAGCTTGGACGTGCCCATGAGGTAGACCAGGTACTTGCGGGCGCCGTTGTAGCCTTCGGTGTCCTGGTGGTGGGCGACCAAGGGATAGGTGAAGACCGTGATGACCTCATAAAAGAGGTAGAGGGTCACGATGGAGCCGGAAAAGGCCACGCCCACGGCCCCGAAGATGGCCACGGCAAAGCAGAAGTAGTAGCGGGTCTGGGCATGCTCATTGAGCGAGCGCATGTAGCCGATGTTGTAGCTGGTGGCGAAAAACCACAGGAATGTGGCCACCAGGGCGAAGATGCACGACAGCCCGTCCACCACGAAGCGGATGGACACGCCCGGGAAAAACGTCACCAGATGATACGTCCATATCTTGCCGTGCAGCACGGCCGGCACCATGGACAACACGGCCAGGAAGGAGATGGCCGCGGCGACAAAGGACATGCCTTCCCGGCTGTCGGGATTCTTGCGCCGCAGCCACAGGGCAAGCGGAGCCAGGAAGGTGACGACCAGGGGCAAAAGCACCCGGGCGCTTTCAATAGTCTGGACGGGTGCGGCCATGGACTACCCCTTGAGCTCGCTGGGAACGTCGCTTGCGGCATCCCCGAACCGTTTGGAAACAACCAGGACAATGGCCAACACCAGGGTGGCCTCGGCCGCGGCCAGTCCCATGACCAGAAGCGCGCCGAGCTGGCC
>CAZBER010000153.1:0-3157 GCA_964490985.1 uncultured Desulfovibrionaceae bacterium | reverse complement strand
CCCCCCAAGGAGACAGCCATGCGCAAGGGGACTGAGGAGAAGACGCCGATCGTGGTGCGGCCCGAGGCGGTGGAGCGGTATTTGCGCGAGGCGTTTGGCCCGGACGCCCGCATGATTCGGGTTTGCGAGATGGGTGCGGGCGGCCAGGGCATAAAGGAGTTCGGCTACGGCAAGCCCGTGTGCCTGGAATTCGAGGCCGGCGGCCAGGTGCGCCAGGGCGTGCTGTCCATCATGCGCGGCGACAAGTACGGCCACCAGTTCTATTGGGACCGCGCGGCCATCCTCATGTTCCAGTTCGATGCCGGCGGGCGCATGGAAAAGCACGTGCGGCCCATGGGCCTGGGCTATTTCGACGAGGACGACCGGCTCGTGCCCGTGACCCGGCCCAAGGAATTTTTCATCATCAGCGAGAGGGCCGAAGGCTACGATTACTACCTGGACCTGGCCCGGATTCAGGAGACCGGCCTGGAGGCGCGGGACGTGGACATGGCCCGCGCATTCGCCCGCTGGCTGGCCCGGGTGCATGGTCGGAAAAAGGATGACGCGGACCTGTACCTGCGCCGCGTCCGAAACCTCATCGGCGCATCCGAGTGCATCTTCGGCCTGGTGGACGCCTACCCGCACCCCTACGACCTCTTTCCACCCGAGCGGTTTTGCGCCCTGGAAAAACGCGTCATCGACTGGCGCTGGAAGCTGCGGGGCTTCACCCATCGGTTGAGCGAAGTGCACGGCGACTTCCATCCCTGGAACGTGCTGGTCCAGGAGCGCGGCGAAACGCGCGATTTCGCCGTGCTGGACCGCAGCCGGGGCCAATGGGGCGAGCCGGCCGACGACGTGGCCACCATGAGCCTCAATTTCGTGCTCTTCGGCCTGTTCAAGGAACCTCGCTTGAGCGGGGATTTCCACCGCCTCTACATGGCCTTCTGGGAAGAATACCTGAAGGAAAGCGGCGACGACGAGCTGCTTTCGGTCATCGCGCCCTTTTACGTGTTCCGGGGCCTGGTCGTGGCCTCGCCCCAATGGTATCCGCGCCATCCGCCCGAGGTGCGCCGGGCGCTGCTGCGGTTCCTGGAAAACGTGCTGGCCGACGAACGCTTCGACTGCCTCAACTTCAACAAATACCTGGACTGACCATGACCGGCGCGGCGCTGTGGTTCACGGGCCTGCCGGGCTCGGGCAAAAGCTCCGTGGCCCGGGCCGTCTGCGATTCCCTGGCGGCCCAAGGGCTGCCGGTGGCGCTGCTCCAGATGGACGCCCGGCGCAAGGCCTATTTCCCCCAACCCACCTACTCCGACGCCGAGCGCGAACAGGCCTACGTCCGCTTCGCCGAGGAAGCGGCCGCCTTGGCCCGATCCGGCAAACTCGTGCTCCTGGACGCCACGGCCCCCAAGCGGGCCATGCGGGATTATGCCCGCGCCCTCATCCCCCGCTTCGCCGAAATCCACATCCGTTGCTCCCTCAAAACCGCCATGGCCCGGGAAGCGGCCCGACCCGAAGGCCTGGTCATGGCCGACCTCTACGCCAAGGCCCTGGAGCGCCAGGCCACCGGCCGGCAGTTTCCCGACCTGGGCCAGGTGATCGGCGTGGATGTGCCCTTCGAGGAAAATCCGGCCGCGGAATGCGTGGTCGACGCCGAGCGGTTGAACATTGAGCAGGCCCGGGATGCGGTGCTGGAGTTTCTGGGGCGGTGGCTCGGGGTGGAGATGACGCGGGGTGCTGGGTAGCTAAGATGCCTCCGGCGGCCAGGGCTCTGCCCTGGACCCGCCGGGGGGAGTCACTCCCCCCGGACCCCCCGACCCGTTTGGTCGGGCGGGGCGGCGTGTGGCGGGCGCGCAACCGTCGGTGGGTCCGGAATCGGGCCGGCGAGCACGCCGGCCCGATTCCGGACCCACGGTGGCCGGCGCCTTCGGCGCACAAAAGGCGGGAGCCTGACGGAAGGGTGTAGGAGACTTCCCCGGGCACTGGTTTTGCAAAGAGACGGGCATGTCTCAGAGTGCTGTGCGGCAGTGCCCTGGCTGTGGCCAGACGCTTCGCTTCCCCGAGGGCGTGGGCGGCGTGCTCATGGCCTGTCCGGAGTGCGAGCACCGTTTTGCGTCACCCTTCCGGCTGGCGGGCGCAGCCCGGCCGGCCGTGTCCGCTGCCGCACCCATCGAGCCCGCCCCGGCCGCGCCGCCGGCCAAGCCGAATCTGCAGGCCACTTCCCTGGCCGCCCGGGTGGCGGCATTGTACGCGTCCAATTCCTGACGCTGTCGTTTTTTTCTTCCAAACCCCCTGCCGGACCGTTAGGGTTCAGGATGCCGCGTTGTCCGGCTTGTCCTGGCTTTTGGGCCGCATACCGATCAGGAGAGGGAGAAAACATATGGATGCCAAGCAACAGAGCATGCTGCTGAAAACCGCTCTCGCACCGGTCATCTTTGGCGTGCTGCTTTTTGTGCCGGCCGGGTCCTTGGCCTTTTGGCAGGCCTGGGTCTATTGTCTCATGTTCGACGCGACGGCCTTTTTGATCGTCCGGTATTTCCTCAAGAAGGACCCCGCGCTTCTGGATCGGCGCTCGAAGATGCGGGAGCAGGAAACCTCCCAGCAGATCATCATGGTCCTGTTTTATTGCTTCTATTGCGGGATGCATGTTTTCGCCGGCTTTGACCACCGCTTCCAGTGGTCGCACGTTTCCGCTCCGCTGGTCATCCTGTCCGACCTGGTCATTCTTTTATCGTTCGTAGCCATCTGTTTCGTCTTGCAAGAAAACAGCTATGCATCCTCCACCATTACCGTGGAGAAAGGCCAGCAAGTCATAACGACCGGCCCCTATGCCATTGTGCGCCATCCGCTCTATGCCGGGGCATTACCCATGATCGTGTCCACGCCCCTGGCCCTGGGTTCCGCCTGGGGGCTGCTTTTTTCCGCAGCCTTGATCGTCCTGCTTGTGTTCCGTCTCCT
This sequence comes from uncultured Desulfovibrionaceae bacterium, assembly GCA_964490985.1. Classification (GTDB taxonomy): domain Bacteria; phylum Desulfobacterota; class Desulfovibrionia; order Desulfovibrionales; family Desulfovibrionaceae; genus Solidesulfovibrio. The sequence continues at coordinate 220 of CAZBER010000153.1, read as the reverse complement.
GGACGAGGAACGCTACTTGCTCGAACATCTCCCCGGCTACCCTGAATATACCCAGAAAACCCGCTACCGCCTGATTCCTTGCCTCTGGTAGCCTATTTAATTTTTGCCTTTCCCTCGCCTGAAGGGCCGGCCCCACACGACGGTTGCGCGCCCGCCACCCGCCGCCCCGCCCGGCCAAGCGGTCCGGGGGTGCAGGGGGCTCAGCCCCTTGCCGGGTCCA
>CAZBER010000152.1:0-3203 GCA_964490985.1 uncultured Desulfovibrionaceae bacterium | reverse complement strand
TTCCAAAGGGCAAAGCCCTTTGGTCGCCGAAGGCTTCAAAAACGACTCTTTTTGCCAAAGCCGCAGAATGCAATTTACAGCGCGGCGCAAATCGGTTCGGGGCAGGCCGCGGCTGCGGCCGCCTCGTACTGGGCCTCCAGTTCCTCCATGAGCTCGGCCACGGACAGGAGGCGGTCCACCCGGTAGGCGTTTTTCCCGGCAAAGGCGAAGCCGTGTTTGAGCCGGCCTTTTTTGGCGTTGGCCAGGGCCAGGGTGATGCAGTACGGAGCCTTTTCGCGGTCGCAATGATGGATGCAGCCGTAGGGGCAGCGGGAAGGCTGCTTGTCGCCCCGCGTGGAACTCTCCAGGAACTCGTTGCGAATGGCCCGGCCGGGCATGCCCACCGGGCTTTTGATGATGACCACGTCTTCCTTGCGGGCGTTGATGTAGCTTTGCTTGAATTCGGCGTCGGCGTCGCATTCGTGGGTGGCCACGAAGCGGGTGCCCATCTGCACCCCGGCCGCGCCAAGCTCCATGAACCGGTGGATGTCCGCGCCGGTGTATACGCCGCCGGCGGCGATCACGGGCACGGGCCGGCCGTCCGGAGCGGTGTAGGGGCGCACCCCGGCCACCACCTCGGCCACGAGCTTTTCCAGGGCAAAGGCCGGATCGTCGATCTGCTCGGCCTTGAAACCCAGGTGGCCGCCGGCCATGGGGCCTTCCACCACAAAGGCGTCCGGGGTCCGGCCGAAGCGAGACAGCCATTTCTTGCATACGATGACGGCCGCCCGGGCCGAAGATACGATGGGGACCAGCTTGGTCTTGGACCCTTCGGCCAGATAGGAGGGCAAATCCAGGGGCAGTCCGGCTCCGGAAAAGATGGCGTCCACGTTTTCCTTGATCGCGGTTTTGACCAGGTCCGCGAAATTGGCCATGGCCACCATGATGTTGACGCCAAGGGCTCCCTTGGCCAGGGCTCGGGCGGCGCGGATTTCCTTTTGCAGGGCCCGGTTGTTGGCAGCCGTGTAATTCGAGGAAAAGTCGGGCTCGTTCATGCCGATGCCGGCCGCCGAGATGACGCCGATGCCGCCGGCCGCGGCTACGGCCGAGGCCAGGCCGGAAAGCGAAATGCCGACGCCCATTCCGCCCTGGATGATCGCTCTGGGAACAGACAGATCGCCGATGGATAAGGAAGGAAACGACAAGGGGGCTCCACAAGGTTAAAAATGCGGCGGGATTGCCGCAGCCCCGAAAACCGGGGCGTATGGGCGGACAACGCCTGAAAAACCGCAAGACGGGCCATGGCCGGCCGGACCGTCGTCACGGGCCTGGCCGCCCAGGGCGCGGCGACGCAGAAAATTTTTCGCCGCTCTCTAAAACCATGCCGCACGGGCGTGCCACAACCCGGGACCGTCTGTCCCGGGTGCCTGACGGACAGATCGCCATCTTGAAAAAAGCATATGGTTTCAAGGTGTTGATCCGCCATGCAGGCCTGGCCCGCCACAGGGGCAGGATGGCGCACGGCGTATGTCGTCGGGAAAATGCCTATGGCATGTTTGGCGTGCCCAGGGCAAGGGGGGATGGCGGCTCAAAAGTCGGATTTCACAATCCATTGCCACGTACCGGGCTCGCACCGCAACTCGGCTGCGCCTTGCCCGGTTTGGGCCAAGGAACAAGACGCAGCCGCGCTCCCGTATGCCCTTGCGTTCATCCTTGCGTCACCCCGGCCAAAGCCGGGGTCCAGTTTTACAGGTGTCTTACGGGATTTTGGTTTTCCAAAGGGAAGAGACAATCCCTTGTGGGAACGCCGCTGGGGGCGACACGGACGGGTAGGGCGCAGGCGGAAGACGCCAGGGTTTTCTTTTTTGTCACCTCCTGGCGCCGCGCCTGGGACTGCGGCGGCAAACCCCGGGTTCGGGGCGCCTGGCGGGGAAGATTTGCCAAGCGCCAGGCCCGGTTGGCTGTGGCGTCCGGATTTCGATGGAGCAGAGGGGCGGCGCCTGTTCGAATTTTCACTTGACGCTCTCGGGCAAAGCGGCTAACAGCTTTGCCGCCTTGAGTGCTACCGAAAAATAAATTGATAGCACGCAGAGTATAAGCCGTTTTGTGAAAAATTTAAATAAATCAAGGACGATACAAAATATCGACAGAGTGGTTGTTTCAATTTCAGAAAAATGGCCGATAACGACTGTTACTTTGCTGTAATAGGGAATAAAAATTCTATAAAACTGGCCTTCTGAAAAGAATAAGCGACAATAACACGCAGAAAAATGATTTGTTTGAACGTGTTTGAATGGGAGATAGCCTGAAAAGAGCCAAGCATAATCTTGCATAATTGGACTTTAATTTGGATTTTACTTAGGTATTATCCGCTGAGCTTGATCAAAATAAAGTTATTATCTTCTTGATATTCTGTTTTTAAGAACATACGTACGTTGTGCAAAAGTGCCGCGAACGCGGCAGTGGTAGCGGCTGGGGTTTTTTCGGCAACCTGGAAACGGTAATGCTTTTTCTTTCGTCAAGGAACAAGCGGGGCGCTTATGCATGAATCGTCTCTTGGCCAGTTCGCCTTCGCCTTCTACAGCCTGATCGTCCTGGCCGGCGGCCTTGCGGCAGTGGCTTCGCCCAGCCTCATTCGCGCCATGCTGGGACTGGTCGTTTCCCTGTTCGGCGTGGCTGGCCTCTACCTCCTGCTTCTGGCCGAATTCGTGGCCCTGATGCAGATCCTCATCTACGTGGGGGCCGTGACCGTGCTCATGTTCTTCGCCATCATGCTCACCCGGGCCTCGGCCGATGGCGGCGAAGCCGGCGGGCCGGGCCGGCGCGGCTGGCTTCGGGCCATCCCGGCCTTTGTGGTCCCGGCCGGCATCCTGATCCCCTTCCTGGCCGCCTCCGGGCCGGCCGGCTTTGCCATGCCCAAGATGGTGGGCCCGGAGTTGCTGGGTGCCGGTCTGCTTGGTCCCTATACCCTGGCCTTTGAGCTCATTTCCGTGGTGCTTTTGGCCGCCATGGCCGGGGCCGTGCTCTTGGCCTTTGAGAAGCGAGGCGTACAGTGAACCCCATCCTCTGGTACCAGATCGTGGCCGTGCTCCTGCTGTGCCTGGGGCTTTACGCCCTGGTCGCCCGGCGCACGCTCATCGGCATGCTCATCGGCGTGGAACTGATGTTAAACGGCGCGGGCCTGTCCATGGTGGCCGCGGCCCAGCTCACGCCCATGGACGCGG
>CAZBER010000151.1:0-3273 GCA_964490985.1 uncultured Desulfovibrionaceae bacterium | reverse complement strand
CACTAACCGCATATTTTTACAAGACTTTATCACAAATCGCCGTGCATTGGTCTCGGGCTGACAAACCCGGCCAACTAGGATAACAGATCATGCCCTCCCGTCCGGAACCGGCGGGAGGGCTCTTTTTTTGGGCAATGGACCCATTCTCGCTTGACAGAGCATGGTGATGGGTCTATATGCCTCTGTCTTTGCCATACACTACGATTTTTTCCGAACGGAGACGGCTATGCCCACGATCAACCAACTTATCCGCAAAGAGCGGGCCCAGGTGTCCAAGCGCCGCAAGACGCCCGCCTTGCAGGCCTGCCCCCAGCGCCGGGGTGTGTGCACGCGCGTGTACACCACCACGCCCAAAAAGCCCAACTCGGCCTTGCGTAAGGTCGCCCGCGTGCGCCTGACCAACGGCATCGAGGTGACTTCCTATATACCGGGCGAGGGCCACAACCTGCAGGAGCACTCGGTGGTCATGATCCGGGGCGGCCGTGTCAAAGACCTTCCCGGTGTTCGGTATCATATCATCCGCGGCACGCTCGATACCGCCGGCGTGTCCGATCGTCGCCAGGGCCGTTCCAAGTACGGCGCCAAGCGGCCCAAGTAACATCTCGGGACAAGGAGACGCGTATGCCGCGTAAAGGCCCTGTATCCAAGCGGTCGGTTCTGGCCGACCCCAAGTTCGGCAGCCACCTGGTGACCAAGTTCATCAACCGGCTCATGCACGACGGCAAGAAAGGCGTGGCCGAGGGAATCTTCTACAAGGCCGTGGACGTGCTGGCCGAAAAGGCCGGCGAGGATCCCTTGAAGGCCTTTGAGAAGGCCATCGCCAACGTCAAGCCCCATATGGAAGTCAAGCCCCGCCGGGTCGGCGGCGCCACCTATCAGGTGCCCATGGAAGTGCGGCCCGAGCGCCAGGTCACCCTGGCCCTGCGCTGGCTGATCAACATTTCCCGCTCCCGGGGCGAGAAGGGCATGGTGGACAAATTGTCGGGCGAACTGCTGGACGCCTATCACAATCGCGGCGGCGCCGTGAAAAAGAAAGAGGATACACACCGTATGGCCGACGCCAACAAGGCGTTCGCCCATTACCGGTGGTAGTCGCACAAGGATAGCGTCGTGTCTAAGACTGTACCCATTGAGCGGCAACGCAACATCGGCATCATGGCCCACATCGATGCCGGGAAGACGACCACCACCGAACGTATTCTCTTTTATACCGGGGTGTCGCACAAGATCGGCGAAGTCCATGACGGCCAGGCCACCATGGACTGGATGGTCCAGGAGCAGGAGCGCGGCATTACCATCACCTCCGCCGCCACCACCTGCTTTTGGCGCGACCATCGCATCAACATCATCGACACGCCCGGCCACGTGGATTTTACCATTGAGGTGGAACGTTCGTTGCGTGTCCTCGACGGGGCTGTGGCCGTTTTCGACGCCGTGGCCGGCGTCGAGCCCCAGACCGAGACCGTCTGGCGTCAGGCCGAACGCTACCGTGTTCCCCGCATGAGCTTCGTCAACAAGATGGACCGTGTGGGCGCCAACTTCTTTCGTTGCGTGGACATGATCCGCGACCGCCTGGGCGCCAAGCCCGTGCCCCTGCAGATCCCCATCGGCGCCGAGGAGAATTTCCAGGGCGTGGTGGACATGGTCCGGGGCAAGGCCGTGTATTTCGACACCGAAAGCCAGGGCCGGGACTATGTTTACAAGGACATTCCCGCGGACCTCCAGGATACCTACGAGGAGCTGCGCCTGCAGATGCTCGAGGCCATTGCCGAGGAGGACGAGACCCTGATGGAAAAGTACCTCGGCGGCGAGGAACTCACCCCCGAGGAGCTCATTGCCGGCATCCGCAAGGCCACCATCAATCTGGCCATCTGCCCGGTGCTGTGCGGCTCGGCCTTCAAGAACAAGGGCGTGCAGCCCCTGCTCGACGCCGTGGTGGACTACCTGCCTTCGCCCGTGGACATCCCGGCCATGGTCGGCCACGACCCGGACCACGAGGACGTGGAGATCGTGTGCGAATGCGATCCCAAAAAGCCTCTGGCCGCCTTGGCGTTCAAGCTCATGAGCGACCCGTTCATCGGCCACCTGACGTTTTTGCGCATCTATTCCGGCCGCATCGAGTCGGGCATGACGGTGATGAACGCCAACACCGGCAAGAAAGAGCGCATCGGCCGCCTGCTCAAGATGCACGCCAACAAGCGCGAGGAGATAAAAGAGGCGGACGCCGGCGACATCGTGGCCGCCGTGGGCCTCAAGATCACCTCCACCGGCGACACCCTGTGCGCCGAGGCCAAGCCCGTGGCCCTGGAGTCCCTGACCATTCCCGAGCCGGTCATCGAGGTGGCCATCGAGCCCAAGACCAAGGCCGACCGCGACGCCCTGTCCCAGGCCCTGGGCAAGCTGGCCAAGGAGGACCCTCCTTCCGCGTCAAGTCCGACGAGGAATCCGGCCAGACCCTGATCGCGGGCATGGGCGAGCTGCATCTGGAAATCATTGTCGACCGCCTCATGCGCGAGTTCGGCGTCAACGCCAATGTGGGCGCGCCCCAGGTGGCCTACCGCGAGACCATCACCAAGGCGATCAAAAACGATCTGCGCTACGTCAAGCAGACCGGCGGCCGGGGCCAGTACGGCCACGTGGTGCTGGAAATCGAACCCAAGGAAGACGGCGGCTACGAATTCGTCAACGAGATCGTGGGCGGCGTCATTCCCAAGGAATATATCCCGGCTGTTGACAAAGGCATCCAGAACGCCATGAAGGGCGGCGTCATGGCCGGCTACCCCCTGGTGGACATCCGGGCCAAGCTGGTCTTCGGCTCCTACCACGAAGTGGACTCCTCGGAGCAGGCGTTTTTCATCTGCGCCTCCCAGTGCTTCAAGGAAGCCGTGCATAAGGCCGCGCCGGTCCTGCTTGAGCCGATTATGGCCGTGGAAGTGGTCACGCCCGAAGAATACATGGGCGACGTCATGGGCGACCTAAACGGCCGTCGCGGCCGCATCGCCAAGATGGATTCCCGGGCCGGGGCCCAGATCATCACCGCCCACGTGCCGCTTTCGTCCATGTTCGGCTATGCCACGGACCTGCGTTCCAGGTCCCAGGGCCGGGCCACCTTCACCATGCAGTTCGATCACTACGAGAAGGTCCCGACCAGCTTGGCTGAAGAGATCATGAAAAAGAAATAGCGCCCGGAACCGGTTGGGCGACGGCGAAATAACGAAGACCCGCTAGCGCGGAAAGTTCCAGGGGGACGACATGGGCAAGGCGAAATTTGAG
>CAZBER010000150.1:2315-3302 GCA_964490985.1 uncultured Desulfovibrionaceae bacterium | reverse complement strand
TGTCCATCTCGGGCATGCCGCTTTTCAACGGCTTCGTGTCCAAGACCATGACCATTGCCGGCGCGGCCGAAGCCCACCACACCTGGCTGGCCCTGGGTATGGAAGTGGCCGCCGTGGGCACCTTCCTTTCCGTCGGCATCAAGCTTCCGTACTTCGCCTTCTGGTCCAAGCCCAAAAACGACATGCCCCTCAAACCCATTCCCTGGAACATGTACCTGGGCATGGGCATCTCGTCGCTCCTTTGCCTGGGCATCGGCCTTTTCCCCCAGACCCTGTATTCCCTGCTGCCGTTTCCCACGGATTACCAGCCGTACACGCCCTGGCACGTACTCCAGGCCTGCCTGCTTCTGGGCTTTACCGGCCTGGCCTTCTACCTCATGCGCAGCATCATAGCCCCGCACCCCAGCCGCAACCTGGATTTCGACTACATCTACCGCCTGGTGGGCAAGTGGTTCCTCAAGCTGGTGAGCTTTCCGGCCGCGGCTGTGGATAATGTCTGGACCGACGTCTATGAAAAAATCGGCCTCAAGGCCCTGATCGAAGCCGGGCGCGGCACCAGCCGCTTTGACGGCGCGGTCATTGACGGGATTTTGGACGGCTCGGCCAAGGGCGTGCGGGAGGTCGGCGGCACGGCCGTGGCCCGCACCCAGACCGGCCGGTTGCAGGATTATTTGGCCGCCGCCGTGGTGGTGGTGGGGCTCGCGGTCTTCGTGGTCGTTTGGCTCGGCAGATAAGAACGGCCGCCACCGTGCGCCAATGGAGCAATACATGATGACGCAATTCGGATACCCCGTCGTGACGACGCTCGTCGCCTTGCCCCTGGCGGCGGCCGTGGCCCTCCTGTTTGTGCGCCAGGAGGCCGTGGTGCGCGCCGTCACCTTGGTCGTGGGCTTGCTGGAGTGTCTGCTGGCCCTGCCGCTTTTTGCCTATGACCCGGCCGGCCCGGCCTTCCAGTAGTTGAGGACCGTGCACTCCGGCCGGCCGTAG
>CAZBER010000150.1:0-2305 GCA_964490985.1 uncultured Desulfovibrionaceae bacterium | reverse complement strand
AGACCGCCACTCCAGCCAGATGGTCTCCGCATTGGCCTTCCAGTTCGTGGAAAAGGCCGACTGGCTGCCGGCCCTGGGCATGTCCTACTTCATGGGCGTGGACGGCTTGAGCCTCTACATGATCCTTTTGACCGCCCTCATGCTGCCGCTTTGCGTGCTCGGGTCCTGGACGTACATCAGCAAGCGGGTCAAGGAATTCCATTTCTGCCTGCTGCTCATGACCGCGGCCTGCATCGGCGTGTTCGCGGCCCTGGATTTCGTGCTCTTCTATATCTTCTGGGAGGCCATGCTCGTCCCCATGTACCTGCTCATCGCGGTCTGGGGCGGCCCTCGGCGGCGCTATGCCTCCATCAAGTTCTTCCTCTACACCCTGGCCGGCTCCACATTGCTTCTGGCCGCCATTGTGGCCTTCCGCCAGGTCGGCGGCTCGTTTTCCATCCCTGAGCTCATGGAAAAGAGCTATTCCTTCCGCTTCCAGTTGTGGGCCTTTCTGGCCATGGCCCTGGCCTTTGCCATCAAGGTGCCCATGTTCCCCTTCCACACCTGGCTGCCTGCGGCCCACGTCGAGGCCCCGTCCGCCGGCAGCGTGCTCCTGGCCGCCATTTTGCTCAAAATGGGCACCTACGGCTTCCTGCGTTTCTGCCTGCCCCTGACTCCGGCCGCCTCGGTCACGGCCGCCCCGGTCATGATCGCCATCTCCATCGCCTCCATCCTCTACGGCGGCATGATTGCCCTGGGCCAGTCGGACATCAAAAAGCTCGTGGCCTACTCCTCGGTCGGCCATATGGGCTTTGTCACCCTGGGCATTTTCCTCTTGAGCGTCAGCGGCGTGTCCGGGGCCATCCTCCAGATGCTCAATCACGGCATCACCACGGGCGCGCTCTTCATGATGATCGGCCTGATCTACGAGCGCAGCCACAGTCGGGAGATCGCGGACAACCAGGGCCTGGGCAAACACATGCCGGCCTTCATGTTCCTCCTGGGCCTGTTCTCCTTCTCGTCCCTGGCCTTCCCGGGCACCAACAGCTTCATCGGCGAAATCCTGGTCCTGGTCGGCGCCTTTAAGAGCAACCCCTGGATCGGTTTTGCCGCCGTGCCCGGGGCCATGCTGGCCGCGGCCTACATGCTGCGCCTTTTGCAGCGCGTGACCTGGGGCGCGCCCACCTCCTGGAAGCCGACCTGGCAGGATCTCGGCGGTCGGGAATGGCTGGCTCTGGCCCCCCTGGCCATCCTGGTCCTCTATCTGGGCCTGGCTCCGGCCCTGGCCATCAAGACCATCGAACCGTCCATCGAGCGCACCTTGGCCGCCATGCAGGCCAAAAATCAGGCCATGGGCCTTAAACAGGGGATGTCCCTGGCCGAGCGCCTGAAACTGCCTGCCTCCCTGACCGTGGCCACGGCCTCGGATTCCACCCGCGAGGAACGTCCATGACCACCATGCTTTTGCCCGAACTGTGGCTTCTGGGACTCATCTGTGCGCTCTTTGTCGCCAGCATAAGCGGCGGCAAGAAGACCTTCATGACCTGGCTGCCCCTGGCCGCCGCCTTGGGCGTGCTGGTGGCTTTCCTGGGCCTGCCCGCGCGCGGGGAAATCCTCTACGGCGTCTATAAGCTGGACGGCTTGTCCCAGTTCTTCAAGCTGGTCATCAGCTTTGGCTTTGCCGTGGTGGTGGGCATATCCGCCGGCAAGCCCGAGGCTCCCGAGACCAAGGACAATGGCCCGGATTACTTCATGCTCCTGGGCCTGTCCGCCTGGGGGCTCATGCTTCTGGCTTCGTGCGTGGAGCTGGTCACCATGTACCTGGCCCTGGAGCTCTCCTCCTACAGCCTCTACGCGCTGATCCCGCTGCGCGGCCAGGACCGCCGGGCCGCCGAGGCCGGCATCAAGTACATCCTGTTCGGCGCGGCCGTCACGGCCCTGGCCCTGTTCGGCCTGTCCTACGTCATGGCCGCCAAGCACACCACGTACCTCTATGCCTTGGCCGGGACGGACTGGAGCTTTGCCGCGTCTCCCCTGGCCGTGGTGGGCATAACGCTCTTTCTGGCCGGGTTTTTCTACAAATTGGCCTTGTTCCCGTTCCACTTCTGGTGCCCGGACGTGTACCAGGGGACCAAAAACGAGACCGCGTCCTATGTGGCCACCATCCCCAAGCTCGGGGCCGTGGTGGTGCTGGTGCGCCTGGCCGCGTTTTTCGCCCCGGGCATGGAGGTGACCACCATTCTGGCCATCCTGGGGGCCGTGTCCATGACTGCCGGCAACCTGGCCGCCCTGGTCCAGCGCGACCTCAAGCGCATGCTGGGCTATT
>CAZBER010000149.1:0-3336 GCA_964490985.1 uncultured Desulfovibrionaceae bacterium | reverse complement strand
CAGACTGTGGCTTATTGATGCCGGCTACATGTACCGAGGACAATCCATTTACAGCCGGGACTACAGCATCGACTATGTCAAACTTCGAAACAGATTGGAAAAAGAAGAACCCCTCTGGAGAGCCTATTACCTCAATTCCGTTCCCTCGCCCACGCCGGATTCCCAGATCGCCTTCTACAACTGGATGCGCAGCGCCCCGCCCCTGGGGCCGAAAATCATCACCAAGCTCTACGAATTGCGCACAAGCGAAATAAGCGACCTCTATTGCGAACAGTGCCGGCGCAAGGTCCCGATCTCCTGCCCCAACGACCGCACCCACCGCTTAAGCCGCGAACAGCAAAAAGGCGTGGACGTGGGCCTGGCCACCCTGGCCCTGACCCACATCGACAACTACGATACCCTGATCCTGTCCTCGGGCGACAGCGACCTGCTGGACGCCATCGAGTTCATCACGGAAAAAAACAAGCGCTTCGAGCTCCTGGTTTTCAAAAACGGCGTTTCCACGGACCTGCAATGCCGGGCCGACCGCATCTACTGGATCGACGAATTCGCCCAGGACGTGGCCCGGGAGTTCTAACCTTCCCCTACTTGACCGCATCGAGGGCCGGGAGCCGTCTCCCGGCCCTTTTATTTCCGCTCCCGCCGGCTCCGAAAGTCCGCCTTTTTCCTTGCGCGGCGTCCACACTCTGCTACCCTGGCAGGAACCAAAAAATCCCGTTTTGCCAGGAGCCGCCATGGACGCCGTTTCCTCCGTTTTTACCCGCCCCTACCGGCTTTTCAGCCTCGTCTCCCTGGTGCTGGGCCTGTCCCTGACCGGACTCGCGCCGCCTCTTTGCGCCAAAACCCGCCTGGCCGACATCAAGCTTCCGGACGGATTTCACATCGAGACCTACGCCACCGTGCCCGGAGCCCGTTCCCTGGCTCTCGGCGCGCGCGGCACGGTCTTTGTCGGCACCCGGGAGGAAGGCAAGGTGTATGCCGTCACCGACGACGGCCGGAAACGCTCGGTCCGGGTCATCGCCTCGGGGCTGCGCCAGCCAAACGGCGTGGCCTTCCGGGACGGCGACCTCTACGTGGCCGAGATAAGCCGCATATTGCGCTTCCGCGACATCGAAAACCGCCTCGACCATCCGGGTGCGCCCGAAACCGCTGCCTCGGACTTTCCCAACGATACCCACCACGGCTGGAAATACATCGCCTTCGGCCCGGACGGCTGGCTCTACGTGCCCGTGGGCGCGCCGTGCAACATCTGCCGGCGCGAGGAGCCCTATGCCTCCATCCTGCGCCTGAACCTGGCCACAGGCGAGCGCCAGGTCTTTGCCCGGGGCATCCGCAACACCGTGGGCTTCGACTGGCAGCCCGGCACCGGGGTCTTGTGGTTCACCAACAACGGCCGGGACTGGATGGGCGACGACACCCCGCCGGACAGCCTGCACCGTGCGCCCCAGCCGGGCCTGGACTTCGGCTTTCCCTTCTGCCACGCCGGCGTGCCGGATCCCGAGTTCGGCCAGGGCAAGGACTGCGCCGCCTATGCCCCGGCCGCCGCCAAGCTCCCGGCCCACGTGGCCGCCCTGGGCATGAAATTCTATACCGGAACGATGTTCCCGGAACCGTACCGGGGCCGCATCTTCATTGCCGAGCACGGTTCCTGGAACCGCTCCACCCCGGTGGGCTACCGCATCACCATGGCTGCGCCGGCTGCCGACGGCACGGCCCGCTACGAGGCGTTCGCCACGGGCTGGCTCCAGGGCAGCTCCGCCTGGGGCCGGCCCGTGGACGTCCTGGTCATGCCCGACGGCGCGCTTTTGGTCAGCGACGACCGGGCCGGGGTCCTGTACCGGATCGCCTATCGCTGACCCGGGCCGCTTTCACCAAGGAGGAATGCATGTATTTCAAACAGATACTGACACCTGGGCTGGGCTGCTATTCCTATGTCATCGGCTCCCCCCAGGCCGGCGAAGCCGTGGTGGTGGACCCCAAGCGCGACATCGCCGACTACCTGGAGATTGCCCGGGAAGAAGGCCTGCGCCTGGCCCATGTCATCGAGACCCACCTCCACGCCGACCACGTCAGCGGCGCCATGGAACTGGTCGCGGCCACCGGGGCCGCCGTCTACATCCACCCCGGAGCCGGCGTGGAATATCCCCACAAGGCCCTGGCCGACGGCGAAATCCTGACCATGGGCGCGGTCCGCCTGGAAGCGCTGCACACCCCCGGCCATACCCCCAATTCCCTGTCCCTGCTGGTCAGCGACCTGGACCGCTGCGAAACGCCGGCCCTGCTCCTGACCGGCGACGTGCTCTTTGTCGGCGACATCGGCCGGCCGGACCTGCCCGGCGAGCAGATCCTGCAACTCCAGGTCCAAAACCTCTACGACAGCCTGTACGTGAAATTCGGCCGCCTGCCCCCGGACCTCGAAGTCTACCCGGGCCACGGCCAGGGGTCGCTGTGCGGCCGCACCATGAGCGACAAGGGCGTCACCACCCTGGGCTACGAGCGACGGGCCAACAAAATGCTCGGCCTGCCGTCCTTCGAAGCCTTCAAGGAGGCCGTGCTGGCCCGGCTCCCGGACCGGCCCAAAAGCTTTGACCGCATTCCCGAAATCAACCGCCAGGGCGCGCCGCTTCTGGAACGCTGCCCCCGCTACCGGGAGATTTCACCCGAAGGCTTCGAAACGCTCATGTCCGAACCCAAGGCTGTGGTCATCGACACCCGGGACGCCAGCGCCTTCGGCGGGGCCCATATCCCGGGCAGCCTCAACATCGGCTTCGAAAAACAACTGGCCAACTGGGTGGGCATGTCCGTGGAGCCGGACGCCAACATCCTCATCGTGGCCACGGATCGCCAGCAGTTCATGGACATGACTGTGGAGTTGCACCGCATCGGCTACGACAATATCCTGGGCTACCTGGCCGGCGGCATGGCCGCCTGGATCCGCAGCGGCCGGCCCATCGACTCCCTGGGCCAGATGTCCGTGCACGAACTGGCCGCGGCCCTGGCCAGGCCAAACCCACCGGTCCTCCTGGACGTGCGCACGCCCGGCGAATGGGAAGCCGGCCACATCGCAGCCGCCTCCCACCACCCCTTTGCCGAAACCCTGGCCAGCGGCATGAACCTCTGCTTCAAAGACCCGGTGGCCGTGATCTGCGGCTCGGGCTACCGCTCCAACATCAGCGGCAGCGCCCTGGCCGCCAAAGGCTGCCAGGTGCGCGCCGTGGCCGGCGGCATGACCGCCTGGCGTCGCCTCGGTCTGCCTGTAGTGGCGTAGGTTGCGGGGGATAAAGATGCCTCCGGCGGCCAGGGCTCTGCCCTGGACCCGCCGGGGAGCGAGGCCCC
>CAZBER010000148.1:0-3476 GCA_964490985.1 uncultured Desulfovibrionaceae bacterium | reverse complement strand
CCGCCGGAGGCATTATCCGCAGTACGTGCTAATATACCGCTCCAACCTAGCCAGGCCTTCTTCGATATTTTCCAGGGAGTTGGCGTAGGAGAAGCGCAGGTGGCCTTCGCCGCCCGGGCCGAAGTCGATGCCCGGGGTCACGCCCAGGTGGACTTTTTCCAGGATATCGTAGGCCAGGGCCAGGGAGTTTTCGTGCAAATGGTCGGCCCGCACGAACACGTAGAAGGCTCCGGTGGGTTCGGTGCGCGGGGCCAGGCCCAGGCGGGTCAGCCCGGCCAGCAGGGCCTTGCGCCGGGTGTCGTAGGTTTGGCGCATGGCCTCGGCCGCGGCCAGCCCGTCGGCGGAGAGGGCGGCCAGGCCGGCCCATTGGGACACGGACGAGGCGCAGATAAAGAGGTTTTGCTGGAGCTTTTGGAGCAGCCCCATCATGGCCGGCGGGGCGATCAAGTAGCCCAGGCGCAGGCCGGTCATGGCGAAGCGTTTGGAAAAGCCGTTGAGGACCAGGGCGTCGTCGGCGAATTCCAGGGCGCTGCGGGCCGGGCCGGCGTAGGTCAGGCCGTGGTAGATTTCATCGGAGATGACCGGCACGCCCGTGGCGCAGGCGGCTTCCAGGGCTTGCGGGGAAATGAGGGTGCCGGTGGGGTTGGCCGGGGAATTGAGCAGGATGCCGGCCGTGAGTTCGCCGACGTTTTCCGTGATGGCTGCGGCGGTGAACTGGAAGCCGTCTTCCTCGGCCACGGGTACGTAATGCGGGTACAGGCCAGTGAAGCGCAGGAAGTTGGGGTAGCAGGCATAGGCCGGGTCGGTGAGCAGGATGTGGTGGCCGGGCTGGGCCAGGACGCCGAAGGCCAGGAGCATGGCCGGGGAAGTGCCGCCGGTGACCAGGATGCGGTTGGGCGTGACGGTAACGCCGTATTCCCGGCCGTAGAGGTCGCAGATGGCCTGGCGCAGCTCCGGGATGCCCAGGCTGTGGGTGTAGTGGGTCTTGCCCTCGGCCACGGCCTTTTGGGCGGCCTCTTTGACGCACTCCGGGGTGTCGAAGTCCGGCTCGCCGATTTCCAGGTGGATGACCCGGTGGCCCGCGGCCTCGATGGCGTGGGCGCGTTCCAGGATGTCCATGACCAGAAACGAGGTGATGTCCTTGCAGGCGGGATTCATACGAATATACGTCCGTTGGGATGTTTCGGATTGGGCGCAAAAGGGGTGCGGGCGGCAAGCCGCTTCGGGTGCTATTCTCTACAGGTCGGCTGCGGGAAGCCTGACGGGTGGGCGTAGCGGTCGTTAAGCGACTGGATGTAGCGCTCGCTGTCCGCGATGACCGATCCGAGCAGGCGCCGGGCGCGCGTGCCCCAGCCGGCCGGGTCCACGAAGAAGATGGAGCGCCAAAAGGCCGTGTTCTTGGCGAACGCCCGCAAGATTCCCTCGCGCGTGGGGCCGTGGGCGTGGCTTTTTTCGACTTGCCGGATCACTGCCCCGGCCGCCCATTTGCGGGCCAGGTAGTGCAGCCAGCCGCAGCCGCCGGCCACCAGGACCAGGAAGGGAATCCAGCGCCAGGACGCGTCAAAGACCCAGGACAGCCACTCGGGCACAACGCCGTTGGTAAAGGGATGCCCCGTGGCGATGTAGGCCGCCAGGCAGGCCAGGGCCACGGCCCCGAACAGGAAGCCGTCGCGCCGCAGCACGCCCGTGCGCCAGCGCTTGAGCATGTCGCGGATTTCCGGCACGCGCAGGTCCTCGACCTCCCGGGCCAGCTTTTCCAGGTCGCCCACGATGCGGTACGCCCGCTCCACCCGCACCTGGTCCATGCGGCCATGGATTTCGGCCAGATCCGCGTCGCGCTTGGCCTCGAACCGGTGGCGCAACGCGTCGTCGGGAATGGGCATGGCCGCCGAGGGCGAATAGATGCGGTGGAACTTGCCGGCCGTCAGCCCCTGCTGGGCCAAGGCCCGCTGCCAGGCTCCCACCACCTCTTCCGGATTGTCCTCCCGGGCGGCAATATCCATCTGATTTAAGATATAAATGAACTTGTTGGAGTCCCGGCGGTTGATGGTGGCGGCCACCAGATGGGTCAGGGTGTCGCGCATGGCCCCGGGCTCGGGCCGGCGGGCGTCGAAAAGCACCAGCACCAGGTCCGACAGGTCCATGATGTAATCCGTGATGCGCAGCGTGGACGTGCGCTGGGCGTCGGCGTCGAAGCCCGGCGAATCGATGAGGATCAGCCCCCGCAACTTTTCGCTGGGGCAGGTCTTGAGGCGGATGTAGGAGTCGATGCGCCCGCCTTCGCCCGGCTCCACCTTCTCCAGCTCCTCGCTCATCTTGTAAAACGGAAAGCGCAGGTCGGCATTGAGCGCCGTGCCGGGCAGCACCCGGGATTCGCCGGCGGCGTTGTAGCAGATGACCGTGAACTTGTCGTCCACGGCATGAGAGCCGGTCTGCTGCACCGGGTTGTCCAGATAGTTGTTGATGAAGGTGGATTTGCCGGCACTGAACGGCCCCAATATGGAAATGAGCGGCCACCAGGCGATCTGGGAAATGGTGGACTGGTCCGAAGCCAGAAGCCCCAGGCCCCGGCAGACCCGGTCGAGCTTCTTGAAGCTCTCCACCGCATCCACGAGCAGCGGGTTTTCCTGTTGCAGGTGTTCCTTGAGGCTGGCCAGCCTGTCGTTGAGTCTGCCGTCTTCCATGCCACCCCCGGCGCTTTGGTGAATGGCCGTATCTACATAAGAAATCCCCTGGCGTCGAGGGGACGCCCCGGCCGGACCGCCCCTTGACCGCGCCCGGCGATTGGGCAACCCTGCCCCCAACCAAGGAGTGCCCCATGCACGAGGAATCCATGGGCAACGTCATCCGCGACTACCTGACCGGCGAGGAACTGACGGAAACCTCCTACGAGGAATTTCGCCAGGCCCTGGCCCGGCTCCTGGTGGAGGAAAAAGGCTATCCCAAGGACCGGCTGACGCCCAAGGTCGGCGTCTGCTTCCCCATCGACGGCCAGGACTACATCCGCATGATCGACCTGCTGGCCCGGGACGACCAGGACCGGCCCCTGCTCTTCGTCATCTTCTGCTCGGGCGAACCCGGGTCCTACATCCGCGAAGCCCTGGCCGCCGCCCGCATCTACCAGCACGGCGTCGTGCCCCTGGTGCTGATCACCGACACCCGCGACGCCGTGCTCCTGGAAACCGCCACCGGCCGGGAACTGGGCCGGGGCATGCGGGCCATCCCGGATTGGCAAACCCTGGCCGCCTGCGACGTCCCCCGCCCCGACCTGACAGAGGACGCCCTGGCCCGCGAACGCCGCATCCTGTTCGCCTACAGCGAGTTCCTGGCCAACGGCTGCTGCCAAGCCGCCTGCCGGCCCAAGGCGCGAGGGTAGGCCGGCGGGGCGGCAGGGCGAGGGCGGGGGATGCCTCCAGCGGCCGGGGCGCTGCCCCGGATGCTGGGGCTCCGCCCCAGACCCTGCCAGGGCTCTGCCC
>CAZBER010000147.1:0-3565 GCA_964490985.1 uncultured Desulfovibrionaceae bacterium | reverse complement strand
GGCAGGGTCTGGGGCAGCGCCCCAGCCGGGTCCGGGGCGGAGCCCCGGTATTATGCGCCGCGAGGCAGGCGCACGAAGAATTCGGTTCCCGAGGCCGCGTCCGTGGTGAAGCCCACCTCGCCGCCCAGGTAGTTCTCGGCAAAAAGCTTCATGCCGTAGGTGCCCAGGCCCCGGCCCTTGCCCTTGGTGGAAAAGGCCCGGCGAAAGATCTGGCCCCGGGCTTCCTCGGGCACCTGGCCGGGATTTCGGACCCAAAAGCGCACGTACTCCCCGTCCTGACGGCAGCCCGTGACCACCTCGCCGCCAAGCGGCGTGGCTTCCAGGGCGTTTTTGAGCATATTGACCAGGATGCGCGCGACGAGCTTGCGGTCGGACTGGAAAAAGACGTCCGCCACATCCGGAGCCATGACCAAGGTTTTGCCCCGGCAGGAGGCATCCCGGCGCATGAGCGCCGCGATGTCGGAGAGCAGCGACACGGTCCCCATCTTGACGGCCATGACCTCGTACTCGCCCCGCTCGGCCTGGGTGAAGTCCCGCTGGGAATGGATCAGGTCCGTGATCCGGTCCACGGCGAACAGGAGCAGGTCGAGTTCGGCGTTGCGCTGCCCTTCCTCCTCCTCGCGCATGAGCTCGCACAGGCCCTGCATGCCGGACACCAGGTTGAGGATGTCGTGGTAGAAGATGCGCTCCATCAGGGCCAGGCGTTTTTCGGCCCGGGTGTCGGACAGGACGGCCGCATGGAACATCTCCCCGTCCACGGGCATGGTCCACATCCAGATATGAAAATCCAGGCTGGTCAGGCGGTCGCCGCGACGGCTGATGCTGCACTCGCCGACCGCCGTATCCTGGCCGGACCGGGAGAAAAAGGAAGCCTTGGCCGCGCCGCAGGAGCGACACATCTCGGACGTGCCGCAGCCCCCGGGCGACAGCTCGGACCCCAGGCAGGAAAGCGCCTCGCCCAGGCGCTGGCCCAGCACGTCCCGCGTGCCGCTTTCGGTCAGTTCCCGAAACCGGTCATTGGCGTACACGATCTGGCGGGCCGGGTTCATCACCACCACGCCCATGGGCAGGTGGGCCAGGACTTCGGCCGCCGGGCACTGCGCGATCAGCGCAGCCTGCCGCTTCACGGTCTCCAGAGATTCCCGCTCGGCCGGCAAAAACAAAACGAGCCGCCCGTTTTCCACTGCGTTCCTCCAGGCGGCCCTGGCCGCCCAAAGGCGCAATACCCCAAGGCCGGGCCGGCCGTCCACCCGCTTACGCGGAAACCGCCTCGCCCAAAAGCGGGGCCATCTCTGGCGCGGCCGGATCGCCAAGCCTGGCCGAAAGCACCTCGGGCAGGCCGGCGGCCTGGGCCAAAAGCCTCTCCAGACGGCCGTCGTCGGCCACGGCCACCAGCAGCCGGCCGGCACCGTCGCCTTCGGCCAGACAGGCCAGGGCCAACAGCGGATAGGCCCGCCGGGACAGGAGCGCGGCCACGTGCCGCATGGCGCCCATGCAGTCGGCCGCGGCCAGTTCCAGCACGGCCCGACCCGGCCGATCCATCCGTTTGCTCGCTTCACTCATTGGCGTGCGCATGTCGTCCCTCCAGAATCATTTCGGTGTTGGCCGCTCCAGGCGGCACCATGGGATACACATAAGCGTCCGGGTCCACGGGAGCCCGGACCAGAGCCGGCCCCGGGGCGGCCAAGGCCGCGGCCAGGGCTCCGCCCGGATCGCGGGAATGCTCCAAATCCACGGCGGCCAGGCCGAAAGCGGCGGCCAGGGCCGCGAAATCCGGCCGAGCCGCGAAGGTCGAGGCCGCAAACCGGCCATTGCAAAAAAAGGCCTGCTGCTGGCGCACAAGCCCCAACACGCCGTTGTCCATGAGCAGCACCTTGACCGGCAGGCCCAACTCCACGGCCGTGGCCAGCTCCTGGACATTCATGAGCAGGCCGCCGTCACCCGTGACGCAGACAACAGGCGTGCCGGGCTCGGCCAGGGCCGCGCCGATGGCCGCCGGCAGGCCGAAGCCCATGGTGCCCAGGCCCCCGGACGTGAGAAACCGCCCGGGCCGGCGGCAGGGCCAGGCCTGGGCCGCGCGCATCTGATTCTGGCCCACGTCCGTGGCCACAATGGCCTCCGGACCGGCCAGGCGCGCCGCTTCGGCCAACACGCCGTAAGGACTGGCCGGATCGTCCAGGCCCGGCAGGCGCAGGCCGTGTTCCCGAGCAAGAATGGCAATCCGGTTGGCCCAGGCCGGCCGGGGCCGCACCGGAACCAGGGGGGCCAGGGCCTCCAGCACCCGGCCGGCATCCCCGGCCAGGGCCACATGAGCTCTTCGGTTTTTGTGGTGTTCGGTTGGGTCGATGTCGATGTGCACCACGGACGCGGCCGGACAAAACCGCTTGGCGTCGCCCGTGGCCCGGTCGTCGAACCGGGCCCCCACGGCCACGAGCAGGTCGCACTCGGCCATGGCCCGGTTGGCGGCGGGCGAGCCGTGCATGCCGAGCATGCCCAGATGGCGCGGATGCCCGGGCGGCAAGAGCCCCAGGGCCATGAGCGTGGTCACCACGGGCGCGTCCAGGGCCTCGGCCAGGGCCACCACGGCATCCGTGGCCGAGGCCCGGGCCGCCCCGCCGCCGCAATAGAGCAGCGGGCGCTCGGCCGTGGCCAAAAGCGCCGCCGCCCGGGCCAGACCGGCCGGGTCCGGGGCAGACGACGGCTCGGCCCGGCCCGGCTCGGGCCAGGCCGCAAATTCCACCATCTCGGTCTGCACGTCGCGCGGCACATCAATGACCACCGGCCCGGGTCGGCCGCTGGCCGCGATGCGAAAGGCCTCGGGAATGATCCGCAACAGGTCCGTTGCCCGCCGCACCAGGACGTTGTGCTTGGCGATGGGAATGGTCAGGCCATAGACATCGACCTCCTGGAAGGCGTCCGTGCCGAGCAATCCCCGGGGCACCTGGCCCGTCAGGCAGACCAATGGCACGGAATCGGCCTTGGCGTCGGCAATGGCGGTCAAAAGATTCATGGCCCCGGGACCGGACGTGGCCAGGCAGACCTGGGGCAGGCCCGTGACCCGGGCCATGCCCTGGGCGATAAACCCCGCGCCCTGCTCGTGACGGGCCAGGACCGTGCGGATGGGCGTTTCGGCCAGGGCGTCGAACAGCGGCAGATTGGCCCCGCCGGGAATGCCGGCCACAGTGGTAATGCCCTGGCGGACAAGGCAGGCGGCAATGATCTGAGCGCCGATGGCTTTGGGCATGACAGCCTCCCTTTTTGCTGCCCCGGACGCGTCGGCGGAAAAACGCAAAAAGCCCCCGCCGGCGCGCCGGCGGGGGCTTGAACGAACGAAATGTATGATTCCCCGCTAAGGCGCCGCTCTGGCGACGCCTACTACGACCGCGCACGACAACGAGGAATCGGCTAGCATGCAACGGTTCGTGGCAATCATGGCGAGGTCTCCTCCAACACTTTGTTTTTGGCTACCCGGTTATCATGTCGGCGTCAAGAGAAGACTGGGGCTGCGGTGAATGCCTCCGGCGGCCAGGGCTCTGCCCTGGATGCTGGGGCGCTGCCCCAGACC
>CAZBER010000146.1:0-3744 GCA_964490985.1 uncultured Desulfovibrionaceae bacterium | reverse complement strand
GACGTGGACTACGTGGTCAAGGACGGTCAGGTGGTCATCGTGGACGAGTTCACCGGCCGCCTCATGCCCGGCCGGCGCTACTCCGACGGCCTGCACCAGGCCCTGGAGGCCAAGGAAGGGGTCCAGGTGGAGGCCGAGAACCAGACGCTGGCCACCATCACCTTCCAGAACTACTTCCGCATGTACGAAAAGCTGGCCGGCATGACCGGCACGGCCGACACCGAGGCCGTGGAATTCCGGGAAATCTACGATCTGGAAGTCATCTCCATCCCCACCCACCGGCCCATGATCCGCAAGGATTTCCCGGACCTGGTGTACAAGACCCAGCGGGAAAAGTTCGAGGCCATCGCCGCCGACGTCAAGGACCTGTACAAGAAGGGCCAGCCCGTGCTGGTGGGTACGGTGTCCATCGAAAAGTCCGAGCTGCTCTCGGCCATGCTGCAAAAATCCGGCGTGCCCCATGATGTCCTGAATGCCAAGCAGCACGAGAAGGAAGCCGAGATCGTGGCCCTGGCCGGCCAGAAGAGCCGGGTGACCATCGCCACCAACATGGCCGGCCGCGGCACGGACATCGTGCTCGGCGAAGGCGTGGTGGACCTGGGCGGCCTGCACATCCTCGGCACCGAGCGCCACGAGTCCCGGCGCATCGACAACCAGTTGCGGGGCCGTTCCGGCCGCCAGGGCGACCCCGGCTCCTCGCGGTTCTACCTGGCCCTGGACGACGACCTCATGCGCCTTTTCGGCTCGGACCGCCTCAAGGGCCTCATGGACAAGCTCGGCATGGAAGACGGCGAGCCCATCGAGAACCGCATGGTGTCCAAGGCCATCGAGAACGCCCAGAAGCGCGTGGAAGCCCACAACTTCGAAATCCGCAAGCAGCTCCTGGAATACGACAACGTCATGAACCAGCAGCGCGAGGTCATCTATTCGCGCCGCCGGGAACTCATGGCGACCGACGAGCCCGAGGCCTTTGTCCGGGAATACATCGACGAGATCGTGGACGAAACCTTCGCCCCCCTGGAGGCGGCCAAGGGCAATCCCGACGAGGAGAGCCTGGAGATGGCCCGGGTCCAGATCGAGGACCTGCTGGACCTCAAGCCGGAAATCGTCTCGGGCGACGAGTCGGAAAAAGAGGCCGTGCGCACCGCCGCCCAGGAGCGCCAGGAAACCCTGGCCGCGGCCGCCGGCGACCACTACAAGGAAATCGCCCGCTACTTCCTTCTCGACGCCCTGGATCGCCACTGGAAGGAACACCTGCTGTCCATGGACCACCTGCGCGACGGCATCGGGCTTCGCGGCTACGGCCAGAAAGACCCCAAGCAGGAGTACAAGCGCGAGGGATTCCAGCTGTTTTCCCAGCTCATCGACAGCATCCGCGACGCCGCCGTGCGCGCCCTGTGCCGGGTGCAGATCCGCAGCGAAGTGCGGGAGCAGGAATTCCAGCACAAGGACGAGACCGCCAACCTCCAGTATTCCGGCGGCGGCGACGCCGGCGAGGACGCCAAAAAGGAACCCAAGCGCCGCAGCGCCCCCAAGGTGGGGCGCAACGATCCCTGCCCCTGCGGCAGCGGCAAGAAATACAAGAAGTGCTGCGGCAATAAATAGGGTCCGGAAACGGCCCTTGCCCGGCGCGGCGGTTTTCTCTAAACCCCTTGAGGGGGCCGCCGTCGGCGCGCTCTTCTTCTGAACCCGACCGGGAAAGGCCTTGCGCCTTTCCCGGTGCTATTGGGGCGGCCCGTTCGAGCGCCCGTACGGTGAGTCATGTTCGTCATCATCGGCATCGTGGTGGTCTTGGGCTGCGTCTTCGGCGGATTTCTGCTCGAAGGCGGCCACATGGGCGTGCTCATCCAGCCCATCGAGCTGCTGATCATCGGCGGCGCGGCCCTGGGCTCGTTCCTCATTTCCGCGCCCAAATCCGTGGTCATGGGCACGTTCAAGCACATGCTCCACGTCTTTACCGCCAAGGAGCCCAGCCCCTCGGACTACCAGGACCTGCTGACCCTCCTGTTCGAACTCATCAACATCGCCCGCCGCGACGGCATCGTGGCCCTGGAACCCCACGTCTCCAAGCCCGAACAGTCCTCCACCATCAACCGCTATCCGGCCGTGGCCAAAAACAAGCAGCTGGCCTTTTTCATCTGCGACAACATCAAGTGCCTGCTCTCCGAAGGCATCGACGCCCACCGCTTCGACGACCTCATGCGCACGGACATCGCCACCCTGCACCACCACGCCATGATCGCGCCCGCGGCCGTGACCCGGGTGGCCGACTCCCTGCCGGGCCTCGGCATCGTGGCCGCGGTCCTGGGCGTGGTCCTGACCATGGCCAAGATCAACGAGCCGCCCGAAGTGCTCGGCCACAGCATCGGCGCGGCCCTGGTGGGCACGTTTTTGGGCATTCTGCTGTGCTACGGCCTGATCGGCCCCATGGCCAGCAACCTGGAATACCAGGCCAAGACCCAGCAGCACATGCTGCACGTGGTCAAGGAGGTCCTGGCCGCGTTCAACTCCGGGTTCTCGCCGCTTCTGTCCGTGGAAATGGGCCGCCGGGCCATTCCCGAGGGCGTGCGGCCGAGCATGGAAGACATGGAGGGCGCGCTGCGTGGCAAAAAATAGCGACCACGGCAAGACCGTCGTCATCTACCGCGAGTCCGACGAAGGCCACGGCGGCCACCACGGCGGCTCCTGGAAGGTGGCCTACGCCGACTTCGTCACGGCCATGATGGCATTCTTTCTGGTGATGTGGCTGTTAAACACGCTCAAGCCCGAACGCAAGACCGAATTGTCCCTGGTCTTTCAGGACAAGAACGTGCCATCCAAGGAAAAGGTCAAAAACCTGGAAAAGGTGCCCACCTTCATCAACAAGGACGCCATCAAGGGCAGCCCGGAATTCAAACTGTCCCAGGAAAACAAGCTCAAGTACGAAATCGCCCTGCTCATCAAACAGCTCATCACCTCGGACCCCAACGTCCAGCACAACTCCGGCATCACCAACGACTCCTCGGGCGTGCTCCTGCAGATCAACAACTCCGTGATGTTCAAACCCGGCTCGGCCCAGCTCACCCCGGAAGCCGAAAAGGCCCTGGCCGGCGTGGCCAAGATCCTCCAGGACTTCAAAATCAACCTGACCGTGCGCGGATTCGCCGACGACTCGGAACCCGCCGGCCCCTACCCGTCCAAATGGGAACTATCCGCGGCCCGGGCCGCGGCGGCCGTGCGCTACCTGGCCGAAAAAACCGGCGTGCCCACCACCCGGCTGCGCGCCGTGGGCCTGGCCGACAGCCAACCCCTGGTGCCGCCCACCTCGCCCGAAAACAAGGCCCGCAACCGGCGCATCGAATTCTTCTACACCAGCCCGGACATGCGCCCCGGCGAACGGTCGCAGGACGGACCGTAGGCTGCTGGGGAAGGAGAGGAGCTGCTGGGTGCGGCGGTGAATGCCTCCGGCGGCCAGGGCTCTGCCCTGGACCCGGCATGGGGCTGAGCCCCCTGCACCCCCGGACCGCTTGGCCGGGCGGGACGGGGGTGGCGGGCGGACGACGCACGCCGCAAAGCCGGCGAGCACGCCGGCCCCATTCCGGCCCCACGGTGGCCAGCGCCTGCGGCGCATACAAGAATAGAAACCTGGCGGAAGGGCGTTAGTCTCTTCTGGATTCTCACTATTTGGGGGGCGGTTTTGGCCCGGGCGGGCTTTGACGCCCGGGCCAAAACCGCCCCCCTAATCGGGAGGGTCCGGGAGGGGGT
>CAZBER010000145.1:0-3819 GCA_964490985.1 uncultured Desulfovibrionaceae bacterium | reverse complement strand
TTTATCTCTGCCCTACCTGTTACCTTTTACTCTGACCTGTACCGGGCAGCGCCCCAGCTCTCCGGCTACATTGACGGCGCAACGGGCATGTGAAAATATTGATCGGCTTACGCGCATGGGAGCGCGGCAAAATTTCCGGCCCGAGGATGTTCCATGAATTGGCCTCATAAGGACCTGCTCGACGTGTCCCAGCTTTCCCGGGAAGACGTGGACGTGGTCATGCGCACCGCCGCCTCCTTTCGGGAGATAAACGCCCGTCCCGTCAAGAAGGTTCCCACCCTCAAGGGCAAGAGCGTGGTGCTGTTTTTCGCCGAGCCCAGCACCCGCACCAAGACCTCGTTTGACATCGCGGGCAAGCGCCTGTCGGCCGACACCTTCGGCCTGGCCAAGTCCGGCAGCTCCTTGCAGAAGGGCGAGACCCTCAAGGACACGGTATTGACGCTCCAGGCCATGAATCCGGACGCCATCGTCATCCGGCACGGCGCCTCGGGTGCGGCCGCCTTTGTGGCCCGCCGGGTTTCCTGCGCCGTGATCAATGCCGGCGACGGCTGGCACGCCCATCCCACCCAGGCCCTGCTCGACCTGCATACCTTGCTGGAGGTCTGGGGCGACGTGGCCGGCAAGACCGTGGTCATCCTGGGCGATATCGCCCACAGCCGGGTGGCCCGTTCCAACTGCCGCCTGCTGCCCATGCTCGGAGCCAGGGTGCGGCTGTGCGCTCCCCGCACGCTCTTGCCCCGGGACGCGTCGGCCCTGGGAGCCGATGTTTTCCACGAACTGGAGCCGGCCCTGGAAGGGGCCGACGCGGTCATGTGCCTGCGGCTGCAACTGGAGCGGCAGCAGGCCGGCCTTTTGCCCGACCTGCGCGAGTATGCCCGGCGCTTTTGTCTGACCAAGGACCGGCTCAAAAACGCCGCGTCCGACGTCAAGGTGCTCCATCCCGGCCCCATCAACCGGGGCGTGGAGATTGCCTCGGACCTGGCCGATGCCGAGAACTCGCTTATCCTCGACCAGGTGGCCTCGGGCGTGGCCGTGCGCATGGCCTTGTTATATTTGCACATCACCCGCAAGGACAAAGGGGAAACATTGTGACGCCCCCTGATCTCGCGGTCCGCGGCGTCCGCGTTCCCGGCCGGGACGGCCGCCTGGACCTCCTGGCCGCCGCCGGCCGCGTCCTGGAGCTCGTCCCCCACGATCCCAAGGCCGCCTATGCCCAGGCCAAGGCCATTGACGGCAAGGGCCTGCTGCTTTTGCCCGGCCTGACCGACGCCCATACCCACATGCGCGAGCCCGGCCAGGAGTGGAAGGAAGACATTGCCTCGGGCTTGGCCGCCGCGGCCGGAGGCGGATTTTCCAACATCCTGTGCATGGCCAATACCGATCCGGTCAACGACAACGCCTCCATCACCCGGCTGATGCTGCGCCGGGCCGGACAGGCCTGGCCCCACGGCCCCCGGCTTTTTCCGGTGGGCGCGCTGACCATGGGCCTTGCCGGCAAGGAGCTGGCCCCCATGGGCGAACTGCTCGAAGCCGGATGCGTGGCCTTTTCCAATGACGGCGAACCCGTGGCCGACACCGAGCTCTTCCGCCACGCCCTGGAATACGCCGCCGATCTGGCTCCGGTCATCGACCATTGCGAGGACCCGTTCATGGCCAAGGGCAGCGGGGCCAACGAAGGGGGCGCAAGCGCCCGCCTGGGCCTTCGCGGCCAGCCCGACGCGGCCGAGGCCCTGCAGGTGGCCCGCGACATCCTGCTGGCCGAATACCTGGATGCCCCGGTGCATCTGGCCCATATCAGCTGCCGCCGGTCCGTGGAGCTCATTGCCGCGGCCAAGAAGCGCGGCGCGCCCGTGACGGCCGAAACCTGCCCGCATTACCTGCTCATGACCGAGGCGGCCCTGTTCGGCTACGACACCATGGCCAAGGTCAATCCGCCGCTGCGCACCGACGACGACCGCCTGGCCCTGCTTTCGGCCCTTCGGGAAGGCGTGATCGACATCCTGGCCACGGACCATGCCCCCCATGCCGCCCACGAAAAGGAAACGCCCTTCGAAGAAGCCAAAAACGGCATTTCGGGCCTGGATACGGCCTTGGCCAGCCTGTGGGAGCTGGTGCGCCAGGGCCGGCTTTCTCCCGAGGACATCATGGAGCGTTTCGCCTGGCGGCCGGCCGAAATCTTCAAACTCCCGGTCAACCGGTTCGCTCCGGGCGATCCGGCCGACTTCCTGCTTTTCGATCCCGAACATTCCTGGGTCGTCACCCCGGAAACCATGCGTTCCAAAGGCAAGAACACGCCGCTTCTCGGCCAGGCCCTTACCGGCCGCGTCGTCCTGACCGTGGTGGGAGGCGTGGTCGTCCACGCCCTGGACCCTTCGGTCGGACAATAACCCGATCACCGGCCGCAACGGCCGGACTTCGGAGGTTTCATCTCATGGCGCAACCCTTCAAGGACGCCGCCGCCATCTGCAAGACCATCATGCGCAACGGCTACGACGCCTATGTCGTCAATGCCGCGCTCCAGGAAAAAGCCATGGCCGGCGGTCCGCCGGAACTCGACCTGTGCACCGACGCCCCCCTGGCCGAACTGCAAAAGCTTTTTCCCGCCACCGAAGCCCTGTCCGAAAACGGTGCCTTTGCCCGGACGCGCCAGGGCGATACCCTGTTCTATTTCCATCCGGCCGACGTTGCCGACGCCTCCCATCCCGAGGACTGCGTGGTCCGGCTGACCAGCCGGCTGCTGAAGCGCCTTAAGGGCAAGGATGTGCTCCCGGCCCATCTGGCCTGTCCCTACTTGCCCCACGAGGCCGACATCCACGACGGCTTCGCCGACCTCTCCGAAGGCGAGGTGCGCCTGGTCGGACTGCCCGACGAATCCATCCGCCAGAATTATCTGCGGGCCGTGCGCGCCCTGCGCTTTTCCGCCAACTACAACATGCCCGTGGAAGCCAACACCTGGATGGCCATCCTGCGCGCCTCGCGCCGCATCCTCGACTATGTGTCCGTCAAGGACATCATGGACGAATGGCGCAAGGTCGAGGCCGAAAACATGGCCACCTTCGTGGAACTGCTCTACGACACCATGGTCCTCCACTGGTTTCTGCCCGAAGTGGCCTCCCTGGCCCGCATCAAGCAGAAATCCGAGGAAGGCGTCGAATATACCCTGTTCGAGCAGACCCTGGCCGTCATGCGCCACTATCCCGAGGAACTGCCCTATGACTGGTACGGCACCCTGGCCTGCCTGTTCCACGACGTGGGCAAGCTGCACACCGCCGAATACGCCGGCGGCGAGCTGACCTTCTACCAGCACCACCAGGTGGGCGCGCGCGTCACTCGCAAGATCCTCTCCCGCCTGGGCTTCCCGCCCGAGGAAACCGACCTTGTCTGCAACCTCGTGCGCAACCACATGCGCTTCCATTTCATGCTCACCGACCGGGGCATCCGCCGCTTCAAGGCCCTGGACCAGTACCCGCGCCTTATCGAAATGGCCCGGTCCGACATCAAGGCCGTCAGCGGCACCTACAAGGAATTCAACCACAACATGAAAATGCTGGAGCGGACCGAGACGCCCGAGGAAATGCTCGAACCGCTCCTGAACGGCGCCCAGATCATGCAACGCATCGGCCTCAAACCCGGCCCGGCCGTGGGCATCATCCGCGACGCCCTGCTCAAGGCCCAGATCGCCGGCGACGTCACCAGCCGTCAGGAGGCCGAAGACTTCGTGGAACGCTACTGGGCCAAGCAAGGGCTGAGCTAGGTAAGCTGGAGAGAAGGCGGAGCGCTGCGGGAGATGCCTCCGGCGGCCGGGGCGCTGCCCCGGAC
>CAZBER010000144.1:0-3976 GCA_964490985.1 uncultured Desulfovibrionaceae bacterium | reverse complement strand
CATTTTTCTGTACAAGGCTTATCCGTACAGGCTGTGCGACCTGTTCGGCACCAGTACGTCCTTTGGCACCAATACGCCCTATGACTATTCCGTCATCTCAGCCGACATCCGCAACCTGTCGGCAGGCGCCTGCCATGTGCTGTTTCTGGAGGTCGATCCCGACATCCGGGAATACCGTAGGCTGGAGATCGGCCTGAGCATCGACGGCCGGGCCCAGCTTCTGGACATCCGGGGCCATCTGCGGCCCATTGCGGCCCGGCAACTGGAAGATCGGACGCCCTAGCCGGCCGGATCGGGCCGTTCTGTCGGTTCTCCAGGGTTGCCAGGCGGTTGGCTTTGGAGTAGTGGAGTGTCGGAATCACGACACCCTGCCATTTCGACTCAACATACTGCTTTTCCTTGAAAAGTTGGGGTAGTTCATGCTTTGCGACAAGACCGTGGCCGTGGTTGTTCCGGCTTATAACGAAGAGCGCCAGATACTGACGGTCCTGCGCACCATGCCGGATTTCGTGGACCGCATCGTGGTGGTGGACGACGCCTCCCGGGACCGCACCGTGGCCGTGGTCACCGAGTACCTGCGCCGGGAAGGGGCCGGGCCGCACCCCGTGTCCCTGGCTCCGGTGTCCCAGGACCCCGAGGGGCGCACGGGGGGCGTGCTCGACCGCCTGGATGCCGAGGAGATGGGCCGGTTTCTGCCGTCCGAAGTGCAAAACGACGATCCCGTCAACCAGCGCGTCATCTGCATCCGCAACCTGGTCAACGGCGGGGTGGGCGCGGCCATTGCCCGGGGATACAAGTGGTGCAAGGACCACGGCATCGACTGCACCGCGGTCATGGCCGGGGACGGCCAGATGGACCCGGCCGAGCTGGCCGACATCTGCCGGCCCGTGGCTGCCGAGGGCGTGGACTACGTCAAGGGCAACCGGCTCATTCACCGCGCGGCCCGGGAGGTCATCCCCAAGGTGCGGTTTGTCGGCAATTCCGTGCTGTCGCTTTTGACCAAGATCGCCTCGGGCTACTGGCGGGTGTCCGACACCCAGACCGGGTACACGGCCATTTCCCTGAAGGCCCTGCGCTCCATCCGCCTGGACGACATCTACAAGCGCTACGGCATGCCCAACGACATGCTGGTCAAACTGAACATGGCCTGCTGCACCATCCGGGAAGTGGAAATCCGGCCTGTCTACAACGTGGGCGAGAAGTCCAAGATGCGCGTGGGCAAGGTCATCTTCACCATCAGCTGGCTTTTGGTGCGCCTTTTTTTCAAGCGGCTGTGGTTCAAGTACTTCTTCCGGGACTTTCATCCCCTGTTCATTCTCTACAACATGGCCTTTGTCCTGACCCTGGCCAACATCCCGGTCTTTTTGAAGATTCTGGAGGAGACCATCAGCGGGGCCGCCTATCCGGTCTCGGTGCTGGTCCTGTTCGCCATCCTGTGCATCAGCTCCTTCCAGTCCTTTGTCTTTGCCATGTGGATGGACATCCAGGACAATGAGCGCCTGTACAAATAGGTCCGGCCGGGGCGCGGCCCGTTCATGACCCTTTGGCTCGGCGCCCTGGCCACGTACGTGTTCCTCCCGGCCTGCCTGTATGCCGGGCTGGCCCGCCTGGTCCGGCCCACGGCCGGGGACGCGCCGGCTCTGGCCGCTGTCAGCCTGGGCCTGGCCCCGCTGGGGGCGTCCTGGCTGCTGACCGGCCTGCTGACCATCCTGCCCGGGCAGGCCGTTGGCGTGTACATTACCCTGGTTCTGGCCGCCTTTGGCCTCATCGGCGGCCTTGGCCTGGCCCGGCGTCCGCCCTGGCCGTTTGCCCGCCCCGATCTGGGGCCGGCCAAGCCGTTTCTGATCGTATCCGCTGCCCTGTGCCTGCTTTTGGCGGCCACGGCCATGGTCCTGCCTCTAAACGGCAACGATCCCCTGGAATACGCCCTGGTGGCCAAGGCCGTGAGCCACGCCAGGAGCCTGGCCAACTATCCCCTGCGCCAGGCCGATCCGGTCACGGGCCTGTATGCCGGCTCCTCCCACCCCCTGGGCTATGTATCGCTCATCCTCTGGACGTACCTCTTTTCCGGCGACGCCTTCGGTTGGCTGTCCAAAAGCCTGAGCCCCTTTTACACCCTGGCCACCCTGGTCCTGTTCCTGGCCGGCCGGCGGCGCGACCACTGGCTGCACGGCTCCCTGGCCGGCCTGCTTTTGCTCGGGGCCTCGCTCTACTACCAGACCAGCGCCATCTGCCACATCGATTCCCTGCGCCTCTATGCCCTGTACTTGAGCCTCTTTTGCCTGGACCGGATTCCGGACGCACCCGCCAGCCGGTCCTGGCCGTGGATCGGGCTTACCGGCGCGGCCACGGGCGCCAGCCTTTTTTGCCACTCCATCGGGCTCTTGACCCTGCCCTTTGTCGGGGCCTGCTGGCTTCTGCGCTCGCGCCGGCCCATTGCCCACCGCCTGGCCGTGGCCGCCGTGATCTGCGCCCTGGGCCTGGCCCTGGGCGGCGGGCGCTATGTGCGCAACATGCTGGACTACGGCGCGCCCGTGCGCGACGACGAGCCGGTCTGGTCCCTGCCCTCGGTGGACTACACCGGCTACAACGACCGCCTCAAAACCATCACCTCCCCGGCCGACCGCATGCTAAACGGCGTGCTCACGCCCCTGACGCGCTACAACGGCCCCACGGACAATGCGCTCATCTTCTTCGGCCTGTCCTTCTGGCTGGCCCTGGCCGCCCTGGCCCGGCCCCGTAAGGTTGCGGCCGACCCCATGGCCGTGTCCTGCCTGGTCTGCCTGGGGCTTTTTTTCGGCCTGGCCCTGGCCAGCGTGCTGGCCGGATCGAGCCTGATCATTAAAAATGTCCGCTACTTCCTGACCGTGCTGCCCTTTGCCGCGTATGTGGGGGCCATACCCCTGGCGTCCCTGGCCGAGCGCGCCGCCCGGCTGCGTCCCTTGGGCCGGCTGGCGGCCGATGCGGGCCTGGTTGCGGCCGCCTGCGGCGTGACCCTGCTCATGGCCGGGGCCAACCTGGCCTTTGCCCTGCCCAACCTGGGGCGGCTGGCCCAAAATGATCTGGCCTTTTTGCGCCACACCTACGGCGGCGAATACTTCTACCCCGCCGGCTACGACGCCGTGGCCTGGGTCCGGGAGAACACCCCGGCCGACGCCCGGATTCTGGTCTTTCGCAAAAACGAGATGGCCTTTTACGGCAACCGGCGCATCCTGGCCGATACCGACCCGGCCCTGCTCCCTTTCTACGCCGCCACGGACCCGGATGCGGCCGTAAACGTCTTGCGCGGCCTGGGCGTGGGCTACATCTTCACGCCCAACTACCTGCCTCCGACCTTCACCAATTCCATGGCCGCGATCCTGGCCGACGATCCGAGCCGCTGCGAGCTGGTCTTCAGCCGCAAGGGCTACAAGGTCTACCGCTTGCGCGCCGCGCCCGCCGTGGTCACGGCCGAGCCGCTTCCCGCGCCCACGGTCTGGTCCCGGCCGGCGTCGTTCGTGCCGTCCTTTTTCACCGAGGCCCTGGCCCCCCTGGCTCCCTTTCGCGCCCCGGCCACGGCCTGCGGCCAGGTTGTCAGCAGCGACACCGTGGCGGTCACCCCCCAAGGCGCATATTCCGGCCCGGGTCCCCTGGACCTGCCGCCGTCGGCCTGTTTGGCCTCCTCCCCCATCCAGGGCGGGGCGGCCTACCGGTTTACGGCCACGGCCTCGGGTCCGGGCTGGCTCAAGGTGTTTTTGCTCTTTTACCTCAAGGGCGGCGGCCTGACCTGGGACGTGCTCTACGACGGCGTGACCCGGGGACCGTCCACGACAATAGTTCGCCAGGTCCTTGCTCCCACGGACGCCTGGCAGTATCGGTTACTTTTCGTAACCGGCCCGCGCGACAGCCTGACCGTGGCCGAACCGCGCCTGGAGCGCCTGGGGAAGGCTCCCCGGGCGGCCGGACCGGAACGCACGGTTTTTGCGGCCGATGTGGA
>CAZBER010000143.1:0-4294 GCA_964490985.1 uncultured Desulfovibrionaceae bacterium | reverse complement strand
GCCACGCCCACTGTCTACACCTGGACCGTGGACACCCAGGCTCCGGCAACGGTCGATATGACCGGACAGCCCCCGGCCCAGACCGAGTCCGACTCGGCCAGCATCACCGTGGGCGGCGCGGACGTCACCCAGTACAGCTACAGCCTGGACGGCGGGGCCTGGAGCGCGGCCACGCCCGTGGCCACGGCCATATCCTTGACCAATCTCACCCAGGGCAGCCACTCCATTGCCATCAAGGGCGGGGACGCGGCCGGCAACTGGCAGGCCACCCCAACGGTCTACACCTGGACCGTGGGCGCGGCGGCCACCAACGTCTATTACGTGGACCCGGCCGGCTCGGGCGGGGACGGCCACAGTTGGGCCACGGCCCTGCGCACCGTGCAGGCGGCCCTGAATGCGGCCACCCACAGCGGCGACGTGGTGGAGATCAGCGGCGGCGCCTACAACGAAACGCTGACCACCGTGGCCAGCGGGGTGACCATTACCGGCAGCACCCAGGCCGGACACAACGGTCCGGTGACCATCAAGGGCGGCAATGCCCAGACCGTGCTCACCGTGGCCCACCAGACCACCTGGCGTCGCCTGACCTTCGACGCCTCGGCCAACACCGACGCCTCCTACTACGTGGTCCGGGTAAACGGCGGCCACCCCAGCTTTGACCAGTGCGTCATCGGTCCGGGCCAGCGGCTTTTAAATGTGGGCAGCGGGGGCGCGGACTTCACCCGCACCATCATCCGCGACGCCCGGCGAAACGCCTATGGCGGGGCCGTGTACATAAACGCCGGCGCGACCGGGGCCACGACGTTTACCTACAGCATGATCACGGACACGGGCTACGGCTACATCCAGGTCGCCTCGGGCAAGCAGGTGGATTTCAACAATTGCCTGCTGGCCGGATTCGGCGGCGGCCTGCTCTTTCTGGACACAGGCGTCACCGTGGCCGGAGGCGTGCACCTGACCAACTGCCTGGCCATCTCCAACAGCATGAAGGGCAACCCCCTGATCGAAAACGACGCCGCCGGCACGGCCGTGACCGTGGACCACTGCCTGATGCAGCCCATGGCTCCGTACTACCTGACCTCGCCCAAATACGTGGGCAACGTCACCGAAACCAATGCCCGGTCCAGCTCGCCCGACCTGCATCGCGGCCGCCGCCTGGCCCTTCTAAACCTCGGCATCGACGACCAGGTCAACGTGGGCGTGTGGAGCCAGGTGGCCGACGAAGCCGAACTCTACGGCTTCAAGACCACCCTGGCCATGAATACCGCCGACGCCACGGAAGCCGACTGGACCGCCCTGCGCGCCCGCGTGGCCAAGGGCCACGAGGTGGCCAGCCACACGGCCCACCACGTCTACCTGTCCGAGCGCCGGCTCTTCGATATCCGCTACGCCGGCGCCGAGGCCGCCACCCTGACCATCGACCGCCAGGCCATGACCCTGAGCGTCACGGTAACCGGCAACAGCGCGGCCAGCTTCAGCCTGCCCCTGTCTTCCACCGGAGCCTACTCCACCGTGGCCAAGGTCCAGCAGTACATCAGCTCCAAGCCGAACTTCACCTGCACCCTGTATACCGTGGCCGGCACCACCTATAACAGCGGCAGTTGGCTGTCCCGGGACATGGCCGCCGTATCCAATGCCAGCATCAAGCAGACCGTCACCGTGTCCGTGGACGATACGGCCGCCAACAACGACGAACTGGCCGCGCCCAAGGCGGCCATCGAGCAGAACCTGTCCGTGGGCGGCACGCCGTATGTCTGCGACAGCCTGGTCTATCCGTATCTGAACAACGACGCCGCGGCCCGGGCCGCGGCCGTGGCCGCCGGCTATACCCAGGCCCGGGGCGGGGCCAACGACAATTTCGCCATGGGCAGCCCGGACGGCTACGACGTCATGCGCGTGTGGGCCACCGAGCCGGGCGAAATATTCGGCCGCGACGTGGACGAGGCCACCTTGCGCCAGAGGGTCTCGGCCGTGCTGGAATTCGCCAAGTTCACGGGCGCGGCCATCTCGCTTTTCAGCCACGGCGAGGCCGACTACACCGTGGCCGAATGGCGCACCCTGATCCGGCTTTTGGCCGAGGACCCGGACGTCACGGTCGCCACCCTGCGGGAGATTGCCCGGCAGGTGGCGCAAAACGCCGCGTCCCACACAGGCACGATCCACTACCGCTCCACCTGGCCGGACATCGCCGATTTCGTGCCCGGGCCCCACTCGGTCCTGGTCGGGGCCGGCGCGCCCTATGCGGCCGCGGTCACGGATTTCGGCGGCATGTCTATTGCCGCGGGCGGCAGCCCGAGCATCGGCCTGTATGAATGGCCCCGGGACAACCGGGTCGATGCCGACGCCGGCGTCGATGAGACCCTGACCAATACCGCGTCCGGAAGCTTGAGCGGTACGGGCTCGCAGACGCCGGCCACCATTGCCGGCTACGGGTGGACCCAGGTCGGCGGCCCCACGGCCACGCTTTCGGGCGCAAACTCGGCCACGGCCGGCTTTGCCGTCTCGGGCCTGACCACCCCCCGCTCGCCCGTGTCCGTGACCTTCAAGCTGGCTGTCACGGGCATCGACGGCACTGCGGACTATGCCTACAAGCGCGTCACCCTGACCTGGCCCGACGCGCCGCCTTCGGCCACGGTGCTGGGTCTGCCGGCCTCGCCCACGACCCAGACAACCGTCACCCTGGCTATCGGCGGAACCAATGTGACGGCCTACCAGTACCGCCTGGACGGCGGGACCTGGAGCAGCGCCGCGCCCGTGGCCACGCCCCTGACCCTTACCGTGCCCGACGGACAGCACACCCTGGACGTTATCGGCGGGGACGCCTCGGGCCGCTGGCAATCCCAGACCGCACCCACCACCGTGACCTGGACCGTGGACACCGTGGCCCCGACCACGGTCACCATGACCGGCCAGCCGCCGGCCCAGACCGAGTCCGACTCGGCCACCATCACCGTGGGCGGTACGGACGTCACCCAATACTCCTACAGCCTGGACGGCGGCACATGGAGTACGCCCGCGCCGGTCAGCACGGCCATAACGCTCACCGGCCTGGCCCAGGGCAGCCATTCCATCTCCATCAAGGGCGGGGACGGGGCCGGCAACTGGCAGGCCACCCCAACGGTCTACACCTGGACCGTAGGCACGGTGAGCACCAGCGTCTATTATGTGGATCCCAACGGCTCGGGCGGGGACGGCCACACCTGGGCCACGGCCCTGCGCACCGTGCAGGCGGCCCTGAATGCGGCCACCCACAGCGGCGACGTGGTGGAGATCAGCGGCGGCGCCTACAACGAAACGCTGACCACCGTGGCCAGCGGGGTGACCATTACCGGCAGCACCCAGGCCGGACACAACGGTCCGGTGACCATCAAGGGCGGCAATGCCCAGACCGTGCTCACCGTGGCCCACCAGACCACCTGGCGTCGCCTGACCTTCGACGCCTCGGCCAACACCGACGCCTCCTACTACGTGGTCCGGGTCAACGGCGGCCATCCCACCTTTGACCAGTGCGTCATCGGCCCGGGCCAGCGGCTGCTCAATGTAGGCAGCGGGGGTGCGGATTTCACCCGCACCGTCATCCGCGACGCCCGGCGCAGCGGGTACGGCGGAGCCCTGTACCTCAACGCCGGCGCATCCGGGGCCACGACGTTCACCTACTGCCTCATTGGCGACACGGGCTACGGCTATATCCAACTGGCCTCGGGCCAGCGCATCGACTTCAACAACTGCCTGCTGGCCGGATTCGGCGGCGGGGTCATGTACGCCGGCCCGGGCGTGGCCATTGCCGGCGGCGTGCACCTGACCAACTGCCTGGGCCTGTCCAACGGGCTCATGGGCAATCCCCTGATCGAAAACGAGGCCACGGGCACGGCCATCACCGTGGACCACTGCCTGATGCAGCCCATGGCTCCGTATTACCTGACCGACGCCAAGTACGTGGGCAATGTCATCGAGACCAACCCCCGGTCCGGCTCGCCCGACCTGCATCGCGGCCGCCGTCTGGCCCTTCTGAACCTCGGCATCGACGACGCCATCAACGTGGGGGTGTGGAAGCAGGTGGCCGACGAAGCCGAACTCTACGGCTTCAAGACCACCCTGGCCCTGGATACGGCCAATGTCGCGGCCGCGGACTGGGCGGCCATGCAGGCCCGCGTGGCCAAGGGCCACGAAGTGGCCAGCCACACGGCCCACCACGTCTACCTGCCCGAGCGCCGGCTCTTCGATATCCGCTACGCCGGGGCCGAGGCCGCCACCCTGACCATCGACCGCCAGGCCATGACCCTGAGCGTCACGG
>CAZBER010000142.1:3039-4437 GCA_964490985.1 uncultured Desulfovibrionaceae bacterium | reverse complement strand
CCCCCCGGCGGGTCCAGGGCAGAGCCCTGGCAGGGTCTGGGGCAGCGCCCCAGCATCCAGGGCGGAGCCCTGGCCGCCGGAGGCATTCACCGCAGCACTACCCGGGCTTCCACGCCGATTATGTCGTAGACGGCGTGCATGCCCAGGTGTTTGAAGAAGCGGGCCGAGCCGTAGATGGCGCCCCACTGGGTGCGGTCGAATTCCAGGGCGGTTTGCAGGCCGACAAGCCCGTCGTCCAGGGGTTGGAAGTGGGCGGGGAATTCGATGGCCCGGGTGATGCCGCGCAGGCGCAGTTCGCCCGCGACGTGGTAGTTGGGCAGGGTGGCCGGCGCGCCGGGAATGGGTTCGGCGCGCCGCAGGGTGAAGCGGGCCAGGGGGAAGACGCTGGTGAAGAAGAAGTCGTCCGAGGCGAGATGCGCTTCGAGCACGGTTTGCAGGGGATCGCCGGCCAGGTTCAGGTTGCGGATGGTGCGCATGTCGATTTCGATGAACCCGGTGGGCGGCCCGGTGAAGTCGACCTCGGCCGCCGAGAGGCTCAGCGTGCCGTAGTGGCTGATGTTGCGGTTGCGGCCAAGCCAGAGGATGCCGCTTTTTTCCGGCACCAGGGTATAGGGGCGGGGCTGCGGGGCAAAGGCAGGAAACGGCGGGTCGAAGACGCCCGCGGCCTCCCCTTCCAGGGCGTGGCCGGCTTCGGCCCAGGCCGCCAGGCCGCCGGGGAAGGCGGACACGTCGGCGTAGCCGGCCCGAATGAGCTTTTCGGCCGCGACCCGGGCATCGTGGGAGCCTTCGCCGGCTCCGTACACGATGATGGGCGTGGCCTTGTCCGGCACGAGGCCGGCCATGGTGTCCAGGAACACGACCTGGTAAACGCAGGCGTTTTTCGCTCCCGGGATATGCCGCCGGATGAAATGTTCGGGAATCAGCACATCGACCAGGACCGCCGAGCCCTGGCGCGACGCGGTCATTACAGTTCCGACATCCGCTGTTTTCGGTTCCCTGGTCATAGACGCCTCCGGTTCGATCCTGGCGCCTGCATAGCGCGTTTGGAGCGACGTGCCTAGGCCACGGCCGGGAAAAGACGTCCGGGAGACTGGAATTTTAGAATGTTTCGGCGGCGAACGCCTTGACCACGGTGTCCGGGGACTTCCAGCAGCCGGCGTCCAGACCGGCCTTGCGGCAGGTTTCGTCCAGGAATTGTTCCCGGTTCCAGCCCTGGGCCACGGCCACCTGGGGCAGAAGCACGCCTTCGCGCCATCCCTGTTCGATGATCAGCCCGTCGCGCCCCACTTCCAGGGAGGTGGGATCGGCCAGGACCCGGGGCGGGTCGAGGACTGCGATCTCCATGGCCAGCCCGTTCATCTCGTCCGGCTCCAGGGGCGGGAACCGGGCGTCGCGGAA
>CAZBER010000142.1:0-3029 GCA_964490985.1 uncultured Desulfovibrionaceae bacterium | reverse complement strand
GTCCGTGACCACAAAGCCGACGCAGCCGCGCAGTTTGCCCTGCCGGGTCAGGGTCACGAAGGCCCCGCGTTTTTCCAGCAAGGCCGGGGGCAGGTTTTCGGGCAGGGTATAGCGGCTGCCGGTCAGCCCCTTTGCAATGGAGTCCCGGGCAATGTCCCGCAGGGTCTGGCGCTCGGCCGGGCCGAGACTCTGGGCCGAAGCCGTGGCGGCCCAGGCGAGCAGGGCCAGGCAGGCAAAAATTCGAACAAGGCGTGCCGTCATCGGAAGGGCCTCCCCTACCCCGGACATGGGTATGGACATCGCCGGCCGGTTGCCGTTTTTCCCAAGCGTCCGCGCGCCAGAGGCACGGCCGGAAAGCCGCCGGCGCTTGTGCGCGGTAGCATCGCCGTTTGCCCGGCGTAAACCGGTCGCAACATGAACAAACATTTCATCGTTCTGTAATCTTTGGAAATTGGAAAAATATTGCCCCTTGCGCCGAGGTAGTCTAAACATACAGCTTCAAACTGATGCCCCAAAATTGACAGCGACCACAACCCGATGTGCAAGGTGGTGATATGCCTCGAATGTCTTGTCTTGTTTTGCTTTTTTCCAGTCTAAGCCTCCTCGCCTTCCCCCTTTCCGCTGTCGCCGGCTCCTATACCATCCAATCCGGGGATACGCCCGCCGGAATCGCCAAGAAGCACGGCATCAGCGTCGAGGAATTGATGAAGGCCAACAAGGGCCTGCACCCCAACAAGATGCGGGTGGGCGAGAGCCTGAACATCCCTGGGGGGAAAGACGAGAAGAAGCATTCGGAAAAGCAGTCCAAGGAGGAGAAAGGCGGCCGCAAATCCGAGCCGTCCTCGGCCAAGGAGGAAAAAGCCGGCCGCAAGGCCGAGCAGCCTTCGGCCAAGGAACGCGCCGCCGAGGCCCGGGACCGGGAAAAGGAGCACAAGGCCGCCTCGGCCAAGTCCGGCACCTATACCGTGAAAAAGGGCGACACCCTGGGCGAGATCGCCTCCAAGCTCGGCGTGAGCGTGGGCGACCTGCGAAAGGCCAACAAGGGCCTGGACGCGCGCCAGATGAAAATCGGCCAGGAACTGGTGGTGCCTGGCGGCGGCGCTCCGGCCTCGGAAACCAAGCCCGAGCCGGCCGAGAAACCCTCCCACAAAGCCGAAAAGGAAAAAACGCCCGAAGCCCCGACCGAGCCCACCACGACCTATCACGCCCACAAACGCGACACGCCCGAAAAAGTGGCCAAGAAGTTTCACATCAGCGTCAAGGAGCTGGCCCGCCTCAATCCGGACATGGGCAAGAAGCTGCATTCCGGCCAGAAGCTGACGGTTCCGGCCGTGGCCGCTCCGACCAAGGCCGCGCCGGCCGAAGAACTGCCCTCCCCCGAGGCCGAACCCGAAGCCGCGCCGCAAGAGCCGGCCAAGGGCCATGAAAAGGCCGCCAAAACCGCCGAGCCCGCGGCCGTGCCGTCCGTGCCCGAATCCAAGGATGCCGCCGACGCGGAATCGTCCTTCGAAAAGGGCATCGAGTTCGGCAAACAGAACAAATTCCAAAAGGCCGTGGAAAGCTTTGACCGGGCCATCAAGCTCAACCCCAACCGGGCCGACTTCTTCGCCAGCCGGGGGCATGCCAACTACTACATGAAGCAATACCCCAAGGCCATCGACGATTACACCAAGGCTATCGAGAAAAACCCCAGCTTCGCCCTGGCCTATTCCATGCGGGGCCTGAGCCGCACCCGTTCGGGCCGCTACCAGCAGGCCATCGAGGACTTCAACAAGGCCATCTCCCTTGGCCCCAACGAGGCCGACTACTACAAGGGACGCGGGTTCACCTACCTCAACCTCAAGCAGTACAGCCCCATGTGCCAGGACTACAAGAAGGCCTGCGAACTGGGCGACTGCGAGCTCATGGACAGCGCCAAGAAGGAAAAGCTGTGCCAGTAGGCCCAGCTTGATGCGGCATAAAAAAGCCCGGCTTCGGCCGGGCTTTTTTATGGGATTTCAGCGGCTTGTCCTCAGGTCGCCCTGGCCCGTCGGGGCCAGAGCTGGGAGGCCAGCATGCCGGCGAACATGAGTCCGCAGCCGAAAAGCCCCCGCGCGTCCAGGCTCTCGCTCAAGATCACAGCCCCGCCAATGGCCGCGAACACGGACTCGAAGCTGAGCAAAATGGCGGCATGGGTCGGGTTGGCGTCGCGCTGGGCCACCACCTGGAGCGTATAGGCCAGGCCCACGGACAAAAGCCCGCCGTACAGGATGGGTGCGGCCGCGCCCCGGATGCCGGCCAGGGTCAGGTCCTCGAAAGCCAGGGCGCAGGCCAGGCTCAAAACCGCGCACACGGCATACTGGGCCACGGCCAGGGGCAAGGCCCGGGTGCGCGGCGAAAGCCAGCCGATCAGCACCACATGGCCGGCCCAGAACACGGCCCCCAAAAGCTCCAGCCCGTCCCCCGGAGCCAGGGTGAACTCCTCGGTCACGGACAGGAAATACAGGCCCACGGCCGCGGCCACGGCCCCCACCACGTCGCCCCGGGCCGGACGCTGGCCGAAAAAGAGCCCCAACAGCGGCACAATGACCACATAAAGCCCGGTAATGAACCCGGCCTTGCCGGCCGTGGTGTACTTGAGCCCCACCTGCTGCAGGCTGGCTCCGGCAAAAAGCACCAGTCCGGCCATGCAGCCGCCGAGCCAGGGAAATCCATTATCCTTGGCGGCCAGAAACGGCGCGGGCGGCGGATAGCGCAGGGAACGCACGGCCAAGGGGGCCAATACGACCGCCCCCAATGCAAACCGGATGCCGTTGAACCCCAGCGGCCCCATATGCTCCATGCCCAGGCGCTGGGCCACAAACGCCAAGCCCCAAATCAGCGCGGTCACCAGGCAAAGCCCATCCGCCCGCAGCGAAGCGTCACGCATTGTCGTCCCCTTTTTCTATGGCGATAAGGCTGAGTGTCGCGGTGAATGCCTCCGGCGGCCAGGGCTCTGCCCTGGATGCTGGGGCGCTGCCCCAGACCTATATGGACCCGCCCGATGTCAA
>CAZBER010000141.1:0-4943 GCA_964490985.1 uncultured Desulfovibrionaceae bacterium | reverse complement strand
CCGGGGGGCGGAAACCCCCTTTTTTTCAAAAAAGGGGGTTTCCGCCCCCCGGTTCCTCTTCCTCCTCTCCACCCCCTCCCCAAGGAGGTCGTATGGCGATAGGGGCGTTGGCGCGGTTGGTGAAGATCGAGCATTCGGTGTTTGCCTTGCCGTTCGCGTACATCGGGTTGTTTGTGGCCGCCAGGGGCTGGCCTGGTTGGGGGCCGTTCGTGCTTTTGAGTGTGGGCATGGTGGCCATGCGGTCGTTTGCCATGGCCGTAAACCGCCTGGCCGACGTGCGTTATGACCGGATCAATCCGCGCACCCAGGGCCGGGAGCTGGTCACGGGCGAGGTGGGCGTGTGGCAGGCGGTGGTGTTTACCGTGGCCTGCGCCGTGGTCTTTGTTGCGGTCTGTTGGGGGCTCAATCCGCTGTGTTTTGCGCTGGCTCCGGTGCCGTTGGTGTGGGGGGCGTTTTACAGCCTGACCAAGCGGTTCACCTGGCTGTGCCATTTCGTTTTGGGCTCGGTGCTGGGCTTGGCTCCGGTGGCCGGTTGGCTGGCCGTGGACCCCCGGTTTGCCGTGCCGGCCATTTTGTTCGGCTGCGGCGTGACCTTTTGGGTGGCCGGCTTTGACGTGCTCTATGCCTGCCAGGACGTGGATTTCGACCGGTCCCAGGGCTTGTCGTCCATGCCGGTTCGTTTCGGCGTGGGGCCGGCCTTGCGCCTGGCCGCCTTTTCCCATGCCGATGCCGCCCTGTTCTTTTTGCTGGCCGGCTTTGCCGCCGGGCTTTCCTGGATCTATTATGTAGGCTGGGCCGTGTGCTCGGCCGTGCTGCTGGTGGAGCACAAGCTGATTTCCGAGCATGACCTGTCGCGCGTGAACGTGGCCTTTTTTACGCTCAATGGCGTGATTGCGGCCTTGCTTGGTGTCGGGACGCTGCTGGCGGTCTTTCTGGCCCGGTAGGGGGCGGGAAACCGGCCGATCCGGTCCTGGTGGACGGCCGGGCGCTCCTGGCCTATGGTTCGCCGGCGGGGACGCGCTGTACCTGTCCTGTCGCGCAAGGGTTATGACGCCGATTTTGTACCTTTTCCTGGCCGCCTTGGGCCTGTCCCTGGTCTTGACCCCCGTGGCCCGGTGGGTGGGGCGTCGTTTTTCCATTCTGGCCATTCCCCAGGAACGCACCATCCACACCACGCCCATGCCGCGAAGCGGCGGGCTGGCCCTGTTTGTAGCCTTTTTCGCTTGCCTGGCCCTGGCCGTGCCGCTTTTTCCCGAGGGCACGCGGCGGCTCTTGTTCGACCGCCAGATGTGCTTCGTCTTTTACGGGGCCTGCCTCATTTTCGCCGTGGGCCTGGCCGACGACAAGTGGACCCTGCCCCCGAGGCTCAAGCTCCTGGCCCAGATCGCCGCCGCGTCCGTGGCCTATTACGGCGGCGCGCGCATCGCCTTCGTGGCCCTGCCCGGGGATGTGGTCATCCACTTCGACGTGCTGTCCTATGCGGTCACGGTCTTCTGGTTCGTGCTGCTCATTAACGCCATCAACTTGATCGACGGCCTGGACGGTCTGGCGGCCGGAGTGGTCTTTTTCGTCAGCGCCGTGCAGTCCCTGCTGGCCGTTACGCGCGCCGAGCCCCACACGGCGGCCCTGTTTGCGGTCATGGCCGGGATCACGCTGGGGTTTTTGCGCTACAACTTCAATCCGGCCAGCCTCTTCCTCGGCGACGGGGGTAGCTATTTCCTGGGCTATATGATGGCCGCCCTGTCGGTGTCGGGATCGGTCAAAAGCCAGGTCGGGGCCACGCTGCTCATGCCGGTCATCGCCCTGGGCGTGCCGCTGCTCGACACCATCACCGCGCCCTTGCGGCGGTTTCTGCGCGGCCGGGACATGTTTCAGCCGGATTGCCGCCATGTGCACCACAAGCTCTTGAGCCGGGGCTGGTCCCAGCGCAAGACCGTGTTGTTTCTTTACGGCATCACCATCTTCCTGGCCCTTTCCGCCCTGGTGCTGGTCAATCTGCGCAACGCCCCGGCCGGCATTTTCCTGCTGCTGGTGGGCGCGGCCCTGGTGCTGCTGGTGCGCAAGGCCGGTTATTTCAGCTACTTTGCGGTGGACAAGATATTCGGCTGGCTGCGCGACGTCTCGGACGACGCCGGATTCGCCCGGGACCGGCGCACGTTTTTGCATCACCAGATCGAGATTTCCCAGTCCCGGGACATGGCCGAGTTGTGGACGCGCATGGTGGAAGCCCTGGCCTTGCTGCGTTTCGACCTGGCCGAGATGGCCCTGTCCGACCAGGAGACCGGTTCCTGCCGGCTGCGGCCCGATCCGCCCGGCCCGGCCGAGGTGTTTGGCGTCGGGAAGGGAGAAGTGCCGGTTTTCCGTTGGCGGCGTCTGGACGGCCAGGCCAGCGAGCAGGAATTGTTGTGCTCCCAGGCGGTCATGAAGCTGGAGCTGCCTCTGGTGGGCAAGCAGGGGGTGCCCCGGGGCACCTTGTGGCTGCTCAAGAACCTGGAGGAAGACCCCATAAACGAGTTCACCCTGCGCCGGGTGGAGAACCTGCGGCGCACGGTGGTGGCTGCGCTGGACGGGTTTGCCGGCTCCTCATGAGGGTCTTGCAGGTCGGCAAGTTCTTTCCGCCGGACCCGGGCGGCGTGGAAACGGCCACCCGCCAGGCGGCCGAGGCCCTGACCCGCTGCGGCATCGAAAACCAGGTCCTGTGCTTTGCCGGCCCCTGTTCCGCCGATGCGGACGCCGCCGTGTGTCCGGTCCACCGGGAGCCCGTCCTGGCCACTCTGGCCTCCCAACCCCTTTCCGCCTCCTACGTGCGCCGGTTCCTTACGCTGGCTCCGGGCTTTGACATCATCCACCTGCACGCCCCCAACCCCCTGGCCGCCCTGGCCCTGTGGCTGGCCCGGCCCCGGGGCAAGGTCGTGGTGCACTGGCACAGCGATGTCATTGGCCACGCGGCCTTGTTGTGGCTCTACCGCCCGTTGGAGCGCTGGCTGGCTCGCCGGGCCGACCTGGTCATCGGCCCCACCAGCGTCCATATCGAGCAGTCGGACCTGGCCCGGGAATTTGCCGGCAAGGGCGCGGTGGTGCCGTTTTGCGTGGATGCCTGCATGGCCTCGCCGGACAAGGCCGATCCCGCGGCCGTGGCTGCCCTGCGGCAACGGCTCGGCGGCCGCAGGGTCGTCTTCGCCCTGGGCCGGCTGGTCGCCTACAAGGGCTTTGGCGTGCTCATCGAGGCGGCCCGGGAGATGCCCGAGGACGCGGTGGTGGTCATTGGCGGCGGCGGACCGCTGGCGGCCGCCCTTGCGGCGCGCGTCGAGGCCCTGGGGCTTTCGGGGCGGGTGGTGCTGGCCGGCCGGATTCCCGATGCGGACCTGGCCTCCTGGTTTGCGGTCTGCGATGTTTTTTGCCTGCCGTCGGTTTCCCGGGCCGAGATGTTCGGCATCGTGCAACTGGAGGCCATGGCTTTCGGCAAGCCCGTGGTGTCCACGGCCATTGCCCGCTCCGGCGTGCCCCGGGTCAATGCGCACGGGGTGACCGGGCTTGTGGCGCCGCCTGGGGACGCCCCGGCCCTGGGGCGGGCGCTGCGCCGGCTCCTGGACGACGAATCCCTGCGGGACCGGCTGGGGCAGGGGGGACTGGCCGCCGTGGCCGGCCCGTATGCCCCGGCCGCCGTGGACCGGGCGCTTTTGCGCGCCTACGCCCGGGTTGCGCCCGAAGCCGCCGCGCTTCTGGACATCCTTCCGAATCCGGCGGTATAGGGTCGCAAACAAAGGAGTACGCCATGAACGCGGAGAAATGTCCTTCCCCGTACTGCTGTTTTGCCACCACGACCTGGGCGGCCTGTATCCTGGGCGGGCTGTTCGTGCTGTTCCTGTTTTTCGAGGCCACGACCATCCGCTGGTGGCTCATGCTGCCCCTGGCCATTGCCAGCTTCGTTTTGTTTCACATCCAGCGTGGCCAGACGTCGG
Source organism: uncultured Desulfovibrionaceae bacterium (assembly GCA_964490985.1). GTDB lineage: Bacteria > Desulfobacterota > Desulfovibrionia > Desulfovibrionales > Desulfovibrionaceae > Solidesulfovibrio. The sequence goes on along the minus strand of CAZBER010000141.1, from coordinate 981 downwards.
GCCTGGAGAAGAAGGTCTGCGACTGGGGCTATTGGATCGTGCTGGTGACGTTTATCCTGCGCGACATGTGCATCTCGGGCCAGCTCGTGGCCGCCTACCAGCGCATGACCGAGGCCGGCATCCCGCTGCACGGCTAGTGCCGCGTCCCTTAAAAAATACGTCGGTATTTTTTAAGAAAAAATAATCCTCATTTCGAGGACACGATACGAGCCGGTTATGCCCATGACGCGTTTTCCCTTGCGGCGCATCTCGCCTCTGGCCACCCAGTCCGAGCATGACCGGTTCGCGGTGGTGGACGGAGCGCTTCTGGCCCAAAAGGCCCGGGATGCCGCCGCCAATGCCCGGCGGCGGGAAATCCATCGCTTCCATGCCGACGACGCCGAGACCTTGCACCGCATGGTCAACGCCATCCAGCCGGGCTCGTACGTGCGGCCCCACCGGCACCTGGCCCCGCCCAAGGCCGAGGCCTTTGTGCTGCTGACGGGCAGCCTGGGGTTCATTGCCTTTGGCGAGGACGGGAATTTCGGCCGGGAGGACTGCGTGGTGCTCGACCGCGAGGCCGGCGTGCTGGCCGTGGACGCCCCGGCCGGCGGCTGGCACGCCATTGTGGCCCTGGCTCCGGACACGGCTGTTTTCGAGGTCAAGCCCGGGCCGTACAGCCCCATGTCGGACAAGGATTTCGCGCCCTGGGCCCCGGCCGAGACCGAGGCGCGGGCCATGGCCTATCTGGCGGCCGTGGAAGACCGCTTCCGGAACCTCATGGGCCTTGGCCCCCGCCCCTGGAAGGCCGAAGGCCTCTAATCTTTTCTGCCCGAAGGGTTGGCACTCGTGGGGCCGGAATTGCCCCGGCGTCAAGGCGGCTTTGCGCCTTGTGTCGCCGGGGTAATTCCGGCCCCACACGACGATGACGCGCCCGCCACCCGCCACCCCGCCCGGCCAAGCGGTAATGGGGGTCCGGGGGGCCTCGCTCCCCGGCGGGTC
>CAZBER010000140.1:0-4976 GCA_964490985.1 uncultured Desulfovibrionaceae bacterium | reverse complement strand
CAGTCTGCGATTGATCATGCGTCCATCCTTGGGTCTCGCCTCATTGCGTGCGGGTAAGCCTGGGAATCGTCCGGATGCTGCGGATTTCCGGGAAGCAGGCAGGGAAAGGGGAAAGACAAGCCCTTTTCAAGATTAGGATATAATAATCAAGTCTGGTCTGGCAACCAGGGGCAAAGGGAGGGAAAGGCGGGGCCGCGCGGCCGGCGGCCCCACGTGGATTCGGGCCTGCTTCGGGGGACTCCCTATGACTGGGACTTTTTGGCCAGTTCGATGAGCACGGGCGCGCCGCCCGTGCCCACATCCAGGCACACGCCGCGGGTGATGCCGAACTCGTCCACGATCTGCCGGGCCAGCAGGGGATACATGGCCGCAAAGCAGTGGTTGGCGTCGTACCGGTAAAAATCCATGTCTTCGGAGGTGGAGGTCATGCGTTCTCCTGGGGCGTCGCCCTGTCCCGGTTTGGGAAGGCGCGCCGGCTTTTGGAAACCAGTATAGGCCGAAGCGAATTTTTCCGACAAGAAGACAGTTGATTCTATTCCAAAACGATTCCGGGCAGATAAAGAACGACAGCGGTTTTTTCAGTATCACGGGGATTGGTGAAACAGGTCCGAAGGAAGGTTTTTGCGCAATGCGGACTTGGCCAAAGGACCGGATTTTTGCCGTGGAAGACGCAAAATTTCATAGTTGTGCACTCTAAAAAGATGGAAAACATCTCTTGAACAAGCATAAGTGGTTTTTGGCAGGAGACAGGATACGCCATATGCCAGGAAACGATGTTCCAAGTCCCTGAGTATTGCAGCGTACGATCACGGTAATATATTTTTAGTGACTGCTAATGGATGGGTATTTCCCCAGAATAATGAGTATTGCATTGGTCTAGAATTTATTTTGCAGACGTCGTGATAGTGAAGAAACGGACGCAAAAATATAACATACTGAATTTAAATATTAAATTATGTCATAATCGGTTTGCTGTCAAAAAAGTAACCTTTTAAAAATGTAAGCCACGGCCGCTTCGCCAGCGGTTCGACGCGACATCGGGTCCGGCACAGCACCATCAAGCGCAATCGAGGAAGGATTCATGAGAAAAGCACAAGCACTCGTTCTGATGACCGCGGTCCTGGTCCTGGGGACCCTGGGCCTGGCCCGGGCAGCCACCGAGGTGAAAATGGTGGGCGACGCCCTGATCTATGGGACGTTTTTTTCCAACCGCAATTTCACCGGCTGGAACGCCCCGGCCTGGACTTCCGCAACGCCGACCTGGTCCAGGGCCGGCACCAAGACCGAGGAAAGCTTCGAGATATGGGAGCGGTTTCGCCTGCGCGCCGACTTCGTGGCCAACGAGGCCGTGAAGTTCCGCCTGGGCGTCAAGGTGGAGGACACCTGGGGCCACGGCACGTTCACGGCCGCCAACCCCGAGGCCGCCATCCAGGTCTACGAGGCTTTCTTGCAGTTCAAGTGGCCCGGCTGCGACGTGGAGATCACGGCCGGCCAGCAAAATGTGGAGCTGCCGCAAAGCAAGCTGTTTTACAGTTCCCCGGTCTTCGGCGACCGCATGACCGCGCTGACGGTCACCGCGCCGCTGGTGGACAAGACCCTGGGGCTTTTGGCCGGATTCGGCCGGCTCATCGACACCAACCGGACCTATGACGTCACCACCACCCAGGTGGCCGACGAACTGGACGCCTACTTCCTGGCCCTGCCCATCACCCTGGACGGTTTCAAGGTCACGCCCTGGGGAACCGTGGTGGTGGCCGGACGCAGCGCCAACCTGTTCACGCTCAAAAGCTCGCAGCAAAACTCGTCGTTTTACATCGACAACCTGGCTTCGGCCGGGACGTTTCTCAGCCCGGCCCTGTGGAAAAACGCCCAGAACGCCTACTGGTGGGCCGGCGGCGCGTTCGAGGTCTCGGCCCTGGACCCGGTCCGGTTCTACGCCGACGTGATTTACGGCGAGGGCTCCATGAGCGACCGCAAAAAGAGCCGGCGGCAGGGCTGGTTCGTGGATGCGGGCGCGGAATACACCGGCTGGGACGTGCTCACACCCCAGGTGTACGGCTGGTGGTCCACCGGCGAGGACGGCTCGACCCGAAACGGCTCCGAGCGCATGCCCATGATCCGTCCCAACTGGGGCGCGGGATCGGGCTTCCTGTTCGACACCCAGCATGAGCTGGTGAAAAACTCCAACATGGGCCTGAGCCCGGCCGGCTCCTGGGGCCTGGGCGCAACCCTGGACAACATCTCGTTTATCGAGAAGCTGAGCCACCGGCTGACCGTGAACTATGTCCGGGGCGCCAACTCGGCCCGGGCCATCCGCGACCTCAATACCCTGCTCGGGAGCAACCCGTACTTCCAGATGGGCCGGGATTTGACCCTGAACGAGTACGTCGTCGGCGTGAACTGCGACACCAAGTACATGATCTATGAGAACCTGGCCGCCGTGCTGGAGACCGGGTTCGCCCACGGCGAGTTCCAGCAGAGCGTGTGGGGGCACCGCCTGGTCAATCAGGCCCGCGACAGCGACACCTGGAAGGTGGCCTTCGGCCTGTCCTACAAGTTCTAGCGCGCCCGGAACGCTTCCGGAAAAACGGCGCGCACCCCACCACAGCCGATCCGATGCCGCAACAGGCCGGGACCCCTCGGGGCCCGGCCTGTGTTTTGTGGCCTGCGGCTCGTTTGATCCGCCGCGAAAACGTTGCGGGGCGCAAAAAGCAAAAAGGGCCGAAACATCGGTTCCGGCCCTTTGCTGTGCTTATTTCCGCGCGGGATGTCCTGACCAGGCGGCCATGAAAGCGGGTTTTCCGAAAAAAGTCCGGTTTCAGGCCGGGGAGCGATGGACTCGGGGCCTACCAGCGGCCGCCGCCACCGCCGTAGCCGCCGCCCTTGCGGCCGCCGCCGCCACCGCCGCCGGAGCGGGGTTTTTCCTGAGCTTCGTTGACCTTCAGGGTCCGGCCGCCCAGTTCCTTGCCATCCAGGGCCTGGATGGCCGCGGCCGCGCCGGCATCATCCATTTCCACGAAGCCGAAGCCGCGCAGACGGCCGGTTTCCCGGTCGGTGATGAGATTGACGCTGATCACCTCGCCGTAGGGGGCAAAATGTTCGCGGACGTCGTCTTCCGAGGAAGAGAAGGACAGGTTGCCGACATAGAGTTTCTTCGACATATACGTATAGCTCCGGTCTTTGGCATGGTCTGTTTGCGCCGTCTGGAAACACGCTTCCACTACGGCCCAAGAGTCGAACGAGTCATGCGCGTTGGTGACAATATGGCATTGTACACGGACCGGGTACAAACACAATAACAATATGCTGGTCCGTGGATGATTTTTGGCCGAAAACCGGCCATGGCGGGACAGCCGCCGGACCAATCGACTCCAAAGGCCTTGGACGTGCGCGGCCAAGGGTGCGCGACGTCCCTGTTGCCGGCCTGGCGGCGTGATTCCTCCCCTGAGTCCAGGCTCGTGTCGTGCCCTCGAAAAGAGGGTATGGAAATTCCAGAGCCAACTCAATTGAATGGTTATTTTTTTCTTAAAAAATACTGCCGTATTTTTTAAGGGACGCAACACTAGGGCGCGCTGGTGTCCACGGTCCAGGTCACCGTGGTCGGCGCGGTTTTGGATTGCCAGTTGCCCGAGGCGTCGCCGCCCACCACATCCAGGGTATGCGCGCCATTGGCCACGGTCAGCGTAATGGGCGTGGCCACGGCGTAGACGCTGCTCCAGGTGCCGCCGTCCAGGCGGTATTGATAGGACGTGACGCCCGCGCCGCCCACGGTCAGGTTGACCGAAGTCTGCTTGGTGGGCGAGGCCGGCAGGCCCAGCACCGTGGCCGAAGGCGCGGCCCCGGGCCAGGTCAGGGTGACGCGCTTGTAGGCATAGTCTGCCGTTCCGTCCGTGCCCGTGACGGCCAGCTTGAAGGTCAGGGACACGGGCGGGCGCGGGGTGGCCAGGCCCGAGAGACTGAAGCCGGCCGTGGCCGAGCCCGCGCCCGAAAGCGTGGCCGTGGGGCCGCCGACCTGGGTCCACCCGTAGCCGGCAATGGTGGCCGGCGTGAGCGACCCCGTACCGCTCAAACTTCCGGACGTGGCATTGGCCAGGGTCTGGTCCGCGCCGGCATCGGCATCGACCCGATTGTCCCGGGGCCATTCGTAAAGGCCGATGCTCGGGCTGCTGCCCGCAGCCAGGGCCATGCCGCCGAAGTCCGTGACCGCGGCCGCATAGGGCGCGCCGGCCCCGATCAGGACCGAGTGGGGTCCGGGTATATAGTCGGCGACCTCCGGCCAGGTGGAGCGGTAATAGGTCGTGCCTGTGTGGGAATTGGCATTTTGCGCCACCTGCTGGGCCAGCTCCCGCAGGGTGACGACCGTGACGTCCGGGTCCTCGGCCAAAAGCCGGATCAGGGTGCGCCATTCGGCCACGGTGTAGTCGGCCTCGCCGTGGCTGAAAAGCGAGATGGCCGCGCCCGTGAACTTGGCGAATTCCAGCACGGCCGAGACCCTCTGGCGCAAGGTGGCCTCGTCCACGTCGCGGCCGAATATTTCGCCCGGCTCGGTGGCCCACACGCGCATGACGTCGTAGCCGTCCGGGCTGCCCATGGCGAAACAGTCGTCCGAGCTGGCCCGGGCCTGGGTATAGCCGGCGGCTGCGGCCGCGGCCTGGACCGAGGCGTTGGTGTGCAGATAGGGATAGACCAGGCTGTCGCAGGTATAGGACGGAATGTTCTGCTCGATGGCCGCCTTGGGCGCGGCCAGTTCGTCGTTGTTGGCGGCCGCGTCGTCCACGGACACGGTGACGGTCTGCTTGATGCTCACGTTCGACACCGCGGCCATGTCCCGGGACAGCCATTGGCCGCTGTTGTAGCTGCTGCCGGCCAGGGTGTAGAGCGTACAGGTGAAGTTCGGCTTGGCGCTGATGTACTGCTGGACCTTGGCCACGGTGGAGTAGGCCCCGGTGGAAGACAGGGGCAGGCTGAAGCTGGCC
>CAZBER010000139.1:0-5192 GCA_964490985.1 uncultured Desulfovibrionaceae bacterium | reverse complement strand
ATCCTGCGCGTGCTCCGGATCGGCGCGATGATCTACGGAACCATCGTGGTGCTGGCCACGGCCCGCTTGAGGTCCGAGACCAGAAGAGCCAGTTCGCCGGCCATGGACTGCATGGCCCGGGCCAGGACCCCGACCTCGTCGTCGCCGGCGGCGGGCGGGGTGGCCGAGAAGTCGTGGTCCCGGATCTTGACGGCATAGCCGGCCAATTGCACCAGGGGGCCGGTGATGCTGCGCACGAGCAGGTAGAAAACGACCAGGGCCACGGCCAGCATGCCGAGCATCAGGCCCTCCTGGCGCATCACGGCCCCGCGCATGCTCTGCCAGATGCCGGCCTTGTCCATGCCCACGCTGACCTCCCCGGCCTCGCCGGCCAGGATGGGGGCCGTGACCTGGAGGTAATCGCCCCGGCCGGCCACGGACACCGGGTCCACGGACACCCCGGCCCGGCGGTCCGCCGTCACCAGGGGCACGTCCGCAGGCAGGGCCGGCACAAAGGTATGGGCCACCACCTGTCCATGGCGGTCGGTGACGAACACGTAGCCCACGCCGCCGATGCGCAAAAATTCGTCGATCATGGCCTGGACCGAGGCCACGTCGCCGCCGACCAGGGCGTCGGGGCTGGCCGCGGCAATGGCCATGGCAATGGCCCGGCCCTTGGCCACGTATTCATCGGTCAGGTGCCGGTGGAGCAGCCAGGCCGAGAGCAGGGCCGTGGCATTGGCCGTGACGCCGAAGACCAGGACCACGGCCACCAGGGTTTTGCGGAATATCCGGGACACGCCTAGTTTTCCTGATTGGTTGCGGTCGAAAGGGGCACGAGCCGGCCCTGGCGCACCGTGGTCAGGTAGACCGCGTCCAGGCCCTGGTGGTCCGGGCCGTCCAGGCGCACCGGCCGGCCGATGCCGAGATCGACGGAACCCAGGGCCGATGCCGCCGCGTCGAGCCCGGCCCGGTCCAGGGGATCGGGCATGGCCGCCAGGATGCGCGTCATGAGCTTGGCATTCAAAAATCCTTCGAACCCCACGATGCTTCCTTCGGCTACGGCGTCGTCCCAGCCCCCGGGCGGAGGGAAACGCCGGCCGAGCCGGGCCAGGGCTTCCCGGTATTCCCGGGCCGCCGCCAGGGTCTCGTCGCGCCAGGACGGCACCACCTGGGACAGGACCAGGTCTTGGGTCAGGTCCAGGCCCAGGCGGTCTCCTTCGGCCGCAAGCTGGCGCAGCAGGATTTCGCCGCCGGTAAAGGACACGGCAGCCACCGGGATGTCGATGCCCTTGCGCCGCAGGTCCCGGATCAGGGCGGCGCAGGCCGGGGCGGCCCCGACGACCAGGATGGCCTGGGGCTCCCGGGCCATCAGGATGGCGGCCTGGGGCGTCATGTCCTCGGCCAGGCCGGCGCTTCGGGCAAAGGTGGCCTCGCCGCACAGGGAAAGCCCGCGCCGGGCCAGGGCCCGTCCGGCCCCATCCCAGCCGCTGCGGCCAAAGGCGTCGGCCTGGTGGAAGATGGCCACCCGTTGCCGGCCCAAGCGCGTGAAAAAGTCGATGAGCGCCTCGATCTCCTGGCGGTAGGAGGCCCGCAGGTTGTAGGCGAAGCGCACGTACGGCGGGGTCCGGGCGGCCGCCAGGCCCGTGACCGGAAAAAAGAGCCGGGCCCCCTGGTCCTCGTAGGCCCGCAGCACGGGCAGCACCCGGCTGACCGTAGGCGTGCCCAGGTCCGAAAAAAGGGCCAGGACCTTGTCGCGGGCCAAAAACCGCACGCTGTTTTCAATGGCCGGGCCGGGATCATAGCCGTCGTCGGCGGCCAGAAGCGCGATGGGATGCCCGCCGATGCCGCCGGCCTCGTTTTGCATGGCGAAACAGGCCATGGCTCCCCGGTAGAGCTCCACGGCCATGGCCCGGGTCGGGCCGGAAAATCCCGCCGAAAAACCCAGCCGGATGGCGTCGGCGGCCAGGGCCCGGCCAAAAAAGGCCAGACACACTGCGAACGCCACCCCCGCGATACGGCCAAACCTTCGTAACCGATCCGCCATGATTCCCGCCGACGCTGCGCGGCCATGCGGCCAAACCTGTTCCGATTTAAAAAGAGTAGGGCCTTTTGGAAAACGCGTCAAATCAAGCCGGCCAGGCACGGGCAGCGCCCGGCCGGGCCAAGGCGCAGGCGGACCAGCGGGAATTTCGCGGCCCCGCGCCGGGCATTGCGCTTTTTTTTCGGCAGTGTCACACAATCGTCACGCGCCATTCACCGCCGCGTCAAGGCAGCATGTTCTTTCGGGCAACGAAAACCTCGAGGTAGCCTCATGCCCAAGGATTCCATCCTGATTGTCGAAGACGACGACGATATCGTCGAACTGCTTGCCTTCAATCTGCAAGGGGCCGGTTTCGCCACGGAAACGGCAAAAGACGGTTACGAAGCCTTGACCAAGGCCCGGCGCACGCCGCCGGCCGGCATCATCCTGGACCTCATGCTGCCGGGCCTGGACGGATTCGAGGTCTGCAAGGAGCTCAAGCGCGACCCCAAGACCGCGGCCGCGCCCATCATCATGCTCACGGCCCGGGGCGAGGAAGTGGACCGCATCGTGGGCCTGGAGCTCGGGGCCGACGACTATGTGGTCAAGCCCTTTTCCCCCAGGGAGCTCATCTTGCGCCTGCGGGCCGTGCTCAAGCGCCACGTGCCCGAGCCGGAAAAGCGGCAGGTGCTCACCCGCGGCGGCTTGGCCGTGGACCTGGGCGCCCACCGGGTGACCCTGGACGGGGAAGAAGTGGCCCTGACGGCCACGGAATTCCGGCTTCTGGCCGAACTGTTCCAGAACTCGGGCCGGGTGCTCACCCGCGACCGCCTGCTCAACTCCGTCTGGGGCTACGAATTCGAGGGCTATGCCCGCACCGTGGATACCCATATCCGCCGGCTGCGCCAAAAGCTCGGGTCCTGCGCGGACATGATCGAAACGGTGCGGGGCGTGGGCTACCGGTTCAAGGAGTAGGCCGTGGCCGAAAACGCCTTTCTGGGGCTGCGCGCCGCTGCCGCCTGCCTGGCCGTGACCGCCGCCAGCCTGGCCGTGCCAGTGGTCCTGCCCGCGGCCACGGGCCCGATTCCCCGGGTCCTGGCCTACGGCGCGGCCCTGGTCCTGGCCGGCGGCATCTTCTGGTTTCTTTCCCGCCGCCTGTCCCAGACCCTGGCCGAGGTCATTGCCGTGGCCCGGGCCATCGGCGACGGCGACTACCGCCGCCGCCTGCACCTTTCCCCGGGCGGGGACTTGACGGCCCTGGCCGAGGCCATCAACCACATGGCCCGAAGCATCGAAGCCCACATCGCCACCATCACGGACCAGAAAACCCAGCTCCAGGCCATCCTGGACAGCATGCGCGAAGGGGTCATGGTCCTGGACGCCTCGGGCAAGGTCCGGGTGGTCAATCCCGCCCTGGGCCGCATCGCTCCGGTTAGCGGCGAACTCCTGGGCCGCCGCCCCATCGAGGTGGCCCCCAGCCCGGAACTCCAGATGGCCTGCGACCGGCTGCTGGACTCCCGGGAGCAGCCGCCGTCCCCGGCTTTCCCCGCTTCCCCCGCTTCCATAGAAATGGAGCTCGGGCCGGGGCGGTTTTACGAGGTGTCCCTGGTCCGCCTGGACCGGGGCCTTCGCGAACCCGGAGCCGTCCTGGTCTTTCACGACGTGTCGGAAACCCGGCGGCTGGCCAAGGTGCGGCGCGATTTCGCCGCCAATGTCACCCATGAGCTGCGCACGCCCCTGACCTCGGTCAAAGGCTACGCCGAGACCCTGCTGGCCGCCGCCCCGGAACTGGCCCCGGAAAAGCGCCGCTTCCTGGAAGTCATCCTGAAAAACGCCAACCACATGTCCAAGATGGTCGAGGACATCCTGAACCTGGCCCGCCTGGAAGAAGGGCCGGCGGCCGCGCCCACGGAGGCCGACGTGGCCGCCGCCCTGGCCGAGGCTGTCCGGGAATGCGAATCCCTGGCCGCGGCCAAGAACCTGCATCTGGAAAACCGCCTGCCCGAGGAGCCGCTGTTCGTGCGCTGCGATGCCGGGCAATTGTCCCAGGTCTGGCGCAACCTGCTGGAAAACGCCGTGCGCTTCGGCCCGGCCGGCTCCAAGATCCTCCTGACCGCCGCTGCGGAAGCCGAAATCGTAACCCTGGGCGTGCTGGACCAGGGGCCGGGCATCCCCCCGGAGGAACGCCAGCGCGTGTTCGAACGCTTCTACCGGGTGGAGCGCCACCGCTCCAAGACCCCGGGCAGCACCGGGCTCGGGCTGGCCATTGTCAAGCACATCGTGGAGCGCCACAATGGCCGGGTCTGGGTCGACCGGGGACGCGGGGAGATGACCGGAGCCGCCTTTTATTTTACCCTGCCTCGCGCCGTCCGCCGGGAAGAGCCGGCGGCCCGGGCGGAAACGGACTGAAGCCCTGCCGCCGATCCCTGTCGAGGATCATGAAACAGACAGGCCGCGCCGCCATGGCGGCACGCCGCAAAAGCCGGGGCCATGCCGCGACGGCTGCAAAAGGAACGCCACATGTCCGACAGCGCCAAAATGTCCGCCAAAAACCTGTCCTTCTATTACGGCCGGTTCAAGGCCCTCCAGGACATCGAACTGACCATTTACCAAAAGCAGGTCACGGCCCTGATCGGGCCGTCGGGTTGCGGCAAGTCCACGTTTTTGCGCTGCTTAAACCGCATGAACGACCTCATTCCCGGCACCCGCACCGAGGGCGAGCTGCTTCTGGACGGCGCGAACATCCTGGCCCCGGACCTGGACGTGGTGGAACTGCGCCGGCGGGTGGGCATGGTCTTCCAGAAGCCCAACCCCTTTCCCAAGTCCGTGTTCGAGAACGTGGCCTACGGGCTTCGGGTGGGCGGGATGCGCGACAATGCCTCCCTGTCGGCCCAGGTGGAAAAAAGCCTCAAGGCCGCGGCCCTGTTCGACGAGGTCAAGGACCGGCTGCACGACTCGGCCCTGGGGCTTTCGGGCGGCCAGCAGCAGCGGCTGTGCATCGCCCGGGCCCTGGCCGTGGAGCCCGAGGTGCTGCTCATGGACGAACCGGCCTCGGCCCTGGACCCCATCGCCACCCAGAAGATCGAGGAGCTCGTGCACGAGCTCAAGCGCGACTTCACCATCGTCATCGTCACCCACAGCATGCAGCAGGCGGCCCGCGTCTCGGACCGCACCGCCTTTTTCTACATGG
>CAZBER010000138.1:0-5223 GCA_964490985.1 uncultured Desulfovibrionaceae bacterium | reverse complement strand
TGGCCGTCAAGGGCGGACTGCTCCACATCGCCCACCACGCCTTTGCCAAGATCACGCTCTTTTTCGCGGCCGGAGCCGTCTACGTGGCCACGCACCTCAAAAGCATCCGCCTCATGGACGGCGTGGGCCGGCGCATGCCCTGGACCTTCGGGGCCTTTGCCGTGGCCTCGCTGACCATGATCGGCGTGCCGCCGGTGTGCGGCTTTGTGTCCAAATGGTATCTGGCCGGCGGGGCCATCTCCATCCACCAGAACATCCTGCTTCTGGCCCTGCTCGCCTCCACGCTGCTCAATGCCGGCTATTTCGTGCCCGTGGTCTACCGGGCCTTTTTCCGGCCCCCGGCCGCAGGCGTGGATCACTCCGGATTCAAGGAAGCCCCGCTGACCATGGTGGTGCCGCTGTGCCTGACCGCCGCCATTTCCGTGCTCTTGGGCCTGTACCCTGAAACCTTTGCTTCCTTTGTCACTGCGCTCGCGCATTTTTAGGCTTGCCGTTGCAAGCCCGGCAGTGGTCCGCCACGCGGCATGACGGGATTTTTCCAAGCGTTGAGGAGGAGATGGCCATGCAGGAACCGCAAGCCCTGGGAAATTGGCTGGACCGGGCCCAGGCCAGGGCCTCGGCCTGGAAAACGGCGCTTTTCATTTTCCTGGCCGCTCTGGTGGCCCTCAATTTCCTGATCCGGCCCCACGAATCCCACTTTCCCGCCGAAAGCCTGCCCGGCTTCTGGGCCGCCTTTGCCCTGGCCGCGGCCGTGGCCATGGGCGTGGTGCTCAAAAAGATCGTCTATCCCATCCTGGCCCGCGACGAGGATACCTATGGCCCCCGTTGACCCCATGGCGACCCTGGGCTTTTACCATCCGGCCATCGGCTTTCTGGCTCTGGCCGCGCTGCTGCCGTTTTTGCGGAAAGAGCATTTCGAGGCCTGGCGCTGGCTGCTGCTGTTGCCGCCCATCCTGGCCATCTGGTCCGTGGTGGACCTGACCCTGGGGCCGGCCGGGCCGCGCCAGCTGGCCGCCGTGCCCTATCTCGGCCAGGTCCTGGAACTGGGCCGGGTGGACGCCCTGTCCCTGGTCTTTGCCCACGTGTTCGCCATCCAGGCGCTCATCGGCTTCATCTACGCCCTGCACGTGACCGACAAGGGCCAGCACATGGCCGCCTGTCTGTACGTGGCCGGCGGGTTTGGCTGCGTGTTTGCCGGGGATTATGTCACGCTGTTTATTTTCTGGGAGCTCATGAGCATCGGCTCGGTGTTCCTGGTCTGGCTGCGCCGCACGCCCGAGTCCACGGCCGCCGGTTTCCGCTATTTCCTGTTCCACATCCTGGGCGGCCTGTTTCTCCTGGCCGGACTGCTGTTGCGCCATCAGGAGCTGGGCGCCTTCGCCTTCACGGCCGTTTCCCCGGATGCGGCCCGCTACTATGACTGGCTGATTTTGATCGGCTTTTTGGTCAACGCCGCCTTTATTCCCCTGCACGCCTGGCTGCCCGACGCCTATCCCGAGGCCACGGTCACGGGCGCGGTGTTCATGAGCGCCTTTACCACCAAGACCGCGGTCTATGTCCTGGCTCGGGGCTATTCCGGGTTCGAAGTCCTGGCCATCGGCGGCGTGGTCATGTGCCTGTACGGCGTTTTTTACGCGACCATCGAGAATAACGCCCGGCGCATCCTGTCCTATCACATCGTGTCCCAGGTGGGGTACATGGTGGCCGGCATCGGCATCGGCACGGCCATGACCGTGGACGGGGCCTGCGCCCATGCCTATGCCCACATCCTCTACAAGGGCCTGCTGTTCATGGGCGCGGGCTGTCTGCTCTATGCCGCGGGCACGGCCAAGCTGACCGAGCTCGGCGGTCTGGCCTCGCGCCTGCCCCTGGTCATGATCGGCTACATGGTCGGGGCCGTGTCCATCTCGGGCATGCCGCTTTTCAACGGCTTCGTGTCCAAGACCATGACCATAACCGGCGCGGCCGAGGCCCACCGCACCTGGCTGGCCCTGGGCATGGAAGTGGCCGCCGTGGGCACCTTCCTCTCTGTCGGCATCAAGCTTCCCTACTTTGCCTTCTGGTCCAAGCCCAGAAACGACATGCCGCTTCGGCCCATTCCCTGGAACATGTACCTGGGCATGGGCATTGCCTCGTTTTTATGCCTGGGCATCGGCCTTTTTCCCCAAACCCTGTATTCCCTGCTGCCGTTTCCCACCGAGTACCAGCCCTACACGCCCTGGCACGTGCTCCAGGCCAGCCTGCTTCTGGGCTTTACCGGCTTGGCCTTCTACCTCATGCGCAACATCATAGCCCCGCATGCCAGCCGCAACCTGGATTTCGACTACATCTACCGTTTGGTGGGCAAGTGGTTCCTCAGGCTTATAAGCGCGCCCACGGCGGCCGTGGATAACGTCTGGACCGACGTCTACGCCAAGATCGGCCTGCGGGCCCTGCTTGGGGCCGGGCGCGGCACGGACCGCTTTGACGGCGCGGTCATTGACGGCATCCTGGACGGCTCGGCCCAGGGCGTGCGCGATGTCGGCGGCGCGGCCGTGGCCCGCACCCAGACCGGCCGGCTCCAGGATTACCTGGCTGCCGCCGTGGTGGTGGGCCTGCTCGTGTTCCTGGCCGTCTGGTTCTGGTGGTAATATTCGCGGCAATCGCCGAAAGGACGAACGACAAATCGCCAGCGTAACGACCGTACCCCTTGAGGGGTGGTCCAGGAGGGGCAAGCCCCTCCTGGCCGCCGGAGGCATCAAACCTCAGATCTAAGGAAACCGGACCATGACCCAATACGGCTATCCTGTCCTGACCGCCCTTGTGGCCCTGCCGCTTGTTTGCAGCCTGGCGCTGTTTTTCCTGCGCGCCGACGGGGTGATACGGTCCGTGACCCTGGTGGCCGGCCTGTTGGAGGTCCTGCTCTGCCTGCCCTTGTTCGCCTTCCAGCCGGATGCGGCGGGCTATCAGTTCGTGGAAAAGGCCGATTGGCTGCCGGCCCTGGGCATGTCCTACCATTTGGGCATCGACGGCCTGAGCCTTTTTATGGTCCTGCTGTCCGCCCTCATGCTGCCCTTGTGCGTGCTGTGCTCCTGGACCTATGTGAAGTTTCGGGTCAAGGAGTTCCACTTCTGCCTGCTGCTCATGACCGCGGCCTGCATCGGCGTGTTCGTGGCCCTGGATTTCGTGCTCTTTTACGTCTTCTGGGAGGCCATGCTCGTTCCCATGTATCTCCTGATTGCCGTGTGGGGCGGTCCCCGGCGGCGCTATGCCTCCGTCAAGTTCTTCCTTTACACCCTGGCCGGCTCCACGCTCCTTCTGGCCGCCATTGTGGCCTTTCGCCAGGCCGGGGGCACGTTCTCCATTCCCGAGCTGGCCAGACAGAGCTATTCCTTCCGCTTCCAGTTCTGGGCCTTTTGGGCCATGGCCCTGGCCTTTGCCATCAAGGTGCCCATGTTTCCCCTCCATACCTGGCTGCCCGCCGCCCACGTCGAGGCCCCGTCCGCGGGCAGCGTGCTTCTGGCCGCCATTTTGCTCAAAATGGGCACCTACGGCTTTTTGCGCTTCTGTTTGCCCCTGACCCCGGCCGCCTCGGTCACGGCCGCGCCGCTCATGATCGCCATATCCGTGGCCTCCATTCTCTACGGCGGCTGCATCGCCCTGGGCCAGCGCGACATCAAAAAGCTCGTGGCCTATTCGTCCGTGGCCCACATGGGCTTTGTCACCCTGGGCATCTTCCTGTTCAACCTGCGCGGCGTGTCCGGGGCCATCCTCCAGATGCTCAACCACGGCATCACCACAGGCGCGCTGTTCATGATGATCGGGCTTATCTACGAGCGCAGCCACAGCCGGGAGATCGAGGAGAACCAGGGCCTGGGCAAGCACATGCCGGCCTTCATGTTTTTCTGGGGGCTTTTTTCCTTCTCCTCCCTGGCCTTTCCCGGCACCAACAGCTTTGTGGGCGAAATCCTGGTCCTGGTGGGGGCTTTCCAGCACAGCGCCTGGGTGGGCTTTTTCGCCGTGCCCGGGGCCATGCTGGCCGCGGCCTACATGCTGCGCCTGCTCCAGCGCGTGACCTGGGGCGCGCCCACCTCCTGGCGGCCGGCCTGGAGCGACCTGGACGGCCGGGAATGGCTGTACCTGCTGCCCCTGGCTGTCCTGGTCTTTTATATCGGCCTGGCTCCGGCCCCGGCCCTTCGCGCCATTGATCCGTCCATCGAGCGCGTTCTGGCCGATCTTCAGGCCAAAAACCAGGCCCTGGGGCTGACGCCCGACATGCCCCTGTCCAGGCGTTT
The DNA here is from genome assembly GCA_964490985.1 of uncultured Desulfovibrionaceae bacterium. GTDB lineage: Bacteria > Desulfobacterota > Desulfovibrionia > Desulfovibrionales > Desulfovibrionaceae > Solidesulfovibrio. The sequence goes on along the minus strand of CAZBER010000138.1, from coordinate 949 downwards.
TGCCCTGCCCGCCGCCCTGACCCTGGCCGGCCCGGCCGACCCGGCCGGCCAGGACCATAAGGAGTGACCGTGACCATTGCCCTGGTTTTGCCCGAACTGTGGCTGTTGGCCGTGATCTGCGCCTTGTTCGCCGCCAGCATTGGCGGCAGCCGGGGCGAGCGCTCCGTGGGCTTGTGGCTGCCTGTGGCCGCCTTTGCCGGCGTGCTGGTGGCCGCCTTTGGCCTGCCGGCCCGGGGCCTGGTCTTGTATGGGGCCTACCGCATCGATGCCCTGTCCCAGTTTTTCAAGCTGGCCGTGGCCTTCGGCTTTGCCGTGGCCGCTGCCAACGCCGTCAACCAGCCGGCCCTGGAAACCCGCAAGCAGGCCGACTACTTCCTGCTGCTCGGGATTTCCGCCTGGGGCCTCATGCTTCTGGCCTCATGCGTGGAGCTGGTCACCCTGTATCTGGCCCTGGAGCTCTCCTCCTACAGCCTCTACGCCCTGATTCCGCTGCGCGGCCAGGACCGCCGGGCCGCCGAGGCCGGCATCAAGTACATCCTGTTCGGCGCGGCCGTCACGGCCCTGGCCTTGTTCGGCCTGTCCTACGTCATGGCCGCCAAACATACGACCTACCTCTCGGGCCTGGCCGGCACGACCTGGAGCTTTGCCGACGCCCCCCTGGCCGTGGCCGGCATGACCCTTTTTCTGGCCGGATTTTTCTACAAGCTGGCCCTGTTTCCGTTCCATTTCTGGTGCCCGGACGTGTACCAGGGGGCCAGCAACGAGACTGCGGCCTACGTGGCCACAGTGCCCAAGCTCGGGGCCGTGGTGGTGCTGGTGCGCCTGGCCGCGCTTTTCGGGCCGCAACTGGAAATCAGCCACATCCTGGCCATCCTGGGGGCCGTGTCCATGACCGCCGGCAACCTGGCCGCCCTGGTCCAGCGCGACCTCAAGCGCATGCTGGGCTATT
>CAZBER010000137.1:0-5346 GCA_964490985.1 uncultured Desulfovibrionaceae bacterium | reverse complement strand
GGTCACCCCCTCCCGGACCCTCCTGATTAGGGGGCGATTTGGGGTCGGGCATCAAAGCCTGCCCGACCCCAAATCGCCCCCTAAACAGAAGTATCCAGAAGCGAGTCACACCCTTCCAGCAGCCTGAAACATTCTTGCTCTTTTGTGCGCCGCAGGCGCTGGCCCCACCGACGGTTGCGCGTCCGCCACCCGCCGTCCCGCACATCCACAGCCGGTCCAGGGGTCCGGGGGGATGATCCCCCCGGCCGCCGGAGGCATCTTCACAACTCCTGTCCTCCCGCTGCTCCTACTCGCCCAGCTCGGCCAAAGCCTCGCCCAGCGCGGCCAGGCCGTTGAGCGCCGCCGGGAAGCCGGCGTAGACGGCCATTTGCATGACCACTTCCACGAGCTCTTGGCGGGTAAGTCCCACCTGGCGGGCGGCCTTGGCGTGGACCTTGAGTTGCGGCCGCATGGTGCCCCGGGCCGTGGCCGCCGCGACCATGGCGATTTCCTTGTGGCCCGGCGAGAGGATGTTTCGGGAGATGACGTCGCCGTAGGAGAAATCCAGGATGAACGCGGCCATGTCCGGGGCGATGTCGGCCAGGGAGTCCAGCACGGCCTGGCCCGCGCCCTTGCTGGTGGCTTCCAGGGCGGCCAGGCCGCGCTGGCGGCGGTCGACGTCGCCCGGGGCATGGGCCGGCAGGGCGGTTACGGTGACCTTGCGTTCGGCGAAGACGTCCCGGGCGACGGCCAGGGCATTGAGGCCGGCCGGGAAGCCGGCGAAGACCGTGGTGATGGAGATGATTTCCACAACGGCGTTGGGGGTAAGTCCGGCGCTAAGCCCGGCGCCGATGTGGAAGCGCAGTTGCGGTGCGGCATTGCCCAGGGCGGTCAAGGCCGCGATGGTGGCCACCTGGCGCGAGGCCGGGTCCAGCCCGGGCCGGGAGAAGATGTCGCCGTAGCCGAATTCCACGACAAGGCGGGCCATGTCCGGGGCAATGTCGGACAGGCTTTGTTCCAGCGCCGCCGCCTGGCCGGGAGCCAGGGCGGAAAGGGCCGCCGCGCCGCGTTCGTACCGTTCGTTCATGGGACTGCCTCCGGGGTTTGGGTCGAGGCTGCGAGCCTGGCCGGGGTCAGTAGATCTTTCGCTGGGAAAACCCTTCGCCAAGGACCGAAAACGTGTTTTCCACCACGAAAAAGGCTTGTTCGTCGTGGAAAAAGACCAGTTCCTCCAGTCGTTTGATCTGCACGGTATTGGTGATGGTCATGATGACCCGCTTGGGCTGTCCGGTATAGGCTCCCTTGCCGTAGAGGAATGTGGCCCCGCGTTTGAGGGTGTGGATGATGTCGTAGGCAATGGCGTCGGCCTGCTCGGAGATGATGAAGACCATCTTGCGCTGGTTGAAAAGCGACAGGAAATAGTCCATGACCACGGCATTGGTAAAGGACAGGATGATGGAATACAGGACCAGGGTCGCGTCGTAGAAGGTAAAGCCGATGGCGAACACGGCCAGGTTGAAGTAGAAGTTGAACTGGCCGATGCGCAGGTTGTATTTCTGGTTGAGCCAGATGGCCAGGATGTCCGTGCCCCCGGCCGAGCCCAGGGAACGCAGCATGATGCCCGAGCCCGCGCCCATGACCGCGCCGCCGAACACCGCGGCCAGCACCGGGTCCGAAATCAGGGCCCGGGTGGGGAGAAAGTGCATGAGCGCGCTGACCATGCCCATGCCGTAGAGGGTGTAGACGATAAACCGACGGCTGAGGCTCACCCAGCCCAGGACCATGAGCGGCAGGTTGAGCAGGAAGTAAAGGATGCCCGGTTCGAGCAGGCCGGTCAGGTAATAGCCGAGCAGGGCCAGGCCGGAAACGCCGCCGGCCATGAACCCCCTGGCCACGACGATTTCCTTGATGCCAAAGCTGAACACGGCTGCGCCGAAGGTGAGCAGGGCCAGGTTCCAGATCATGGACGTGTTGAGTCGAGACATACCGCCCTGTAGCTCTGCCTGCGCGGGAGATCAAGGCTCGGGCGCGCGCCTTGCCAGGGAGGCCGGCCGGGTGTAGCGGGGAAAGCTGTGGCCTGGCTCGGGCGAAAGCGCGGCTGGGCTTTTGCAAACCGGGACAATCGCATGGACGACATTCTGGGCCATCTGGAGGCCGCCTTGCGGGCGCTTATGGGCAAGGCCGTGGTCTTTTGCCTGGAACTGCTTGCGTCCGCCGGCCGCAAGGCCCTGGAACTGGCGGCCCAGCTTGCGGACGCTTTTGCCCGGGCCGGGGCGGCCCTGGCCGGCATGCCGCTTTGGGTCACCATTCCGGCAACCCTGCTGCTGTTGGGATTGGTCCTGGCCTACGTTTTCCGGCAGCCCCTCTACGACCGGGTGCTGGTCTACCATCTCGTGTGGCTCAAGCGCCGGGGCTTTTCCCGCCAGACGTTTGCGGTGCAGCGGGGAGCGTTGCGCCAGACGCGCCAGGCCATGGCCCGGCAGCTTCCCCTGCCGGACCGCTTTTCCTCCATTGCCGTCTACGACGTCCATCCCGGCCAGTATGCCGTGGCCTACGGCCCGGTAAACGGGCACGTGGAGGACCTGCGTTTCTACCGCCGCGAGCTCAGGTCCGGGCTTTCGGCCATGGCCGACGATCTGGCGGCCTATTTCCGGGCCAATGCCCGGGGCCTGCACGCGGACAGCGAGCTGCGCGCCCTGTTTGCCGTTTTGGATGCGGCGGATCCGGCCTTTTTCGCCTGCCGGGCCGCTTTGCCCGGGGAACAAAAAGAGGCGGCTCCCGGCGCCTGGCCGCGAGCCGCCTCATAGGATGCGGTTTGGTCTAGTGCCGCGTCCTCGAAATTCGTGCATACGAATTTCGAGATGACGCGGTATTTTTTCTTAAAAACCGTGTCATGTTTTTCAGGTCGCGGCCCTAAGGGGTGAGGTGGCGGAGCTTGACCCAGCCTTCGATCCGGGAGCCGGGCACCCGCACTTGGACGTAGGGGCCTGCCCAGTTGATGATGTGCACGGGCGTGCCGCGCGAAAGCGTGGTCACCATGGGGCAGGTCTCGCCCGGGCAGGTATGGACATAGGTAAAGCGGCGGGCCACCTGCTTGAGGTTCGGGTCATGGACCGGAGGCACTGGCGGTGGCGGCGGGGACGGCTGGCAGCCGGATCCCGGCACGAAAATATAGCCCGGCGGACAGACCGGCTGGGCCTGACCCGGTCGGGCCGAGGCCAGGAAGGCCAGGCCGGACAGGGCCATGATGCAGATCAGGCAAAAGCGTTTCATGCGACCTCTCCTGCTTACCGGCGGGCATTGGCCCGGTTGGTGCAAGCGACGAACTGGGCGTTGCACTGGTTGTAGCAGTACGTGCGAGCCCGGCCATGGCGGTACTCGCAGCGCCGGGCACAGGTGGCTTGGTACTGGTTGCACCGCGCCAGGTCCCTGGCCTGGCGACCGGAGCGGCGATACTGCGGTGGCGGCGGCACGGTCGGCCTGGTGCCGGGAGGAGGCGGCGGCGGGGTGACCGCCGGGGGCGGGGGTGGAGCCTGAGCCAGCAGCAGGATGCCGCTTGAGGCCGGCTGTTCGGCCAAAGCCCCGGCCGGAATCGCCAAAAGGGCTGTGAACGCCAGGAGCATACATTTTCGGATCATGGGTGCCTCCTTTGGGAAATGTACTCTACGATTTGACATCTCTAGCCCATCCTGAAAGAAAATACAGCTTGATTTTTTCAAAGCGGCCATGGGCCGCAAGGAGAGGATGCCATGGACGCATCCCTGGCCGAGGCGGCCGCGCTCCTGCGCCGGGCCAGGCGGATCATCGCCCTGACCGGGGCCGGACTGTCCGTGGCCAGCGGCATTCCGGATTTCCGAAGCCCTGGCGGGCTTTGGGAGCGCCATGACCCCATGGAGGTGGCCACGGCCGACGCCCTGCGCCGCGCTCCCAAGCGGGTGTGGGCGTTTCTCCTGGATGTCCTGGCCATGACCGGCCAGGCCAAGCCCAACCCGGCGCACCAGGCCCTGGCCCGCCTGGAGCGCCACGGCCGCCTGGAGGCCGTGATCACCCAGAACATCGACGGGTTGCACCAGGCCGCCGGCTCCCGAAACGTCATCGAATTTCATGGCGGAACGGGACGTTATTTCTGCATGGGCTGCGGCCGTGAGCACGATCCGGCGGCGGCCATGCGTCTGACGGCCCGCGACATTCCTTGGCGCTGCCGGGATTGTGATGGCGTGGTGCGTCCCGACATCGTGTTTTTCGGAGAATCCGTCCCCCTTGACGCCCTCCATAAAAGCGTTCAATTGGCTTTGGCCGCAGACTGCATCCTGGTGGCGGGCACTTCGGGGGAGGTGGCCCCGGCCAATACATTGCCCAGGGAGGTCAAGGCCCGGGGCGGCATGGTGGTGGAAATCAATCTTGCGGAAAGCCTGTATCAGGGTTTGGCCGACGCGCGCATCCTGGCGCCAGCCGAGCTGGCCTTGCCGGCCCTGGCCGACCTGGTGCTTTCCTAACCTCTTACGTTTCCCAACAGGTGGATCGGAATGGACGCGCTAACGCCCCATGGCGGATTTTGGGCCATGATGGCCAATGCCACGCCGACGGTCATTTTCGTTCTCTGCATTCTGGCCTTCATGTCGCTTGGCTGCTGGAGCATCATTTTCGTCAAGCTTTTTACCCTGACCGGGGCCAAGAAGGACACGGCCCGGGACTACCTCCGGTTCCAGGAGGCGGATTCCCTGCGTTCGGCCATGCACGCCCTGGGCCAGTCCCGCCAGTCGCCGGCTTATAATGTGGGCCGGCTGGCGTTCGAGGAGCTCATCCGCATGGAAGAGGCCGACCTCGATCCGGTTGAAAAGGGCCACGTGGCCATGGACAACATTCGCCGCATCCTGCGCCAGGGCGTGTCCCAGGAGCTGGGAAAGCTCTCCAAATCCCTGCCTTTTTTGGCCACGTGCGCCAACGCCACGCCCTTCATCGGCCTTTTCGGCACGGTCTGGGGCATCATGAATTCCTTCCACTCCATCGGCCTCATGCAGTCCGCGGCCCTGGCCGCCGTGGCCCCGGGCATTTCCGAAGCCCTGGTGGCCACGGCCATCGGTCTGGCCGTGGCCATCCCCGCGGTGTTGGCCTACAACTTCTTTCTCGGCTACATGCAGTCCATCGAGCGGGAGCTGGTCAATTTCGCGGGCGCGTTTTTAAACCGCATCCAGCGCGAGGTGTCCTGGGCTCCCCGGGAAGCCGCGCCCCGGCGTCCCAAGACCGCGGAGGGCTACTGAGCCATGGCCATGCAGGTTGGCGGCGGCGGCCGGTTTTTAAGCGAAGTCAATGTCACGCCCTTTGTGGACGTGATGCTGGTTTTGCTCATCATTTTCATGGTCACCG
>CAZBER010000136.1:0-5409 GCA_964490985.1 uncultured Desulfovibrionaceae bacterium | reverse complement strand
GGTAAGCATGCGCACGATGAGCAGCAGGGCCGAGGCCCGGGTGGCGGCGGTGGCCACCACCTGCAGGGGGTGCAGGATGAAGTCCTTGCGCAGAAGCGGCAGGCCGGCGGCGCTCATGGGCTCCAGGTAGTCGAGGGACCCCTTGAAGTAGGTTTCCTCGGTGAGCACGGATAGGGCGGCCGCGCCCGAGGCGGCGTACATGGCCGCCGCCTGCCCGGGGGAAAGCCCCAGGTTGATGTCGCCGGCCGAGGGCGAGGCCCGTTTGTATTCGGCGACGACGGCAATGGGCGAAGCGGCCAGGAGGGCGTCGGAAAAGGACGGCCGCCTGCCGGCCAGGGGCTCGGGCAGTTCCTGGGCCGCTTCCAGGGCCTTGAGGCGTTTTATTTCGGCCGCCTTGGCGGCCCGAAACTTCTCAAGCATGGAGCACGTCCTTGAAAAACGCGGCCGCCGCGCCCGAGGCAATGGCGTCGCGGGCCTTGTCCACGCCTTGTTTGAAGGACAGGTCGTCTTCCAACAGGTGCAGGGCGCAGCCGAGGTTCAAGGCCAGCATGTCCAGCATGGCCGGGGCGCCCTGGCCGTCCAGCACGGCGCGCAGGACCGAAAGGGCCTCGTCGCGGCTGGACACCACCACTTCGGACGGCTTGTGGGCCGGGATGCCCAGGGTCTGGGGATCGAGGCGTTCCTTTTTGAGCCAGCCGTCCTTGACCCAGCAGATGTCGGCCGGGCCGAAGGGGGTGAGCTCGTCGAAGCCGCCGGCCCCGTGGACCACGGCCCCGCACGAAAGCCCGGTCAGGGAGAGGACTTCGGCCATGAGCGGCACGTGGCGGGCCGTGGGCACGCCCAGGAGCTGGTGGGTGGGTCGGGCGGGGTTCAAAAGCGGCCCCATGAGGTTGAAAAGCGTGCGCGCGCCCAGTTCCTTGCGGATGGGGCCGATGCGCTTGAAGGCCGGGTGGTAGTTGGGGGCGAAGAGGAACACGAAGTTGTGCTTGTCGAGTTCGGCGGCCACGGCCTCGGGTTCGACGATGAGCGGGAAGCCCAGGGCTTCCACGGCGTCGGCGCTGCCGCAGGCGCTGAAAACGGCCCGGTTGGCGTGCTTGACCACCTTGTGGCCCAGGGCGGCCAGGTACAGGGCCACGGCCGTGGAGCAGTTGAAGGAACAGGTGTTGTCGCCGCCGGTGCCGCAGGTGTCGATGCACGGGCCGGAAAGTCCGGCCACCAGGCGGGCTTCCTCCAGGGCGGTGGTCACGCCGGCGGCGATTTCCACGGCGGATTCGCCCTTGGTCTTGAGTCCCATGAGAAAGGCCCCGACGCACGAGGCAGGCATTTCTCCGGTGTACATGGCCCGGAAGGCGTAGGTGGCCAGGTCTTTGGGCAGGTCCTTGCCGATGGCCAGGAGTTCCAGGCATTCAACATGTTTTTCCACGGCGAGCCTCCGGGATTGCGGCGGATTTCGGGTTAGCGGGAAACATCGGACAATTCTTCCTTGGCCAGGGCGAGAAAGGCCATGGCGCGTTCGATCTGTTCGGCCACGGTCTCGGCGGTGATGCCCGTGGTCGTGGCGTATTCGCCGGCTTCGCGGATGCGGGCGGCTTCGACGAGGTAGCGGTGAAAGATGGGGGGCAGGGCCAGGGGTTGGGCGAAGCGCTGGCCAAAGGCGTCGACCACGGCCCGGGGATCGCTGGCGTCCAGCTTCTGGGTCAGCAGAAAGGCCTCGGCCACGTAGTGCATGGTGAAATAGGCCCGGCCCACGGCAAAGTCGAAAAAGCCCTGGCTGGCCAGCAGGCGCGCGGCGTGCAGGCTGTCATTGGCCTTCTGGATCAGGGCGGGAATGGTGTTCAAGATTATGCTTCCTTTTCGCCAAGGGTTTCCAGCACGGCACGCAAGATCGTGTTGCCGATCCTGAATCCCGCCGCTCGCAAGGCCCCATACAGCGGCCCGGCCAAGGGGATGATGCCGGCTTTTTTGGCCAATGCGACAATGGTCAGGGTTCCAAGACAGGGTATTCCCAGGGCCAAGGCGCACCGTCTGGCGGCCCGGTCGTCTAAGACGGCGTGAACGCCTTTCTTGTGCAAACAGAGTGTGAGGACATGGCTTTCGCCCAGCCCCAAATCCCAGGCAGCAATTCCCGAATCAACCAGGACAACGGATTCCAGGTGAGCCTGGCCTTGGCCTGCCAGCCAGACGCGTGCGGGGTCATCCGTTGGACCTTGCCCAATCTCATGAGCCACACCGTCGGGGATGACGAGCCGAACGCCAAGCGCCGTCAGGAGGTCGAGACGCCCGATGGCGCCCAGGGCGATCAGCGGCGAAGCGTTGACCACCCATGTCTCAGCCATGGGAAAGCGCCTCGTTGATCTCTTCCGCCGTCTCCTGGAACGGCGACACGCCGAAACGGCCCAGGGCTTCCAGAAACGCCTTGCGGCTGACGCCCGACAGCACCGCCGCCTTGGACTGGGACACCAGCCCCAACTCGTACCATTTGACGGCCGAGGCCAGGCGCATCTCGCGCACGAATTCCTCGGGCGTTTGCCGGAACGTCGAAAACACTTCCTCGGGAAGTTCAAAATATATCTGGACTGGCATACAGCTACCTCCTTCGCTTCAACGCAGCCTTACCGTCCCTGTTTTCCCTGGCTAAGTACGGCCTCGATGCGGTCGTCAATGGAATATTCCCCGCACCGGGGGCTGCCGATGTCTCCGAACCGCCCCTCAGGCAGCCTCGATCTTGCCGGGAAAATTGCCGATCAGCTTGAGCCCGTCCGGGGTGAAGACCGATTCCGGGTGGAACTGCACCCCGACCCAGGGCCGGTCGCGGAAGCGCAGGCCCATGACCTCGTTCTGCTCGGTCCAGGCCGTGATCTCCAGCTTGTCCGGCACCTTGGCCGCCAGCACCAGGAGCGAATGGTAGCGGCAGCACTCCATGGGGTTGGGCAGGCCGGTGAAAAGCCCGATCTCCCGGTGGTACACGGGCGAGGTCTTGCCGTGCATGATGCGGTCGGCCACCACCACGGGCGCGCCGGCGAAATGGCCCAGAATCTGATGCCCCAGGCAGACCCCGAAGACCGGGGTCTTTTTGGGCAAAAGCTCCAGAAACTTCAGGCACAGGCCGGCGTTTTCGGGATTGCTCGGCCCGGGCGAGATGCACACCTTGTCGAGCTTGCCCGAGGCGGCCAGTTCCAGGATTTTGGGGTCGTTGTTCTTGAGCACCACCGGATCGTGGCCAAGCTGTTGAAACGCCTGGACCACGTTGAAGGTGAACGAGTCGAAGTTATCAATAAGTAAAAACATCGCCTTCCTCCTTGGCGGCCAGCACCTCGGCCAGCACCCGGGCCTTGTTCTGGCATTCCATCCATTCCTTGGCCGGGTCGGAATCGTAGACAATGCCGGCTCCGGCCTGCCAGGAGGCCATGCCGTCGCGAATCCAGAGGCTGCGGATGGTGATGCCGGTGTCCAGGTTCACATGGCCCTCGTCCAGGCCGATCCAGCCGATGCAGCCGGCATACGGCCCGCGCGGCAGGCCGTGTTCCAGCTCGGCGATCATCTCCATGGCCCGGACCTTGGGCGCGCCGGAAAGCGTCCCGGCCGGGAAGGCGCTGGCCAGGACGTCCAGGGCGTCCAGGCCCTTTCCGAGCCTGGCCGTGACGTAGGAAACGATGTGCATGACGTGGGAAAACCGCTCCACCTCCATGAACTTCTCGACCTTGACCGTGCCGCGCTCGGCCATGCGGCCGAGGTCGTTGCGGCCCAGGTCCACGAGCATGACGTGCTCGGCCCGCTCCTTGGGATCGGCCAACAGCTCCTCGGACAGGCGGTTGTCCTCGGCCGGGTCCGGACTGCGGTGCCGGGTGCCGGCAATGGGGCAGGTGGTGAGCTCGCCGTCGCGGCAGCGAATCAGCAGTTCCGGCGAGGACCCGACCAGGGTTATGCGCGGCAGGCGCATGAAAAACATGTAGGGCGAGGGATTGACCTGCCGCAGCCTGCGGTAAATCACGAACGGGTCGCCGGAAAACGGCGCGGCAAAGCGCGTGGACAGCACGGTCTGGATGCACTCGCCGGTCCGGATCATCTCCTTGCACTTGGCCACGGCCTCCATGAAGCCTTCGGCGTCCGGGGTGTTGACCACCTTGCCCAGAACCGGCCGGTTCATGGGCTTGAAGATGTTGGCGTATTCCACCCGGGCCTTTTTGCCCGCATCCAGCGACAGGTGCAGGCAGCGGTGCTTGACGTGGTCGAACAGGACCACCCGGCCGGGCAGCACCAAGCAGAACTCGGCCTCCTCGGGCGGCAGGACCGGAGCCAGCTTGGGCTCGAAAATGCCGGCCAGGCCATAGCCGAAATAGCCGACCAGGCTGCGGGTGATGGGCGGCACATCGGCAAAGCCCTCGGGTCCGAGCAGCCGCAGGTCACCCATGACCGCGCGCACGCCTTCCATGAACCCCTGGCCCGAATACCGCTCCAGAGGGGCCAGGCGGGAATCGCGGGCGCTGACGTCGAGCTTGCCGTCAGCCAGGCGCAGCCGCAGCCGGAAATCCCAGGCGATGAGGCTGTACCGGCCAAGCCGTCCGTCCACCTCGGCGCTTTCCAGGAGAATGCCCGGCCTCTCGCCCACCAGCCCCAGAAACAGGCTGATCGGCGTCTGGACATCGGCCGGCAGCCACGTCCCTTCCTGCGTAAGCGTAATCGCGCTCATGGGTTGTCCTTTGTTTCCGTCTTGGCCGCCCACCAGGCCTCGGCGCGGCGCACCAGCAGGTCCACGTCGCCGCCGGCGGCGATGTTGAGCAGGTTGCGGTAATTGCGCACGGCCTCGTGGCTGTACGGATTGGCCTCGAACAGCGCCTGGAACAGGGCCGCGTCCTTGGTGACGAGCTTCTCGGCCGCGGCCAGGCGGCGGGAAAACGACGGGGTCAGGTATTTCTGCACGTCGCCGCCGGCGGCCTGGGCCGCGAAATAGGCCACTGTGGTGACGAAATTGAGCCCCTGCACAAAGGCGGCAGCCCGGTCGTGCTCCTCGGGGGTGGAATCAAAAGGCGTAAAGCCCAGCCGCCGGCACCACTCGGCCACGGCCGCCACCGCCTCCGGGTCCCGGCCCTCCCGGCCGGGCATGACGGCCACCCGAAGCCCGTCGTGGGCGGCCGGCTCCGGCCCGAACAGCGGATGCGTGCCCACCACCGGCCCGTCGTAGGCCTCCACCATGGCGGCAAGGGGCAGGGTCTTGACCGATCCCACGTCGGCCAGAATCTGGGGCGGCCGCATGTGCCGGGCCACGAGCCCAGCCACCTCGGCCGTGGCATAGACCGGCACGGACAACACCACCATGTCGGCCCCGTCCACGCCCCGGGCCACGACCGCGTCCCCCAGCGGCCGGTCCACCTCGCGAACCGCCATGCCCGCCGCCCGGCCTCTGGTCAC
>CAZBER010000135.1:0-5635 GCA_964490985.1 uncultured Desulfovibrionaceae bacterium | reverse complement strand
CTTATGGGTTTCCAAAGGGCGGAGCCCTTTGGTCGCCGAAGGCTTCAAAAACGACTCTTTTGCAAGAGCCTCTCGTCTGTTGTTATGATGAAACTTGCGTGAACGAATTGTACGGACGCCACGCTACGACATCCCGTCGCTGCGGCGCAGGGCGTTGATCTTGTCCACCAGGTAGTTTTCCAGCTCCCGCCGGTCCTTGCGCAGCCGCACCAGTTCCGCTTCCAAAAGCTTCATCTTTTCCGTCAGGCTCGCGTTTTCCGAACGGGCCAGGGCCAGCTCGGCCTTGAGCTGCTCGGCCGCCCCGTCGGGCAGGGCCGGGGTTGCGGCCAAAAGGTTCTGGTGCAGATGGGTGAGCAGGGTCTTGGCGATTTCCGATCCGATGCGCGTGGCCATTTCCAGGGCCGCGCCGTCCCCGGGAATCGCGGGAGCCGGTTCTATTGCCGGGGAAGTCGCCGGCTCGTGGACCGCGTTGACCGGATATTGCCGGGCCAGCTCGGTCCTGACGTCGGCCGCCGAGAGCCCCTGGCCCAGGAGCCGGCCGATGGTGCGGAAAATATCCACGGCCTCGGGCCGAAACCGCTTGTTGCGGCCGCGACCCAGGCTCGGCAGCACGTCGTCGAACCGGTTCTTCCAGTAATGCAGGGTGGATTCGGGAACATCCAGGAGCTTGGCGATGGCGGCCACGGAATAGAGGCGGTTTTCAGCCACGGCGACGTCCCCCAGGAAAGCGGTGTCCGCCGAACCCTAGGGTGGCCGGCCGCGCCATGTCAAGAATATGCCGGCTTGCGTCCCTCCCTGCCTTGCTGTAAACACCCATAGTGCGGCAAATCCGGAGGGCGTGTTTCGAAACGGCGCGCAATCGTCGATGATCGCGCACGCAACCTCCATTGATTCGTAACCGGACACGGGTACTCCAACGGACGCCTGCCTACAGATTTTTGGAAAACTGCGTCCCCCGCCCCCATTCGAGGTGAACATCATGGATACGTCGCAACGCCAACAGCTCTTTGCCCTGAACCCGCCCTTTGGCGGCGCGTTGGTCCGCCAGGCGCTGTCCCTGGTGGAGCCGGCCCTGGCCAGGCTCCTCTCCTTGCGGGGCATTGAAGCGCTCTACCAGAGCCTGCCGGCCGGCCTGACCGGAGGAGCGTTCGTCGACGCCGTGCTGGCCGGCCTGGGCGTGACCTGCCGGGTGTCCGAGGAGGAACTGGCCCGGGTTCCCAAAAACGGCCCGGTCGTGGTGGTGGCCAACCATCCCTTCGGCGGCCTGGAAGGATTGGTGCTGGCCAAGCTGCTTTTGGCCGTGCGCCCGGACGCCCGGATCATGGCCAATTTCCTGCTGCGCCGCATCCCGGAGCTGCGCGAGCTGTTCGTCTTTGTCGACCCCTTTGGCGGCGACGCGGCCACGGGCAACAACATCCGCCCCCTCAAGGAATGCCTGCGCATCCTGCGCAACGGCGGGGTGCTCGGCATCTTCCCGGCCGGCGAGGTCTCCCATCCGCGCCTGGAAAACGGCCGCATCACCGTGGCCGACCCGGCCTGGAGCACCACCGTGGCCCGGCTGGTGCGCAAGACCGAGGCCACGGTGGTGCCGCTCTATTTCCACGGCCAAAACAGCCGCCTCTTCCAGACCCTGGGCCTTTTGCACCCCATCCTGCGCACGGCCATGCTGCCCCGGGAATTCGTCAACAAGCGGGGCCGGGCCATCGAGGCCCGGGTCGGCAGCCCGGTGCCCTATGCCCGCCTGTCCCAACTGGCCTCCTGTGAACTCGACGAGGACGAGTGCATCACCCGCTACCTGCGCCTGCGCACCGCCCTGCTGCGCAACCGGCCGGACAGGCCCCGCCGCCGCCCGCCCCTGTTCCCGCCCAAGGCTCCGGTCCGCCAGGAGGCGCTCATCGCGCCGGTCAGCGCCGAACTCCTGGCCGATGAGATCGCCGGGCTCCCGGCCGAGGCCCTGCTGCACCAAAGCGGCGAATTTTCCGTGCTCATGGCCCGGGCCGAATTCATTCCCCTGACCCTGCGCGAGATCGGCCGGCTGCGGGAGCTCACCTTCCGCAAGGTGGGCGAGGGCTCGGGCAAGGCCTGCGACCTGGACGCCTTTGACGCCACCTACCACCACCTGTTTTTGTGGAACACGGAAAAGCGCGAGGTGGTCGGCGCCTACCGCATCGGCCGCACCGACGAGCTATTGGCCGCCTCGGGTCCCCAGGGCCTGTACACCAGCACGCTGTTCGTGCTCAAACCCGGCTTTTTCGAGCGCATCAACCCGGCCCTGGAGATGGGCCGGTCCTTTGTGCGGCCGGAATACCAGAAAAGCTACTCCTCCCTGCTCCTGCTGTGGAAGGGCCTGGCCCAGATGGTGACCCGCGAGCCGCGCTACCGGGTGCTGTTCGGCCCGGTCAGCATCACCAATGAGTATAAAAACGCCTCCCGCCACCTCATGGCCCGCTATTTCGAGGACAACGTCACCCATCCGGGCCTGGCCCGGCTGGTGCGGCCCAAGACCCCGCTGCGCGGCCAGTCCTGGCTGACCCGGGTGGCCAAGACCCTGGTCACGGACTTGGACGACCTGCTGACGCTCATCGACGACATCGAGGCCGACCGCAAGGGCATCCCGGTGCTGCTGCGCCAGTACCTCAAGCTTGGCGGCAAGCTTTTGGCCTTCAACGTGGACCGGGATTTCGCCGACGCCCTGGACGGGCTGATTGTGGTGGACCTCCTGGCCGCCGACCGCCGCCAGCTCGAACGCTACATGGGCAAGGCCGGTCTGGCCGCGTTCATGGCCTTTCACCAAAAGAGCCCGGCCGACGCGGTCCGCTACGCCTGATCCCGGCCCGAACCCCACTGTTCCGATTGAGTTGACGCCACGCGGCCAAACCTGAAACAAAAGCCTCCGACCACGCCGGGCCGGGGGCTTTTTGTTTCCGAACCCGGCCAAAGGGAGAAAACCGCCATGGACGCCTTGAGCTTTGCCGTGTTGCGCCGGTGCCTGGCCTGCATCGCCCTGCCCCAGCCGTCCTCCCTGTTGGGGGACGCCGGGCGGGACCTGGACGCGATTTTGGAACGGATCCTGGACGCCTGCCGCGACCTGCCCGGCCTCACCCAGGCTGCCGTGGTCATGATCGACGACGAGGACCAGCCGGCCATCCGGGCCAGCCTCGGCACCCCGGACGTGGGACTCATCCTGGCCGGAGCCCTGGACCGCGGCGGCGACGTCGAACGCCCCCGGGTCCTGCGGCGCGGCGCGTCACCGGCCCTGGCCGACGCCGACGCGGCCGTGGACCTGCCCCGCCACGACGCCGCCATGCTGGCCGCTCCCGTGGCCGTCGACGGGAGCGTGGTCGGCTGGTTTTTCGCCAACGCCCTGCTTGGGCCCGATGCGCCCCTGTCCGAGGACCTGCGCCTGGCTGCCTGCATCGCCGATAGCATCGGCCGGGTCGCGGCCGTGGCCGGCCAGTATGTCGGGATGCGCCGGGAAACGGCCCAGGAATTGGCCTTTCTGCGCTCCAAGGTGTCGTTGCGCTACCGCCACGTCTTTTCCATGGGTCCGAGCCCGGCTCTGGCGAGCCTTCGCGGCGAAGCGGACCGAGCCGCCCTGTCCGACGATCCCGTGGCCCTTTTGGGCGAACCCGGCTGCGGCCGCAATGTGCTGGCCCGAGTGATCCACGAGATATCCCCCCGGGCGGTGCGGCCGTTTTACAGCGCCGACGCCGGCGCTTCCGACCTGGCCGAGCGCCTGTTCGGCGTCTCCCGGTCCCAGGCCCCGGGCAGCGGTCCGGGACTCCTGGAGGAAGCCGACGGCGGCGCGCTGCTCGTCACCGAGGCCCACCGCCTGTCCCCGGACGTGGCGGCCCGCCTGGCCCGCTACCTCAAGACCGGAACCTTCACCCGCATAAACGCGACCCGCCAACGCCAGGCCGATACCCGGCTCCTCTTCTCCGCCGGCCCCCAGGGCCTGGCCCCGGACCTGACCGCCGCCCGCCGCCTGCTGCCCCTGCGCGTCCCCAGCCTGCGCCAGCGCCGCGACGACATCCCGGAACTGCTGGACCATTTCCTGTCCGTGGTCGAACAGCGCTCCGGCCGCCGCCTGACCTTCACCCCCAAGGCCCTCAAAGCCCTGGAGGCCTACGACTGGCCGGGCAACATCCGGGAAATGGAAACCATGGTGGCCCGGCTGGCCGTCACCACCGTGGAGGACCGCATCGATATCGCCGACATTCCGCCGGAAATCCTGGCCGAAGGCGAACGGCCGCCGGTGCTGCCCGAAGACGCGGCCGAACTGCGCGACATGGAACGCCAGCAGGTCCTAAACGCCCTGGAACGCCACGGCTGGGTCCAGTCCCGGGCCGCCCGGGAACTGGGCCTGACCCTGCGCCAGATCGGCTACCGCATCCGCAAATACGGCCTGTCCCGCGACGAGGACGACGCCTAGCCTCCGGCGGCTGGGCCGTCGCGGCCAATGCCTCCGGCGGCCGGGACGCTGTCCCGGACCCTGCCAGGGCTCTGCCCTGGACCCGCCGGGGGGAGTCACTCCCCCCGGACCCCCCGACCGGCTTGGCTGGGTGGGAGGGTGTAGCTGGGATGTGGGGCCGTCGCCCTTTGGACAAGGAAAGGCGGGTTTTTGCCTCTTGCCGGGCAGGCGGGCCGGCGGTATGAGCCCGGGCGGGGGGAGACCATGCCGCAAGCCATCAAGGATGCCGTCAACGTGCTGCTCAAGCTGGCCATCATCGCCGGCATAGCCGTGTTCCTGTTCTACTACGCCAAGGGAGCCGGCATCGGCCGCTATCTTTACATCGCCAACGGCGAGCTCGAATATGTCATGGATACCGCCACGGGCGTCATCTACCAGGGCGGCTACTCCATGAACCACATCAACGGCCAGGAAAGCACGGGCGGCAAGCCCAAAAAATGACCGGCCCGCGGCCCGGCCGGAAAGCCCAAGCTGTGCCAATAACACAAGATGCTATTAAATTCTTTAACGGCTTCCGCATTCCGATTGCGATGAACCACCAATTTCCTTGAGGATCAGATCATTCAGCCAAGAATTTATACTTTTACCTTGTTTTTGTGCTTTCAAAGCTATTTTACTGTGCAAATCGGGATTTGTACGCAATAATATTTTTCCGGAGAATGATTTTTCCGGAGCTTTACCCATCTCTTTACAAAACTCTATATAATCATCAATACTTTCCTTAAAATCCTTTTCCAATTCCGCGAGGGTATTCCCTTCGTATGAAATTTTATCAGATATCCCCACAACTTTACCGTATAACGTCTTATTATCAATATCAAATTCTATTGTACCGACATAATCGCCGTACTTCATATGGTTTGTACCAGTCACAAAGAAAACATTCGCAACCATAAGTTCACCTATAATTGAATTCGAACGCTATTCCGGGATAATTCCGAGTTCTGCCAAAGTCTCCCGAATGTCATCCACGACATATTTTGGAAGTTCCTTCTGATGTGGTTTGTGAAACTGGATGACTTTCCCCTGTATGAAGATCTTCACCCGTGAACCGGATCCTTCCTTGACGACAGCCCCATGGCCTTTCAGGAGTGCAATGGCGGACTCGTAGCTGATATCCGCGCGTGTCGGCTCCTGGAAGACCTGGGTTAGGGTTTTTCGTGA
>CAZBER010000134.1:0-5690 GCA_964490985.1 uncultured Desulfovibrionaceae bacterium | reverse complement strand
GGGGGGTCGGGGGGGGTTGACCCCCCCCGGCCGCCGGAGGCATCTTCACAACAGAACAGGCTACAACCTACAACGCCTCGACCCGAGCCATGCCCGGCAGAGTAGAAGCCAGGGCGTCCAGCGACGGATTCGGGCCAAGGACCACGATGCTGGCGTCCTTGGCCGCGGCTTCCAGGGCCTCGCCGAATGCGCGGAAGCGCTGCTGCCCGGCGGCCAGCACCTGGCGGCGCATGGCGGCGCGCACTTCGGGCGTGTCGCCGACGAGCCGGCGCACCATGGACGTATAGCCCTTGGCGTCGGGCAGCATGTGCGCATCGATGTCGCCGATGGCTCCGATGACAGCCCGGGTCATTTCCTCCTCGGACAGTGGCGTGTCCATGAGGTAGCGGCCGGCCTGGCGGAAGACGTCCAGGGTGGCGGCGGTATTGGGGTCGCGGTAGGAGACGAAGACCGTGACGCCGGTCAAGCGGTCCAGGGAGCAGAACGCGCCATAGGCCCCGCCGCGCACCCGCACCCGGTCCCAGAGGTAGGCCATGCGCAGGTACCGGGCGGCCACCAGGTCCGCGCCGTCGAAGGTCCAGCCGACCTTGGCCAAGTCCAGCCCCAGGCCCACGTAATGGACCTGGGCCGGGATGGCGATGCCTTCGGCCTGGGGCAGGGGCGCGGGCGCCCAGGCGCTCTGGACCGGAGCGGCCACCGGCAGGCGGGACAGGAAGGCGGACACGGCCGATTCCACGTTACCCCGGTCATGGGGGGCGACGGTGAGGCCGGCCACCAGGCCGCGCCGGGTCAGAATCAGTTCGCGCAGGGTTTCCAGGTCGCGGCGCACGGCATCGAAATCGCTGGTCAGCCTTTCCGCCAGTTCCCGCAGGGTAAAGAGCTGGGACAGGCCGCGCATGCGTTCGGAAACGTAGCCGGCCACGTTGTAGCGGGCGCGAAGCCGCGAGGAGGCCGTGGCGTGGCCAGACGGGGCCAGGCGGCGTTCGATGCGGGATTTGGCTTCCAGGGCCATCTGGGCGAACCGCTCCCGGTTGCCGAGGTCCGCGCCGCTGATGATTTCATCCAGGATATCGAGGAGTTCAGGGACTTTTTCCACAGTGGACTTGCCGCGCAGCACGAGTTTGGCGGCCACGTTGCCGGGATCGCCGCCCTGCACGGGCGACAGAAAGGCTTCCCGGAAGATACCGCCGGTCTTGGCGGCGATGCGGCGGGTCATGGCCACGGCGTCGCGGCGGTCGGTGCCGAGCTCCAGCAGGGCCCGGCCGAACAGCGGCACCAGGGGCAGCAGGCTGTCGGGCACGCCGTCCAGGGGAAAGGCCAGGTCCAGGTAGCAGATGCCGTTGGTTTCGATGTCATGGGCCAGGATGCGAGCTTCGTTGCGGTCCAGGACGTCTTCCGGGATGGCGGGTTCGGTCTCGGGCAGGTCGGCCCGGGTCAAGCAGGGAATCTTGGCCAGGTCCTCGGGGGAATCCGGAGTTTCCTGGAAGGCGGCCAGGGCCGCCTGGTCGGCGGCCACGGCCTCGCGGCCGGCCGCGTCCAGGCGGGCCGCGACCTTGGCCAGCCCGGCCCGTTCGGCGGCGGCCCGACGCTCGTCCAGCTTGGTGTCCGGGGTCAGGACCAGGGTCACGTGATGGCGGTTGTCCAGGAAATGCGTGCGGATGGCCTGCTCCAGGACCGGCTCGCCGGCGGCCAGGCGGCTTTTGAGCCGGGACAGCGGCTCCTCGAAACGCAAGGGGGCCAGGGGATCGCCGTCGTGGAGCCAGGTGGTCAGGGCGCGCAGCATGAGCGACAGGCCCCGAGGGAAGGAGCCGGTGTTGTTTTCCCGCAGGGAGAATTCCAGGGCATTGACCCCGGCTTCCACGGCGTCGGCCGGCAGGCCGTCCCGGGACAGGCGCGCCAGCACGTCGAAGATGAGGTCTTCCATGGCCGAGGCGTCCTCGGGTCTCACGCCTTTGAGGCCGGTGGAGAAAAACATCTGGAGGAGTTCCTCTTCCAGGCCGCCGCCGGCCAGGTCCTCGCCCAGGCCGCTGTCGAGCAGGGCCTTGCGCAGGGGCGAGGACGGCAGGCCGATGAGCACGTGCTCCAGCACGTCGAGGGTCAGGACCAGGTCCGTGTCCATGACCGAGGGCAAAAGCCAGTTGACCGTGGCGAAGCCGCGCTCGGCCTGGCCCGGGGCCGCGGCAAAGGGCATGACGCTGCGGCGCGGGGCGTCGAACGGCGGCTGGAGCGTCACGGCGGACTGCACGGGCCGGGCCGTGAACTGGTCGAAGTATTCATTGAGCAGGCGCAGGCGCTCCGTGGGATCGTCGTCGCCGGAAAAAAAGGCCCGGGCATTGGACGGGTGGTAGTAGTCCCGGTGGAAGGCCAGGAATTCCTCGTAGGTGAGTGCGGGGATGACCTCGGGGTCGCCGCCGGAATCCACGCCATAGGCGGTATCCGGGAACAGCAGGCGCTGGGAGAACTCGGCCAGCACGCTGTCCGGCGAGGAATAGGCTCCCTTCATTTCATTGTAGACCACGCCGCTGCGCAGCAGTTCCCCGCTTCCTCCCAGCTCGAAATGCCAGCCTTCCTGGAGGAAGATGTGGCGCGGGATGCGGGGAAAGAACACGGCGTCGAGGTAGACGTCCACCAGGTTGTAGAAATCCCGGAGATTGGTGGAAGCCACGGGATAGCAGGTCTTGTCCGGGTAGGTGAAGGCATTGAGGAAGGTGTGCAGGGAGCCCTTGAGCAGCTCCACGAAGGGTTCCTTGACCGGGTACTTGCGCGAGCCGCACAGGACCGAGTGTTCCAGGATGTGGGCCACGCCGGTGGAATTTTTGGGCGGCGTGCGAAAGGCGATGCCGAAGACCTTGTTGGCGTCGTCCAGGGACAGGGACAGGACCTGGGCGCCGGTTTTGGCATGGCGGTACAGGACGGCGCGGGCGGCGTATTCGTTCAGGGGTTCGTCCCGCAGGACGTCGAAACCATGGATGGAAGACATTGTCTCTCCTGCGTTTGGCGTTGCCGGGGGCGGCAAATTCGGCCCGGCAAGATTTTTTCTACACATTTAGGCGAAATATGCTACAGGTGAAGCGTGCCCGGCCGGGGGGCCGGCCGGGAGCGGCGGAGAAACCCGACGCATCCACTTGCGTTGGCTGGGGAAAAACACTATATCTATAACCGGAGAACAGAGGGAAGCTTGCCAAGGGTTGGTTTTTCAACTAGTTGAACAACTCTTGGGAAGTGGGAATTCCTCACCCCTTTGGGGAAAGGGGGTTCCCGTTCAAGGCGAAAGAGGGTGGTTTAGGCAAAGGTGAATCACAATTCACTGCTCCGAGGAGGGAGTTATGTTCAAAAAATTCAATGTATTGGTGGTGACGCTGGTCATCCTGCTGCTTGGCATCAGCGGACCGGCCATGGCGAAGAAACAGGTGCCGAAGGTCGACAACTTCATCTACTTCATCGACCATTCGAGCTCCATGGCCTTTTCCTACAAGGGCCAGCGCTATGTCCAGTTTGGCGGCGTGTCCAAGATCATGATGGCCAAATCGTTGGCCCGTGAACTCAACAAGATGACCCCCGAGCTCGGCTACAAGGCCGGCCTGTACACCTTCGCCCCGTACAAGGAGTACCTGGCGATGGCTCCGTACAGCCAGGCCGCCATGGCTCAGGCCATCGAAAAGATCTCCACCGACTACTCCGTCTACGGCCGCATGACCCCCATGGGCCAGGGCCTGGAAGACCTGGACAAGCTGCCCCTTTCCACTCTGAGCGGAAAGACCGGCGTGTTCATCTTCTCTGACGGCGACTCCAACTGCGGGGTTGATCCCGTGGCCGTGGCCCAGTCCCTGAAGGCCAAGTACGGCGACAACCTGTGCTTCTACATCATCGACCTGTCCGACAACAAGCATGGGCAGCAGGTCCTCAAGGCCATCGCCGCCCTGGGCAACTGCAACTGCTACGAGCTCGGCGAAGAACTGCTGCGCAACGAAGCCGCCCGCGAGAAGTTCCTCGAATGCGCCCTCTACGAGTGGATCGAGGACGAGATCGTGGTCTTCCGCAGCATCTACTTCGACTTTGACAAGTACAACATCAAGCCGGAATTCGTGCCCGTCCTCGAGGAAGGCACCGCCATCATCAAGTCCAAGCCGAACATGAAGGTGATCCTTGAAGGTCACACCGACAGCGTCGGCACCGAACAGTACAACATGAAGCTCGGTCAGCGCCGCGCCGACTCCGTCAAGGCCTTCTTCGTGAAGAAGGGCATTGACGCCAGTCGCATCGAGACCGTCAGCTTCGGCGAGTCCGATCCGGTCGCCACCAACAAGACCGCTCAGGGCCGCGCCCTGAACCGCCGGTGCGTGATCAAGTTCAAGAGCATGTAGTTGGGACGGTTCCCGTCTCAATGGCCAGGCGCCCCCTCCGGGGGGCGCCTGGCCTTGTCTTTTCTACCCGGAGAAGCCGATGATGCCCAAAGCCAAAACCCTCATCGCCCTGTTCGTCCTTGTGTTCGCCCAGGCCGGTACCGCCCTGGCGGGCCTTGTCGTCTACCCCGCCGACGGACCGCCTCCCCAAATCCAGGTGGAACAGCCCAAGCCCTTGGAATACAAAGTCCAAAAAGGCGACTCCGTGGCTGTTATCGCCAAAAAATTCTCCATCGATTCCAAGAGCCTGCTTGCGGCCAACAACATGACCGACGCCCGCAAGCTCAAGATCGGCCAAAACCTGGTGATCCCCGGCAAGACCGCTGCTCCGGGCGAGATCAAGCCCCTGGCTGCGGCAGCCCCGGCCGCGCCGGCGGCCCCGATCAAGGAAGCCAAGGAAGCCCCGGTCAAGGAGCCTCCGCTCAAGGAAAAGCCCGATGCCACGGCCAAAAAGGCCGGCAAGGGCGAAGCCCTGGATCCCGGCGTGGTCGAGGAAACCCCGGTCAAGGGCAAGAAAGGCAAAAAGGGCAAAGAGGAACTCATCGCCGCCGTGGCCCCGCCCTCGGTGGTGGTCGACGAAAAGACCCGAGCCTCGTTCGGCAAGACCGGCGTCATCACCAACAACACCGACGTGCCCCAGCCCATTCGCGACGAGTTCATGCGCTATGCGCAAAAATGGGTGGATGAACTGGACCGGCTGGGCGTGGGCACCTTCACCAACAAGAAGGTCAAACAGGTGGGAGGCCAGTGGGAAGCCAGCTACCGGGTGATCCTGCGCGAATCCCTGGGCTCCGAGGTCAAACGGGTCGAATACGAACACACGCCGTACGTGGGGCACATCACCTACCTGCAGAAGGTCTACACCTCCACCGGCCCGACCAAGGAAGCCGCCCTCAAAGGCCCCTACACCGAAAAGAACGAAGCCATCCGCGAAATCTTCAGCTACTCCGCCAAAAACAAAGCCTGGCGGTAAGAATAAGAAGTAAGAATAAGAATAAGAATGCCTCCGGCGGCTGGGAGGGGGTCACCCCCTCCCGGACCCTCCTGATTAGGGGGCGATTTTTGGCCGGGCATCAAAGCCTGCCCGGCCAAAAATCGCCCCCTAAACAGAAGTATCCGGAACGGATCACACCCTTCCGCCAGACTTTCTTCTATGCGCCGCAGGCGCTGGCCACCGTGGCGCCGGAATTGCCCCGGCGACACACGACGGTTGCACGCCCGCCACCCACCACCCCGCCCGGCCAAACGGTAACGGGGGTCCGGGGGGCCTCGCTCCCCGGCGGGTCC
>CAZBER010000133.1:0-5697 GCA_964490985.1 uncultured Desulfovibrionaceae bacterium | reverse complement strand
TGGTGCGTGGGTCAAAGTCGAGAATCGTCAACTTTGAAAAGGGGGCGGGAAAAACCTTTTGCTGGGCCGATTTAATCCTACGATTCCGTAAGACTGAGAAAGGGCAGGAATCTTCCCTGTGGCGGGCAGGCAAGTTGATCCTGCGTCAACTCGGTGGGCTGGGGGTGAGCAAGACTCCCTCAAAGGGCAATCTTCACCTCGCTTCACCCCATATAATCCGAAATGTGGGGAGAGGATGGGGAGAGAGTCAGCCTCAAAAGCAAAAAGGGAGTTAGGCAAAGCGCCTAACTCCCTGGATTTGCTGGTGGGCCATCAAGGACTCGAACCTTGAACCAACGGATTAAGAGTCCGCTGCTCTACCAATTGAGCTAATGGCCCGTGTGCCGCTCACTTGCGGCGGAAAAGTCGTCTACGCGGATGGGCCGGGCTTGTCAACACTGTTGCCTGAAAAAATTTTCGCAGCCCGGTCGCGGCATTTGCCGTTTGCCGGATTCTGGCTTATGTATTTCGTTTGGACGATGATTACCGCCGCCTCCCGGCGGCGTTCCCATAGGGCGCCAATGAGCCATATTCTCGGCATCAAGTTCCGTGACCACGGACAAATCTATTATTTCGACTCCGGCCCGTTCGTGGTCGAGCCCCAGGATTTCGTCCTGGTCCAGACCGAACAGGGCCTGGGCATGGGACAGGTGATCCTGGTGCGCGACGACCTCCCCGAAGGCGTGGCCCGCGAAGACATCAAACCCATTTTTCGCCTGCCCGGTCCCGAAGACCTGGAAACCCGGCGCGAAAATCTCAAGCTGGCTCGCGAGGCCCATGCCTACTGCCGCAAATGCATCGAATCCCGGCAGCTGGAAATGAAGCTCGTGGACGTGGAAGTTCTCCATGACCGCAGCAAGATCATTTTCTATTTCACCGCCCCGGGCCGCATCGATTTTCGCGAGCTGGTCAAGGACCTGGTCAAGGCCTACCACACCCGCATCGAATTGCGCCAGATCGGCGTGCGCCATGAAACGCAAATGCTGGGCGCATTGGGCAATTGCGGCCAGATGTGCTGCTGCCGGCGATTTATGCGCAAGTTCGCCCCGGTGACCATCAAGATGGCCAAGGAACAGAACCTGTTCCTCAACCCCACCAAGATTTCGGGCATCTGCGGCCGGCTTTTGTGCTGCCTGTCCTTTGAGCAGGAAAACTACGAGCAGTTCCAGAAAAAATGCCCCCGGGTGGGCAAGAAGTTCGCCACTTCCCTGGGCATGGTCAAGGTGCTGCGCACCAACCTTTTTCGCGAGACCGTGACCATATTGGACGAGGCCGGCGAGGAACGGGAGTTGAGCGTGGACGAGTGGAGCGCCATTGTGGAGGCGCGCCAGCCCGCGTCCGAGGCCGGCGGCGGCCCCCAGCGCCCGCTCGAGCCCCGGCAGCCCGAGTCCGAGCCCGTGTCGGCCAAAAAAGAGGCCCGGCCCGAGCCGCCCGTTCGCCGTGACGGCCAGGCCCCGGCGGATCGGGGCGAGCCTGGCCGCTCCCTGCGCCGCGGCAAGCGGCCGCCGCGCAAGCACCCGCGTCAGAACCGGGAGCCGGCCCAGGCGTCTGGACAGGCTCCGGCCCAGGCTGCTGCCCGGCCGCGCAAGGAGCGGCCGGATTCCCGCCAAAACGGCGGCAAAACTTCCCGTGACCCGGAGACCGGATCGTGAATCGCTTCTGCATCACCACCCCCATCTACTACGTCAACGCCAAGCCGCACCTCGGCCATGCCTACACCACCATCGTGGCCGACAGCCTGGCCCGGTTCCACCGCCTCCTGGGAGAAGACGTCTTTTTCCTCACCGGCACGGACGAGCACGGCGACAAGATCGTGGAGGCGGCCAAGGCCGCCGGCAAGACGCCCAAGGAATACGTCGACGCCATAAGCGGCCTTTTCAGCGATCTGTGGCCCAAGCTCGGCATCCGCCCGGACCGCTTCATCCGCACCACCGACCCGGACCACCAGGCCGCGGTCAAGCACGCCCTGCAACTGGTCTACGACAAGGGCGACATCTATTTCGGCGAGTACGGCGGCCATTACTGCACGGGCTGCGAGCGGTTTTTGACCGAAAAGGAGCTGGTGGACGGCCTGTGCCCGGACCACAAGGTCAAGCCCGAGTACATTGCCGAAAAGAACTACTTTTTTCGCATGTCCAAGTACCAGGGCGCGCTGCTGGAGCACATCAGGGCCAATCCGGACTTCATCCGCCCCCGCCAGTACCGCAACGAGGTGGTGAGCCTGCTCGAATCCGGCGTCCTGGAGGATCTGTGCATCTCCCGGCCCAAGTCCCGCCTGACCTGGGGGGTGGAGCTGCCCTTTGATTCGAATTTCGTCACCTATGTCTGGTTCGACGCCCTGATCAACTACCTGACGGGCCTGGGCTGGCCCGGGAGCAGGGATTGGCCCGCCTGGTGGGCCGGGACCGAGCATCTGGTGGCCAAGGACATCCTCAAGCCCCACGCCATCTTCTGGCCCACCATGCTCCTGGCCATGGGCCTGCCGCTGTATAAGCGGCTCAACGTCCACGGCTATTGGCTGGTGCGCGACACCAAGATGTCCAAGTCCCTGGGCAACGTGGTCGATCCCCTGGACATGGCCGCCAAGGCCGGGCTTTCGGGCATGCGCTATTTCCTGCTGCGCGAAATGGTCTTCGGCTCGGACGCGAGCTTTTCCGACGAGGCCTTCACCGGCCGCTTCAACGCCGACCTGGCCAATGACCTGGGCAACCTGGCCAACCGCACCCTGGCCATGACGCACAAGTATTTCGGCGGCCTGGTCCCGGGGGCGTCCGAAGCCGATCCGGCCGACGCCGAGCTTTCCCGGCTGAGCCTGGAAGCTGCGGAGAATTTCGTGGCCCTTTTCGGCGCGGCCCAGTTCTCCCGAGCCCTGGAGGCCTTGTGGGAGCTCGTGCGCGGGCTCAACAAGTACGTGGACGCCATGGCCCCTTGGACCCTGTTCAAGGAAGGCCGCACCGCCCGCCTGGGCACGGTCATGGCCACGGTCCTCGGGGGATTGCGCCGGGTGGCGGTCTGCCTGCTGCCGGTCATGCCCGAGGCCGCGACCCGGTTGCTCGAACAGCTCGGCCAGGACCCGGCCGGCGTCGACCTCGGCCAGGAGGCCCAGGCCCTGATCCCGCTTCCGGCCGGAACCCGGGTGGTCGCCACCTCGAACCTTTTCCCGCGCCTGGAGGTTGCGGCGGCCGAGGAAAAAGCCCCGGCCGCGCCCAAGCCAAAGGCCAAGGACAAGTCCAAGGCTCCCAAGGCTCCGGCCGAAAAGCCCGGCCCGGCCCTGGAAGTGGAATTCGAAGACTTTGCCAAGCTCGACCTGCGCGTGGCCACCGTCACCTCGGTTGCGCCCGTGGCCGGGGCCGATCGGCTCTATGCCGTGACCGTGGATATGGGCGAGGCCGAGCCCCGGTCCGTGGTGGCCGGGCTGGCCGAGCATTTCAAGCCCGAGGAGTTGCTGGGCCGGCAGGTGGTGCTGGTGGCCAACCTCAAGCCGCGAAAGCTGCGGGGAGCCGTCTCCCACGGCATGATCCTGGCGGTCAAGCACGCGGGCGGCATGGCCCTGCTGACGCCGTCCGCGTCGGTTGCTCCGGGGGACCGGGTTTCGTGAGCAACAGTCACGAATTTTGTCAAAAAAATTAGTGCAGCGGGGCTTAAAGCCCCGCTTGCTTTTTGTACGACATTTCTGTCACATTCCGTATGGCCGTGGCGCGCCGGAGCATGCCCTGGTTGCCGCCTCCAGGGCCGGTCTTCCACTCCCCATCCGGACCATGAGAGGATACCATGCGTCTTTCCTTGCAGTTCCGTCTGACCGCCACCACCATCATCGGCTTTTTCCTGATCGTCCTGGCCGCCAACGCGGCCTCATCCCTGCGCCTGGGCAGCCTGACCAACGCGGCCAAGGACTCCCTGGCCGCGGTGAGC
Source organism: uncultured Desulfovibrionaceae bacterium (assembly GCA_964490985.1). Lineage (GTDB taxonomy): Bacteria > Desulfobacterota > Desulfovibrionia > Desulfovibrionales > Desulfovibrionaceae > Solidesulfovibrio. The sequence continues at coordinate 1,746 of CAZBER010000133.1, read as the reverse complement.
CGGGATATCGGGACCAAGGAACCGGCCGCGGCCCAAAGCGACATCGAGGCCCTGTCCCGCCGCCTCGAGGCCATGCCCGGCCAGGCCGCCACGGCCGCCGTCACGGCCAGCCTGGTGGCCATGATCCTTATCGTGGCCGCCTACCTGGCTTTCTTGCGCCATTACCTCATGACACCCCTGGAACTGCTGGCCGGCTACGCCAGCCGCGTGGCCCAGGGCCAAAGCGGCGCGCTTCAGGCCGACAGCCGCTTTGTCGGACGGCTCCAAATCCTCAAGGACAGCCTGGAGGCCATGGTCCTGGCCATGGAAAACCAGATCGCCCTGTCCCAAACCAGGGCCGCCGAGGTGCAATCCCATGCCGCCGCGGCCGAGCAGGCCTCCCGGGAGGCCCAGCGCGCCCGCAAAAAGGATGAGGCCCGCCGCCTGGGTATGCTCGGAGCCGGGGAAACCCTGGAAAACGTGGCCGACACCATCAAAAACGCCACCAGCGAGCTGCGCGGGGAAGCCCGGGAAGTCAGCCGTGGGGCCGAAGAACAGAAACAGTGCATCGACGAGACCGCCTCGGCCGTGGACCTCATGGTCGCCAGCACCCAGGGCGTGGCCCAAAGCGCGGAACGGGCCGCCCATGCCGCCGAACAGGCCCGGGGCCGGGCCCAAAGCGGCGCTTCCGTGGTGGAACAATCGGTTGCGGCCATCGGCAAGGTCAGCGCCCTGGCCGAGGCCCTGACCGGCAACATGGCCGAACTCGGCCGCCAGGCCGAATCCATCGGCCAGGTCATGACCGTTATTTCCGATATCGCCGACCAGACCAACCTGCTGGCCTTAAATGCCGCCATCGAGGCGGCCCGGGCCGGGGAAGCCGGCCGGGGATTCGCCGTGGTGGCCGACGAGGTCAGAAAGCTGGCCGAAAAGACCATGTCCGCCACGGCCGAAGTGGGCCAGGTCATCCAGGCCATCCAGAAGGGCACCTTCGACAACATCCGGCACATGGAACAGGCCGCCCAGGCCGTGGACAGCGCCACGGAACTGGCCGGCCAGTCCCGGGCCGCCCTGGGCGAGATCGTGGACCTCTCCGGCGACGCCGCGGCCCAGGTCGGAGCCATTGCCGCCGCCTCGGAAGAACAGGTGGCGGCCAGCGAACGCATCAAGACCGCCATTGACCGCATCCGCGACCTCTCGGGCCGCACCACCGACGGCATGGTCCGCTCGGCCGAAACCATCGAGACCCTGGGCGGCGAGATCGAAGAGCTGATCAAGCTCAACGGCGTCTTCAAGCTCATCGGCCAGGGCGCGGCCCAGGACGTGGTGGAATCCCTGGCCGCCGATCCGGACATGCGCACCCTGCGCCAGGAACCCATGGAACGGCTCATGCGCCAGGCCCTGGCCGAACACGGCTTCCTGGAGCTGCTCTATGCCACGGACGCCAAAGGCGTGCAGATCACCGAGAACATCGCCCCCGCCGGCTTCCGCGCCAGACAGACCCGGTCCGTGCGCGGCACAAACTGGTCCGCGCGACCCTGGTTCTCCGGAGCCATGCAAAACGGCGACACCTCCATCTCGCCCATCTACGTGTCCGAAGCCTCGGGCGAATACTGCCTGACCATCTCCACCCCTATCTTTGCCGAAGACCAAATCATCGGCATCCTCGGCGCTGATATCAAGGTGTTCAGCTAAAAGCGCCTCCGGCGGCCGGGGCGCTGCCCGGTACAGGTCAGAGTAAAAGGTAACAGGTAGGGCAGAGATAAA
>CAZBER010000132.1:0-6470 GCA_964490985.1 uncultured Desulfovibrionaceae bacterium | reverse complement strand
TGATCTGCTGCTTGCCGGTCTGGCTTGCCTGGGCTGGCCGTGGTCGCGCCGGCTGTCCCTATGGATCGACTGGCTCGACTACCGTGTCGAGGTCTTGCGGGAACGCCAGGGGGTGCGGATATGACCATGCGTGAAGCCCGCCGCGCCGCCATCCTGGCCCAAGTGCAAATGGTCGGCCCTGTCGCGTTGGATACCTTCGGAATGAAGCGCATCCGCTTCAACACAGGCTCCACAACAAGCCAAATCGAAACCGCCCTCGAAGAACTGGCCCGCATGGGCGAGGTCCGGGTGACGGTTGTGCGCGGTCAAATTGTCGTGGCTGCGGTTGGGGGTGGAGAATGAACAGTTATGTCCGCTGCCCCCGCTGCGGGTCCGAGTTCTACAAGGACGAGCCATGGAAGAAAATCTGTGTCAATTGCTGGCTTGAGTCGAAGGGCAAAGGCAAATCTGGAGCGTCGTCTTATAGATCAAGCACAAGCGTAGAGCTTGAAATGGTTAGGTCACAACTTCGCTATTATAGGGCACGCTGCGCCCAACTTGAGTGCGAATTGGAAAACAAGTCTGATGTGGCTGGATTGGCCGACCACATTAAAGACATGATCTTCTTGTGTCATCCCGACAAACACAACAACAGCGCCAAGGCAACGGCTACGACGGCATGGCTCCTGGACGCGCGAAAGGAGCTTTGCCAGTGAACAGCGAGCTCATTTCCCTTCTGCGGTCGCTCTACAATGGTCGGCAGGATGTCGTGCCGCGTCGCTGGGAATTTAGGGGCGGCCGAGCCGGCTATTCCCCCATGTGCAGTGTCCGCCTGACTGCCGCGTGCCCCATTACCAGGGCTAGAAAGACCGGCAGCGAGACTCGCGGCTTGTGTAAGCACTGCACCGTCAAACAGTACCAGCCGTTGACTGCCGACCTGCTGCAAAAGCATCTGGACGGCAAGGATGTTCTCGGCTGCTATCCGCTTCTTCCGGGCGGATTCTGCAACTTCATTATTGGTGATTTCGACAACCACGGCGGCGACCGTGACCCGAAAAAAGATGTCGTGGCGGTCGAGGACGTGGCCGAGGTCCAGGAACTGGCGTTCAACGTCTTCACGTCTCGCTCAGGGGCGGGATTTCACGGTGCCTTGTTCTTTGATGCGCCTGTGCCCGCCTGGAAAGCCCGGCTGGTTTACTTCGCCTTGTTGGAAGAGGCGCAGGTCTTGGCCGAGGGCGACGATCTGAGCAGTTTTGACCGACTTATCCCGATGCAAGACGAACTGCGCGGTGGGTCCGACCTCGGGAACTTGGTGGCCATGCCATTCCAGGGCGCGGCGATGAAAAAGGGTTTCACGCTCCTATTGGACCCCGAGACAATGGAGCCGTTCGCGGATCAGGTGACGGCGCTCAAGGCCATCAAACGCGTGAGCGAAGCCGACCTCGATAGGATCATCGCCGAGTGGAACCTGAAGCGACCTGAGCCAGCCAGGAGCCGCCAGGGCTCGACCTGTGAAGGCCGACCGACCACGGACGCATCGCCGGGCAAGCGGAAATACGCCGAAAAAGTCCTGGCGACATCCTGCGACAAAATCCGCCAGAGCAAGCCGGGCGAACAGCACGACGTGCGCCTAAAAATGGCCCGAACCGTTGGCGGGTATCTGCACTACCTGGATGAGGGCGCGGCCATTGACGCGCTTAGGCAGGCAGTGGCGGAGAGTGGGGCTGTGGATATGGTAGCGGCCATGGCTACGATCATGGACGGGCTGGACTACGGCCGGGCCGCGCCGATCACGATTGAAGACCGGAAGACCAGCAGTGCCCCCCCAGGCCACACAAGCCCCCTGGTGGAGCACGACGGCCGCCTCTGCCGCGTGAGGTTCACCGACAAGGGCGAGGCCGAGTACAAGCTTGTGACGAGCTTCGTCTTCCGCCCCATCGAAGCCATTAGCGTGGACGGCGAGGGCGAGTACATCAAGACCGCCTTGGTAGCCGGCGCGGTGACTCGGGAAGTCCTGCTCCCCCCGGATTGTTGGACCTCCACGCAAAAGTTTCTTCGTGTCATGCCCGGCCGAGAGTTCATCTTCACCGGGTCCGCCGTGGACGTGCAACTCGTGCGGGGCTTCCTGGCGGGGATGGAGATGAGCCAACGGCGCGGGGTTCGGACTGCCGGCTTCCACGACGAGACTTTCGTCACCAGCGAGGGAGGATTGACCACGGAAGGCCCGGCCGATGGCCTGGTGTTCATCAATGAGGTGGCCAATCCCTGCCGCCTGTTAAGCACCGAGACTGCCACGGCCGAAGACTTGGCCGCAATCCGGGAAGGCATCCTCAGTTTCAACGCGCCGCATGTGGCACTGCCTGTCCTTGGATGGACGGTCGCATGCTTCTTCTCGCCCACAATTAGGGAGGCGCTCGACGCCTTCCCGGTGTTGGACATTGAGGGCGAGGCCGGGGCCGGGAAATCCTCGACCGTGACGGCCATCGTGGCGCGGCTATGGGCGCTTCACGGGGCAGCGCGGGCCTTGGGAGAACAGACGCGGTTCACTCTGATGCGGGCTGTCGATGGGAGCAACGCCATCCCATTGGTGTTCGAGGAGAACAAATCCTCCCGCTTCTCCGAGAGGCAGCAAAACCTTGTCTCGAACCTCATTCGTGACAGCTATAACGCCTTCGAGGGGCAGCGCGGCATGGCGGACCAGACCATGCGGTCATACCGCTACCAAGCCCCCATCGCGCTCGTGGGCGAGACGGGTTTCACCGAAACAGCGGTCCTCGACCGGCTGGTCACGGTGTCTATGACGCGCCGGGAGAGCGCCCCATATCGGGCCGGGTTCCAAAAGGTGCAACGCCTCCCACTGGAACGCCTGGGACGAACCATCCTTGAGCACGCGCTACGGATAGACCAGGAGACCGTGGCGGCGCGGCTACGGCAATGCTGGCGAGAGGTGTCCCCCTCCCTGGAGGATCGTCCCCGCAATAACGCCGCCGTGGTCCGCTTTGGCCTGAGCGTCTTGGGTGAAGTCCTTGGCCTGACCTTCGACGCGGCCCCCGTGGATTCAGCAATCCTGGCCGGCACATCCGAAGATGGTGGCCCCCGTAAATCGGCCGTTGACCGAATCCTTGAAGCCATGGGGCGCATGTCGGCCTTCGTCGAGCGCAACACCGGGCCTGAATATGTCTTCCCCGACCACCTGGAACCTGACGTCCATTTTTCAACTGACGGACTGTCTCTGCGGCTTCATGTCGCGGGAGCTTATCCGGTCTTTTCGAAATGGGCGCGCGTGCATGGGTTCGACGGCGACGTCATCCCGGAGGCGACGTTCAGGAAACAGTTGCAGGGCGAGGAGTATTGCCGAGGGTTCGGTTCTATTTGGATGGGCACCCGGTCGAGGAAGGGAGTCACCCTCGACGTGGGCGGGATGGTTGAAAAGGGCCTCGACATCCCGGAAGAGTGGGGTGTGCGGTCGTAAGGTGTTGAAAACTATGCACATCACCTTTCCATCACCCCTCATCACCCTTTTTAGGCGGTTCATCACCCTTCCATCACCGCATAACTCATTGAAAACTATTAACTATCACCTTTATCACCGTTCTGAAAGAGGGGGTACACACGAGGGACCGTTCTCCCCTCTCACACTGCCTGTCTTCGTCCCCTTTTATATAGGGGGGGTATCTCCCAAAAGGGTGATGAGGGTGATGAAGAACAATTTCAGTATGTTATCGGTGATGTTGGGGTGATATAGAGGTGATGCCATCACCTTTTCAAATAATATGCTATTATTTCGGGATGTTGAAAAACAACCTGTAACTCCGGACGGAGTGCCGGAAGGAGACACGCCATGGAAGGCACCGTCTTTGAAATTTCCTGGGGCCATTTGGTCCGCCTCGAACCCCGCCTTGCCCTCCTCGCCGTCGAGGCCCGCAGGCACGGCCGGCAGTCGCAAGGGAGCGTTCGCCCCTTCCATCGCCACGTGAAGCCGCCCATGATGAAACTCGTGGGATGGTTTGCGGAGTCGGGCAATCCGATGCTGAAAAGCCAGTTGGCCTACAACGTCGCTTACACGCACTTGCTCAACGAATATTTTGCGGCCCACAACAAGGCTGACGACGCGGCCGGGGTAGCATGGTGCGAACGGCTTGGCCGCAAGTTCGACAAGAAACGGTCGAAGCCCCGGGAGCGGTATGCGGATAGCCATCGATAACAGAGAACAGCTTGCGTACAGCTTTGATGGCTATGACTGCACAGTCGAAGCTTCAACGCTTGGAACTGGCGATTACAGCATTATTGGATTTGAGGACAAAATAGCCGTCGAGCGAAAGTCTATCGACGATTTGCTTGGATGCCTTACTTCGGGCCGTGAACGCTTCGAGAAAGAACTTGCCCGCGCTAGGTCACTGGATCGCTTCGCAGTCGTGGTTGAATCCAGCTTTGAGGATTTGGCTAAAGGCCAGTACCGGAGCGCCATGAAGCCGCATGCTGCCTGCCAAAGTGTAATAACATGGCAAATTCGCTATGGAACGCCATTTGTTTTTGCTGGAAGCCGCAAGGCTTGTGAATATTATACCTATTCATTTCTGGCAAAATATCTCTACGAAATCGAACAGAGATACAGGACTGCCAAGAAAAAAACCTGTATTTCTGCTTGATACTATAAAGGCAATGGTTTATAACTCAACTCAAGGAGGAAGTAACATGGAAGTTACTTCGTACGAACAGGCCAAGGATCGGCACGAAAAAGCCCTCACTGCAATCGGAACCATCGAGCCCCAGCTTACAGCAATGCGGGGCGATTTTTCCACACAGAAAGAATCCCTGCCCGCCCGCCTGGCTGAACTGGCCATCACCGGCACCGACGACAAAGCCGCCCGAAAGCTGGTGGCCGAGGTCGGTTCGCTTGAATCGGAAATCTCCCGCCTGACTGCGACCCTGGCCGGGCTTCGGGAAATCGAAACCAACGCCGGGCGGGTCATCGAAAAACACGAGGCGCACGAAAAGCAGGTTGCCGACCTTGAGGCTGCTAAGGCCGACCTCTGGCAATTGGGCGAGATCGTGGTGCTTTACCGCGCTGCTCAGGATGCCGCGCAGACATCGGCCGAGCGACACGCCGTTGACCGAGAGTTCGCCGCGAATTTGCCCGACATCAAGCACTTCCCGCAGCGGTGTTGGGGTGTTCGCAAACTGGCCGTGGCTCTGGGGCAGGAGTCGGTTGATGCGTTTGACCAGGAATGCCTCGCCCGGAACCTGCCGGCCCTGAAGAAGAACCCGACCACCTCTGTCCGAATTCGGTTTCGGTAAAAATGGGGCGGCTGCTCTTCGGGGTGGCCGCCATTCGCAAGGAAGTCCAAATGCCTGCCAAAACACCGAACGCAACACGAAAGCCCTCTGCGACTGCATGGAAACCGGGGCAGAGTGGAAATCCGAAGGGCCGACCGCAGGGGAGCAAGAACAAAACCACGCTGGTTGTCGAAGCCCTTATGCAAGGGAAGGCCGAGGCGGTTACCCAAAAGGCCGTTGAGCTTGCCCTTGAGGGAGACGCCGCGATGATCCGCGTTATCCTGGATCGTGTGTCTCCGGTTCCGAAGGACAAGCCCCTGACCATTGCGCTGCCGCCCCTGAAATCTGCCGCCGACCTCCCCGCCGCAATGTCCTCGATATTGGAGTCCGTGGCTTCCGGCGAAGTGACACCCTCAGAAGCCACCGCCCTTGCCGGGCTGGTTGAGACGCACCGCCGGGCGCTTGAGACCTCTAGCCTTGAAGAACGTATTGCGGCTCTGGAAACCAAAGGGGTTTGAATATGGCGAGTCTGAATGCCCGCGTCACGAAATTGGAAGCCGCCGCACCGAAACGGACGATTTTTGTTGCCGTCGAAGAAGAGGGCGTAAACCCGCTCCCTGCATATTTAGCTCAACATCCCGAAAACGCGGGAAGCAACATCCTTGTGATCGACACCGGGATTTATCGCCCGAGGGGAACCGCATGAAATGCCTAAAAACCCGCCTGGACCGACTCGAAGGAAACCGCCCGAACGGGGACCGCACGGCCCATGCCCGCGCTTTTGCCCGGGTTTGCTTGGAAGTCAAAACTGGTTGCAAGGTTGACGACGCCTCCTTGCTGGACCGCCTCGCTTCCTGGGGCGCTCCCCGCCGTCTGTCCATCCCCCGCTTTATGGACATACTGAGCAAAATCGACCGCATGGCTTCCTATTTCGATAATGAGGGCAAAGCAAAGGTCGAGGTCTGTGATTGCACGGACATTGAGGGACGGACGGCAGAAGACATCAAAGCCATGTTGGACAGTGGCCAGATCGACGAAAAAAACATCTTAAGTTTGTATGGGATTGTTCCTCCCGAGGTGAAGCATGAGTACGCTTAAACGACGCCTTTCAGCCCTCGAAAAACGCGATGGGATGGCAACGCTTCACGACTGCCTGCGATTTGTGGACCAGATGGCCCTGGATTTTCCGGGCATCGCCCCCACCACACAGGACG
>CAZBER010000131.1:0-6571 GCA_964490985.1 uncultured Desulfovibrionaceae bacterium | reverse complement strand
AGAGGGTCCAGGGAGAAACTTTTTTCAAAAAGTTTCTCCCTGGCCGCCGGAGGCATCCTCGTGTCGACAGTATCTCCTATCACCAAGCTCATTTTCCTTATTGCCGACGGGATGGCCGACCGGCCGGTGCCGGCCTTGGGCGGCCGCACGCCCATGGAGGCGGCGGCGACGCCGGCCATGGACCGGCTGGCCCGGGAGGGCGTGGTGGGGCTTTGCCGCAGCGTGCCCGAGGGCATGGCGCCGGGTTCGGACGTGGCCAACATGTCGCTTTTGGGCTTTGACCCGGCCAGGTATCATACCGGCCGGGGACCTATCGAGGCGGCGGCCATGGGGCTTGCGCTGGCTGCCGACGACGTGGTGTTCCGGCTCAATACCGTTACGGTGAGCGAATTTTCCGATGCCGGCGTCATGCGCGACTATTCGGCCGGGCATATTGCCACCGAGGCCTCGCGGGCGCTGGTGGCGGCCATGGGGCAACGCTGCTGCCCCGAAGGCTATGTGGTGCATCCGGGCGTGCAGTACCGGCATCTGCTGGTGGCCAAGGCTGCGGCCGATCGGGAAGAGGCTTCGGTCTACGTGCGCCCGCCCCATGACATCACGGACCAGGGCCTGGCCGAGGACCTGGGGCGCATGCGCGGCTGTGAGGCCTTGTGGGCATTCGTGCAGTGCGCCGCCGATGTCCTGGCCGGGCCGGGCAACGCCACCCGGGCCAATGCCGTGTGGCCGTGGGGGCAGGGTAGGGCGCTCAAGTTGCCGGCCTTTGCCGACCTGTTCGGCCTGCGCGGGGCCGTGGTCTCGGCCGTGGATCTGGTCAAGGGCCTGGGCCGGGCCGCCGGCATGGCGGTGTTGGACGTGCCCGGGGCCACCGGGCTTCTGGACACCAATTATGAGGGCAAGGTTGCGGCCGCGTTGAAATTCTTGGAAGAGGGCGATTTCGTGTTCGTGCACGTGGAGGCTCCGGACGAGTGCGGCCACGGCGGCGACGCGGCCGGCAAGGCGGAAGCCATTGCCCGGTTCGATGCCCGGGTGGTCGCGCCTATGGTCGCGGCCCTTGGCGGCCAGGCGGCCTTTGTGGTGGCCTGCGACCATCCCACGCCCGTTGCCGTGCGCACGCATACTCCTGATCCCGTGCCTTTTCTTTTCTGGCGGCCGGGGGTACATCCGTCGGGCGCGACCGCTTTTACCGAAACCGAGGCGGCGCGCAGCCGGCTTTTGGTCGAGCCCGGGCATGAACTGCTGCCCCGGGCGGCGGCCTGGGCCAGGGGCGAATAGGCCATGCCGCTTATTGTCAAACCCGAGCTTTTCCCCACACCGGATACCTATCTGCGCCTGCGGGTGTCCTACGGCGAAACCGATCGCATGGGCTATGCCTATTACGGGCATTATCCCCATTGGTTCGAGCAGGCCCGGGGCCAGTTCATCCGCGAGCGAGGCATGAGCTACGACGCGGTGGAGCGGCGCGGCGTGTGGCTGCCGGTGCGCGACATGACCGTGCGCTACCTGCGTCCCGCCCATTATGACGAGGAAATCCGGGTCCGGGCCGGCGTGTCCGCCTGGGGCCGGGCCTCGGTCACTTTCGTGTATCAGGTTTTCGGCCCCGGCCAGGACGGCCAGACCCTTCTCGCCGCCGGCGAGACCCTGCATGCCTGCACGTCGCCCCAGGGCAAGCTCATTCCGGTTCCGGACTGGCTTCGCGGTCTTTTTTCCGTTTAACCTTCCGTTTTCCCCACCCGGTATTCATGTTTATCGATACCCATACGCACGCGTATCATCCGAAGATTGCGGACAAGGTCCTGGCCCAGCTCGAGGGCCATTACGGCATCCCGCCGGTCGGCACCGGCCAGATCGACGACCTGCTGGCCCGGGCCAGGCAGGCCGGCCTCGACCGGGTGGTGGTGCACAACGCGGCCACGGCCTCGGCCCAGGTGGTGCCGGCCAACAACTGGGCCATCCACATCCACCGGGAATACCCCGAGGTGCTGTCCTTCGGCACCCTGCACGTTGATTTTCCCGATTTCGAGCGGGAGCTGGACCGGCTGTGGCGCGCTGGCATCCAGGGCATCAAGTTCCACGCCGATTTCCAGGGATTCCGTCTGGACGACCCCAAATTGTGGCCCATTTTCGAGGCCCTGTCCGGCCGGTTCGTGGTCATGCTCCACGTGGGCGACCGGCTGCCGCCCGAACAGAACAACTCCTGCCCGGCCAAGGTGGCGGCCATCCTGCGGGATTTCCCCAGGCTCACGGTCATTGCCGCCCATCTGGGCGGCTATCTGCACTGGCAGTACGCCGTGGAGCATCTGGTGGGCAAAAACGTGTACCTGGACACGTCGAGCTCCCTGGCTTTCATCGACGACGACACGCTGTTTCGCATCTTTGACGGCCATCCCCGCGAGCGCATCCTGTTTGGCAGCGATTATCCGTTGTTCGATCCGGGCCAGGAGATCAGGCGGCTGCGCACGCGCCTGTCGCTTCGCGACGCCGAGCTGGAACGGATTCTGGCCGCCGGAACATCACTTTTTCGATAACGAAAATGTTAATTGACTTTGGTGTCGTCGTCATGCTGCAATAATTTATGTGAACGCGCCTGGTCGCGTTGCAATCGAGCCGGTCAAGGAGCCCTTCATGAGCATCCGCGCACAGATTCTCCTCTCCCTCGGCCTCATGTTCCTCGTCAGCCTCGTCATGTTCGCCGCCACCTGGACCATTACCAGCAGCCAGAAAAACGACGGCCTGGTCATCAATCTGGCCGGCCGGCAGCGCATGCTGATCCAGAAGACCGCCAAGGACGTCCTGACCTACGCCCATCAGGTCAAGGCCGGCTCGGCCTCGGCCGGTACGGCCTCCCTGGCCGAGGACGTGCGCCAGCGCCTGCGCGCCCTGGGCGATGTCCAGGCCCTTTTGACCAAGGGCGGCGAGTACGACAAAGGGAACGGCCGGTTTTCCATTCCTGCGCCGCATGCGGAAACGGCCGGGCTGTTTACGGATGCCGGACGCCTGATCAAATCCTTTGAGGATATTGTGGAGAGCGTCCTGGTCAAGCCCGAGTCCCTTGCGCCGGAGCAGCTTTCCCAGGCGGCCGAGGCTGCCGTCCAGGTCCAGGACAAAGCCGTATCCCGGCTGGATGAGGCGGAAGAGAGCAGCACCATCACCCTTATGGCCGTCCAGGCCGGGGGCATGACGGTGGGTGCCCTGGTCTTCCTGGTTGTGCTCGTGCTCCTGCGCCGCAATCTGAACCAGCCTCTGGGCCGGTTGCAGGCCTATGCCGCAGCCGTGGCCGGCGGCGACCTGGCCGCCCGGGCCGACGGGAACTATCCCCTGGAACTGGCCAGGCTGCGGGAAGCCGTTTCCAGCATGGTGTCTTCGCTTCGGGCCAACATGGCCACGGCCGAGGAAAAGGGGCGCGAGGCCGAGCGCCAGGCCCGCGAGGCCGACGCCGCCTTGGCCATGGCCCGGGAGCAGGAGGCCCGCAGCCAGGAACTCCTGACGCGCCTCAATCAGGCCGCCGGCAAGGCCCTGGCCGTGTCCGAGAGTGTCATGGCCGAATCCTCGAACCTGCTGTCCCGGACCGGGCATGTGGCCCAGGGGGCCGAACTCCAGCGCGACCGCATGATCGAGACGGCCACGGCCATGGAAGAGATGAACGCCACGGTGCTGGAAGTGGCCCGAAACGCCGCCAATGCCGCGGCCAGCGCCGCCGGGGCCAAGGAAAAGGCCATCACCGGAGCCCAGGGCGTGCGTTCGGCCGTGGCCTCCATCGAGACCATCCGCCGGCGCATCCTGGACCTCAAGGAGTCCATGACGCGCCTGGGCAAACAGGCCGACAACATCGGCCACATCATGAACGTCATTTCCGATATTGCCGACCAGACCAACCTGCTGGCCCTCAATGCGGCCATCGAGGCGGCCCGGGCCGGCGAGGCCGGACGCGGCTTTGCCGTGGTGGCCGACGAGGTGCGCAAGCTGGCCGAAAAGACCATGCACGCCACCAAGGAAGTGGGTGAGGCGGTCCAGTCCATCCAGTCCCAGGCCCGGGAGAACATTGCCGCCGTGGAGTCCGCCGCCGCCGGCATCGAGGAGAGCACCGAGGCGGCGGCCGGTTCGGGCCGGTTCATGGACGAGATCGTGGGCATTGTGGAGGCCACGGCCTCCCAGGTCGAGTCCATTGCCACGGCCTCGGAAGAGCAGTCGGCCACGTCCGAGGAGATCAACCGGGCCGTGGAAGAGGTCAACCGGATCGCCCAGGAAACGGCCGAGGGCATGGAGACGGCCAACGCGGCCCTTTCAGCCCTGACCGCCCTGGCCGCCGAACTCGACGAAGTCATTCACCGGATGACGGGCGAGGCCGGATCGGGCGACGCGGCCGCCCGGCCGGCGCGCCTTGCCGCCCCTGCGACCCGGACCATTGCCGCTCCGGCCGCGAAACCGCTGCCTGCCTCCGGTCCCGCACCAGCCAAAAAGGCGCTGGCCGGAACGCGGCCTGCCCCTGCCAAGGTCTTGCCGCTTGCCGCCAAAAGTTCCGGTTCGGCCCCGGCCGGTTCCATCAAAGGCAGCATACTGACCTGGGACGATTCCCTGGCCGTGGGCATCAAGGACATCGACGCCCAGCACCAGGTCCTGGTGGGCATGATCTGCGATCTGCACGACGCCATGCGCACGGGCAAGGGCAAGAGCCAGGTGGGGAGCATCCTCAAGAAGCTGGAGGACTACGCCGTGGAGCACTTCGGGTTCGAGGAGTCCCTGATGGAAAAATACAAGTACCCGGGCTACCGCAACCACCGCAAGGAACACGACGCCTTCGTGCAAAAGGTCATGGACTTTGGCCAGGCCTTCCAGGCCAATCGGGCCGACCTGACCACCGAGGTCATGGACTTCCTCAAGAACTGGCTCGTGGGCCACATCAAGGGCATCGACAAGAAGTATGCCCCGTTTTTCAAGGACCAGGGCCTGTGCTAGTGTCGCGTCCCTGAAAGGATATGACAATATTTTTTAATGGCAAATCATAACGTTGCAGCCGGCATTGAAGCCGACGGCATCCGGGACATCATCGCGCCCACGGATGACGGGGCGGTTTTCACCCGGGCCAGGATCATGGCCGGCCCGGCCCCGGCCGTGGTGTGCCTCCATGGCCTGGGGGATTCCCATCTGGCCTTTGAGGAGGCCTTTGCCACCCGCTACCTGGCCGGGGTCAGCTTGATCGTTCCGGACATGGCCGGCCATGGAGCCAGCCCGGCGGCTTCGGACCACTCCATGGAGGCTGCCGCCCGCCGGCTGCGGGGCGTCATGGCCCACCTGGCCGGGGAATACGGCCTGCGCCCGAGCGCTCTGTACCTGGTGGGACATTCCGTGGGCGGCATCCCGGCCATCCTCTATTGCCGCGACGCCGCCCCCGGCGAGGTGGCCGGCCTGGTGCTGGCCGAGGCCTCGGTGACCCGGTTCGGCTCGTTCGTCACGGCCCATGCCGAGGCGGCCCGGCTGTCCGGCCGTTTCGGCCAGTGGTACCGGGATTTCCGGGAGCAGACGATCTTCAGGGACTATCTGGGCCGGTTCCCGTTTTGCCGCCACTATTACGCGTCGTTGCGGTTTTGCCGGCAACAGTCCTTTCTGGAGACCGTCCTGGACGTGCGGCGCATGGCCAAGGCCCTGCCCGGCAAATGGAGCCACGCCGCCGGCGAGGCCCTGTCGCGCCTTTCCACCCCCACGGTCTATGCCTACGGCCGGGACCTGGCCCCGGAAACCCTGGCCTTTTTGCAGGAACGACACATTCCCACCCGGCCCTTTCCCACGGACTGCCATTTCCTCATGCAGGCCATGCCTGGGGAATTTTACGGGCTTCTGGGCGAGTTTTGCCGAGAAAGCCGCGGCTAAACCTTGCCCTTTGTCGCCGGCTCGGCCATGATAGCGGATACTCGAGTGGTTTCGATCCAAAACCCCGGGAGCCGCCATGGACACGTTTCGCTTTTCCCTGACCCAGGAAGAAAAGGACTATCTCAAGGCCTTGGTGCTGGAGAGCATCAACAACCGGCTGGCCGGAAAGGAACACACTATTCCCGAGCCACCCACGGACAAATTGCGGGAGCACCTGGGCGCGTTCGTGTGCCTCAAACAAAGCGGCCATTTGCGGGGCTGCATCGGCCACATCGTGGGCGATCGGCCGCTCTATCTGACCGTGGCCGACATGGCCCAGGCGGCCGCCTTCGAGGATCCGCGCTTCCCGCCCATGACCTGCGGCGAGATGCCTGAGATGGAGGTGGAAATCTCCATCCTAAGCCCCCTGACCCCGTGTCCGGACGCCGCCCTGGTGGAGGTGGGACGCCACGGCCTTTTGGTGCGGCGCGGGCCGCATTCCGGGCTGCTGCTGCCCCAGGTGCCGGTGGAATGGGGTTGGGACCGGGAAACCTTCCTGGAGCAGACCTGCTGCAAGGCCGGCCTGCCGCCAGGCTCCTGGCGCCAACCCGACACCTCCCTGTTCTGGTTCGAGGCCGAAGTCTTTTAATCTGGGGCGCTGCCCCAGACCCTGCCGGGACGCTGTCCCGGACCCTGCTGGGGCGCTGCCCCAGACCCTGCCAGGGCT
>CAZBER010000130.1:0-6691 GCA_964490985.1 uncultured Desulfovibrionaceae bacterium | reverse complement strand
GCAGGAGCACATTGCCGGCGGCCTGGCCGGAAAGAGCCTGGCCTTCGAACGGATCATCCATCCGCTCTGGGGAGGCAGGGTCTACTGCGACGTGCGGCTGGTCCGGCTTCCCCACGCCGTCGGCCGGCGGCTGCGCGGTCTGCCACTTGCGCGTCTCGTGCCCCAAAAGCGAAGTGGCCCGAAAATAGCCCGACGCGTCAGCGCGTGGCCTTGAAGGCCCTGGACGCCACCGCGTCGCGCAACACGGCCAGATCGTCCAGGGACTTGGCCGTAAGCAGGCGCTTACGGCCCATGACCAGGGCCAGGACGTTGATATTGGTGTTTTCCCGCGACAGCCGCAGGATGTCCTGCGTCACCCGCCAGAAATCGGCATAGGCTGCCTCGGCCTCGGCCAGCGGCTTGGCCGCGTCCGGCCGCAGCAGGCCCGAAAGACGCCCCAGGGCCGCCGCAACCTGGCTGTTGTGCTTGTCCATGGCCGCCTCCAGGGCGTCCATGCCTGCGTTGCTGCTTTCCTCGATGTGTTGGGCATGCAGGGACAGGATGGAAAGGCCGGCCGTGACGGCCCGCAGGGCTTCCAGGGCGGCCGGGCAGGAAGGGCCGTCCGCAATGGGGGCCAGGGCCTGCGCAAAGCGGCTGGCGGCCTGGGCGGCCTCGGTTCGCGAGAGCCTGGAGGCGCGCAGGTTGGTGTTGCGGCCGGCCATGTCCAGGATGGCCACGTCAACGGTTTGAAGCTCTCCGAAATCGGCGGCCACGGCGGCCAGGGCCTGGGTTTCCTTGGGTTCGCGTCCCTGATCGACCAGGGCGGTCAGGCGGGCCAGGTTGTCCCGGGCGGTCTCCATGTCCTTGCGGGCCGACGCGGCATACGAGGCGGTCGCTTCCTCGGTGGAGGAGAGCACGGCGTTTTTCTCGGCTTCCACGGCCAAAAGCAGATTGAGCCGGACTTCGTCCACCAGGCGTTCCTTTTCCAGCATGGCCTGCAAGGCGTCCTGGTATTGGTCCTTGGCGCAGCCGGATAGCCCGGACAGGGCCAAGGCGGCCGCAAGGGCCAACAGCAGGGTGCGGGCGAAAAAGCGTCGAAGGACGGACATGGGCGCTCCTTGGGCCTGGCGGGGCCGGACTGGTCTTAAGGTTGTGTATCCCCAGGCCGGTCCAGCGACAAGCGGGAGGGAGCGGACGGAAAAAACAAAGGCCGCAGCATGCGCCACGGCCTTTGGGCAAAGAAGCGGGAACAGCGGACGACTAGCGTTTTTTCAGACGCTCGGCCAGGAACTCGGCCACATGGCGCACCCGGAAGGGCGTGCCCTCGCGTTCAAAGCCGCCCCGGATCTGGAGGATGCAGCCCGGGCAGTCCGTGGCCATGGCCGAAGCGCCGGTGGCCTTGAGGTTGTTCAGTTTTTTCTGCAGCAGTTCCCGGGACAGCTCCGGGAATTTCGAGGAGAACGTGCCGCCAAAGCCGCAGCACACATCCTCTTCCGCAGCCGGCAGGTATTCGAGCCCGGCCTGGCGCAAAAGCTCCCGCGGAGCCTCGGTCACGCCCATACCCCGGCACAGGTGGCAGGGGGCGTGGTAGGTGACCTTTTCCGAGGCACCCGCAAAGTCCGCGTCCGTGACCTTGAGCACGTCGTGGACAAACGAGCTGAAGTCAATGACCCGGTCGGCGAACTGGGACGCCTTGAAGGACAGGGCCGGGTCGTCCTTGAAAAGCCGCGGGTAGTTGTGCTTGAGATGCGAGGCGCAGGAGGCGCACAGGGTGACGATGTAATCAAAGCCCTGGGCGTCGATGGCGTTCATGTTGTGGGCCGCCAGGTCCCGGGCCGCCGGCTTTTCGCCCATCATGAGCACGGGCAGGCCGCAGCAGGACTGGCCCATGGGATACTCCATGGCCACATCGTTCTCGCCAAGCACCTTGACCGCGGCCGCCATGTGTTCGGGATAGACGAAGTCCTGGACGCAGCCCGAGAACAGGGCCACCCGCAAGGTCGGATTGACCGCCTTGGGCTTGATGTTCGGCCAGATGTCCCGGAAGGGCTTTTCCGCAATGGCCGGCAGAGCCCGAAACTCCTGGTCCTTCATGAGGAACATGGGCAGGTGGCGCAGGTACGGCGTACCGCCGGTCACGGGCTTTTGCAGGAGCCTGGCCGTGCGCAGCATGGCATGGAACAGGGTGCGGTTTTTGAGCACCGCGCCCACGGCCGTGCTGTAAAACGGATGGCCTTCCTCGTCCTGGATGCGGGCGTGCACTTCCTTGATCAGGGTGGGCAGGTCGATGCCCACGGCGCACACGGCCTTGCAGGCCTGGCAGTTGAGACAGTTTTGCACCAGGTTCTTGGCCTTGTCCCGGCCGTGGAAGAAGTAGGTGGCCACCAGGCCAATGGCCCCGATGTAGACATGGCCGTACCTGTGGCCGCCGACAATGCGGTAGATGGGGCAGACATTGGCGCAGGCCCCGCAACGGATGCAGCGCAGGATCTGCTTGAACTCCGGGTCCTTGGCCATGGCCAGGCGGCCGTTGTCCAAAAAGACCACGTGCTTGACCTTCTTGCCCTCCGGGCCGGCCTCACTTGATGATGCGAAGGGCTTCGTGGAGCGAGGGCACCAGCTTGTCGATGCCGCCCAGGGCCACGTGGACCCGGGGCAGGGTGGTGGTCAGCCGGGCATTGCCCTCGTTGGTGATGATGCCGATGGAACCGGTGGCGGCAATGGCGAAGTTGGCTCCGGAGATGCCCATGTCGGCCTGGCAGAACCGGGGCCGCAGTTCCCGGCGGGCCACCTTGACCAGTTTTTGGATGTCCACGTCCTGCTGCTTGCGGGTGACCTCGGTAAACAGGTCGGCCACCTGGTAGCGGGACAGGTGGATGGCCGGCATGACCATGTGGGAGGGGCCTTCGTGGCGCAACTGGATGATCCATTCGCCAAGATCCGTCTCGGTGACTTCCAGGCCCTGGGCTTCCAGATAGGGGTTGAGGTGGATTTCCTCGGCCGTCATGGACTTGGATTTGACGATGGTCTTGACGCCGTTTTCCTTGGCGATGCGGGCAATGATTTCATTGGCTTCCCGGCCGGTGCGGGCCAGGTGGACCGTGGTGCCGGCGGCCTCGGCATGGCGCTTGAATTCCTGGAACAGCTCTTCCAGGTGGTCCACGGCGGCATCCTTGGCTTCGGCGATCTCGGCAATAAGGGCCGGGGCGTCGATGCCGGCAAAGGCATTGGCCCGGGAGGCGCGGTAGGCCACGGCGAACTTGTCCAGGGCCTGGCGCTGAAATTCGTTTTCCAGGGCTTCGCGGAGTTCCCTGCGGTATTCCGTCAGGTTGGCGGCATCTTGCATTTATTTGCCCTCCCACAAAAGAATGTGGAGTTCCAGGGGGCCATGCACGCCCAGGGCCAGGACCCGCTCGATGTCGGCGGTGCGGCTCGGGCCGGTGATAAAGGCCGTGTAGTCGGTATCGCCCATCCAGTCGGTTATGAGCGGCTCCATGTCGTAGGAGTCGGCCACAATGCGCGAGACCGGCAGCAGGGCGATGTGCGTTTCGGCGATCATGGTGGCCAGGCGCACTTGCTCATCGGAGGAGCGCAGGACAATGGTGCCGGTCTCGGCAATGCCCGCGTCGGCCATGGTAAAGGCGATGTCAATGCCGCCCAGGCGGCCGCGCATGCCGTCGGTGACAACGGCAATGCCCTGGTCCGCGCAGGTGGCGGCGAGCTTGGCCACGGCATCGTCGGGAATGCCCGGCGCGCAAATGACTTTTTGCTGTTTGGTCTCGCACAGGGCCTCGGCCGTATCCGACAGAGGGGCCTCGCAGCCGGAGACCAGAAGCTGGCAGGCCTCCTTGCCGACGCACACATCCGCCACATAGGCCAGGGCTTCGTCCATGGACGCGACGCGGCGCACCGTGGCGGACACCAGGGCGGCCTTTTCCTGCATGCACTCGACCAGAGGGTTGGAATCGAACATGGGGACCTCTCTTTCAAAAGCGAACCCGGCGCGGCCGGTCCCGGGGAGGGACCGGAACCGCGCCGGGTGAGGATCAGGGGTTTACGGCAGCATCCACTTCAGGGCGTAGGCCTGAAGCAGGGTCAGCACGCACACAAACAGGGTCATGGCAATGGAATGGCCCAGGGTGAACCGGAAGATGTCGCCTTCGCGGCCCACCATGTTCGAGGCCGCGGTGGCCACGGAGATGGACTGGGGCGAGATCATCTTGCCGGTGACGCCGCCCGAGGAGTTGGCGGCCACGGTCAGGTGCGGGTCCACGCCGATCTGCTGGGCCGTGGTCTTTTGCAGGGAGCCGAACAGGGCGTTGGACGAGGTGTCGGAGCCGGTCAGGAACACGCCCAGCCAGCCCAGAAGCGGCGAGAAGAACGGGAACAGCGCGCCGGTGGCGGTAAAGGCCAGGCCCATGGAGGAGCTCATGCCCGAGTAGTTCATGATGTAGGCCAGGCCCAGGATCATGGCGATGGTGGCAATGGGCCAGCGAAGCTGCTTTATGGTGCGGCCGAAGCAGACAAAGGCCTTGCCGTAGCCGTAGTTGGGCATGAACAGGACGGCGAGCAGGCCGGCGATGAGAATGGCCGTACCGGCGGCAGAGCCGATGTTGACGTTAAATACCGCGGCGTAAGGCGCGTCCTTGGCCACGATGGGAGCGGTCTTGACGACCAGGTTATGCAGGCCCGGCCACTCGAAGGTGAAGCCAAAGGGCGCCAGCACGGTCTTGACCGAATCCAGGCCCCACAGGAAGACCATGATGGCCAGGATGATGTAGGGCAGCCAGGCGCGGAAGATTTCACCGCCCGTGTATTCGGAGGCCACCACGCGCGCCGTGGCCGGAGGCTCGTCCGGGAAGTGCCAGACGTTTTTGGGCTTCCAGACCTTGAGGAACAGCCCCAGGCCGGCGATGGTGACAATGGCCGAGACGATGTCCGGGAGGTAGGGGCCGACGAAGTTGGAGACCAGGAACTGGGAGGCGGCGAAGCACACGCCAGCCACGATGATGGCCGGCAGGACCTCCATGGAGCGCTTGAACCCGCACATGGTCACGGACAGCCACAAGGGCACGATGACGGACAAAAACGGCAACTGGCGGCCGCAGATGGCGCTGATCTTCATCAGGTCCAGGTCCGTGACCTTGGCCGCCACCACAATGGGGATGCCGATGGCGCCGAAGGCCACCGGGGCGGTGTTGGCAATCAGGCAGATGCCGGCGGCATAGAGCGGGTTGAAGCCCAGGCCCACCAGCATGGCGGCGGTGATGGCCACGGGCGTGCCGAAGCCGGCCGTGCCTTCGATGAAGGAGCCGAAGGCAAAGGCGATGAAGATGGCCTGGAGCCGGCGGTCATCGGTGATCTGGGCCAGGGAGTTCTTGATGATGTTGAATTCCCCGGACTCCACGGTCATGTTGTAGACCCAGATGGCCGTGATCACGATCCACACGATGGGGAAGAGGCCAAAGGCCGCGCCGTAGAGCGTGGCGTCGATGGCCAGGCCGGCGGGCATGCCCCAGGCCACGATGGCCAGGACCACGGCGGTGGCGGTGGCCACAAAGGCCGCCTTGTGGCCGGCCGTGCGTTTGACGGCCAACATGAAAAACAGGATGTAGAGAGGGATGCCCGCCACCAGCGCGGACAGGCCCACGCTTCCCAGCGGCTGATACTGTTGGACCCACGGCATACGTCTTCCTCCTTGTGCGTTGAAAAAAATCCCCGGACGGAGACCTCCCCGCCCGGTTGCATCCCTAAATACCCAGATTCTTTTTCAGGGCCGCCATGTTCACGGACTGCTCCACGAGTCGGGTGCCGTGTTCGATGCGGGAATTGTCGCGCAGCTTTTCCCGCATGAGCATCTGTTCCATCTTCTTGGCCACGGTAAAGGTGTCCTCGCGCACCACGATGACCGGAACGCCCTTGTCTTCCGCCTTGGTCAGGATGATGTCGTTGGGGTAGAGGTTGCCGGTGAGGATGAGCGCGGCGCAGTTGCCTTCCAGGGCCACGAGCTGCAAGTCCGCCCGGTCGCCGCCGCACAGGATGGCCACGTCCTTTTGGCGCTTGAAGAAGGTGACGAAGTTTTCCACCTGCATGGTGCCGATGAGGAAGTTGACCACCAGGTTGTCGGTCTTGGCGGCCATGGAGATGAGCCGGCCGCCCAGGCCATGGGCCAGGTCCCCGGCCCGCACCGCAAACATGATGGGGTCATGGGGAATGATGCCCAGCACATCCACGCCCCGGCGCTTGAGGAAGGGGGTGATCAGGGTCTCGGCTTCCTCGCGGAAGTGCTCGGGCACGTCATTTAAAATGACGCCGACCAGGTCGTCGCCGAGGCTTTCCTTGGCCGCGGCCAGATAGTCGTAGTTGTACTCCTGGCGGTAGCGGTCCACGAGCAGGACCTTGGCGCCCAGGGCCTGGGCCACGGACGCGCCGTCCACGCCGCAATACTTGCCGGAGTAGAGGAAGCTGCCCGAACCGCCGACGAGCATGATGTCCGCGGCGGCCGAGAGTTTCTTGTAGCAGTCCACAATGCCGGGCATGAGGTTGCCGCAGTCTTCCAGAAAGGCCCGCATGTGGAAATCCCGGGTAATGACCACGGGAGTGACCAGGGAGGCGTCCTGGGACAGGCCCAGGGCTTTTTGGATGAAATAGGCGTCTTCGTCGCCGATCTGGTTGCCGACCTTGTGGGGCACGGCGCCCACGGGCTTCATGT
>CAZBER010000129.1:0-6804 GCA_964490985.1 uncultured Desulfovibrionaceae bacterium | reverse complement strand
GGTGTTGCGCAGGGCGGTCTTGGTGTCCATGTAGATGGGGCCGCGGCCTTCGCGCATTTCACGCAGCATCATGTGGTTGCGCAGGCAGGTGGGGATGATGTGGCCCTTGGCGTAGCCACGATCCTCGTAGGGCTTGAGCATGGCGCGGTTGGTGGCGCAGTAGTCCTCGCCCTTGGCGTTGGTGGCCTTGGCCTTGAACAGCAGGAACCAAGCGCCGACCGGGCCGTAACCGTCCTTGAAGCGGGCGGGGACGAACCGGTTTTCCATCATGGTCATCTCGGCGCCGACCTGGGCGCACATGGTGTAGGTGGAACCGGCGTTCCAGACCGGGTACCAGGCGCGGCCCATGCCTTCACCGGTGGAGCGGGGACGGTACACGTTGACCGCGCCGCCGCAGGCCACCAGGATGGCGTTGGTCTTGAACACGTAGACCTTGTTTTCGCGGGTGGAGAAGCCGACCGCGCCGGCGATGCGGTTGGGCTGGTTGGCGTCCAGGAGCAGCTTCACGATGAAGACGCGCTCCATGTAGCGGTCCTGGCCCAGGGCGTTTTTGGCGGCCTCGGCCACGATGCACTTGTAGGATTCGCCGTTGATCATGATCTGCCAACGGCCGGAGCGGACGGGCTTGGCGCCGGTGCGCAGGGAGACGCCGGCGGCCTTGGACTGGGCGCCGTCGAGGTTGTGGCCGCTCTCGTCCTTGGTCCAGCAGGGCAGGCCCCACTCTTCGAACAGGTGGACGGAGTCGTCCACGTGACGGCCGACGTCGAAGATCAGGTCTTCGCGGACCAGGCCCATGAGGTCGGTGCGGACCATGCGGACGTAGTCGTCGGCATTGTTGTCGCCCAGGTAGGTATTGATGGCGGACAAGCCCTGGGCCACGGCGCCGGAGCGCTCGAGAGCGGCCTTGTCGACCAGCATGATGTTGATGCCGCCGATCTTGTCGGCCCAGCGCACGGCCTCGAAGGCCGCGCCGCAGCAGCCCATGCCGCCGCCGACGAGAAGGATGTCAACGTCTTTTTCAATCAGTTCCGGCTCGGCGAGGGCAACGCCCTTGGGCTCGTCCTTAACGGGAATGGTCGGCATAATGGAACTCCTCCGTAGGGTGGATGACTAGCGTGGTTTTCGATCCGGACGACCGGGACTACTTGCAGAAGCCGTCGAGCCAGCACTGGACGGTGTCCATGCCGGTGACTTCGAACTTCTTGCCCAGGGCTTCCTTGGGGGCGACCAGGGCGGTCTCGGTGAACAGCAGTTCGGAATCCAGGTCGGCGCCTTCGGGCTTGCCCTCGTAGGGCTTGATGGAACCTTCGGGAGTGGTGCGGATGGGGAACTTGAAGCGCTTGATGTTGCCGTTGCGGAACTTCACGGTCCACATGATGGAATCGGCCGAACGCATGGGGATGGACGTTCCGCCCATGGGAGCGAAGTCGGCGTAGGGGCGGGCCGAAATGGCGCCCTGGGGGCAGATCTTCACGCAGGAGTAGCATTCCCAGCAAGCCGACGGCTCCTGGTTGAAAGCGCGCATCTCCTGAGGATCCAGAATCATCAAATCATTGGGGCAAATGTACATGCACGCGGTCTTCTCACCGCCTTTGCATCCGTCACACTTGCTCGGATCCACAAAGGTAGGCATAGTTCGTCCTCCAAACGTTTAGTTGTTGAACACCCAGCGCCCAATCCAAAAGAGCTAAACGCCTTTGCGCGACAGGACATCCGCGCGCCGGGCGGCGTCGCGTGCTGTGCGGCGCTTCCGGCCTGCCCTCGCGCCGGCGTCGCTTGGTGCCGACACCGAGAACAAGTCTCTGGGAACAGGGGGTGCATTGCGTCCCGGGCCGCCGATTGCGGCGGTTAATTTCCCAGTATTATTACCGTTTTTGACCTGCCAGCGGATAGCTTGTGCACGATTTAACAAGCGCCGCAACTCACGTCAAGGGGAAAGTTCTTTTTTTCACGTCCGCCAGCACGGGACGCAACCGCCCTCCCGGCGCAGACGCCGGGCGGGTCGCCGCCACATCGCAAATCGGGTTGCAACCGCCAATCTAGCAGGTACGCCATGCCCGTGCAAGCCCTTTTCCCGGTTTTCCCCAGTGCCAGCCTTCAACCCCCTCGGCTCTTGAGAAAATTTTCTCGCACCCCGGCCGCAATACCCCGGTTTTTCCCCTTGACACCCCTTTCCCGCCCCTGTTACCCACTCCTCCATGCAGTCCCTCATCAACCTGACCGCCGGTTTTTATTTTTGGTTCTGGTTTAGCCACGCCCGTGGTCAGGGGAGGGGTGCGGTCTAGACGAAAACCGCAACGAGCCACTCCAGGGCCGCGGGCATCATAAGCCGGCGGCCCTTTTTTTTGGTCGCCGTCGTCCGTACCCACGAATGGCCAAACCGTTAAGGAGTCCGCCATGCTGCTCGGAAAAGCCGTCCGCCTCGAACGCATCTTCAACCGCAACACCCACCGCGCCATCATCGTCCCCATGGACCACGGCGTCACCGTGGGTCCCATAAGCGGCCTCATCGACATGCGCGACGCCGTGAACCAGGTGGCCGAGGGCGGCGCCAACGCCGTGCTCATGCACAAGGGCCTGCCCCGCTGCTCCCATCGCGGCCGGGGACGCGACGTGGGGCTCATCATCCATCTTTCCGCCTCCACCACCCTGTCCCCCTACCCCAACGCCAAGACCCTGGTGGCCACGGTGGAGGACGCCATCAAGCTCGGGGCCGACGGCGTGTCCCTGCATATCAACCTCGGCGACGAGACCGAGCGCGACATGCTGGCGCATCTCGGCGAAATCACCTCCCGGGCCGCCGAATGGGGCATGCCGGTCCTGGCCATGGTCTACGCCCGGGGACCCAAGATCCAAAACGAGTACGACCCCGAGGTCGTGGCCCACTGCGCCCGGGTCGGCACCGAAATCGGAGCCGACGTGGTCAAGGTGCCCTACACCGGGGACATCGAATCCTTCTCCCGGGTCACCGAGGCCTGCTGCATTCCGGTGGTCATTGCCGGCGGACCCAAGCTCGACAACGACCGCGACCTGCTCCAGATGGCCCACGACTCGATCCAGGCCGGCGGTTCGGGCCTGTCCATCGGCCGCAACATCTTCCAGCACGCCCAGCCCGCCCGCATCGTCCAGGCCCTGCACGGCATCGTGCACCTCGACTGGGAAGTGGACCAGGCCCTCGAACTGCTCAAGGACTAGTCATGACCAAGGAAATCTGGCTCAAAGTCATTCCCTTCGACAAAACGCTCGTGACCCTTGGCCTTGAATCCGGCATTGACGGATTCGTGGCCGAAGCGGGCGACGTGGACAAGATCCTGGCCCTGGGCCGCACCCGGGTCATGACCCCGGACGACGTGGAGATGCTCCCCATCGCCTGCAAGGACGACGAGGCTACGGCCGTATCCTCCTTAAACGCCTGCCGGCCGGTCTTTCTGACCCAGGGCTGGGAGATCATTCCGGTGGAAAACATCCTGGCCTGCTCCTGCGGCCTGGGCCTGGAGTGCGAAAGCCTGGACCGGGCGCGCCTGGCCGCCGGCGTGCTGGAGCGCGGAGCGGACCGCATTCTGCTCACCCCGGAGGCCGCCTGCGACCTCAAGACCATTGTGAACGAGCTCAAGCTGTCCCAGGGCCGCATCGACCTGGCCCCGGCCACCATCACGGCCATCGAGCACGCCGGCCTGGGTCACCGGGTGTGCGTGGACACCACCAGCCTCCTCAAAACCGGCGAGGGCATGCTCGTAGGCAACTCCTCGGCCTTCACCTTCCTGGTCAACGCCGAGACCGAGTCCAACCCCTACGTGGCCGCCCGCCCCTTCCGCATCAACGCCGGCGCGGTCCACGCCTACTGCCAGATGCCCGGGGACAGGACCCGCTACCTGGAAGAGCTGGCCGCCGGCTCGGAAGTCCTGATCGTGTCCCATGAGGGCGCGACCAAAACCGCCGTGGTCGGCCGGGTCAAGACCGAAATCCGGCCCATGCTGCTCATTACCGCCCAGGTCGAGGGCACGGAAGGCAAGGTGTTTTTGCAAAACGCCGAAACCATCCGGCTGGTCACCCCCGAGGGCAAGCCCGTCAGCGTCGTCACCCTCAAGGTGGGCGACACGGTGCTCGTGCGCACCGACGTGGCCGGCCGCCATTTCGGCATGCGCATCACCGAAGACATCAAGGAAGGATGACATGAGCCCGGCCGACCCAGACGACAACGGCCCCAAGGGCCTGGACGCCGCCCTGGCCGGACTGCGCCGGGACATCGACGCCGTGGACGACGACATCCTGGCCCTTTTAAACAAGCGCGCGGCCCTGAGCCTGGAAGTGGGCCGGCGCAAGGACGGGCGCGACAGCGCCATCTTCAAGCCCTTTCGCGAACAGGAAGTCCTGTCCCGGCTGACCCGACAAAACCCCGGCCCCCTGCCCACCGGGCACCTGCTGGCCATCTACCGGGAAGTCCTGTCCTCCTCCCGCCGCCTGCAACGGCCCGAGCGCGTGGCCTACCTCGGTCCCGAGGGCACGTTCTCCCACTTCGCGGCCATGGCCGCCCTGGGCCGCTCGCCCGACTTCGAGCCCCAGGCCACCATCGGCGACGTGTTCGCCGCCGTGGCCGGCAAGCAGGCGGACCTCGGCGTGGTGCCCCTGGAAAACTCCCTCCAGGGCACCGTGGGCCAGAGCCTGGACCACTTCCAGCGCTACGACGTCTTCATCCAGGCCGAGATATCCTGCCGCATCAGCCATGCCCTGCTGTCAACGGCCCAAAGCCTGGACGCCGTCGACACGGTCTACTCCCACCCCCAGCCCCTGGCCCAGTGCGCGGCCTGGCTCAAAAGCCACCTGCCCCACGCCCGGATCATCCCCACGGATTCCACGGCCGCCGCGGCCGCCAGGGTGGCGGGCGAACCGAAGGCCGCCTCCATCGGCCACCTCCGCCTGGCCGACATGCACGGCCTCCATGTCCTGGCCAGCCCCATCGAGGACCTGCCCGACAACTGGACTCGGTTTCTCATCATCGGCCCCGAGGACACCAAGCAGCAGAACCGGGACAAGACTTCCATCCTCTTTACCGTGCCCAACCGCCCCGGCGCGCTGCAACTGGTGCTGTCCCGCCTGGCCGGCGAGGGCATAAACCTGACCAAGCTCGAATCGCGGCCCATACGCGGCGAAAAATGGCAGTACGTGTTTTTCGCCGACCTCCAGTGCGACCTGTCCCGGGAGGAGTATAGAAAGCTCCTGGCCGACCTCAAGGTGCACACCCACAGCCTGCGCATCCTGGGCTGCTATCCCGCCGGCCCCCAGGTGGATCTGGCCGACGGCGGGCCCGGGAAATAGCCAAAAGAGGCCCGGGGCGGTCCCCCGGGCCTCCCGACCCGAAGAGGAACACCACCATGCCGCATGCCGCCGTCATCGCCCCGCCGTCCAAGTCCGTGTCCCACCGGGCCGTCATCGCCGCCGGCCTGGCCGCCGGGACCAGCCGCCTGACCGGGGTCCTGGACAGCCAGGACCTGGCCCGCACCCAGGACTGCCTGGCCGCCATGGGCGCGACCATCTCGCTTCAGGGCGACGGCTCGCTCCTGGTCTCGGGCACGGCCGGCCGGCCCCAGGGCGGCCCTGCATCCGAGCCGGCCCTGCTCAACGTGGGCGAATCCGGCACCACCTGCCGGCTTTTGGCCGCCGTGGCCGGGGCCGGCCAAGGAGCCTTCGAAATCCGGGGCCACGGCCGCATGCACGACCGGCCCATCGGCGAGCTGACCAAGGTCCTGGCGGGCCTGGGCGTTGCGGTCACGTTCCTGGAAAAAGACGGCTGCCCGCCGCTTCGCCTGGAAACCCGGGGCCTCTCCGGCGGCACCGTGGCCATTTCCCTGGAAGACAGCTCCCAATACCTGTCGGGCCTGCTTTTGGCCGCGCCCCTGGCCCACGCACCGCTGACCATCGGGATTTCCGGCCAAAAAACCGTGTCCTGGCCCTATGTGGCCATCACCCTGTCCACCCTGGCCGACTTCGACGTCCCCTTTGGCGTCGAAACCCGGCAAGGCGACGCCTGGGCGGCCGCCGACTGGCGGCAGCTTGCCGACGTGATTCCCGGGCAGGTGCGCTTTCGCATGACGCCCGCCCCCTACCAGCCCCGGGAATATGCCGTGGAAGGCGACTGGTCCAATGCCTCCTATTTCCTGGCCGCCGGAGCCGTCGGGCCTTCTCCGGTCACGGTGGCCGGCCTGCGTCCCGACTCCCTGCAAGGCGACCGGGCCATTCTGGACATCCTCGGCCGCATGGGCGCAACCATCGACATCACGCCCGAGGCCGTCACCGTGTCCCCGGCCGCGCTTGCCGGCCAGAACCTGGACATGGGCCGCTGCCCGGACCTCGTGCCCACCGTGGCCGTGGCCGCCTGCTTTGCCACGGGCGCGACCACCATCGGCAACGTGGCCCATCTGCGCCTCAAGGAATCGGACCGCATCGCCGCCGTGGCCGAGAACTGCACCCGGGCCGGCGCGCACGTGGCCATCCTGCCCGACGGCCTGCGCATCGAACCCCGTCCCCTGCCCCGGGGCCAACGCATCGAATTTCTGTCCTTCGACGACCACCGCCTGGCCATGAGCGCCGCCCTGTTCGAACGGGCCGACATCACGGTCAGCCTCGACAATCCCGGTTGCGTGGCTAAATCTTTCCCCGGCTTTTGGGATGCATGGGAGGCCATACGCGGGGCGTAGAGGAAGAGTGAAGAGCGGGGCGCTGCCCCGCACCCCGCCGGGGGGATGATCCCCCCGGACCCCTGCGCCGGGGATGGGCCGCGACTGCCCCGGCGACACAAGGCGCAAA
>CAZBER010000128.1:0-7029 GCA_964490985.1 uncultured Desulfovibrionaceae bacterium | reverse complement strand
CCTTTTTTGAAAAAAAGGGGGTTTCCGCCCCCCGGACCCCTCACCCTCCCCCAAAAAACTTTTCGATGGGCTTCGCGGGGTTGTGCGAAGCACCTGAAGTTACTCTTTATTTCGCCCACAGGGCGACGGGCTCGTTGGGCCGCAATTGCCCTGGCGTCAAGGCGGCTTTGCGCCTTGTGCCGCCAGGGCAATTGCGGCCCAACATCCCACCCCCGCCGTCCCGCCCAGCCAAGCCGGTCGGGGGGTCCGGGGGGAGTGACTCCCCCCGGCGGGTCCAGGGCAGAGCCCTGGCCGCCGGAGGCATCTCCCGCAGCACCTGCATTCTTCCCTTACCCTTACCCTTACTCATCCTCGCCCAGGTACGCCTTGACCACATCCGCGTTACCCTGGATCTGCTCGGGCGTGCCGCTGGCCAGGGGTTGGCCGAAGTGGAGCACGGTGATGTGGTCGCTGACGTTCATGACCAGGTCCATATCGTGTTCGACCAGGCCCACGGTGACGTGGAGTTGGTCGCGGATATTGCGGATGAGTTCGCCCAGGGCGGCGGTTTCCTTGGTGTTGAGGCCGGCGGCCGGTTCGTCGAGCAGCAGCAGCTTGGGTTCGGCGGCCAGGGCCCGGGCCAGTTCCAGGAGGCGTTGCTTGCCGTAGGGCAGTTCGCCGGCCGGGATGTTTTGCCGGTCGGCCAGGCCCACGAATGCGAGCTTTTCCAGGGCGGCCTGGCGGCAGCGGCGTTCGGCGCGGCGAAAGCCCGGGGTGCGCAGCAGGCTGGAGGCGATGGGGTAGCGGGTCAGGGCGTGGCGGCCGGTCATGACGTTTTCGAGGACCGACAGGGTGGTGAAGACTTCCAGGTTCTGGAAGGTGCGCACCACGCCGGCGGCGGCGCGTTTGTGGGGCGGCAGGGCGGTCACGTCGCGGCCGTCCAGGGTGATGGAGCCGCCGGCTACCGGGACCATGCCGGTGATGGCGTTGAGCATGGTGGTCTTGCCCGCGCCGTTGGGGCCGATCAGCGCCGTGACCGAGCCCTGGGCGATGGCAAAGTCGGCCTCGGTCAGGGCATGGATGCCGCCGAAGCGCACAGTGACATTGGAGACGTCCAGCAGCGGCGCGGCGTCAGGCATGGGAGGCCTCGGCGCGCCGGAATTTTCGGACCAGACGGCCCAGGCCGCCGGCCAGGCCGTCGGGCAGGAACATGACCGTGGCCACCAGGATGGCCCCGTAGACCAGGATGTCGATATCCTCGAATTCGCGCAGGGCCTCGGGCAGGGCGGTGAGGAAAAACGCGCCCACCACCGAGCCCCAGACGTTGGCCATGCCGCCGAGGACCACCATGACCACGAGCTGGACCGAGAAGGTGAAGCCGAAGGAGGCCGGGGCGATAAAGCCCAGGTAGTGGGCGTAGAGCACGCCGGCCAGGCCGGCCAGGGCGGCGGAGAGCACGAAGGCCAGGCGCTTGTGGGCGGCGATGTCGATGCCCAGGCTCTGGGCGGCCTTTTCGCTGCCGTGCAGGGCCCGCAAGGCCCGACCGGTCCGGGAATTCATGAGGTTGAGCGAGGCCAGCACCACCAGGGCCAGGACCACGGCCATGAGCGTATAGTAGGAGCGGTCCGAGTCGAAGGCGTAGCCGAAAAGGGCCAGCCGGGGGATGCCCACATAGCCGGATGGGCCGCCGGTGGTGTCCACGGCCTCGTTGAAGACGATGGAGACGATGATGCCGATGCCGAGCGTGGCCATGGCCAGGTAATGGCCCTTGAGCTTGAGCGTCGGGATGGCCACGACCCAGGCCACGGCCGTGGACAAGGCAATGCCGGCCAGCATGCCCACGGGGATGGGCAGGCCCAGCCGCGTGGTGCACAAGGCCGTGGCATAGGCGGCCAGGCCGTAGAAGGCGGCATGGCCCAGGGACACCTGGCCGGCGTAGCCCATAAGGAGATTCAGGCCCACGGCGATGACGGCGTTGAGGCAGGCCAGGATGCAGATGCTCAGATAATATTCGTTGGGCAGGGCATGGGGCAAGGCCAGGAGCAGGGCCAGGAAAAGGGTCGAGCGCAGGGCGTTTTTGCCGACAAAGGGGAGCTTCATACGCGCTCTACGCCGGCCTTGCCGAACAGTCCGGACGGTTTGACGAAAAGGAGCAGGAGCAGGACGATGAAGGCAAAGGCGTCCTTGTAGCCCGAGGCCACGAATCCCGCGCCAAAGGATTCGAGCACGCCGAGGATGAGGCCGCCGGCGGCCGCGCCAAAGGGATTGCCCAGGCCCCCCAGGATGCAGGCGGCGAAACCCTTGAGGCCGAGCATCATGCCCACGTCGTAGGCGGTCATGGTGATGGGGGCCAGGATGGCTCCGGCCGTGGCTCCGATCAGGCCGCTTAAGGCGAAGGAGAAAAGGGCCATGCGTGAAACGCTGATGCCCACCAGGCTGGCGGCCTTTTTCTGACAGGCGCAGGCCAGCATGGCCTTGCCCTGGATGGTGGCGGTGAAAAAGAGCTTGAGGCCGGCCAGCAGGGCCAGGGTCACGGCCAGAACCCACAGGCTCTGGGGCTGGATGGCCGCGCCCAGGGCCACGAGGGGCTTGACTCCGGAGAAGGCGGGCAGGGCCACGGTGTCCTTGCCGAAGGCCAGCATGGCTCCGCCGCGAAGGAGTATGGATACGCCGATGGTGATGATGACGGCGTTTATCGCCGGCGCGCCGGCCAGGGGGCGGATGGCCAGGCGCTCCATGAGCGCGCCGATGACGGCCGTGGCCAGGCAGGCGGCCAGGATGGCCAGGGGCAGGGGCCTGCCGGCCCCGACCCGCCAGACGGACAGCCTGCCGCCGAGCATCACGAATTCACCCTGGGCGAAATTGATGATGCCCGTGGTGTTGAAGATCATGGTGAACCCAAGGCCGATCAGGCCATAGGCAGCCCCCTGGGTGAGCCCGGAGACGAGGTATTGCGGCGCGCCGGAAAGCATCTAGTTGACGATCTTCCAATCGCCTTTTTCGATGGTCAGCATGATGAAGGCGTCCTCGCCCAGGCCGGCGTGGTCCTCGGGGGTGAAGCTGAAGATGCCGCCGATGCCGGGGAAGTTCTTGATCTTTTCCAGGGCGTCGCGGATGGCCTGGGGCTTATCAGATCCGGCGTCGGCAATGGCCTTGGCCGCCAGGTGCAGGGAATCGTAGCCATGGCCGCCGAAGGTGGAGACCGGCGCGTGGAAGCGCTCTTCATAGGCCTTGGCATAGGCCACGAGCTGGGCCTTTTCCGGGTCGGCGTCGGGCAGCTTCTCGGCCACGGTGATCTTGCCGGCGGGGAGGAAAAGTCCTTCGGCCGCGTCGCCGGCCAGTTCGATGAATTTTTTGGAGGCCACGCCGTGGCTCATGTACAGCGGGGTACTCAAGCCGAGCTGGACCCGGTTTTTGGCCACCACGGCCGGGCCGGGGTTGGTGCCCCAGCAGATGATCGCATCCGGGGACGCGCCCTTGATCTTGGTCAACTGGGCGGTCATGTCCGTGTCCTTGGGGCCGTAGGCCTCGTCGGCCACGAGGGTGAATCCGCCGGCCGGGATGAGTTCTTTCAGCACCTCGCGGCCGGCCTGGCCGAAGCCGTCGGACACGGTGAGGATGGCCAGCTTCGTGTAGCCCTGCTTTTTGGCGTGGTCCAGGATGCGGGCCACGGCCAGGCGGTCGGACGGGGCCACCTTGAAGATGTAGGGATTGACCGGCTTGGTGATTTTTTCGGCGGCCGAGCAGGAAATGAGCGGCACCTTGGCGGCCGCGGCCTTGCCCATGATGGCCAGGCTGTTGCCCGAGGTGGTGGGGCCGAGGATGGCGGCCACGTTTTCCTTTTTGAGCAGCCGGTCCGTGGCCAGCACCGCCTTGTTCACGTCGGTCTCGTCATCCAGGATGACGACCTCCAGGGGCCGGCCGAGCACGCCGCCGGCGGCGTTGATCTTTTCCAGCTCCATCTGGATGGAGTTTTTCTCGGGCTCGCCGAGAAACGAGGCCGGGCCGGTGACAGACAGCACCGCGCCCAGGCGGATGGGTTCGGCGGCCATGGACGCGGCGGCCGTCACTGCCACGAGGCACAGGGCGAAGAAAATCGCTTGGATACGCATGGCCATGCTCCTTGAGACGGCCCCGCGCGACCGGGATGATCCGGCCGCGCGGGAAAAGCCTCGAATGGATGTCGGGGAACCGGCGGGGGGCCGTCTAGTCGGCCAGGAGCCGGAAGTCGCCGCCGGAGATGGTGACCATGACAAAGGCGGTCTCGTCAAGACCGTTATGGTCCTGGGGCGAAAAATCGAACACCCCGCTGATGCCGGGGAAGCCCTTTATTTTCTCCAGGTTGTCGCGGATGGCGGCCGGCGAGGCGTCGCCGCCGGCCCGGATGGCCTGGGCCACAAGCGCAAGCCCGTCGTAGCCGTAGCCGCCGAAGGCCGAGGCCGGGGCCTTGAACCGGTCCGCATAGGCCTTGGCGTAGGCCAGAAGCAGGGCCTTCTGGGGGTCGGCCTCGGGCAGTTGGTCGGCCACGGTGAGCTTGCCGGCCGGGAGGAAAAGCCCCTCGGCCGCGTCGCCGGCCAGCTCGATGAATTTTTTGGAGGCCACGCCGTGGCTCATATAGAGCGGCGTACTCAAGCCGAGCTGGACCCGGTTTTTGGCCACCACGGCCGGGCCGGGGTTGGTGCCCCAGCAGATGATCGCATCCGGGGACGCGCCCTTGATCTTGGTCAACTGGGCGGTCATGTCCGTGTCCTTGGGGCCGTAGGCCTCGTCGGCCACGAGGGTGAATCCGCCGGCCGGGATGAGTTCTTTCAGCACCTCGCGGCCGGCCTGGCCGTAGCCGTCGGACACGGTGAGGATGGCCAGCTTTGTGTAGCCCTGCTTCTTGGCGTGGTCCAGGATGCGGGCCACGGCCAGGCGGTCGGACTGGGCGGTCTTGAAGACCCAGGGGCTGACCGGGTTGACGATTTTCTCGGCCGCGGCGCAGGAGACCAGGGGCACCCTGGCCGCCTCGAACTTGGAGGCCACGGCCAGGGAATTGCCCGAAACCGTGGGGCCGACCACGGCCACCACGTTTTCCTTTTTGAGCAGCCGGTCGGCGGCCAGAACAGCCTTGTTCACGTCGGTTTCGTCGTCGAGCACCACCACTTCCACGGGCCGGCCGAGCAGGCCGCCGGCGGCGTTTATGGCATCGGCCTGCATGAGCAGGGTGTTTTTTTCCGGTTCGCCCAGAAACGAGGCCGGGCCGGTGGCGGACACCACCGCGCCGATGCGGATGGGTTCGGCGGCCAGGGCCGGGGCAGCCCCGGCAAGGGCGGCAAGAAACAGAAGAACGAGTGATTTCAGGCGCATGAATCCTCCATGTGGTGCGTTCGGCAACGATCGTTCGGGAAATGCGCCGATTGGATACGATAAAGGAAATAGTTTCTCAAGGAGAGCATGATAACTATTCGGGTTTACAACAAAGAGGCGGGCAAAAGAATCTTCGCGGCCAGGGCCGCCGCATTCCCCGGCCGGCTTGCCAAGAACATAATCCCTGGATTATTGCCCGTATAAGGAAACGACATCCGAGCCGCAAGGAGCAGCCCATGCGTCCACTTATCCGCGCCGCCATGATGGCCTTGGCCCTGACCGCCTTTTGCCTGCCGGCCCTGGCCCAGGACAACAAGGGCAAGGCTCCGGCCGCGCCCCAGGCCAGCCCGGCCCTGCCCGAAGCGCCCCAGAAAAAAGCCGAGGAAACCCCGGGCCGCAAAACGCCGGTGACCGTGGAGCACGACGACAACGATCCGGTGGGGGCGCGCCTGGCCTATCGCCTCAAGGAACAGATCGGCCGCTCGTCGCTCATGGTCCTGACCAACAAGGACGAAAAAAAGGTCGTCATTGTGCTCAAGACCAAGGAAGAGTTCCCCGGCCGGCCCAATCTCAGCTCCATCTATGCCGTGAGCTGGCTGTTCTCGTCCCGGGAGGGGTCGCTCAAATACTTCCTGACTTCGGAAGCGGGGATTGTGGACAATGCCGGCATCGACCAGGCGGCCGAGGAAATCCTCGGCAAGACGGACAAGCTGGCCACGACCTACGGATACCTGTTCTAAGGCCGGCCCGGCGCGACGCCGATGGCCTTCCTTTCAAGGGAGAAGCCCATGGATACAGGCCCGGGCGCCGTTTTGTACGCCTTTGTCCTGACGCTCCTGGCCGGCCTGGCCACGGGCGTGGGGGCCGGGCTGGCTTTTTTGGCCCGCCGCACCAACACCAAATTCCTGTCCGTGGCCCTGGGGTTTTCGGCCGGGGTCATGCTGTACGTCTCGTTTGTCGAAATCTTTTCCAAGGCCCGCATGGCCCTGGTCGACGAAGCAGGGCCGGCGCGGGGCACGTGGTTCACGGTGCTGGCCTTTTTCGGCGGCATGGCGCTGATCGCACTCATCGACCGGTTCGTGCCCAAGTATGAAAACCCCCACGAAATGCACGCCATCGAGGAGATGGACGCAGGGCTCGAAAACCTGCCCCGAAACGAGGCGCACGATTTCGCCAAGCTGCGGCGCACCGGCGTGTTCACGGCCCTGGCCATCGCCATCCACAACTTTCCCGAAGGCCTGGCCACGTTCACGGCCGCCCTGGCCGACCCGCAGCTGGGGCTGGCCATTGCCGTGGCCATCGCCATCCACAACATCCCCGAGGGGATCGCGGTGTCCGTGCCCCTGTACTATGCCACGGGCGACCGCAAGAAATCCTTTTATTATTCCTTCCTGTCCGGCCTGTCCGAGCCCGTGGGCGCGGCCATCGGCTACCTGATCCTGATGCGGTTTTTCACGCCCGCCACCTTTGGCGTCCTGTTCGCCGCGGTGGCGGGCATCATGGTCTTCATTTCCCTGGATCAGCTGTTGCCGGCGGCCGAGGAATACGGCGAGCACCACCACAGCATCTGGGGCCTGGTGCTGGGCATGGCCGTCATGGCCCTGTCGCTGCTGCTGTTTCTGTAAAATTCATATGAAGCTTTGCAAGAAGAGTCGTTTTTGAAGCCTTCGGCGACCAAAGGGCTCCGCCCTTTGGAAACCC
>CAZBER010000127.1:0-7063 GCA_964490985.1 uncultured Desulfovibrionaceae bacterium | reverse complement strand
GTCGGGCAGGCTTTGATGCCCGACCCGAAATCGCCCCCCTAATCGGGAGGGTTCGGGAGGGGGTGACCCCCTTCCGGCCGCCGGAGGCATTCTTTTGCTTACTTATTGAAAAGCAAGCCGGGCCACTGCGCGAGGAACTCGACCAGGGCCTTGCCGCGGTGGCTGCGGGCGTTTTTTTCGGCAGGCGTGAGTTCGGCGGCGGTGCGGCCGAGTTTGGGGTCGAAAAAGAGGGGATCGTAGCCGAAGCCGCCCGTGCCCGCAGGGGCGAAGGCCACCCGGCCTTCCCAGGTCCCTTGGGCCACCAGTTCCCGACCGTTCGGGGCGGCGGCCACCACCACGGACACGAACCGGCAGGTGCGTTGCGCCTCCGGGACATGGGCCAGGGCGGCCAGGAGCTTGGCGTTGTTGTCCGCGTCCGTGGCGTTTTCGCCGGCGTAGCGCGCCGAGTACACCCCGGGCGCGCCGTCCAGGGCGTCCACGCACAGGCCGGAGTCGTCGGCCAGGCTGATCAGCCCCGTGGCCTGGCACACGGCCCGGGCCTTGAGGCGGGCGTTTTCCAGGAAGGTCGCGCCGGTCTCGGGAATCTCCCCGATATCCGGAAATGCCGACAGCCCGACCACCTCCACGCCGCAGTCCTGCAGCAGGGCGGCCAGTTCCGAAATCTTGCCTGCGTTTCGGGTGGCCAGCACCACCCGCGTCCGGTTTCCCGGCTGGCCGGTCTCCATCATGCCTCCTCGCGCGACAGGTCCAGAAAGGGGGGCAGGGAGAGGGTCACCGTAGTCCCCTGCCCGGGTTGGCTCTCGATTTCCACGGTTCCGCCCAGGTCTTCAAGGATTTTTTTGGTCATGGCCAGGCCCAGGCCGGCGCGTTTGTCTCGGGTGCTGAAAAAGGGGTTGAACACCTGGGGCAGGATGTCCGGCGGGATGCCCGGGCCGTCATCCGCCACGGCCAGGTAGGCCCGGCCCTTGGAGCGCCCGGTGGACACGATGATCCGTCCGCCTTGGGGCATGGCTTCCATGGAATTCTTCAGGCAGTTGATCAGGGCCTGGGTCAGGATTTCGGGGTCTCCCCGGACCACGGGCGTGGCCGGGGCCAGGCGCAATTCCACGGCGATGCCCTGGCTTTCCAGGCCCAGGCGCATGAGCGACGTGGTCCGGCGGGCCACCTCGCCCAGGTCCGCCTCGCCGGCCTGGGTGCTGGTCGGCCGGGCGAAATTGACGATGTCTTTGAGGATATCGTCCAGGCGCTTGGATTCGGCCAGGATGATGGAGGCCTTTTCCCGGCTGGCCTCGCCCAGGTCCTTGGCCCGCAGGAGCGCATTGGCGAAGCCGGCGATGGCGAACAGGGGATTTCGGATTTCGTGGGAGATGAACATGGACAGTTCGCCGATGGCGGCCAGGCGTTCGGATTTCTGGAGCCGCCGTTCCAGGAACACGTCCTGGGTGATGTCGCGGCGAACGGCCACCAGATGGGCCAGGTTTCCGTCCGGGTCGGGAACCGGATAAAAGGTCATGCGGAAATAGCGCAGCCTTCCCCGCCGGTCCATGCGGGAAAGTTCCCGTTCGGCCTTGCGCCCGGCGCACAGGAGCTCCAGCAATGGCGGGCCGTTGTCCGGGGTCGTGAGGTCCGGGAAGTCCGGGAAGACTTCGGCCGCCGGCAGGCCCAGGAGCGCTTCCCGGGGCCGCTCCAGGCGTTCGGCCAGACGGGCGTTGGCGTCCAGGATGCGGCTGGCCGGGTCCAGCAGGGCGATTTCCTCGTCCACGCGGTCGAGCACCGTGGCCAGCAGGCTTCTGGCCTGAACCGGATCCAGCCGGCAGCTCGGGCTGTCCGTGTGCGGCATGGCCCCTCCGGGCCGGCCGTGGCCGGCGGTTTTGAATTTCCCTGGCGCCCATGGTAGCTCGGGACGACACTGCCCGCAAGGATGGGACGAAAAACATGGTCAAGACGTACAAGGTGCACACCGTGAGCCTGGGGTGCCCCAAAAATCGCGTGGACACCGAAGTGGCCCTGGGCGGCCTGCCGTTTCGCACGGAGCCGGCAGCCGGGCCGGAGACGGCCGACCTCGTGCTGATCAACACCTGCTCGTTCATTGCCCCGGCCGTGGAGGAGTCCGTGCGGACCATCCTGGAGGCGGCCGAGGCCATCCGCGATTTATCCCCCCGGCCCGTGCTGGCGGTCATGGGCTGCCTGCCGGCCCGGTTCGGGGAGGAGCTGCGGCAGGGGCTGCCCGAGGTGGACGTCTGGGGCCTGCCCACCGAGCCGGACCTGATCGCGGCCCGGCTGGTGGAGGCGCTCGTGGCCGAGCCGTCCCCGCCCACGGGCCGGCGGCCGAGCACGCCGCCGTCGTACGCCTACCTCAAGATCGGCGAAGGCTGCGACCATGCCTGCCGCTACTGCACCATTCCCTCCATTCGGGGCAAACTCGTCAGCCGCCCCCTGGACGGCTTGGTGGAGGAAGCAAAGGCGCTTCTTGACCTGGGCGTTTCGGAACTTATCCTGGTAGCCCAGGACGTGACGGCCTACGGCCGGGACCTGGGGCTTACGGACGGGCTCAAGCGGCTTCTGGAACGGCTCTTGCCCCTGTCCGGCCTGTCCTGGCTGCGGCTGCTCTATCTGTATCCCTCGGGCGTAACCGACAGTCTGCTGTCGTTTCTGTCCCAGGCCGGACGGCCCTTTCTCCCCTATTTCGACATCCCCTTCCAGCACGTGCACCCGGACATCCTGGCCGCCATGGGCCGGCCCAAGGCAGCCGACGCCGACACCGTGATCGAGCGGGTGCGCCGGCATTTTCCCGAGGCCGCCCTGCGCTCCACCTTCATCGTGGGCCTGCCCGGCGAGCGGCAGGAGCATTTCAAGGCCTTGCTGGATTTTGTGGAGCGCACAAGGCTCCACCATCTGGGCGTGTTCCCGTACTGGGCCGAGGAGGGCACCCCGGCCGCCACCATGCCCGGCCAGGTGCGCCGGGACGTCAAGGCCCGGCGCGTGGAGGCGGTCATGAGCGCCCAGCGGGAAATAAGCGCCGATATTCTGGAGCAATACGTGGGCCAGGAGATGGAGGTGCTGGTGGACGCGCCCCATGCGGAATGGCCCGGGCTCCATGTGGGCCGGACCTGGTTCCAGGCTCCGGAGATCGACGGCGTGACCTACGTCAGCGGTCCGGGCGTGGCTCCCGGGAAGATGGTCACGGCCGCCATCGAGGAGAGCAAGGACTACGATTTGGTGGCCCTGGCCTAGGCGGCCGGTGCCCTGGTTTTTAGTTGTGTCGCGGGCACCTTTCTGCTACGACACTAAATCCTTTTCAAAGGGAAAGATCGTGTTGGAGGTCAACTCATGGACAAAACCCCGGAAATGAAAAGCAACCCTAACTCGGAGATGGAAGTCAACTTCGAGGCCGCCCTGGAAAACTACCTCAATGAGGATTTCGGCGACCTGGAAGAAGGTTCCATCACCCCGGGCATCGTGGTCCGCATCGGCAAAGAGCATGTCCTGGTGGACGTGAACTTCAAGTCCGAAGGCCAGATTCCCGTCACTGAATTCCTTGATGCCGCCGGCAACCTCGAAGTGAACGTCGGCGATCAGATCGACGTCTACGTCGTCTCCAAGAACGAATCCGAAGGCACCATCTACTTGTCCCGGGAGCGGGCCAAGCGGATGCAGCTTTTTGATAAGCTCGAGGAAATCCAGGAGAAAGATGACGTCATCACCGGCAAGATCGTGCGCCGCATCAAGGGCGGCTACACGGTCGACCTGGGCGGCGTCGAAGCGTTCCTGCCCGGCTCCCACGTGGACCTGCGCCCCGTGCCCGACATGGACGCCCTGGTCGGCCAGGAGTTCGAGTTCC
This sequence comes from uncultured Desulfovibrionaceae bacterium, assembly GCA_964490985.1. Classification (GTDB taxonomy): domain Bacteria; phylum Desulfobacterota; class Desulfovibrionia; order Desulfovibrionales; family Desulfovibrionaceae; genus Solidesulfovibrio. The sequence continues at coordinate 3,222 of CAZBER010000127.1, read as the reverse complement.
GTGTCCTCAAGATCAACCGCCGCCGCAGCAACGTCATCGTGTCGCGCCGCGTGCTCCTGGAAGAGCGCCGCGACTCCATGCGCAAGGACCTGCTCAAGACTCTGGAAGAGGGCCAGGTGGTCACCGGCCGGGTGAAGAACATCACCGAATACGGCGTGTTCGTGGACCTGGGCGGCCTGGACGGCCTCATGCACATCACGGACATGTCCTGGAAGCGCATCAAGCATCCCAAGGAACTGGTGCATCTGGGCGACGAACTGCAACTCAAGGTCCTGTCCTTCGACCAGGAGAAGCAGAAGGTTTCGCTCGGCATGAAGCAGCTCGTGTCCGACCCCTGGGAGAACATCGCCGGCAAGTATCCCGAGGGCACCCGCCTCTCCGGCAAGGTCACCAACCTGGTGGACTACGGCGCGTTCGTCGAGCTCGAGCCCGGCGTCGAGGGCCTGGTCCATATCTCCGAGATGTCCTGGACCCGCATGCTGCGGCACCCCAGCCAGATGGTTCATGTGGGCGACGAGGTCGAAGTGGTGGTCCTGTCCGTGGATCCGGACAAGAAGCGCATTTCGCTGGGCATGAAGCAGGTGCGGCCCAACCCCTGGGACATCGTGGCCGAGAAGTACCCCGAGGGCACCATCCTTGAGGGCACGGTGAAAAACATCACCGAATTCGGCATCTTCATCGGCATCAAGGACGGCATCGACGGCCTGATCCACGTGTCCGACATCTCCTGGACGAAAAAGGTCCGCCACCCCGGCGAGCTGTACAAGACCGGGGACACGGTCATGGCCAAGGTCCTGACCGTGGACAAGGAAAACGAGAAGTTCACCCTGGGCATCAAGCAGCTCTCCGAGGATCCCTGGACCCGGGTGCCCGACACCTATCCCGTGGGCACCATGGTCAAGGGCACAGTGACCAACATCACCGACTTCGGCCTGTTCGTCGAGGTCGAGGAAGGCATCGAAGGCCTGGTCCACGTCTCCGAGATCAGCCGCAAGAAGGTCAAGACCCCGGCCGAGCTGTACAAGGAAGGGGACGAGATCGAAGCCAAGGTCATCCACGTCAGCGCCGACGAGCGCCGCCTGGGCCTGTCCATCAAGTCCATCAAGGACGAAGAGGACAAGCGCAAGTCCAAGGAGTTCCGCACCGCCGGCCCCTCGGACACGGGCAGCAACCTGGGCGAACTGCTGCGCCAGAAGTTGGAAGAGGATGCCCAGCGCTAACCGCGCCTCCTTTGCCTCCAGACGCCCGGGCCTGTTCGGGCTTCTGATCGCCATCGCGGCCGTGATCCTGGTTGTCGGGGTCATGGCCGCGTTCGGCGTCATGGGCCACGACGAGGAAGGCGAACGGCTCCTGGGCCTGACCCAGAACCGTTTCGGCCTGGTGCGCATCGAGGGCGCCATCACCGACGCCGAAGACGTGGTGAAGTGGATCAAAAAGCTGCGCGAGGACGCCTCGGTCAAGGGCGTGATCCTGCGGGTCAACTCCCCGGGCGGGGCCTTTGGCCCGTCCCAGGAAATGTACATGGCCGTCAAGCGCCTGGCCGCGGTCAAGCCCGTGGTGGCCTCGTTTTCCGCCGTGGCCGCCAGCGGCGGCTATTACGCGGCCTGCCCGGCCAGCAAGATCCTGGCCAACCCCGGCACCATCACCGGCAGCATCGGGGTCATGACTCAATTGGCCAATGTCCAGGAACTGCTCCAGAAAGTGGGCGTCAATTTCGAATCCCTGACCACCGGCAAGCTCAAGGACGCGGGCACGCCATTCAAGCCCCTCACCCCGGAGCAGCGCGCCTACCTGGAAGCGCTCATCGCCGACCTCAACCGTCAGTTCTCCGGCGACGTGGCCGTTGAGCGCAAGCTCACCCCCGAAGCCAAGGCCGCCATCAGCGACGGCCGGGCCATGACCGGGGCCAGGGCCAGGGAACTGGGCCTGGTGGACGAACTGGGCGGCCAGGAAGACGCCGTGGACCTGCTCAAGAAGATGACCGGCCTGACCGGCGACGTGCCCCTGACCAAGGGCCCCAAGAAAAAAACGAGCCTCTGGGAGGCCCTGACCTCCTCCCTGAACCTGCCCAGCCCCCAGGACGCAGCCGTCATCGCCCGGCTGGCGGCCATCCTCGAAGCGCCTGCCCTGATCCAGGGACGCTAAGTTCCCGGCTTCCCATCCGCGCTTCCTCCTTTCCATTGACGCTCCGCCTGTCCCTCTCCTAGGGTCCTCCATACCCCTGCGGCGGCCACGGGACGCTGTTTTCCCGGGGTGCGCCCCTGTTGGGGGATGCCGCCGACCGCCCGGAATCGGCGCGGTCGCAAGGAGAAAGGCGTATGCGCATCGTGTCGTTCGCGCACCCCCAAGGCCCCCGTCTGGGGCTTCGCCAGAGAGACGTCCTGGTGGACCTGGCCGAAGTCGCGCCACAACTGCCCCGGGATATGGCAACGCTGCTGGCCCTGGGGCCGGAGGCCCTGGAGCAGGTCCAAAAAGCCGCCCAAAACGCCCCGGCCGCGGCCCGGCTGCCCCTGGGCGCGATCCGGTACCTGCCCCTTGTGCCGCATCCCGGCAAGATCGTCTGCGTGGGCTTCAACTACGTGGACCATGCCGCCGAAATCCAACAAAAGGACCTGCCCGAGCACCCCATCTTTTTCGGCCGCCTGGCCTCCACCCTGGTGGCCCACCAGGAGCCCCTGATACGGCCCCGCCTCTCCAGCCAGCTCGATTTCGAGGGCGAGGTGGCGGCCATCATTGGCCGCCCGGGCCGGCACATCCCCAAGGATAAGGCCCTTTCCCACGTGGCCGGCTACGCCCTTTTCAACGAAGGCTCGGTGCGCGACTACCAGTTCCGCTCCTCCCAATGGTTTCTGGGCAAGAATTTCGACGGCACCGGCGCGTTTGGACCGGAACTGGCCACACCCGACGAACTGCCGCCCGGGGCCAAGGGCCTGCGTCTGACCACCCGCGTCAACGGCGAAATCATGCAGGAAGCCTGCACCGCAGACATGCTCTTCGACATAGCCACGCTCATCGCCGCGCTCTCCGAAGCCATGACCCTGGCCCCGGGCGACGTCCTCGTCACGGGCACGCCCTCGGGCGTGGGCTTCGCCCATACCCCGCCCGTGTTCCTCAAGGCCGGCGACGTCTGCGAGGTGGAGCTCGAAGGCTACGGCGTCTTGCGCAATGGTGTGGTCGATGAGGTTGAGTAGGGTAGGGTGCGGCGGGAGACGCCTCCGGCGG
>CAZBER010000126.1:0-7121 GCA_964490985.1 uncultured Desulfovibrionaceae bacterium | reverse complement strand
TAACCGCATATTTTTACAAGACTTTATCACAAATCGCCGTGCATTGGTCTCAGCTTGGTCAGGGGATCGTGTTCGGAAAGGAAGGCCAGCTCCTTGAGGGTCTTTTGGATGCGGGCCAGAAACGGCAGGGGATTGGCCGAAAGGGGCAGGGCCAGCCAGTCCCGCAGGTCCTGGCGTCGGCACAGTTCTTCCCATTGCGTCAGCCCAAGCCCGGCGCACAGGCGCAAAATGATCAGGCCCTCGCCTTCCGGGGCGCAGGCGGGGTCTTCCGTTGCGGCCAGGCTGCGGCGCAGGGTTTCCAGTTCCGCCAGCACGGCGTCCTGGGTGGCATCGAACAGGGGGGGATCGTTATGTTCCATGGCCCGCGCGCAGCAGATAGCCGCGAATGAACTTGTCCAGGTCGCCGTCCAGCACGGCTTCGACATCGCCTGCTTCCACGCCGGTTCGGTGGTCCTTGACCAGCCGGTAGGGCTGCAAGGTGTAGGTCCGAATCTGGGACCCGAACCCGATGGCGTTTTTGGCCTCGTAGCTTTCCTGCTTCTCGGCCTCGATCTTTTTCAGCTCCAGATCGTAGAGACGGGCCTTTAAGACCTTCATGGCCGTCTCCTTGTTGCGGTGCTGGGATTTCTCGTTTTGGCACTGCACCACGATGCCTGTGGGCAGGTGGGTGATGCGGATGGCCGAGGAGGTCTTGTTGACGTGCTGGCCGCCCGGCCCCGAGGCCCGAAAGACGTCCACGCGCAGGTCCTCTTCCTTGACCTCGATGTCGATGTCGCCGCCGGCGTCGGGATAGACGTCCACCGAGGCGAACGAGGTGTGGCGGCGGCCCGAGGCGTCAAAGGGCGAGATGCGGATCAATCGGTGGATGCCCTTCTCCGCCGCCAGCAGGCCATAGGCGTACGGCCCGGAGATTTGCAGGGTCACGCTTTTGACCCCGGCCTCGTCGCCGGGCAGGAAGTCCAGGAACTTGAGGCCAAAGGACTTGCGCTCGGCCCAGCGGCGGTACATGCGCAAAAGCATCTCGGCCCAGTCCTGGGCCTCGGTGCCGCCGGCTCCGGGATGGATTTCCAGGATGGCGTCGGCGTCGTCCTCGGGGCCGAAAAACGCGGCCAGCTCGGCGTCGGCCAGCTCGCGGTCCAAGGCCTCGATCTGCTCGGCCAGGGCGTCGAGGACCTCGGGGCTGCCTTCGTCCTTGGCCAGGCCCAGCCATTCCTCCAGGTCTTCCTTGGCTCCCAGGAGCTTTTCGCCGCTGGCGACCTTGCCGGTCAGCAGGCTTTTTTCCCGCAAAACCGGAGTCAGGCGCTCGGGGTTGTCCCAGGCTCCGGGCTTGGCCAGCTCGGCTTCAATGACTGCAAGGCGTTCCCGGCTTTTGCCCAGGTCAAAGACGCCTCCAGAATTCCTCGAATTTGCTCAAAAGCTCCGTGCCTTGGGTCCGCAGTTCCGAATATTGCAACATGGGAAAATCACTCGGTTAAAAGGTTCGTCCCCGAAACGCGCCCTGGGCGCGAACAGGCGAGATGGCGCACCAGGCGAGCAGGGCCAGGAGCAGACCCGGGATGCCCCAGGCGACCAGGGCGTAGTGGCGGTGAAACCAGGTGGTCTCGGACACGATGGGCACCTCCGGGCAGGGCAGGGCCAGGGCCGTGAACAGTCCGCCCTGGGCCATGATGCGCCCCCTGGGGTCGATCACGGCGGAAATGCCCGTGTTGGTGCCCCGGATGAGGGCGCGTCCCTGTTCCACGGCCCGAAGCAGGGCCTGGTCCAGGTGCTGGTGCGGGGCCGCCGAATCGCCGAACCAGGCGTCGTTGGAAATGTTGACCAGGAGGTTGGCCCCGGCCGATACGCGCTCCTGCGCCAGTTCGGGAAAGATCGCTTCATAGCAGATGAGCATGCCCAGGGCAAGGCGGCCGTCCCGCAGCGGCCCCTGGGAGCGACCGGGCCGGAAATCGCCCACGCCTTCCACCAGCTTGTGGACAAAGGTCAGGATGCTGCCCAGGGGCACGTATTCGCCGAAAGGCACCAGGTGCTCCTTGTCGTAGGAGGCCTCGAGCCCGCCCGGGCCGGCCAGGTAGGCCCGGTTGAAAAGGACGTGGCCGCCGCCGGGCAGGCGTTCGTAGGCCGGCGCGCCGAAAACCAGGGGCACGGCCGAGGCGGCCGAGAAGTCGATCAGGCGCTTTGCCAGGGCGTCGTGGTCCTGGAAATAAAACGGCATGGCCGTCTCGGGCCAGATCACCAGGTCGGTGGGGGCGTCCTTGATGGCCTGCCGGGTCAGGTTCAGGTAGGCGTCCACGGTCTCGTTCTGGACGGCGGGGTCCCATTTGCGGCTCTGGTCGATGTTGCCCTGGATGATGGTGACATGGGCCGCGCCGTCCCGGGCCGGCGGCGCGTCCAGGCGCTGGTTGCCCAGGAAAAAAAGCCCGGCTCCCAGCAGCACGGCCACAAGCCCGGGCCGCGACAATGGACCCGGCATGGCCAGCCAGACCGCCAGGGCGGCCATGAGCCCGGCCAGGCCGTAGGCGCCGACAAAGGCCGCTCCCTGGATGGCCGCGGGCCAGGGGGAAAAGGCCGCAGACAGCACGATCCAGGGAAAGCCGGTGAAAAACGTGCCCCGGGCCATTTCCATGCTGGCCCAGGCCAGGCCGGCCAGGGGGCCGAACAGCCAGGGCGAGAGCCGAGGATAGGCGAAGCGGACCACCACGGCATAGACGGCCGCATAGGCGCCCAGGGCCATGGCCAGCAGCACCGGCGCGGGCAGGGCCAGGGCCCAGGCCACGTTGCCGTAGTCGTGGATGGGCAGGGCCGCCCAGTAGAGGTTGCCCGCGGCCGCCAGGGAACCGACGGCAAAGCCGGCCTTGGCGGCCTTGCCGGTGGACGGCGCGCGCACGGCGGCCAGGGTCAGGCCGGCCGGCAGGAAAAGGGCCAGGATGGGCAGGCGGTAGAAGGGGTTGGCAAAACCGAGCCAGGCCCCGAGCACGGCCAGGATGCTTGCTATGGTCACGGTGTTTTTTCCGGAATGTCCGGGCGCGGCGGCGGGGAGCCGCTACGCGGCCGGCTCGATGACGATCCAGCGGATTTGGCGGCGGTCGGCTTCCCGGATGGTGAAGCGGCGGCCCTCCAGGGTGAAGGCGTCGCCCTGGCGGGGGACGCGGCCGGCCAGCTCGGTCAGAAATCCGCCGATGGTTTCCACCTGCTCCGATTCCAGGGACAGGCCCAGGGTGGGATTGAGGTCTTCCAGGGGATAGCGACCGGAAACGAGATACACGCCCTCGCGCAGCTCCTGGATTTCCTCGGGCTTGCTCAGGTCGTGCTCGTCCTCGATCTCGCCCACGATCTCTTCCAGCACGTCTTCCAGGGTGATGAGCCCCGAGGTGCCGCCATACTCGTCCAGGGCGATGGCCATGTGCTTTTTCTGGCTGCGAAATTCCAGGAGCATCTTTTTCAGGTTGAGCGTCTCGGGAATGAAAAGCGGGGCGCGCATGATGGCCCTGGGATCGGGCGTCTCCTTGCCCGCGCCCACCAGGTGGGCCAGCAGGTCCTTGGCATAGACCACGCCCAGGATGTTGTCCCGGTTGTCCTCGTAGATGGGAATGCGGGAATGGCCGTGGGCCTTGATGAGGTCGCAGATGGCCTGGATGCCGTCGTCGGCCTCGGCGCAGACGATGTCGGGCCGGGGCACCATGATGTCGGAGACCTGCTTTTTTTCCAGCCGCAGGATGTTGAGCAGCATGGAAGCGTCTTCCTGGATCAGGGTGCCGTCCTTGCGGGCCTCCAGAATCAGTTCTTCGATGGAGATGCTTTTCTGGCGGAAGAATTTGCCCAAAACACCCCAAAAACCACTTTCTGAATCGTCGTCCAACCTCATTCCTCCTTGGCGGCCCGCATTTCGGGGCCAGCGGCCAGGCATGGTGGCCAAAATGCGTTTCGTTTCGTTGACAAGCGGAAAAAAATCGAGGCCCGGATAGCAAAAACGCCGCCGCCCGTCCACGGCCGCCCCTTATGCCATTTCCAATACGTCAGCATGATTGAGAAATGGAATCATTCCTCCCGGGAGCGGTAAATCTCCAGATGCCGCTTGAAAACCCAGTCATCGACGGCGGCCACGCCCGCGACAGCCGTTTTCCAGGACAGGGTGCCCAAGGGAGAACCATTGGGCTCGCCGTAGCTGAGGAACCGGAACCCCATGGCTTTTTGTCCCCCTGCCTCGGCGTCGCCATAGATGTTTTGCAGGCGAAGGGCCAGGTAACAGGACATGGGATGCCCGGCCTCGGGATCGGCCAGAAGCAGATGCATGAGGAACCGGTTGCCCGGCTCGAACAGATGGGCATGATGCCTGACCGCCTCTCCCTGGACCTCCAGGCGCAATCCGCCGCCGGAGATGTTGCGCACGTGCGCGGCCGGAGCATCCGTGGGGGCCGCCACCCGCAGGAGCGGTTCGCCCCAGGTGGCGGGATCGTTGAAGTGCCCACGGGACCCCCGGATGGCGCCTTCATGCCACAGTTCCAGTCCCAAGACAAAGGACTGGGGCGGCTCCACCCGCAAAAAACCTCTTTTTTGCTCCAATTCCAGCCGGCTGGGCCAGCCCACGGTCATGTGGACGAAGTCGTCGCCGGCCTTGGCAATGTGCCGCACCGGGGTCACGAAGTTGTAGAAATTGAGGTGATTGCGACGGGGATCGAGGCGCAGCCGGAAGTCGCAGGCCACGAGCTTGCCGACCCAGTTGGGGTTGGCCCGCACCAGGGAAGTCATTTCCAGGGTGACGCCCCGGGCCGGGTCCACGGCCAGGATGGAGGCGTCGGTGGAGCGGGTGCCGGGATCGTCGCGCACGAAGCTCACCCGCACCTTGCTGCGCTGGGCCAGGGCCGTATCCAGAAGGGCGCGAATCTCGCCGGGCCGCACGATCCAGGTCATGGGAGTGGCGGAGGGACGGCGGGAGCGGATTTTGATCAGCAGCCCGGCCGCGATCCACAGCCCGAAAAAGGCGAAGATGCCAAAGGCCAAGATGGCCGCTTCGGGCGAAAAGCGGTTGTGGGCAATGTCCTCCCGCATGGTGTTCCACCAGTCGGGGCCAAACAGGCTCTGGAAAGCCGGTAAGGCGGCAAGGCTCCTGACAAAATCCATGCAAGAGCTATAAGCGATCGCCTTTGCGGAGACAAGCGTCCGGCCCGGCCTACGGCCGGGAAGCCGTCTTTTTGAGATGGATTTCCAGACAGGCCAGGGCGGCCGGGGTGACGCCGGAAATGCGGGCCGCCTGACCCAGGGTCAAAGGGGCCACCCGGCTGAGCTTTTCCACCACCTCGCGGGAAAGCCCAGCCACAAGGCCGTAGTCCAGGTCCGCAGGCAGGGCCGTGGCCTCCAAACGGCCGGCCCGGCCGGCCAGCTCTTCCTGGCGCTTGAGATAGCCTTCGTATTTGATCCGGGTTTCGGCCTCCACGGCCACCTCGGGCGTGAGCCCGGCCAGCTCGGGCCAGAAGGGGCACAAGTCCGGCAGCGCCACCTCGGGGCGGCGCAGCAGCTCGTCCAGGCGCACGGACCGGTCGGCCGGCCGGCCGCCCAAGCGATCCCAGCCAGGGCCGTCCACATCGTCGGGCCGCACCCGGCGCTCGGCCAGCCCAGCGATCACGGCAGCCAAGGCGTGGTCCTTTTCACGGTAGCGCGCCCATTGCCCGTCGGCCACCAGGCCCAGTTCCCGGCCCAGGGGCGTGAGCCGGGCGTCGGCATTGCCCTCGCGCAAAAGCAGCCGGTGCTCGGCCCGGGACGTGAACATGCGGTAAGGCTCGGACGTGCCCTTGGTCACCAGGTCGTCCACCAAGACGGCCACGTAGGCCTGGTCGCGCCGGGGCAGGAACGGCGGACGGCTCCTTGCCGCGCAAAAAATATTGAGCGCCGCCCACAGCCCCTGGGCCGCGGCCTCCTCGTAGCCCGACGTGCCGTTTATCTGCCCGGCCAGATACAGCCCGGGCAGGACCTTGGCTTCAAGGGTGGGCAGAAGCTGCACCGGATCGGCGTAGTCGTATTCGATGGCATAGCCGGGCCGGGTGATGCGGGCCTTCTCCAGCCCCGCAATGGTGGCCAGCATGGCCTTTTGGACCTCGATGGGCAGGCTCGTGGATACGCCATTGGGATAGACTTCCGGGCTGTCCAGGCCTTCGGGCTCCAGGAACACATGGTGCCGGTCGCGCTCCGGGAACCGGGCCACCTTGTCCTCCACGGACGGACAATAGCGCGCGCCCGTGCCCTGGATGACGCCGGTAAAAAGCGGCGAGCGGTCAAACCCTTCCCGGATGGCGGCATGGGTGCGCTCATTGGTGTAGGTCAGATGGCAGGGGACCTGGGGCAGCACCGGCCCTGGCCCGTGAAAGCTGAACCCCGGCGGCGGATCGTCGCCGGGTTGGGGCGTGGTGGCGGAAAAATCGATGCTTTTGGCCAGAAGGCGCGGCGTGGTGCCGGTCTTGAGCCGTCCCAGCTCGATGCCGAGCGCCCGCAGGCTGCCCGAAAGCCCGTCCGAGGGCGGATCGCCCAAACGGCCGCCGCGAAGCCGGGTCAGGCCGATGTGGATAAGGCCGCCCAGAAATGTGCCCGTGGTCAACAGCACGGCCCGGGCCCGAAAGATTTCCCCGGTGGCCGCGCGCACGCCGGCGGCCCGGCCGTCTTGCTGCAGGATTTCCTCGGCCGTATCCTGGCGCACGAACAAATTTTCCTGGCCAAAGATGTCCCGCTTGACCACGCGCATGTAGGCGTCCCGGTCGATCTGGGCCCGGGTGGCCCGCACGGCCGGCCCCTTGCGGGTATTGAGCGTGCGGAACTGGATGCCGGCGGCATCGGCCCAAAGCCCCATCATGCCGCCCAAGGCGTCGATCTCCCGGACCATGTGCCCCTTGGCCAGGCCGCCAATGGCCGGGTTGCAGGACAAATGCCCGATGCGGTCGATGTTCTGGGTCAAAAGCAACGTGGCCAACCCCAGCCTGGCCGCCGCCATGGCCGCCTCACACCCGGCGTGCCCGGCTCCTACGATTATTATATCGAAAGTCATAAAAGATGAATGCCTCCGGCGGCTGGGAGGGGGTCATATATGGACCCGCCCGATGTCAAGGGCTTTTGCGAATGGGCAACAGAATCGAATG
>CAZBER010000125.1:0-7446 GCA_964490985.1 uncultured Desulfovibrionaceae bacterium | reverse complement strand
CCGGCGGGTCCAGGGCAGAGCCCTGGCAGGGTCCGGGACAGCGTCCCGGCAGGGTCTGGGGCAGCGCCCCAGCGGGTCCGGGGCAGCGCCCCGGCCGCCGGAGGCATTCACCGCCTACTCCTGCCTACCCTGCCTGCCCCTGCCTACCCTTACACATTGAACAAAAAGTGCACCACATCGCCGTCGGCCATGACGTAGTCCTTGCCTTCCTGGCGCAGGACGCCGGCGGCGCGGCATTTGGCTTCGCTGCCGAGGCGGGTGTAGTCGTCGTAGGCGATGACTTCGGCCCGGATGAATCCGCGTTCGATGTCGGAGTGGATTTCGCCGGCCGCCTTGGGGGCCTTGGTGCCGGCCGGGATGGTCCAGGCCCGGACTTCCTTGGGGCCGGCGGTGAAGAAGCTGATAAGGCCGAGGGTGGAATAGGCCAGCCGCACCACCCGGTCCAGGCCGGATTCGGACAGGCCGTAGGAGGTCAGGAACTCCTGGCGGTCCTCGTCGGACAGGCCGGCCAGTTCCTCTTCCATGCGGGCGCAGACAACGGCCACTTCGGCCCCCCGGGCCGAGGCGACCTGTCGCACCTGCGCAACCAGTTCGGACTGTCCGGCCAGGTCGGCCTCGTCCACATTGGCGCAGTAGATCACGCGCTTGGCCGACAGGGGCCGGATTTCGTCGAACAGGGCGAGCATGCCCGGCGTGTCGATGTCGTCCACGGAGGAGGCGGGCTTGCCAGCCATGAGGTGGTCCAGGAGACGCTGCCCGGCGGCCACCTTTTCGGCGGCTTCCTTGTCCTTGCCCTTGGCCTGCTTGGCCAGGCGGTCCAGGCGGGATTCCAGGGTCTGGGCGTCGGCCAGGATCAGCTCGGTTTCGATGACGTCGATGTCCCGGGCCGGGTCCACGGAGCCGGATACGTGCACCACGTCCGGGTCGGCAAAGGCGCGCACCACGTGGACAATGACCTCGGTTTCCCGGATGTGGGCCAAAAACTTGTTGCCCAGGCCCTCGCCCCGGCTGGCTCCGGCCACCAGGCCGGCGATGTCCGTGAAGCGCACCGTGGCCGGCACGATCTGGGCCGGGTTGACCAGCTCGGCCAGGGCGGCCAGGCGGGCGTCGGGCACGGGCACGATGGCCACGTTGGGTTCGATGGTGCAGAAGGGGTAGTTGGCGGCCTGGGCGTTTTGGGCTTTGGTCAGGGCGTTGAACAGGGTGGATTTGCCCACGTTGGGCAGACCCACGATGCCGACGGAAAGGGCCATGGGGCAAGGATCCTTTTTTTGGGGACGCCAGGCGCGGCGGCCGGGTTTTGCGCCAATCCGGGGCCGCGCTTGGCGGCCCCGGCGGATTACTTGATTTCCCGCGTGCGCAGGACGGTCTTTTCCAGGAAGTGGATCAGTTCGTAGTCCGAGGCCATTTTGCTGATGGCTTTGGACACGGTCTGGCTCATGAGCCTGTCGAATTCCGGCTCGACGTTGTCTCCCGGCAGCTTCCAGACCGTTTCGGCCTCGTAGCGCCGGGCGAGTTTTTCGCCGTTGTTGTCGGCCGTCACCGAAAGGGTCGTTTCGGCCCGGGCCAGCAACTGTCCGGCCTGGTAGGTCGGCTTGTAGGCCAGATGGGTCAGCTCCACGGACAGGGAGCGCACCACGGCCTCGGTGGCCGCGGCCGGTTTGAAGCCCTTGTCGCGCAGGCCCTTTTCCACGGCCGACCGGACGGCCGGGGACGGATCGCAGGCCGTGGTGAGCTTGCCGCCAAAGGACGAGGCCGGGTTGCACAGGCCAAGCTCGGGTCCGGGCCGGGCGTCGCGCACGGCCACGGACACTTCCACACCACGGCCCAGGGTTTCCTGCTCCACCACCACCGTGGGCGTGACCGTGGCCTGCTGGCCGGCGCAGCCGGCCGACAGGACCAACAGGGCCAGCGCGGCCAGGGCCGCCCAAAAGGCCGGCATCGCCGGACGCCGGCCGTACGGAATGCATTGCGTCATGATCGTTTCCAAAAGGCTGCTTCGAACGTCCGCCCAAGGCGGCCGGACAGGCCCGGGTTTACAGGACCTGGCGCGCGGCCGCAAGAGCGGCGGCATAATCGGGTTCGTCGGTGACTTCCGGAACCAGCTCCATGTAGGTCACCTTGCGGTCCGGGCCAAGGACGAAGACCGTGCGGGCCAAAAGCCGCAGTTCCTTGATGAGCAGGCCGTAGGCCAGGCCAAAGGAGGCGTCGCGGTGGTCCGAGACGGTGACGATGTTCCGGACGCCGGCCGCCTCGGCCCAGCGCTTCTGGGCAAAGGGCAGGTCCATGCTCACCACCACGGCCTTGGCCTGGCCGCTCAGACCTTCCATTTCCTTGTTGAACTTGCGGGCTTCCAGGTCGCAGACAGCGGTATCCAGGGACGGCACGGCAAGCAGGATCAGGGCCTTTTCGGTGAAATCGGACAATTTGGCCGCAGCCAAGTCATTGGTGATGACGGTGAATTCCGGAGCCTTGTCGCCAACGCCCACGGGATTGCCCGTCAGGGTCAGGCCGTTGCCCTTGAAGGTGATGAGGCCGGTGCGCTCGGTCATGGAGCGTTCCTCCTTGGTTCGGGTTATCAATGGCAGGACGTATGTTTCATGGTATCGTCTTTCCGAAGGACGGCGTCAAGGCGGCATCGTGGCGCTTTACAGGCGGCGCCGGACGCATCTAGGTTGCGGCCAGGCAACACCATTTACCGAGGAGGAACCCATGCGCCGCCCGCTCGCCGCCGCCCTGGCCCTTTGGGCCATCTGCATCCTGTCCGCCGCCACCCTCCCTGCCGCCGAAAACGCCTCGCCCGAGGCGGCCGGCCTGGTGGACGTGACCAGCCTGGCCCCGTCGATCCGCCTGGACATCCGCTACGCCACGACCAACAATTTCACGGGCCAGGCCGTGTACCCGGCCGCACGCTGCTATCTGCGCACCGACGTGGCCAAGCGCCTGGCCCGGGTCCAGGCGGAACTTGAGGGCCAGGGCCTGGGGCTCAAGGTCTATGACTGCTACCGGCCCTTTTCCATCCAGAAACGGTTCTGGGCCATCGTGCCCAACGAGGACTACGTGGCCAAGCCCGAGGAAAAGAACGGCAAGCCGGTGTCGGGCTCCAAGCACAACCGGGGTGCGGCCGTGGATCTGACCCTGGTGGACGCGGCCGGTAACGAGCTGTCCATGCCTTCGGGATTCGACGACTTCAGCGAAAAGGCCCACCGCGACTACGCCGGCGGCGATCCGGCCGCCCGGGCCAACAGCAAGCGGCTGGAGGCGGCCATGGCCAAGGAGGGGTTCGCGGGCCTGCCCACGGAATGGTGGCACTTCGACGGCCCGGGCTGGCAGGGCTACGGCTTGCTCGACGCGCCCATCAATTGACGGATTCCCGGGCGGGCCGGGGCACCAGGGGCAAAAAGACCTCGAACCGGCTACCCCTACCCGGCGCGCTTTCCACCAGCACGGCTCCGCCGCAGCTTTTGACGATGCCGTGCACCGCGGCCAGGCCCATGCCCGTGCCCTGGCCGGGCTTTTTGGTGGTGAAAAACGGCTCGAAGATGCGTTCGCGGATTTCCGCGGTCATGCCGTGGCCGGTGTCCGACACCCACAGCCGGGCATACGGACCGGGAAGCAGCTCGGTCAGGGGCGTGCCGGCGGCCAGGCAGTCGCCCTGGGGGCGCGGCGGCTCGGCCAGGGCCGCCAGCCCCACTTCCAGGACCCCGCCCTCGGGCATGGCCTGGGCCGCGTTGAGGCACAGGTTCATGAGCACCTGATGCATCTGGGCCGGATCGGCCTTGATGGTCAGGTCCATATCCGACACCTTGGCCAGGACCTCCACCTGGGGGTCGATCATGCCCCGGGCCAGCTTGACCGTCTCCTTGACCAGGGGCGACAGCGGCAGCTCGCCCACGGTCAGCTCCCCCTGGCGGCTGAAGGTCAACAACTGGCGCACCAGGTCCCTGGCCCGCTCCGAGGCCCGGACCACGTCGGCCAGGGGCTTTCGCAGGGGATGCTTCCAGGGGATGTCGCCCAGGATCATTTCGGTGTTGAGCAGGATGGGGGTGAGGATGTTGTTGAAATCGTGGGCCACGCCTCCGGCCAGAACGCCGATGGCCTCAAGCTTCTCGGCCTGGCGCAGCCGCCGCTCCAGCCCGGTCTCGTAGGTCATGTCGCGCACGAGCATGATGTAGTTGGCGATCTGCCCGTTCTCGTCGCGCACCGGCGAGATGAGCGCCTCGGCCACGCCCTCGCCGTCCGGGCGGTCCAGGCGCACCCGGCCGGACCAGCGCAGGCCCAGGCCAAGCATCTTACGCACCGAGGCCCCGAGAAAGGGGGCCAGGCGCTCCTCCAGGTCCGCCGCGCCCCCGGGAGCGGGCCCCGGCCCCACGATCTGGGAAAAGGCCGGGTTGGCGTATTCCAGCCGGAAGTCCCGGCTGACGATGACCACGCCCTCGGCGCTCTGGTCCACGGCCGTGACCAGCAGCATGCGCTCTTCCTCGGCCCGCTTGCGGTCCGTGATGTCCCGGGCCGCGCCCTCCACCCGCGACAGCCGCCCGCCTTCGTCCAGAACGGCCCGGGCGTTGACCGAAAGCCAGACCGTGCGGCCGTCGCGGCGCACCACCTGCATCTCGAAATCGAAAATCCGCTCCTTGAGGGCCAGAAGCCGCAGGAATTCCAGCCGGTCTTCCTGCCGGGCCTGGATGCGCCGGAACAGGTCGCCCCGCTCCAGCAGGACCTCCTCGGCCGAACCATAGCCCAGGATGCGGGCCAAGGCCGGATTGCAGGCCACCATGCCGCCCTGGGGATCGAACTGGAAAATGCCTTCGGCCGAGTGCTCGAAGATGTCGCGGTACTTGGCCTCGCTTCGGGTCAGTTCCCGTTCCATGCGCCAATAGGCCGTAATGTCGCTGCCCGTGGCCTGGTACTCGCCAAGCTGTCCGGATTCCATGAAAATGGCCCGCACGGTCCAGTTGAGCCAGCGCTCCTCGCCGCCGGACAGGATCAGGCGGTGCCGGATGTCGCACACGGGCGAATCCGGGGTCAGGCCGGCCAGGCGCTGGCGCAGGTTCCCGGCCTCGGCCTGGGGCAGGCCGTCCAGGAAACTGCGGCCGAGCAGGTCTTTCATGGGCCGGCCCAGCAGCCGGGCCATGGTCCGGTTGAGGAAACGGTAGGCAAACTGCGGGTCCAGGCGCACCACCAGCTCGGACTGGTCTTCCACAATGGCCAGGTAGCGCCGCCGGCTCTCGCGCAGCTCCCGTTCGGCCATGCGATGGTCGGTCCGTTCGGTGAGCATGCAGCACAAGGCGTTGACGTCGCCGGCAGCGTCGAAAAGCGGGATCAGCGCGACCAAAAATATCCGCTCCCGGCCGCGAAGCGCGGTGCAGACCTCCTCCTCCAAAGCCTCCCGGCGGGCCAGGACCTGTTTGGTGGCGGCGCAAAAGCGGGCGTAGGCCTCGGGCCGGAGAAACTCGTCCAGGGCGCGCCCCAGGAGCGCGTCGCGCCCGTTGCCGCGCAGCCGCTCATAGGCGGCATTGATGTAAACGTACCGGAACTGGAGGTCCGCCACGAACACGGCCGAGACCATGTGTTCGAGAATGTTCGCCAACCAGCCCTCGACCCCGTCGGCAACAACCGAAGCGGCCACGCAGACCACTCCCGCCACCCCGCCCGAGGCGTCCGGAACCGGGGCGCAGGCGACCTGACCGGCGGCCTGGATCCGGCCCGTCTCCAGGGGGCAGCCCGGGCAGGGCTCCGCCCTCCCCCACAGCAACGCATGGCAGGTTTGCTGCCGCCCCTCGCCCAAAAGCGACCGACCCCGGCTGTTGCCCGCAAGAAAGCCGCGGCCACGGTCCAGGAAGGACACGGCCGCGGCCACGGCTTCCGCCAGGGTGCGCGCGGGCTCCCGGGAAAGGGCCGAGACGCCCTCAGCAGCCAGGGCTTCGGCCAGACGGATCGGAGACACCGTCGCCATACGGCGAATACCCCCCAAGCTGCACCTCCCGCATACAGCCCTCCTGTTTCGCGCGTTTCGGTGACATTAGCGTCGCCCCTGGCGCGAACGCAAGGCATGATGCTGAAATTCGCCTTTTCCCTCCTGGCTTTTTGTGACAGGCCATTCTATACTCGCATCCAAACGCTGACATTATCACCCGGTCGTCCGTTTCATGGAAAAAGTGCTCATTGTAGAAGACAGCAAAGTCTTCGCCCGCATCCTCATCCGCAAGATCGAGGACGAGCTTTTTTTCGACACCTGTTGGGCCTCCAATTTCGAGGAGGCCCGCTATCTGCTTGAAGAAAATCCCGACAACAATACCTATTTCGTGGCCCTTCTGGATTTGCATCTGCCCGATGCATCGGATGGCCGCATCGTGGATTACGTCATTTCCAAAGGCATCCCGTCCATTGTCTTCACCGGCGACGTGGAATCCGAGGTGCGCGACCGCATCTGGGCCAAGAAAGTCGTGGACTACGTGTCCAAGGAATCGCCCGACAGCCTGGACTACCTGTGCTCCCTGGTGCGGCGCATCTCGCGCAACAAGTACGTGAGCATCCTGGTGGCCGACGACTCCCCCAGCGTGCGCAACCATCTGGTCCGGCTGCTTTCGACCCACGAATTCATCGTCCACGAAGCCGATACCGGGGCCTATGCCCTGTCGGTCCTCGAACGCCATCCCGAAATCAAGGTGGTCATCACCGATTACTTCATGCCCGGCATGGACGGCGTGGAGCTGACCCGGCGCATCCGGCGGGGCCGCCGCAAGGACGAGCTGGCCGTCATCGGCATCTCGGCCTACGGCAACACCATCCTGTCGGCCCGGTTCATCAAGAACGGGGCCAACGACTTCTTGAACAAGCCCTTTTCCAGCGAGGAATTCTATTGCCGGGTGACCCAGAACCTGGAGATGCTGGAATACATCCAAAAGCTGCGGGAAGCCTCCATCCG
Source organism: uncultured Desulfovibrionaceae bacterium (assembly GCA_964490985.1). Classification (GTDB taxonomy): domain Bacteria; phylum Desulfobacterota; class Desulfovibrionia; order Desulfovibrionales; family Desulfovibrionaceae; genus Solidesulfovibrio. Next base: position 518 of record CAZBER010000125.1, on the reverse strand, counting down.
CGACCCCCTGACCGGGCTTTTCAACCGCCGCCACTTCTTCGAGGCGGCCCGGGACCTCCACACCAAGCTGAGTCGGGGCGAGGAAGCCGTGACCCTGGCCATGATCGACATCGACCACTTCAAAAAGGTTAATGACACCCATGGCCACGCCATAGGCGACGAAGTGCTCAAACACGTGGCCCAGGGCCTCTCCAACCGCTTCCGGGGCCGGGACGTGGTGGCCCGGCTCGGAGGCGAGGAATTCTGCGTGGTGGCCACGGGCCTGTCCGGCCACCAGGCCCTGGCCGCCTTCAACGACCTGCGCCACTCCATCGAGCGGTCCAAGGCCAAGGCCGGCCGGCTGTCGGTGGGCGTGACCATCAGCATCGGCATCTGCGACCGGCCCCTGGAGTCCGTGGACGCCATGCTGGCCGCAGCCGACGCGGCCCTGTACAAAGCCAAACGCACCGGCCGCAACAAGGTGGTGTGGGCGGAGTAGCTGAGAAGAGCGGGGCGCTGCCCTAGACCCTGCCGGGGCG
>CAZBER010000124.1:7303-7709 GCA_964490985.1 uncultured Desulfovibrionaceae bacterium | reverse complement strand
CGGTGGAGCGGGCGTGAATCTTTTCATCGACCAGGTGGTGGAGCTTCAACATATACATGCAGCCCACGGTGACCGGCCGGTGGAAGGCCTCGCCGGTGCGGCCGTCGTACAGGGTGACCTTGCCGTCCTCGGGCAGGCCCGCCTGTTTGAGCCAGCCCCACAGCTCGTCCTCGGTGGCGCCGTCAAAGACCGGGGTCTTGGCCACAATGCCCTTGTGCAGGGCCTTGAGGGCCGCGCGCAGCTCGTCGTCGGACATGCCGTCAATGAGCGCGTCGGACTCGGGCGTGGCGAACACGGCCTTGGCCTCGGCCCGGATGGCCTGCATGGCCGTGCCGTTTTCCACCAAGGTGGACAGCTGCTTGCCGAGCTCCATGCCGGCCCAGCCCAGGTGCGTCTCCATGATCTG
>CAZBER010000124.1:0-7293 GCA_964490985.1 uncultured Desulfovibrionaceae bacterium | reverse complement strand
TTGTCCGCTTCCATGTCCAGTTCGTTACGCCTGACGCGCACGAAGCCGTTGTGAGCCGCCCAGCCCAGGTGGGTCTCCATGATCTGGCCGATGTTCATGCGCGAAGGCACGCCCAAGGGGTTGAGCACGATGTCCACGGGCCTGCCGTCGGCGAAAAAGGGCATGTCCTCCTCGGGCAGGATGCAGGACACAACGCCCTTGTTGCCGTGGCGGCCGGCCATCTTGTCGCCCACGTTGAGCTTGCGTTTGACGGCCACATACACCTTGACCATCTTGATGACGCCCGGAGGCAGATCGTCGCCCTCGGTGACCTTTTCCCGCTTCTGGTCGTAGACTTCCTTCACGAACCGTATGTGGCGGTCGTATTCGTCCAGAAGCTCGGCCACGGCCTCGTTGGTCTCCCTGGCGGTGAAAAGGCCGGCCAGCTTCTTGATGGGCAGCTCCTCCAGGACCTCCCACTTGATGGGATGGTTGGCCTCCAGGATGATTTCGTTTTTCTTCTTGCCTTTTATGGTCTGGAAGACCGTCTTGCCGGCCACCACGTCCCAGATGCGCTTGCGCATGTTGGCGGCAATGGCGTCCACGTGCTGGCCTTCCTTGATGTCCAGGCGGGAGAGCTCGAAATCCTCGATGGACCGGGTGCGGTCGTCCTTTTCGCCGGAGCGGCGGTTAAAGACGCGCACGTCAATGACCGTGCCCTCGATTCCGGGCGGCACCTTGAGCGAAGTGTTTTTGACGTCCCGGGCCTTGTCGCCGAATATCGCCCGCAAAAGCTTTTCTTCGGGCGTGAGCTGGGTCTCGCCCTTGGGCGTGATCTTGCCGACCAGGATGTCGTCGGGCACGACCTTGGCCCCGATGCGGATGATGCCGCAATCGTCCAGGTCCTTGAGCATCTCCTCGCCCACGTTGGGAATGTCCCGAGTGATCTCCTCGGGTCCGAGCTTGGTGTCCCGGGCCACCACCTCGAATTCCTCGATGTGCACCGAGGTGAAGGTGTCGTCCTTGACCGCCTTTTCCGAGATGAGGATGGAGTCTTCGTAGTTGTAGCCGCACCAGGGCATGAAGGCCACGAGCAGATTCTTGCCCAGGGCCAGCTCGCCGTCGCGGATGCCCGGGCCGTCGGCCAGCACGTCGGCCTTGGCCACCCGCTGACCCACCCGCACCCGGGGCACCTGGCCGAAGCAGGTGTTCTGGTTGGACTTGTGGTGCTTCAAAAGCTCATAGGTCTTGGCCCCGCCGGTATCGGGCGAGATGCCGCCGTCGTAGCACATGATGATGCGCTCGGCGTCGGCGTAGTGGACCACGCCGTCGGCCTCGGCCAGGATGCACGAGCCCGAGTCCTTGGCCACCGGGCCTTCCATGCCCGTGCCGACCAGGGGCTGCTCGCAGCGCAACAGCGGCACGGCCTGGCGCTGCATGTTGGAGCCCATGAGCGCCCGGTTGGCGTCGTCGTGCTCCAGGAACGGAATGAGCGCGGCGGACACGGACACGATCTGGCTCGGGGAGATGTCCATGAGCGTGACCTGCTCGCGCGGGGTCATGATCAGGTCGCCCCGGATGCGGCTGCCGACCATGGCGTTGACGAAATGGCCCTGCTCGTCCAGTTCGGCGTTGGCGCCGGCAATGACCTCGTCGATCTCCCGGGTGGCGTCCAGATACACCACCTCGTCCGTGACCCGGCTGTCCTTGACCACCCGGTAGGGGGTCTCGATGAAGCCGAAGTCATTGACCTTGGAATGGGTGGTCAGGGACACGATGAGGCCGATGTTCGGACCTTCCGGCGTCTCGATGGGGCAGATGCGGCCGTAGTGGGAGGTGTGCACGTCGCGCACCTCGAAGCCGGCCCGCTCGCGGGTGAGCCCCCCGGGACCCAGGGCCGACAGGCGGCGCTTGTGGGTGACCTCGGACAGGGGGTTGGTCTGGTCCATGAACTGGGACAGCTGGGAGGTGCCGAAGAATTCCTTCAAGACCGCGGCCACGGGCTTGGGGTTGATCAGGTCATGGGGCATGAGCGTGGCCACTTCCTGGAGGCTCATGCGCTCTTTTATGGCCCGCTCCATGCGCACCAGGCCGATGCGGTACTGGTTTTCCACCAGCTCGCCCACAGGGCGCACCCGGCGGTTGCCCAGGTGGTCGATATCGTCCGCCGGCCCGTGGGAATCCTTGAGGAATGTCAGGTGCTTGACAGCCCGCAGGATGTCGTCGTTGGACAGGGTGCGGAAATCGAGCGGCTGGTCCACCTTGAGTCGGGCGTTTAACTTGTAGCGGCCCACGGGCGAGAGGTCGTAGTAGTCCGGATTGCGGAACAGGTTCTCGAAGAAGTTGGCCGCGATCTCGGGCGTGGGCGGCGAGGACGGGCGCAGGCGGCGGTAGATCTCCACCTGGGCCGTGATGGTGTCCGTGGTCTTGTCCAGGGCCAGGGTGTCGCGGATGGAGGAAGAGGTGTCCACGCCCCGGGTGTGCAGGACCGGGAAGTCGGCCACACCGGCGTCCTTGAGCTTTTCCACCATGTCCGGGGTCAGCTCGTCGCCGGCCTCGGCCAGGATTTCGCCCGTGGCCGCATCCGGAATGTCCTCGGCCAGAAAAAGCCCGGTCAGGGTGGCCGGATCGACTTCCACCCGCTCGATGCCGGCTTCGAGCATCAGCCGCCAGGCCCGCTTGGTGATGGGCTTGTCCACGGCCACGATGGTCTTGCCGTCGGCGTCGCGCACCTCGGCGTAGGCTTTTTCCTTGCGGTAGAAATCCGGGTGCACCTGGCGGAACACGCGGCTGCCTTCCACGGCAAAGTGCTCGATCTCGTAGAAATAGTTCAGGATGTCGACCCGGGACATGCCCATGGCCTTAAACAGGATGGTGGCGGGCATCTTGCGGCGGCGGTCGATGCGCACGTACAGGATGTCCTTGTGGTCGTAGTCGAAATCAAGCCAGGAGCCGCGCATGGGGATGACCCGGCAGGAGTACAGGACCTTGCGGCTGGTGTGGCTCTTGCCGGAGTCGTGCTCGAAAATGATGCCCGGGGAGCGCTGGAGCTGGTTGACGATGACCCGCTCGGTCCCGTTGATGATGAATGTGCCCTTCTCGGTCATCAGCGGCACGGTGCCGAAATAGATGATCTGTTCCTTGATGTCCCGGATGGTGCGGTTCTCGGTTTCCTCGTCCACGTCGTAGACCACCAGGCGGACCTTGATGCGCAGCGGAGCCTCATAGGTCAGGCCCTTGGCGATGCACTCGGGCACATCGTACTTGGGCTCGCCGATTTCATAGCTGACGTACTCCAGCGAGGCGGTTCGATTGAAGTCCTCGATGGGAAAGACCGAACGGAAGACGCCTTCAAGCCCCGCGTCCTCCCGGCTGGTGGGAGGGACGTCTTTTTGCAGAAAGAGCTCGTAGGAGTCGATCTGCAGGTTGAGCAAATGGGGAATGGTCAGCGTTTTGACGATCTTGCCGAAATTTTTGGTCAGCTGGGCCATTTTTTCCTCTGTTGCAGGGCTACGACGTTGGAATGAACTCGGGCGGGGGATTTGCCCATCATCGGCCTTGCGGGGCGCATGGCGCGCCAGGTTTTTCCATATCCGGCGAGGTTACACCGCCGGGGCGGGTTGAGGGAAGCAAAAATCAATAAAAGGCGAAAAGAGCGCCCCCGCCCCTTGGGGAAGGGGGCGCTCTTTGACGTCAAAAACGGCAGTGCAAGGCGTGTTACTTGATTTCGCAGGTAGCTCCGGCCTCGTCGAGCTGCTTCTTGGCATCCTCGGCCTCCGCCTTGGCCACGCCTTCCTTGATGGTGGAGGGCAGTTCGTCGACCTTGGCCTTGGCTTCCTTGAGCCCGAGGCCGGTCAGGGCGCGCACCACCTTGATGACCGCGATCTTGTTGCCGCCGGCATTGGTCAGGACAACGTCGAACTCGGTCTTCTCTTCCTCGGCCGGGGCGGCCTCGCCGGCGGCCGGGGCAGCGGCCATCATGGCCATGGCCGGGGCGGCGGCGGACACGCCGAACTTCTCTTCCAGCTCCTTGATGAACTGGGAGAGCTCCAGCACGGTCATGTTGGCGATGAAATCAACGACTTGCTCTTTGGTGATGTCGGACATGGGAATGTTTCCTCCTGGGAAGTTCGCTTTGGCGAAAGCCGGCTAAGCGGCTTCCTTTTTTTCCTTGACGGCCGAAAGGGCGTACAGCATGCCGCGAATGACGTTCGCGAACAGGCTGACGAAGTTGGTGGGAACGGCGTTCATGGTGCCGAGCGTCTTGGCCAGCAGTTCGGGCTTGCTCGGGAGCTTGGAAAGTTCGGCGACGCCGTCGGCGTCGATGATCTTTCCGGACAGGCTCGCCAGCTTGACCGCGAACTTCTTGCTGGTCTTGGCGTACTCCACAAGGACCTTGGCCGCGACAACCGGGTCGTCATACCCGAACGCCACGGCGTTGTTCTCCTTGAGGTGGTCCTTCAAGGCATCATGCGTGCCGCCTTTCACCGCCAGCCGGGCCAGGGTATTTTTCACCACCTGGTAATCGATACCCGCGGCGCGGAGCTTGACGCGCAGTTCGGTCAGCTCCTCCACCGTCATGCCCCGAAAGTCGGTGACCACCGCAATGCCGGCCCGGTCCGCCTTGGCGCGCAGTTTCTCGATGATCTCGTTTTTTTGCGCACGTTGCACGGTACCTACCTCCACATGCGGGTTGGCGGGCCTTCAAGTGAGCCAAAGCGTGGTCTCGGCGGGAAATTAAGGGGACCGTCCCCACCCGCTGTCTTTGACTCGCCTTCCATGCCCCGTTTTATATTGAAAAAACGTCCCTGGCCGGAGAAAGGACCTCCGGCCGGGGACGGGAAAAACGCGTAGAGCCTGGCTTAGCCTTCCAGGAGCTTGCGCACCGACTGGGGATCCACCTTGATGCCCGGACCCATGGTGGTGGCCAGGGCCATGGCCTGGAGATACGTGCCCTTGGCGGCCGAGGGCTTAAGCCGCATGACCGTGTCGATCAGGGCCCGGAAGTTGTCCAGCAGCTTGTCCGGACCAAACGAGCGCTTGCCCAGGGACACGTGCAGGACGCCGGCCTTGTCCACCTTGAACTCGACCTTGCCGGCCTTGAGTTCGCGGATGGCCTGGCCGATGTCAAAGGTGACGGTGCCGGTCTTGGCGTTGGGCATAAGGCCCCGGGGGCCGAGGATCTTGCCGATCTTGCCCACGGTGGCCATCATGTCCGGGGTGGCCACGGCCTTGTCGAAATCCAGGAAACCGCCCTTGATCCTTTCGATGAGCTCGTCGGCGCCCACGAAATCGGCTCCGGCCTCCCGGGCCTCGGCTTCCTTGTCGCCCTTGCAGAAGGCGAGCACGCGAACGGTCTTGCCCAGACCGTGCGGCAGGGAAACGGCGCCGCGCACCATCTGGTCGGAGTATTTGGGGTTGACGCCCAGGCAAAGGGCCACGTCAACAGTCTCGTCGAACTTGGCCACTCCCGACTTGACGGTCAGGGCCATGGCCTCGTTGACATCGTATTTGTTCGTGAGGTCGATGTCCTTGACCGCCTCGCGGTATTTTTTTCCGTGCTTGGCCATTGCGGAAATTCCTCTTGCTTCGTGGCGGTTAGACGATCTCGATACCCATGCTGCGGGCCGTGCCGGAGATGGTGCGGCAGGCGGACTCCAGGTCCTTGGCGGACATGTCCACGAGCTTGAGCTTGGCGATTTCCTCGATCTGGTCCTTGGTGACTTTGCCCACCTTGGTCTTGTTGGGCTCGCCCGATCCTTTCTCGACCTTGGCCGCCTTGGCCAGAAGCACGGACGCCGGCGGGGTCTTGGTGATGAACGTGAAGGAGCGGTCGGCGTAGATGGTAATCAGCGCCGGGATGATGGTGCCCTTCTGCTCCATGGTGCGGGCGTTGAACGCCTTGCAAAACTCCATGATGTTCACGCCATGCTGACCCAGGGCCGGACCGACCGGCGGCGACGGATTGGCCGAACCGGCGGGAAGCTGCAACTTGACCTTGGCGACGATCTTCTTGGCCATTGTCTTAATCCTTAAGAGGAGAGGGCGACGCCCTTAGTTTTTGCTCACCTGCACGAAATCAAGCTCCACCGGGGTCTGACGGCCGAAGATGGAGACCGAAACGCGAAGCTTGCCCTTGTCGTAGTTGACGTCTTCAACCACGCCGTTAAACCCGCCAAAGGGGCCATCGATGACGCGCACGTCGTCGCCCCGCTCGAAATGGTATTTGGGCCGGGGCTGTTCCTGGCGGCTGACCATGAGGTTGAGAATCTTGTCGGCCTCGCTGTCGCGCATGGGCGTGGGCTGGTTCTTGCCGCCGACGAATCCCGTGACCCGGGGGATGGACTGGACCAGATGCCATGAATTGTCGTTCATGGACATCTTGATCATGACATAGCCCGGGTAGAACTTGCGGGTGGAGGTCTTTTTCTCGCCTTTGACCAGTTCGATGACCTTCTCGGTCGGCACCACCACTTCCTCGATGCAACCGTCGTCCTGGCCGGTGCGCATCATCTCCCGGATGGTCTGCTCCACCCGGTGCTCGAAACCGGAATAGGTGTGTACGATGTACCACCGGGCCGGTGCGCGCTCTTCGCCGGTACCGCCTTGTTCAGCCATGTTTGATCCCGTTTCCGACCCTTACGACCCGTTGCATCCGTGAGGACCCGTTACGAAAGGATGAGCGCGACGAGCCTGGACAGGGCCATGTCCACGACCCCCAGGTAGATGGCCATGACCACGCTGAAGACCAGCACGGCGATGCCGGTCTGCACGGTTTCCCGGCGGGTGGGCCAAGTGACCTTCTTGAGCTCGACCTTGGCCTGCTCGAAGAATTCCTTGGCCGACTCGATGCGCGCCGCCATGGAGGAAGCCGGCTTGGTCGGTTCGTCCTTGCCCTTTCCCACCGCCTTGACGGCGGGTTTGGCTGCGGCGAGCTTCCCCGCAGCGGGCTTGTCGGCGGTTTGCGCCTCTTGCATCTTCTTGTTGGCCATGACGTCGCCTTGCTCGAAAATGGCAGGGCAGGAGGGATTCGAACCCCCAGCCCTCGGATTTGGAGTCCGATGCTCTACCGTTGGAGCTACTGCCCTGCGTTAACCCGGTGCCTACTTCGTTTCCCGATGGACCGTATGCTTGCGGTCAAACGGGCAGTACTTCTTGATCTCGAGGCGGCCCGTGGTATTTTTCTTGTTTTTTTCCGTAGCGTAGTTCTTGCGCTTGCACTCGGTGCACTGCAACTGGATATTGATGCGCATGCCTTGTTACTCCACAATTTCCGACACGACGCCGGCGCCCACGGTGCGGCCGCCCTCGCGG
>CAZBER010000123.1:539-7948 GCA_964490985.1 uncultured Desulfovibrionaceae bacterium | reverse complement strand
GTCCAGGGCAGAGCCCTGGCAGGGTCTGGGGCAGCGCCCCAGCAGGGTCCGGGACAGCGTCCCGGCGGGGCCTGGGGCAGCGCCCCAGCGGGGTCCGGGGCAGCGCCCCAGCGGGGTCCGGGGCAGCGCCCCGGCCGCCGGAGGCATCCCCCGCCGCACTCCCCCTACCCGAGAGTCACGACCCCGTAATTCTTTTTGCCCTTGCGCAGGAGCAGGATGGAGCCGCCGATGAAGTCGTCGGGGGTGAGTTGCCGGTCTTCGGACGCGACGCGGATGTTGTTCAGGTAGACGCCGCCGGCCTTGATGTCCTTACGGGCCTGGGAGTTGGAGGGGCAAAGGCCCAGGTCGGCCAGGAGCTTGGGCAGCGGCGGCACGGCGGCCAGTTCCGGGTAGGCCTGGCCGGGCGCGGCTTCCAGGGCGGCTTTCAGGGTTTTGGGGTCAACGGCGGTGAGGTCGCCGCCGCCGAACAGGGCGTTGGTCACGGCTTCGACCTTGGCCAGCTCATCCGGGCCGTGGATCATGGCCGTGGCTTCCCGGGCCAGGCGTTTCTGGGCCTGGCGCAAATGGGGCTGCTCGGCGGTTTGCGCAGCCAGGGCATCGATTTCCTCGCGGGGCAGGAAGGTGAAGTAGCGCAGGTAGTTGACCACATCGCGGTCGTCGGCGTTGATCCAGTACTGATAGAAGGCGTAGGGCGAGGTCAGTTCGGGGTTGAGGAAGATGGCCCCTTTTTCGCTTTTGCCGAATTTGGCCCCGGTGGCGGTAGTGATCAGGGGGAAGGTGAGGCCAAAGGCCTGGCCGCCGGTTTTGCGGCGGATGAGTTCCAGGCCGGCGGTGATGTTGCCGAACTGGTCGCCGCCGCCAATCTGCAGGGTGCAGGAGCGGTGTCGGCTCAGGTGGTAGAAGTCAAAGGCCTGGAGGATCATGTAGCTGAATTCGGTGTAGGAGATGCCGGTCTCCTCGCGGCCGATGCGGGCTTTCACCGAATCCTTGGCCATCATGTAGTTGATGGTGAAGTGTTTGCCCACGTCGCGCAGGAATTCGATGATGGAGACGCTTTTGGTCCAGTCGTGGTTGTTGACCGGGGTGACGGCATCGGCCACGCCCTGGCGGTCGAAAAAGGCCATGGCCTGGGCCTTGATCTTTTCGGCCGAGGCTTGCACCACGTCTTCGGTTTTGAGTTGGCGTTCCTTGTCCTTGCCGCTGGGGTCGCCGATAAGGCCCGTGGCCCCGCCGAGCAGGAAAAGCGGCTTGTGGCCGGCCTTGGCGAAGCGGGCCAAGGCCAGGAGCGGCACGAGGTTGCCGATGTGCAGGCTGTCGGCCGTGGGATCGAAGCCGCAGTAGAGGATGCGGCCCGGGGTTTCGAGGTGTTGGCGCAGGCCGGCGTCGTCGGAGGTCTGGTTGACGAGGCCGCGCCAGATGAGTTCGTCGAGAATGTTCAAGGCACAATCCTTTTGGCCGGGCGTTGGCAAGGGGGAAGGCAACGATCAGATGCCCGAGGGCGGTATGGCGGTCTTGGGGGACGTGGCGGTCCGGTTGCGCAGGGTGGGCCTGACGCCGGAAATCTGTTCCAGGCGGCGCACGGTATCCGGGCTCTGGTCGTACACGTCCACGAGCACGTTGAGGAAAAATTCGCCGTTTTTGATTTCCGTCTCGATGCGGCTGTCAAAGCCGTTGCTCTTGAGCTTGGCCTTGAGGGCTTCGGCGTTCTGGGCCTTGCTGAAGGCCCCCACCTGATAGGTGTCGTGGGGGCGCTGCCAGTCATAGACCTTTTCCTCGGCGCACCCGGCCAGGGTGGCGACGGTCAGGACCAGGGCCAGCAGAAGGGTTCGAAACATGGAAGGGTTTTCCTTAGGGCTTGGCGTCGCCGTGCCGGCGCTGCTTGTCGTTGTATTCCACGATTTCGGTGCGGCCGTTTTGCTTTTCCGTGACCAAAAGGAGCTTGTCGCCGTCCACATTGATGTTGAGGATGCGCGAGCACTTGTTGATGTCGGGAATGACGGCGTAGGTCTTGTCCGCGCCCACGGTGACCAGGTCGTAGGTGATGGGGCATTCGGCATTGCCCACGCCGTGGCGAATCAGCACGGCGTCGTAGCCGTCGGCCGGGTCGCCCACGCTCATGTAGGACTGAGCCGTGAGCGCCGCGCCCGAGGACTGGTGGATGACGCGGCCGCCCAGGAGCACCGTGGAATTGGCTCCGTCGCGGACCACTTCCAGGGGGCCGCCCACGGTCATGTAGATGGCCATGCGCTCGGGCGCGGCCAGGGCAACGGAGACGGCCAGGCAGACGAGCAGCATGGCGGCCGAGGCCAAGGTGGCGATGCGGATCATGGTTCCTCCGGGGAGTTCCGGCATGGCAGCGTCATTCGCCGCGACAGGCGAGCCGCCAGGCAGCAATGTGTACGGCCTTGCCCGTGGATGCGTCAATATCCAGCAAGGCTCCCTGCAATTCGGGCGCGGCCTTGGCCACGACGAAGCGGTGGGGCATGGCCGTCATGTAGCGGGCGATGATGTTTTCCGGGTCCATGCCGATGGCCGAGGCCACGGGGCCGGTCATACCGGCGTCGGTGATGGCGGCCGTGCCATGGGGCAGGATCTGGGCGTCGTTGGTCTGGACGTGGGTGTGGGTGCCGCACACGGCGCTGACCCGGCCGTCGAGGAAATAGGCCAGGGCCTTTTTTTCGGACGTGGCCTCGGCGTGGAAATCGACCAGGCGCACGCGCACGTCTTCGGGCAGTTTGGCCAGGATGGCGTCCACGGCATGAAAGGGGCAGTCCACGGCTTCCATGAACATGCGGCCCAGGAGGTTGATGACGGCATAGGGCGGCTTGCCGGCGGGGCGGAACACGCGCCAGCCCGCGCCGGGCGCGCCCTCGGGATAGTTGGCCGGCCGCAGGAGGCGTTCGGTGTCCTCGAAAAAGGGGATGATGTCGCGGTGGCGGAAGATGTGGTTGCCGCCGGTCATGACGTCGATGCCGCTTTCCAGGAGCTGGCGGGCCGCCTTGGCCGTGATGCCGATGCCGCCCGAAGCGTTTTCGCCGTTGGCCACCACCAGGTCGATGTCCAGGTCGCGGCGCACCTGGCGCAGGCGTTCGAACACCGCGGCGCGGCCGGGTCGGCCCACGATGTCGCCGAGAAAAAGAATGCGCATGGGGAGCCGGGCCTTTCTGGGGTTCCAGGAAAAAAGCGGGGACGCGCCTGCGTCCCCGCGTCAGCAGCACAAGAGGCCGGCGGGATGAAGTCCGCCGCGCTTATTTGGCGAAGCCCACGGCCCTTTTTTCGCGGATGACCGTGACCCGGATCTGGCCCGGATAGGTGAGGTTGTCCTCGATGCGCTTGGCAATGTCCTTGCAGAGCAGAAATGTGCGGTCGTCGTCCACGTTTTCGGAATCCACCATGACGCGGATTTCGCGGCCGGCCTGGATGGCGTAGGCCTTGGACACGCCGTCGAAGTCCGTGGCCAGGTTTTCCAGCTCCTCCAGGCGCTTGACATAGCTCTCCAGGAGCTCCTTGCGGGCGCCGGGGCGGGCGCCGGACAGGCTGTCCGCGGTCTGGACCAGGGTGGCCAGCACGGACTTGGGCGGCACGTCCTCGTGGTGGGCCTGGATGGCGTGGATGATGTCCGCGGGCTCGCCGAACTTCTTGGCCAAATCCGCGCCGATCACGGCATGAGGGCCTTCGATCTCGTGGTCCACGGCCTTGCCGATGTCGTGCAGCAGGCCGGCGCGCTTGGCCCTTTTGATGTCCAGGCCCAGCTCGGCGGCCATGATGCCGGCCAGGGCGGCCACTTCCAGGGAGTGCTGGAGCACGTTCTGGGAATAGCTGGTGCGGTACTGGAGCTGGCCGAGCAGGCGTATGAGCTCGGGGTGGATGCCGTGGACGCCGGAGTCGAAGGTGGCCTGTTCGCCGATTTCGCGAATCTTGACGTCGAGCTCCTGCTCGCACTTTTTCACGATGTCCTCGATGCGGGCGGGATGGATGCGGCCGTCGGTAATGAGGCGCTCCAGGGCCATTTTGGCCACCTGGCGCTTCAGGGGCGAAAAGGCGGACAAAATGACGGTCTCGGGGGTGTCGTCGATGATGAGGTCCACGCCCGTGGCCGCTTCCAGGGCGCGGATGTTGCGGCCCTCGCGGCCGATGATGCGGCCCTTCATCTCCTCGGAGGGCAGGGTCACGGCCGTGACGGTCTGCTCGGCCACGAAATCGCCGGCATAGCGCTGGATGGCCAGGGCCAGGATCTTCTTGCCGCTTTTATCCGCCGTCTCCTTGGCTTCCATCTCGATCTGGCGGATCATCCTGGCCGCCTCGTGGCGGGTCTTGGACTCGACCTCTTCCATGAGCCGCCTTTTGGCTTCCTCGGCGGTCAGGCCGGAAATCTCCTGCAAGCGCTTGTCGTGCTCCTCGGCCAGGCGGGTCAGTTCCTCGGCCTTTTCGGCCAGCTCGCGCTCCTTGGCGGACAGGCGCTTTTCCACGGCGAGCATTTCGGATTCCTTCTGGACGATCTGCTCCTGCTTTTCCTCCAGGCGCTCCCGGCGGCGCAGGACCTGCTCCTCCTTTTCCTCCAGGGACTGGGTCTTGTCCTTGTATTCCTTTTCCAGGTCCTGTTTCTGGCGGAACAGCTCATCCTGGGCGGCCAGCACCACTTCCTTCTTGTGGGCAACGGCTTCCTTGCGGGCCTCGTCCAGGATGCGGTCGGCCAGGCTCCTGGCTTCGTTGAGGGTCTTTTGGGAAATCCACTTGTCGAGGTAGTAGCCGGCGGGGAGGCCGAAGCCGACGCCCAAAATCCCCATGAATATGGTCGAAAATTCCATGCGTTCTCCCTAATCGAAGCGGGCGCGAACCGGTCGGGGACCGGCGGCAAGGAGAGGGATTCCCGAAGGAACCGGATGCTGGCGCGGCGATTGCCGTGGGGAATGGCGCAAAAAAAACCGGGGTCAGGCCCGGCCGGGGCGTGAACTCCCGGCGAAAACCGCTTGCCCCGCAAGCTTGATAAAAGCCCCAGAGCGCCGTGTCGTCAATTCTTTTGAACCTTGGCAACCAAGGTGGACACCGCTGTTTGACCTTCAGGCCCCCCGGACGAACCCGGGTCCGCACACCGGCCACTCGACGCAGTATCCTATTTTTGAGTATCGGCTCAAAAATAAATTAACGATCACGCACACCCCAGGGAAGATTTTCACTCACCATCGCAGGGACAGTGAAAAATCAATCTATCTTTGTCAGCAACCGTTCGACCCGGGACTGCAGGTCGTCCAGTCGCTGGTTGGACATAAGCACATCGTCGGCCAGACCCAATGCGACAAAGGCCAGCAATTTCTCCTTACTGAGATTTTTCCCGCCCGCCTTCAGCATGTTGTAACGTTGCTCCACCAATTTCTTGGCGAAGTCGACGCGTTCCGGTTCCGCGTCGGTCTTAAACGACAGTTCCAAGCCCAAGATGGAAAGCGTGTAGCTGGGCATCAACTAACCGGATGTCGGCCTGGCCGGCCCAAAAGGCCGCCAGGACATTACGACTCGAGCTCCTCCTGGAGCTTTATCAAAAGACCATCGATCCTGGCGGTCACGGCTTCCTTTTCCTGGCCAAGCCTGGCCAGCTCGGCCCGAAGCGCGGCGTTTTCCTCTTCCAGGGCCTTTTTCCGGGCCAACAGCCGTTCGACGCGTTCTTCCAGGGTATCAATAATGTCCATGGTCAAGTTCTATACCGCTTCCCCTGGAAAGGCAAGCCGGCGCATCATTTGCGCGGCTTGACCACCTGGCGGCCGCGGCCCAGGGCCAGGGCGCCGGCCGGCACGTCAAAGGTAATCACGGACCCGGCACCGACAAGGGCTCCGGCCCCGATGTCCACCGGGGCCACCAGGGCGGAATTGGAGCCGATAAACGCGCCTTCGCCGATGGTGGTCGGGTGCTTGTGCTTGCCGTCGTAGTTGCAGGTGATGGTTCCGGCTCCGATGTTGGCCCCGGCCCCGACCGTGGCGTCGCCGAGATAGGTCAGGTGGTTGGCCTTGGCCCCGGGGCCGAGCACGGATTTTTTCATTTCCACGAAATTGCCGACCCGGGAAGCCTGCTCCATGACCGCGCCCGGCCGCAGCCTGGCGTACGGCCCCACCTGACAGTGCGCGCCGACCACGGCGTTTTCCAGATGGCAGAAGGAATGGAGCACGGCCCCGGCCGCGATTGCGGCGTCCAGGCATACACTGTGGGAGGCCAGGCTGGCGTCCGGGCCGATGCTGGTGCGGCCGTAGAGCTCCAGGGGGCCGCACAGCTCCACGCCCGGGGCAATGGCCACTTCCGGGCCGATGCGGACCTGGTCCGCGGCCCGGATGACGACCCCGGCGGCCATGTGCGCGGCCACAATGGCGCGGCGAAGGGCCTCCTCGGCCTCCACCAGCTCGGCCGGGCTGTTTATGCCCATGAAGGCCCGGTCGCCTCCCCGGTTGACGGCCAGGACCCGCAGCCCGGCCCGGCCGGCCAGATCGACCAGGTCCGTGATGTAGTATTCGCCGCTCTTGTTGTCGTTGGACAGCCCGGACAAAAGAGGGGCCACGGCGGAAAGGCGCAGCAGGTAGACGCCGGCGTTGATCTCGCCCGTCACCGGGCCATGGACCGCTACGTCGTAATCCTTGGCCTCCACGATCTCCACCCCGCCGTCGCCCCGGCGCACCACCCGGCCATAGGCCCCGGCCTGGGGCAGCTCGATGGACACAAAGGCCACATCGGCGTCGGCGGCCAGGGCCTGGTCCGCAAAGGCGCGGAGACTGGCCCCGGTGACCAGGGGCGCGTCGCCATTGACCACCAGGCAATGGCTGAACCCGGCCTGGGTAAGCCGGGGCCAGGCCTGGGCCAGGGCATGGCCGGTGCCGAGTTGCTCGGCCTGGAGGACGAACCGGTCGGTCCCATCGGAAAACGCGGCAGCCACCATGTCGGCCCGGTGCCCCACCACGGTCAGGACGCGGTCCCCGCACACCTCGGCCAGGGCCTTTTGCACGTACCAGAGCATGGGCTTGCCAAGGAGAGTCTTGAGCACCTTGGGGGCATCGCTTTTCATACGGGTTCCCTTCCCTGCCGCCAGAACCAGGGCGCCGACGCTTCCGTGCATGATCGCTCCCTTGTCCGCTGCCTGCGGACGAAAAAAGGCGGGCCTTAAAAAGCCCGCGCGTTGCCTGAAGATGGACAGACGGCCAAGAGTCCAGGCCTCTTCCTATCCGCGTCCGAAAGACCCGGTCAACCGGGCCTCTTCATGAATCTTGATGCGCGCCAGGGCCCGCTGCAAGGCGGCCAGGGCCCGGGCCTGGTCCCGGTACTGTCTCAACTCCGTGGTCCTGAACTGGATGCCGTGGATATAGTTAACGTTGGCCGCCACCAGTTCGGTCAGCAGGTCGTCGAATTGGGTGATGTCCTTGAGGGTGACCACC
>CAZBER010000123.1:0-529 GCA_964490985.1 uncultured Desulfovibrionaceae bacterium | reverse complement strand
CCGCTCCCGACGCTCGGCCTCCAGGCGCTCAAGGGCCCGCTCCCGGGCCTTTTTGGCCCGTTCCAGGTCGATCTCCTCGGGCAGCTCGGACACCTCGGCCAGGACCAGCACCCGGTTGGCCGCAACTTCGAGGAAGCCGCCGGAGACAAAGACGTAATAGAGCCGTCCGGCCACGCGGTAGCCCAGGGAGCCGACCCGCAGGGAGGAAAGCAGGGGCATATGCAGGGGCAGGACGCAGAAATCGCCGGCCGTGCCCGGCGCGCTCACGGACTCCACCTCGCGTTGCAGGACCAGCCGATCCGGGGTCACGACTTCCAGGAACAATGTTTTCGCCATATCCCGCCCTTTTTTAACGCGGCGTCCGCTGTCAGGGACGCCCGGACTGCAACGGCCGGCTCCCCTGCCCTTCCGGCCCGGCCGTTCCCATGTTTCCACAGGGCGGCCATGCCCGGCAAGGGCCTTCTACATGATCGCAATACCAGACTTTGCGCCGATGCAAAAGACGGGCGCCGCAAAAAAAGCGGGCGAA
>CAZBER010000122.1:0-8822 GCA_964490985.1 uncultured Desulfovibrionaceae bacterium | reverse complement strand
GCAGTTGGATACTTTCGTATCCGCAAGTAGGGGGCGGGTCCATACCATTATCCCGGCGTCTCGTACTGGCGCTGCCGGGACTGCGGCGAGCGCCGCGACGCCACGCGCATCTGCCTGGGCCAGGACGCCCTGCTCAACCGGGGCCGCATCCAGACCGAGTTCGTATGCGCCGACGTGCTCATCGTGGACATCAGCCGGGTGGGGGCGCGGCTGCGGTGGGACGGAGAAGCGTTCGTGCGGACGCGGCCGGGCGAACGCCTGCTTTTCAATCCCCAGCTCCAGCCCTTCGGCGAACTGGCCCACTACCTGCCGGGCATCGTGCGCTGGGTCAAGGACCTGGAGTTCGGCCTCTCCTTCGAGCATCCCCTGTCCCTGTCCGCCAGCGACATCATGCGTATCGTCAAGAATTGACAAGGCCTGCGGCAACCGCCAAGTCCCGATACAATCGCGCCCATTCCCGTTGCGCCCCGGAAAACAAGGCGCTATGCTTGAATAAAAATCACGGCCGCCAGCGGCCGTACTCAAAACGAGGCGCGACGCAGCCCATGCCGGACTACGAAAAGATACGCCACGCGGTAAAAACTGGGGACAAGATCATGGAGCTGGCCGCTTCCCTGGGGCTTGACCCCGAACGCCGCACCATCAAGGACCTGGCCGACATGCTGCTGCAAAACGCCCTGAGCGAAAACGAGGCCCCGGCCCAGCCGCGTTCCTGAAAAATCCCGTTTGCGCGCGCCACAAAAAGGCGGCCGGAAGGAGCATTCCCCCGGCCGCCCGTGTCATGCGTCAGGAATAACGCTGTTATTCCAGGTCGATGATGACCGGCCCGAGAATGCTGGTCAGGGGCCGGGACAGGAACTCTTCCCGCTTGATCTCCTTGCCGTCGTACAACATGCTCTCGATATGAATGACCTTTTGCATCCAGACGTTGTTCTCGATGGTCTTGGGGATCTCGGATTCGACAATGCGGGCCGTGATCTTGTCGATGTCGATCTCTTCCACGTCGCTGAAGGAATAGGTATGGATGTATTCCTCGTTGTAGCCAAAGCAATAGAGGAAGGTATTCTTGACGTTGGGCTGGAATATCTTCTTGGCCGGGTAGTTCTTGACCTCGCAATTGATCTTGTTTAGGCTGACCCGGAGTTTTTCCTTTTCATTGACGATGATATAGACGACGGGGCGGTTGCTTTCCAGCAGGTCCTCGCCAGCGGAATGGATGTTGTTGTCCACTCCGTGATAGATGTAGTCAATGTAGCGTTCCCGGTTGCTTTCCTTGGCTTCCTTGATGAGTTCCTTCTCGATGTAGGAATAAAAGATGCGTTGACCGAAACCCTTGATCTCAATGTTGAACTTCATCCTCCCCCTCCTGAACGTCTTCCATGGTGTTCCGGCCTTTTCCGGGAAACCGTCCCAGCGCTTCCGGCCCGGTTATCTTATGAATACTACGCGGCTTTTGCCAACCGGTCAATTTGCCCTGGGCCTTGCGGCCGCCCTGCTGGCCCTGCTGGCCCCGCTTGCGGCCCGGGCCGCCGATCCCACAACCGTCCTGGCCCGATTTCTGGGAACACCTTACCGCGACGACGGCGTCACCGACCCCTCGGGCCGGTGCACGCTGTTCGCCGACCCCGGTGTTACATTCCCTTCGCCGGGGTACAATTGCAGCGGCTTTGTGGTCACTGCCTCCCGCGCGCTCCTGGCCCGACCGCTCCCCCTCGAGCCGGTCAAGCGCGACCGCAAAAACGACTCCGGCCCGGGAAGCCCCGGAGGCCAGGACTGGGATTTCGGCTACGACCTCATCTGCAACATCACCGACGGTCTGCCCCGCCAGGCGCTCGTGCCGGACGGCGCCAGCCCGGACCTCGACACCCTCGACGCGGCCCGATTCCGCGGCTTTCCCCTGCACGACGCCGCGGCCTGGGCCAAAATCCTGCCCTGCATCCGGCCGGGCCAGCTTGTTTTGGCGGCCTTCAGCAAGGAGCAGGCCGGCCGGCTCCTCTATTACCACGTGGGCCTGCTGCTCAACGACGGCCAGGGCCGGGTCTGGCTCTACCACGCCACGCCCGGACGCGGCGCGCACCGCCTGGAGCTGTCCGCGCCGGCCGGCATGGCCGCCTTTGCCAAGGAGTTCGCGGAAAAGCGCTTCGGCGACAAATACATCCTGCTCCTGTCCGTCCCCCTGCCGCACTAAGGCATAGCGCTCAACCCGTAACGGGTTTCCAAAGGGCCAAGCCCTTTGGTCGCCGAAGGCATCCTTAACGTCCTATTCGCTTTCGCTACCCCGCCGGATACAGCCTGGCCCCGTCCGGGGTGTCCTCCAGGCGAAAGCCCAGGGCTTCGATGTCAGTCCGAAGCTGGTCCGCGCGCGCAAAATCCTTGGCCAGCCGGGCCTTTTGCCGCTCGGCCGCCAGGGACGCGGCCTCGGCCGGCCACTGCCGGCGCGGCAGGGGCATGCGGCCGGCGTCCAAAAGCCCCAGCACCGCGTCCACGCCCAGAAGCGCTTCCAGGAGCCGCCGGGCGTCGGCCGGAGCCAGCCGGCCCGAGGCGGCCAGGCCGTTGGCGTGGCGGCAGAAGGCAAAAAGCTCGGGCCAGACATGAAAGACCGACAGGTCGTCGGCCACGGCCGCGTCCAGGACCTCGGCCAGGCGTTCGGCCCGGGCCTCGGCATCGGCCGAGGGCTGGCCGTCGCCGGCCGCCAGCAGGCTCAGGCTGGCGGCCAGATCCTGGACCCGGGCCCGGTTTCGCTCCCACATGCGCAGGGCCTCGGGCGAGGCGGCCAGGGGCTTGCGGTAGCCCGTGGAAAGGAGCCACGCCCGCACGGACAAGGGGTGCACGCCCAGGGCGAAAAGTTCGGCCAGGCTGGGCGGGCCGGCCTCATACCCGTCCCCGCCGCTGACGCGTCCGCCTTCGAGCCAGGCCGCCGGAGCCAGCCCGGCCCCGCCGGCCCAGATGGCGCGCAGGTTTTCCAGGTGCGGGAAGGCCTTGTCCTCGTCGGTGAGCAGCACGGTCACGGCCGCAAGCGTCTTGGCCGCGGTAGCGGCCATCTGCAAAAACCAGCTCGGCCGCACATTACCCCAGGGCGTGGCCAGGGCGTCCCCGGCCTTGAGGTCCTTGAGGCTCACGCGTTTGAGCAGCGTGAAATCCAGGGGGTTGTCCTTGGCGTAGGCGAGCAGGTCCACGGTCTTGCCCGGGGCCAGCTTGGAAAGGTCCGTGCCGCACAGCCGGCCATAGGCCTTGTCCCGGGCCACGTCGAAATAGACGCTGCGCAGCTTCTCGTAGGCCAGGCCCCTGCTCATGAGCTTTCGAGTCATGGCCAGGGATTCGTCCAGGGCGTCGCCGGCCAGGGACAGGACCACCTGGCCCACGCCCAGGCTTTTGGCCAGCCCGGCCACCCGGTCCCGGGCCTCCTCGGCAAAGGCCCGGCATTTTTTCCCGGCCGCCCGGGCGGCCTCCAGACAGCGATCCTCCAGATCGGCCAGGCCCACGGCCAGCACGGGCCGGCCGCCCTTGCGGGAAAGATAGCGGCCGAGCACGTCCAGGGTAACGATGCGCCGCCAGGCGTCCAGGTCGCCGGGCGCGGCCAGGGGCGGGCCGAAGGTGAAAAGGCCCGGCGCGGCCCCGGCCGGATCGAGGTAGACCGGCTCGGCCGCGGATATGCCGGACAGGGCCACGCCCTTTTTTTCGGGCACGGCAAAAAGCGTGGTGGACAGATACCGCTCGCCGCCGTCGGGCAGGATGACCACCACCAGCCCGCAGTCCAGGCCCGCGGCCAGGTCCGCGGCCGCGGCCGTAGCCGCCCCGCCGCTCATGCCGACGAGCAGTCCCTCTTCCCGGGCCAGCCGCCGGGCCATGGCAAAGGCGGCCTCGTCCTCCACCGGCACGATGGCGTCCAGGGCGTGCTTGTCGAAGATGCCGGGCGGATAGGACTCCTGCATGTTCTTGAGGCCTTGAATTTTATGACCGGGCCTGGGCTCCACGGCCACCACCCGGATGGCCGGACTGAATTCCTTGAGCCGTTTGACCAGGCCCATGGCCGTGCCCGAGGTGCCCAGGGCCGCCACCACGTGGGTCACCTTCCCGCCCGTGGCCTCGTAAATCTCCACGGCCGTGGAGGCGTAGTGGGCCTCGATGCTGGCCGGGTTGTTGAACTGGTCCATGAGCACGTAGGTTTCGGGCTCTTCCCGGGCCAGGCGGTAGGCTTCCTCGATGGCCCCGTCCGTGCCGAGCCCCCCGGGCGTGAGCACGATCTCGGCCCCGTAGGCCCGCATGATGCGCTTGCGCTCCTCCGAGGCCGAGGCCGGCATGAGGAGCTTCAATTTGTAGCCCTTGACCGCGCAGACCATGGCCAGGCCGATGCCGGTGTTGCCCGAGGTGGCCTCGATGACGGTCTTGTCCGGGGTCAGCTCGCCCGAGCGCTCGGGCGAGCTGACCCCGGACAAGACCGTCATCGAGGCCACCTCGGGCAACACCGGCATCGGCCTGGCCATGGTCTGCGCGGTCAAGGGCTACAAATTGAAGCTCCTCATGCCGGCCTCGGCCTCGGAGGAGCGCAAGCGCATCATGCGGGCCTACGGGGCCGAGATCGTGCTCACGCCCGGGGGGCTCGGCACGGACGGGGCCATCGAGGAAGCCTACCGCCTGGCCCGGGAAGAGCCCGAAACCTACGTGCTCATGGACCAGTTCAACAACCCGGCCAGCATCGAGGCCCACTACGCCTCCACGGCCGTGGAGATTTACGAGGCCACGGGCGGGAAGGTGACCCACGTGGTGGCGGCCCTGGGCACCTCGGGCACGGCCATGGGCCTGGTCAAACGGCTCAAGGAATTCAGTCCGGCCATCCGGGTGGTGGCCGTGGAGCCCAGGCCCGGTCATAAAATTCAAGGCCTCAAGAACATGCAGGAGTCCTATCCGCCCGGCATCTTCGACAAGCACGCCCTGGACGCCATCGTGCCGGTGGAGGACGAGGCCGCCTTTGCCATGGCCCGGCGGCTGGCCCGGGAAGAGGGACTGCTCGTCGGCATGAGCGGCGGGGCGGCTACGGCCGCGGCCGCGGACCTGGCCGCGGGCCTGGACTGCGGGCTGGTGGTGGTCATCCTGCCCGACGGCGGCGAGCGGTATCTGTCCACCACGCTTTTTGCCGTGCCCGAAAAAAAGGGCGTGGCCCTGTCCGGCATATCCGCGGCCGAGCCGGTCTACCTCGATCCGGCCGGGGCCGCGCCGGGCCTTTTCACCTTCGGCCCGCCCCTGGCCGCGCCCGGCGACCTGGACGCCTGGCGGCGCATCGTTACCCTGGACGTGCTCGGCCGCTATCTTTCCCGCAAGGGCGGCCGGCCCGTGCTGGCCGTGGGCCTGGCCGATCTGGAGGATCGCTGTCTGGAGGCCGCCCGGGCGGCCGGGAAAAAATGCCGGGCCTTTGCCGAGGAGGCCCGGGACCGGGTGGCCGGGCTGGCCAAAAGCCTGGGCGTGGGCCAGGTGGTCCTGTCCCTGGCCGGCGACGCCCTGGACGAATCCCTGGCCATGACTCGAAAGCTCATGAGCAGGGGCCTGGCCTACGAGAAGCTGCGCAGCGTCTATTTCGACGTGGCCCGGGACAAGGCCTATGGCCGGCTGTGCGGCACGGACCTTTCCAAGCTGGCCCCGGGCAAGACCGTGGACCTGCTCGCCTACGCCAAGGACAACCCCCTGGATTTCACGCTGCTCAAACGCGTGAGCCTCAAGGACCTCAAGGCCGGGGACGCCCTGGCCACGCCCTGGGGTAATGTGCGGCCGAGCTGGTTTTTGCAGATGGCCGCTACCGCGGCCAAGACGCTTGCGGCCGTGACCGTGCTGCTCACCGACGAGGACAAGGCCTTCCCGCACCTGGAAAACCTGCGCGCCATCTGGGCCGGCGGGGCCGGGCTGGCTCCGGCGGCCTGGCTCGAAGGCGGACGCGTCAGCGGCGGGGACGGGTATGAGGCCGGCCCGCCCAGCCTGGCCGAACTTTTCGCCCTGGGCGTGCACCCCTTGTCCGTGCGGGCGTGGCTCCTTTCCACGGGCTACCGCAAGCCCCTGGCCGCCTCGCCCGAGGCCCTGCGCATGTGGGAGCGAAACCGGGCCCGGGTCCAGGATCTGGCCGCCAGCCTGAGCCTGCTGGCGGCCGGCGACGGCCAGCCCTCGGCCGATGCCGAGGCCCGGGCCGAACGCCTGGCCGAGGTCCTGGACGCGGCCGTGGCCGACGACCTGTCGGTCTTTCATGTCTGGCCCGAGCTTTTTGCCTTCTGCCGCCACGCCAACGGCCTGGCCGCCTCGGGCCGGCTGGCTCCGGCCGACGCCCGGCGGCTCCTGGAAGCGCTTCTGGGCGTGGACGCGGTGCTGGGGCTTTTGGACGCCGGCCGCATGCCCCTGCCGCGCCGGCAGTGGCCGGCCGAGGCCGCGTCCCTGGCGGCCGAGCGGCAAAAGGCCCGGCTGGCCAAGGATTTTGCGCGCGCGGACCAGCTTCGGACTGACATCGAAGCCCTGGGCTTTCGCCTGGAGGACACCCCGGACGGGGCCAGGCTGTATCCGGCGGGGTAGCGAAAGCGAATAGGACGTTAAGGATGCCTTCGGCGACCAAAGGGCTTGGCCCTTTGGAAACCCGTTACGGGTTGAGCGCTATGCCTTAGTGCGGCAGGGGGACGGACAGGAGCAGGATGTATTTGTCGCCGAAGCGCTTTTCCGCGAACTCCTTGGCAAAGGCGGCCATGCCGGCCGGCGCGGACAGCTCCAGGCGGTGCGCGCCGCGTCCGGGCGTGGCGTGGTAGAGCCAGACCCGGCCCTGGCCGTCGTTGAGCAGCAGGCCCACGTGGTAATAGAGGAGCCGGCCGGCCTGCTCCTTGCTGAAGGCCGCCAAAACAAGCTGGCCCGGCCGGATGCAGGGCAGGATTTTGGCCCAGGCCGCGGCGTCGTGCAGGGGAAAGCCGCGGAATCGGGCCGCGTCGAGGGTGTCGAGGTCCGGGCTGGCGCCGTCCGGCACGAGCGCCTGGCGGGGCAGACCGTCGGTGATGTTGCAGATGAGGTCGTAGCCGAAATCCCAGTCCTGGCCTCCGGGGCTTCCCGGGCCGGAGTCGTTTTTGCGGTCGCGCTTGACCGGCTCGAGGGGGAGCGGTCGGGCCAGGAGCGCGCGGGAGGCAGTGACCACAAAGCCGCTGCAATTGTACCCCGGCGAAGGGAATGTAACACCGGGGTCGGCGAACAGCGTGCACCGGCCCGAGGGGTCGGTGACGCCGTCGTCGCGGTAAGGTGTTCCCAGAAATCGGGCCAGGACGGTTGTGGGATCGGCGGCCCGGGCCG
The DNA here is from genome assembly GCA_964490985.1 of uncultured Desulfovibrionaceae bacterium. Taxonomy (GTDB): domain Bacteria; phylum Desulfobacterota; class Desulfovibrionia; order Desulfovibrionales; family Desulfovibrionaceae; genus Solidesulfovibrio. Next base: position 1,517 of record CAZBER010000122.1, on the reverse strand, counting down.
CAAGCGGGGCCAGCAGGGCCAGCAGGGCGGCCGCAAGGCCCAGGGCAAATTGACCGGTTGGCAAAAGCCGCGTAGTATTCATAAGATAACCGGGCCGGAAGCGCTGGGACGGTTTCCCGGAAAAGGCCGGAACACCATGGAAGACGTTCAGGAGGGGGAGGATGAAGTTCAACATTGAGATCAAGGGTTTCGGTCAACGCATCTTTTATTCCTACATCGAGAAGGAACTCATCAAGGAAGCCAAGGAAAGCAACCGGGAACGCTACATTGACTACATCTATCACGGAGTGGACAACAACATCCATTCCGCTGGCGAGGACCTGCTGGAAAGCAACCGCCCCGTCGTCTATATCATCGTCAATGAAAAGGAAAAACTCCGGGTCAGCCTAAACAAGATCAATTGCGAGGTCAAGAACTACCCGGCCAAGAAGATATTCCAGCCCAACGTCAAGAATACCTTCCTCTATTGCTTTGGCTACAACGAGGAATACATCCATACCTATTCCTTCAGCGACGTGGAAGAGATCGACATCGACAAGATCACGGCCCGCATTGTCGAATCCGAGATCCCCAAGACCATCGAGAACAACGTCTGGATGCAAAAGGTCATTCATATCGAGAGCATGTTGTACGACGGCAAGGAGATCAAGCGGGAAGAGTTCCTGTCCCGGCCCCTGACCAGCATTCTCGGGCCGGTCATCATCGACCTGGAATAACAGCGTTATTCCTGACGCATGACACGGGCGGCCGGGGGAATGCTCCTTCCGGCCGCCTTTTTGTGGCGCGCGCAAACGGGATTTTTCAGGAACGCGGCTGGGCCGGGGCCTCGTTTTCGCTCAGGGCGTTTTGCAGCAGCATGTCGGCCAGGTCCTTGATGGTGCGGCGTTCGGGGTCAAGCCCCAGGGAAGCGGCCAGCTCCATGATCTTGTCCCCAGTTTTTACCGCGTGGCGTATCTTTTCGTAGTCCGGCATGGGCTGCGTCGCGCCTCGTTTTGAGTACGGCCGCTGGCGGCCGTGATTTTTATTCAAGCATAGCGCCTTGTTTTCCGGGGCGCAACGGGAATGGGCGCGATTGTATCGGGACTTGGCGGTTGCCGCAGGCCTTGTCAATTCTTGACGATACGCATGATGTCGCTGGCGGACAGGGACAGGGGATGCTCGAAGGAGAGGCCGAACTCCAGGTCCTTGACCCAGCGCACGATGCCCGGCAGGTAGTGGGCCAGTTCGCCGAAGGGCTGGAGCTGGGGATTGAAAAGCAGGCGTTCGCCCGGCCGCGTCCGCACGAACGCTTCTCCGTCCCACCGCAGCCGCGCCCCCACCCGGCTGATGTCCACGATGAGCACGTCGGCGCATACGAACTCGGTCTGGATGCGGCCCCGGTTGAGCAGGGCGTCCTGGCCCAGGCAGATGCGCGTGGCGTCGCGGCGCTCGCCGCAGTCCCGGCAGCGCCAGTACGAGACGCCGGGATAATGGTATGGACCCGCCCCCTACTTGCGGATACGAAAGTATCCAACTGC
>CAZBER010000121.1:0-9119 GCA_964490985.1 uncultured Desulfovibrionaceae bacterium | reverse complement strand
CCCCGGAAGTTTAGTGGGTTGACAGGAAACACCGTTGCTTCGGCGACCAAAGGGCGTGGCCCTTTGGAAACTCGCAATGGATTCAGGATGTTATATAGTTATGTTTTTTAAGGGCGCAGGGCGAGATGGAAAAACCGCTGATTGAAATCCGCCACCTCTCCAAATCCTACCGGCGCGGCGACCAGGTCATTCCGGTCTTAAGCGACATCACCTTTGATATCGCCGCCGGCGAGTTCCTGGCCCTGATCGGTCCGTCCGGCTCGGGCAAATCCACCCTGCTCAATTGCCTGGCCGGCATCGACACCGTGGATTCGGGCAGCATCGTCATCGGCGGCACGGACATCGCCACCATGGACGAAAGCGACCTGGCCGCCTGGCGAAGCCGCCACGTGGGATTCATTTTCCAGTTCTACAACCTCATTCCGGTGCTTTCGGCCCTGGAAAACGTGGAGTTGCCCCTGCTTTTGACCGGCCTGTCCGGCCGGGAGCGCCGGGACCACGCCCTGGCCGCCCTGGCCGCCGTGGGCCTGGCCGACCGCACGGACCACAAGCCCTCCCAGCTCTCCGGCGGCCAGCAGCAGCGCGTGGCCATTGCCCGGGCCATTGTCACGGACCCGGACATCATTGTGGCCGACGAGCCCACCGGCGATCTGGACCGCCAATCGGCCGCGGATGTCCTCACGCTCCTGGGCCGGCTCAACGCCGAGCTGCGAAAGACCATCGTCATGGTCACCCATGACCAGCGCGCCGCCGAGGCGGCCCATCTGGTGCGCCAGCTCGACAAGGGCGAACTGCATGTTGCTTACGAAGCTCATTCTGAAAAACGCCTTTAGGCACCGGCTTCGCGCCTTTCTCACCATCCTTGGCGTCACCATCGCGCTTTTGGCCTTCGGGCTTTTGCGCACCGTGCTCGACGCCTGGTACATCGGCGTGTCCGCCTCCTCGGCCAACCGTCTGGTGACCCGAAACGCCGTGTCCCTGATGCAGCCCCTGCCCTATGCCTACAAGACCCGTATCCGCCAGGTGTCGGGCATCACCGCCGTGGCCGCCGGCAACTGGTTCGGCGGCATCTACATTGACGAGAAAAATTTCTTTGCCAACTTTGCCGTGGAGGCCGAGGATTTTTTCAAGCTCTACCCGGAACTTTTGGTCACGCCCCAGGAGGCCAGGGCCTTTGTCACGGACCGCAAGGGCGCGATTATCGGCCGCAAGCTGGCCGACCGCTTCCATTGGCGCATCGGCGACACCATCACCCTTCGCGGCACCATCTTTCCCGGCCAGTGGCCTTTGACCATCCGGGCCATCTATAAAGGAGCCCGGCCCGACACGGACGAGACCGTGCTCTACCTCCACTGGGCCTACCTGGACGAGACCATGAAACAGCGCGCCCCCAGCCGGGCCGGCCAGACCGGTTTTTTCATGATCGGCATTGCCGACGCCAGCCGGGCGGCCGAGATTTCCAAGGAAATCGACGTGCTGTTCAAGAATTCCCAGGCCGAGACCCTGACCGAGACCGAAAAGGCCTTCCAGCTCGGGTTCGTGTCCATGAGCGAGGCCATTCTTCTGGCCATAAAAGCCGTGTCCTATGTAGTCATCCTCATCATCCTGGCCGTGGCCGCCAACACCATGGCCATGTCCGCCCGGGAGCGCACCGGCGAGTTCGCCGTGCTCAAGACCCTGGGCTTTCGGGGCTCGACCTTGGCCCTGATGCTTCTTGGCGAATCCATGATCCTGTCCATGACCGGCGCGGTGCTGGGCATGGTTCTCATCAAGCCCCTGGCCGCGGGCTTTGGCAAGGCCCTGGCCAAATATTTTCCCATCTTTGCCGTCTCCAATGAGACCATTCTCATAGGCCTCGGGTTCGGCGCCCTGGTCGGCCTGTGCGCGGCGGCCGTGCCGGCCTGGCGGATCAGCGCGGTCAAGATCGCGGAAGCCTTCCGGAGGATCGGCTGATGCCCGTGCCCCTGGCCTATTCCTGGCGAAACTTGAGCACCCGGCGGCTGACCACGGCCCTTACCGCCGCCGGCATGGCCCTGGTGGTGTTCGTTTTTACCGCCACCTTGATGCTGGCCGAGGGCCTGCGCCAGACGTTGGTGGCCACGGGATCGCCGGGAAACGCCATCGTGCTGCGCAAGGGCTCGGACACGGAAGTGCAAAGCGGCCTGGAGCGCTCCGTGGCCGTCGCCATGACCACCCGTCCCGAAATCGCCCTTGGCGGCAACGGCCAGGCCCTGGCCGCCAAGGAAATAGTGGTGCTCATCGGCCTGACCAAAAAATCCACGGGCAAGATATCCAATGTGGTCATCCGGGGCGCGGATGAGGCCTCCCTGGCCCTGCGGCCCCAGGTGCGCGTGGTCTCGGGCCGGCTTCCCCGCCGGGGCACGCCGGAAATCATGGTGGGCAAAAACGTGATCGCGGGGTTTGTCGGCGCCGAGCTCGGCCAATCCCTGCATTTCGGCAAGCGGGACTGGCCCATTGTCGGCATTTTCGACGCCGGCAACACCGGCTTTTCCTCGGAGATATGGGGCGACGCCGACCAGCTCATGCCGGCTTTCGGCCGCAATGCCTATTCCGTGGTGGTGGTCGGACTTCGGGATCCGGGGCAGTTCGACAGCTACAAGGAAGCCATCGAGGCCGACCCCAGGCTCCAGGCCGAGGCCTGGCGCGAGACGCGCTACTACGAAAAACAGTCGGACATGATGCGCAAGTTCCTGACCGTGCTCGGCGTGTCGCTCACGGCCATCTTTTCCCTGGGCGCCATGATCGGGGCCATGATCACCATGTATTCGGCCGTGGCCAACCGGGTGCCGGAAATCGGCACCTTGCGGGCCATCGGCTTTTCCCGGGGCAGCATTCTGCTGGCCTTTCTCCTGGAATCGCTTTTTCTCGGACTTCTGGGCGGCGTGGCCGGGGTGGCCCTGGCCGCGCTGCTCGGCTTCGTGACCTTTTCCACCACCAATTTTCAGACGTTTTCGGAACTGTCCTTCAAGTTCGCGCTGACGCCCTGGATCGTGGGCCTGGCCATAGGCTTTTCGCTTTTTATGGGCGTCTTGGGCGGCTTTTTGCCGGCCGTGCGGGCGGCCCGCATGAACATCGTGGCCGCCTTGCGGGAAGGATAGATCGTCTGTCGCCCAAGGAGCGCCTTTCCTCGCAAATCTCAATATCGGAGTGCAGTGGCGGGGACGCCATCAGGAAGATGGGACAACGGGGCGTTGCCATTCGTCCCGAGGCGGGGCATGATGAAAATGAGGCGGCATTCCCGGCAGAAGAAGACGAGGTCTCCATGGTCACCCAAGCGCTTTTAAAAAAAATCACCGACACCATTGTGGAGAAAATCCACCCCCAGCGCATTTATCTCTTCGGTTCCCAGGCCATGGGCACGGCCACGCCGGACAGCGATATCGATCTCGTCGTGGTCGCCGACGTGCCCGGCAACCGGAGAGAACGCAATCGGGAGATTCGCAGGCTTTTCAGGGGAAGGACTTTTGGCCTGGATGTCTTTGTTTTGAGCCCTGACGAATTCGACCATCAAAAACGACTGATCAGCAGTATCGGGTACATCGCCGAAACCCAGGGCAAAGTGCTCTATGAACGAACATGAGCGTTGGGTAAGCGACTGGCTCAAAAAGGGCGATACAGACTACGAAACAGCGCTCGTTGTCTGGCAGTCAAACAAAGGCCTTTTCGACGCCGTATGTTTTCATTGCCAGCAATGTGTTGAAAAGTATCTCAAAGGGTTTCTCATTTTCTCTGGAAAGGCCGTTTCCAAAACCCATGACCTTGAACGCCTCCTGCAAGAATGCATCGAGGTGGATGACGCTTTCACGGCATGGCGGGAACCGTGCCTCATCCTCACCGACTATGCCGTGGATATCCGATACCCTTACCCTGACGCCTATACGGAAACGACTCGCGGAGATGCCGAGGAGGCGTTGCGCCACGCCGAGGCCCTGCGCGCTTTTGTCCGGTCGCGGCTGCCCTTTCTGCACGAAAACTAAATCCTACAAGAAGAAGTAGCTCCCAATAAAAAGGGCCGGCAGCGGGCCGCCTCAGTCGAGCCGCAAGGTCCCCCGATAGGCTTCCAGCGACTCCACTCCAAGTTTTGCCATCAATTCCGGAAGCCGCTGCGCAATGTCAAAGGCCATATCCGGGCGCATGAAGTTGGCCGTGCCGATCTGCACGGCCTGGGCACCGACCAGAATGAATTCCAATACGTCCCGGGCCGAGGCAATGCCGCCCACGCCGATGACCGGCACGGACACGGCCCGGCATACTTGCCATACGCAGCGAAGGGCCACGGGCTTGATGGCCGGGCCGGACAGGCCGCCGATGCCGTTGGCCAGCCTGGGCTTTCGGGTGCAGATATCCACGCTCATGCCGGTTAAGGTATTGATGCAGGTCAGCGCGTCCGCGCCGCCCGAGGCTGCGGCCTTGGCAATGGCCACGATGTCCGTGACATTGGGCGAGAGCTTGACCCAGACCGGCTTGTCCCCGGCCCGCTTCTTGACTGCCTCGGCCAGCCGGCCGGCCATGGCCGGGTCCTGGCCAAAGGCGATGCCGCCGGCCTTGACGTTGGGACAGGAGATGTTGACCTCCAGGGCGGCCACGCCCTCGGCCGCAGCCAGCACGCCGGCCAGTTCGGCGAACTCCTCGGCGTCGCAGGCATAGAGGTTGGCCACAATGGGCGTCTCCCGCCAGGGCAGCCGGGGCAGCTTGTCGCGCAAAAAGACTTCCACGCCGCAGTTTTGCAGGCCGATGGCGTTTAACATGCCGCACGGCGTCTCGGCGATGCGCGGCATGGGGTTGCCCTGGCGGGGTGCCAGGGAAAGCCCCTTGACCACAATGCCGCCCAGGGTCCGCAGGTCGCCGTAGGGGGCAAACTCCAGGCCGTAGCCGAAGGTGCCCGAGGCGGTCATGACCGGGTTTTTGAGCGCCATGCCCGGCAGGCGCACCATGGTGTCGGCCATCACGCGTCCTCCCCGGCCGCCAGGGCCAGCTCATCCACCCAGAAAACCGGACCCTGGGTGCAGGTCTGCACGTACGCGCCCTCAGCGTTTTTCTCCACGCATCCCAGGCAGCCGCCCACGCCGCAGGCCATGCGGTTTTCCAGGGACACCTGGGTCCGCGTACCATGGACCCGGGCCAGCCGGGCCACGGTGGCCAGAAAAGGCCTGGGGCCGCAGGCCAGGACCAGGCCATGGGCATACGCGGCCATTTTTTCGTCCAAAAGGGCCACGAACGCCTCCAGGTCGGCCGGCTTTTCCTCGCGAAAGGCCGCAGCCGCGACATCCCGGGCCATGTCCGCAAAGGGATAACAGTCCAAGGGCGGCCGGTGCCCGAAAAAAAGGGCCAGATTGGTCGGAGTGGGATGGATGGCCGCGTACTCGACAAACGGGGCCAGGCCCACGCCGCCGGCCAGCATCAGGGTCGGCGTGTCCGGCTCCACGGCAAATCCCCGGCCAAGGGGCCCCCAGACCGTGACCGCATCCCCCGGCCGCAATCGGCCCAGGATGTCCGTGCCCCGGCCGCAGATCTGGATAAAAAGCCGCAGCCGGTCGGGAAGCAGCCGACAGATGGAAAAGGGCCTGGGCCAGACCGGATCGTTGCCGAATGCCGCCGGCCGGACCATGACGAACTGGCCAGGGGCGGCCGACGGAAAGCCCGGATGCTCCAGTTCCAGGGAAAAACAGCCGTATGCGGCCCCATGGGGGCCCTGCGGCGAGACAGACAGGACGCGAACGTCACGGCACAAGCCGGAAAAGTCCAAGGGACACCTCGCTGTGGAATGTTGCGGCCTTTTACCGCCTTTGCCCGTCCCTGTAAAATACTCCTCCGGGCCGCGCCGCCACGACACGCCCACCGCCCGGCCCTTCTTGAACTTGTCCGGCGTTGGCCGTAGTGTCGGCCGGAACCGGATCGGCCACAGGCGGCCTTTTGCCGCAACCGGCCGGTCCGGCCCATCTTTCTGGCCTGCCTACAGAGTGTGAACGCGAGGAAACGCATGCGTCGGGACATCGACCTGCTGGACGACGAGGCCGGCTCCAAGATCAAAACCTTTCACAAAGGCGCGTTGCTCTTCAAAGAGGGCCAGCCCAGCGACGTGGCCTACATCATCAAACAGGGCCGCGTATCCATTTTCCGGGTGCTCAACAACAAGCGGGTGGGCCTGGGCGAGCGCGGCCCCGGCGACATGGTGGGCGAGATGGGCGTGATCACGTCCGAGGCCCGGTCCAGCAGCGCCGAAGCCCTGGAATTCACCGAGGTCCTCATCCTGGACCGCACCCTGCTCCACACCATGCTCCTGCGAAGCCCCCGGCCGGTACAGATCATCACCGGCTACCTGGTGGAGCGGGTCAAGACCCTCTCCCAGCGCATCACCGACCGGCCCACGGGCAACCTGTTCCTGTCCATATGCCGGGTGGTGGCCCTGTGCTGGCAGGCCGCCAGCCGCGCCGGCCAGGCGGAGCTCAGCTACGCCGAACTTTCCCGGACCATCAAGGACATCCTTCTCGTCAACCAGATCGAGATCGACGCGGTCTTTGAAAAGCTCAAACGGCTGCGCCTGGTGGAAATGACGGCCATCAAAGGGGCCTTTCCGCGCAAGGACCCTCTGCTTGGAGCCAAGAAAAACGGCGAGACCTTTGTACGGGACCAGCTGGTGCGCCTGCCCGATGCGGACAAGTTCCTGAACGTGGCCAAAAACATGAGCCGGGAATACGGCGACCGGTCCGATTTCGGCGTGGACCTGGAATTTTGCGACCTGGCCGATTTCGCCCGGGAAGCCGGCAGCACCCCGGCCATCATTTACAAAAAGATCGGCTACGGCGAAATTCCCGAGGAGCTGTTTTATTTCCACAAGGCCGCGGCCCGGGACTACATCGAGCGCATGGGACCGGAATTTTTCAAGCAGGCCCGCCGGCCGCGCCTGTCCCTGGCCGATCTCCAGCGCGTGGACGACATTACGGCCGTGGACAACGCCACCCTGCAGGAAGTCTTCTCAACCCTGGGCTTCCACAAGGTGGCCGTGCTGGCCGCCATGGCCGGAGAAGCGGCCCGGGAAAAAATCTTCAGGAACCTATCCAAAAAGATCGCCACGGTGGTCAGGGATGAGGCCTCCCATCTGGCCGATCTGGACGAGGACGAGGCTGCGGACGTGGAAAAAGAGCTGCTCGACCACATCAAAACCATCAAGGGGCTGGCTTCGTGAACGTCGCCACGGTCATCGGCATCTGCTTCGGCATCACCATCCTGGCCTTTGCCACGTATCTGTCCACGGACAGCGCGGGCGTGTTCATCAACGCCCCGGGCCTGGCCATCGTGCTCGGCGGCACCCTGGCCTCGACCTTCATCTGCTTTCCGCTCAAGGAAGTCACGCGGGTGTTCAACACCTTTCTCCTGGCCCTCAAGCGCGAGGAGCTGCCCACGGAAAACTACATCCAGGAGATCGTGCACATTGCCCGCCAGGCCTCGACCCGGGGCAAAATCCACCTGGAAAAAGCCCTGCCGGGCATCGAGAACGAATTCCTGCAAAACGCCATCCAGATGCTGGTGGACGGCTATTCCCGGGAAGAGATCAAGGAAATCCTGGATACCCGAATCGAACAGACCTACCAGCAGGAGCTGTCCTCGGCCGGCATCTACCGCACCATGGCCAAGCTGGCCCCGGCCTACGGCATCATCGGCACGCTCATCGGCCTTATCGGCATGATGCAGTCCATGAGCGGGGGTCTGGGCAACCTGGGCGCCCACATGGCCGTGGCCCTGACCACCACCCTCTACGGCATCCTTTCAGCCAACCTGATCTTCCTGCCCATTGCCATCAAGGTGGAAAAACGCATCGAGGAGCAGGTCATCCTCATGTGCGTCATCCGGGACGGCACCATGTTCATCAAGGACAAGACCCCGGCGGCCATTGTCCTGGACAAGCTCAAGGCCTATCTGCCGCCCCGGCGCTGGGCCTCCATCGAACGCCGGGATGCGGAGGCCGGGCTCTAGCCGCCCGGGCGCGCCATGCTCAAGCTTTCCGACCTGCGCAAGCGCCGCCGGGAGGACGAGGACCTGTGGCCCATCTCCCTGGCCGACATGATGACCCTGCTGTTGTGCTTTTTCCTGCTCGTCGTGGCCGTGTCCCACGTGGACCTGAACCGCTACGAGCGGGTGGCCGATTCCATGCAAAAAGCCATGGCCCCGGAAACCCCGGCTCCCCGGGCCAAGCCCGCCAATCCCGCAGCCATGGCCTCGAAAAAAGCGCCCGAACCCGTGGAGGTCCGCTCCAAGGTGAGCCGGACCATGCTTCGCCGCGAGCCTGTCCCGGCCGAGGAGCCAAAACCCGCGCCCGAACCCGCGCCCGCCGAGGCCCCGGCCCAATCCGCCCAACCGGCCGAGCCGGCCACGCCCCAGTCCGAGCCGGTCAGCCTCGAACCGCGCAAAAAGACATTGGAAGATATCAAAAAGGAATTGACCGCCAAACTGGCCGCCAATTCAGGGGAAGTGGAACTGACGCCCCGCCAGGACTCCATGGCGCTCAATCTGCGGGGCGCGGCCTTTTTCGACCTGGCCAGCGCCGAAATCAAACCCCAGGGCATGGCGCTTCTGCGGGACATCGCCGCCTCCCTGGCCGGCACGCCCTACAAGGTGACCGTGGAAGGCCACACCGACAACCTGCCCATCGAATCCTGGCTCTACCCGTCCAACTGGGAACTGTCCTCGGCCAGGGCCAGCCGGGTGGCCCGGCTGCTCATCGACCAGGGCATGCCCCGGGACCGCATGCGCGTGGAAGGACTGGCCGACACCCAACCCGTGGCCCCCAACACCGACGCCGCCGGCCGCCCCATTCCCGAAAACCAAGCCAAAAACCGCCGCGTCGTTATTTTAGTAAGTCCTTAAATAAATAAGAGAAAGAGAAGATGCCTCCGGCGGCCGGGAGGGGGTCACCCCCTCCCGGACCCACCCGATTAGGGGGGCGATTTCGGGCCGGGCATCAAAGCCTGCCCGGCCCGAAATCGCCCCCAAACCGAGTGAATCCAGAAGAGTCTCACGCCTTTCCGCCAGACCCAACGCTCTATTCTTAATATGCGCCGCAGGCGCTGGCCACCGTGGTGCCGGAATTGCCCCGGCGT
>CAZBER010000120.1:0-9646 GCA_964490985.1 uncultured Desulfovibrionaceae bacterium | reverse complement strand
AGCTGATATCCGCGCGTGTCGGCTCCTGGAAGACCTGGGTTAGGGTTTTTCGTGAACCACCCACTGCCCTCCCCCTTTCCAGGACTTTCGCCGGGACACCATGTCATACGCAGATAGAGATATCACTTGTGCTAGCACTGTCAACCAGCCTCTGCAAATTTTCAGGTGATCGCTCCCGGATATTCGAAAATGTTTGTTTTTGCACCCTCTTGCCCATACCGATTCAGGGCTCCGAGTGATCACCTGAAACTTCACATCGCTGCCAAAGTCCTTCCCCCCTTTTTTACGGATGCACTATCAGGCCCCGGCCAGGGCCATGGCGTAGAAGCGCTTGAGCATGACTGCGGGCAGGCGGGCGTCCCACAGGCCCAGGGCCTGGGCGGCCAGCCAGAAGGCCAGGAAGACGCCGGCCGCGCCCACGGCCGGCAGCCACCAGGGCGTCTTGCGGCCGGCGAAGGTGAAGGACAGCGCTTGGCCGGGCTTGGGACAGGCCAGCAGGCACGAGGCGCAGCCGCTGCACTCCAGGGGCCGGGCTCCGGCCGTCAGGGGCAGGTCCATGGGACAGGCCTTGCGGCACTGGCCGCAATTCGAGCAGGCCGAGGCGTCCCGGGCCAGGGCCGTGGGGCCGAAGCGGGCCAGGAGCCCAAGCAGCGCGCCGTAGGGGCACAGCCAGCGGCAAAAGGAGCCGCGCCACACCAGGCCCAGGACGGCCAGTCCGGCCAGGACGGCCACGGCCACCGGTCCGGGATGGGTGAAAAAGGCCAGCATCCGGGCATCGGCCGTGAGGTTGTAGGGCGAGCGCAGGAAGGTTTCGATGCTCTCCAAGTCCATGCCGAAAAAGGCGGTATAGAGGAAAAAAGCCGCCAGCAAATACTTGGGCAGACGCAGTGCGATTTCGAGCCGGCCGGGCACGGACCGGGCCAGGCCCAGGCGCTGTCCCAGCCGGCCCAGGCGGACGATGACGAATCCCACCGGGCACACGTGCCCGCAAAAGCCCTTGCGAAAAATGAGCGCCATGGCCAGGGCGGCCAGGAAAATGGTCAGCCCGGCCGGATGCACCGGGTCCCAGGTGGCCGTGGCCAAAGCGTGGCGCGCCCCGAGCAGGGCGCTTATGGGCAAAAACCCTTCCACCCCGGCCGGCCGGGCCGTTTCCGGCCCGCTGCCGGCCATGAAGCGGCAAAAGGCGGCAAAACGCCAGCCGATCCACAAGGTGGCCAGGAAAAAGAACCACTGGGCCAGACGGGGAAGCAGTCTGCGCGCAAGACGGTACGGCATGGAACAAAACCTCGGCGCGGCCGCGCCTTGTATGTTGTGAGAAAGGGAGTGTGGAGGCCTCCGGCGGCCAAGGGGCTTTGCCCCTTGGAACCCCGGAAGGTTTTGGCATCGTTTTGTTGTTTCTATCGGAATGCTGCGGGATTGCGGGAAAATCGGTCGCGGGCGGCGTCAGGCCAGGGTCTCCTCGATGACCCGCCACAAGTCCTCGGACGTGAACGGCTTGACCAGATAGGAACTGACCTCGGCCGCATCGGCTTCGGCCATGTTGGCGTCCAGGGCCTCGGCCGTGACCATGATGAACGGCGTTTTGGACAGGGCGCCGTCGCCGCGCACCCGGCGCAGCAGGTCAATGCCCTTCATGCGCGGCATGTTCCAGTCGGAAATGATGCAGTCCACGGGTTCCGTCGCCAGCACCCGCAGGGCCTCGTTGCCGTCGGACGCCTCCAGCACCACCGGGTCCTTGGGCGCGAGCATCCTGCGGATGATGCTGCGCATGACCTTGGAATCGTCTACGACCAAAAGCCGCAGTCGCTTCTCCATCCCTGCCGCCGTACCCGGTTGAGAGTTCGTATGTTGCGGACAAGTGTCAATCTTTCAAGATAAAAAGGCAAGCGCCGGCGCAACGCTGGCGTTGCACGCGTAAAAATGATCGCGCCTTAAAAAACGCAATACATCTCAAGATATTACTACGAAGTCGCGACGCTAGGAGGCCGGAGCCACGGTGGCGGTGCACTTTTCGAGGAAGTGGACCGGATTGTACGAAAGCTTGGCCTTGCGCAACCCCTCGTCGCCCAGGTCCTGCTCGCGGTTGACAAAGGCGTACCCCGTGGCCGCGTCAGCCAGGAACAACTGGTTGATGGCCTGGTAGACGCCCTTGAAGCCCGGCTTTCCCTTTTCGAAATGGATAACCATCATGTCCGGGGTCAATTCCTCGGCCACGGTGTAGGCGATCACCTCGCCGTCCACCCGGATGGTCCCGCCGCGAAGCCCGGGGATGCGGTCCCAGCTTTGCAGCACCCGCACGATGGCCGTGTTCTCGGCCAAAAGCGCCCCGGACTCCTCGGGGTCCCGCCAGGTGAACCACTGGCGCTGCATCTCCAGGGTCTCTTCCACGCAGTCCGGGGTGAGCGGCTTGTATTCATAGTCGTAGGAGCGCAGGAACTGGCTGAGCAGGTTTTTCTTCTTGTGAAACCGGTTGCCCCGCAGCTCGATCAGCTCCGGCACGGAATACACGTAATCCCAGTGCTCCCGGGCCTCCACCAGGTGCATCCGGTCAGGCATGCCCTCGCCCCATATCTCGCACAGCCGCCGCGGCACCCGGGTAAAGGCCAGGCCCTGGGCCAGGCAGGGACAGGCGGTCCAGTCCACGTCGGCCCACGGCCCCACCGGCGCCCAGAAGATTTCCCGGGGCCGGGTCTGCAAAATCCAGACATGGCTTTCGCCAAACCGCCAGCGCAGACCGTATTCCTCGGCCCAGCCCCACAGGTTGCCGAAGCTGTAATCCGAAACCTTCTGGGGACACTTGGCCAGCCGCTCCAGGTATGCATCCCGACGATCCAGGCTTATTTCCTCGAATCCTTCCCGCATGTCATGTCCTCTGTTTCAGCCCGCCGCCCAGGCCGAACCGGGTCCAGCCGGCGAATTGGTACACGCAAAGAAATGCCAGGGCCTGCACGGCCTGGGAGATCAGCATGGAAATCCACACGCCCTCGGCCCGGCCGAGCAGGTTATGCCCCAGGACCCAGGCCAACGGCAATCGCACACACCATATCGAAAACCCGGTCACCAGCATGTTATACAGCGTGGCCCCGGCTCCGACCAGGGCGCCGATCAAAATCATGCCGCTGACGGTAAAGGGGATGGCCAGCACGTTGTAGCGCAGATAGGACACGGCCTCGGCCTGCACCGCCGGGTCCGGAGCCAGAAAGCCGGCCGCCTCACCCAGAAACGGCCACAAGGCCGCGCCCACCAGAGATACCGCAACCACGCCCACCAGCATGATGCGATACCCCACCCGCTTGGCCTCCTCGGGCCGGCCCGCGCCCAACAGGTTGCCCACCAGGATGGAGGCCGTGAAATTGAAGGCCACGGGCGGCAAAAACAACAGCGACTCCACCCGCATGCCGGCCGCCATGCCGGCCAGGGCATCCACGCTGCCGACGGACAGCGAGCCGGTGATGGCGTAGAGCACCATGTAGCCGGTGTGCCACACCACCTGCATGAGCCCGGCCGGCCAGGCCACCTTCACCAGATAGACGACGCCGCGCCGCATCCACCGCCAGGGCGGAAATTCCGCCCGCTTGAGCATCCTGGCCCGGATAAGGGCCAGGAGATTGAACAGCATGCCGCCCGTCACCGAGACGAACGTGCTCCAGGCCACGCCCTTGTAGCCCAGGGCCGGCAATCCGAAATATCCCAGGCCCAGGCCGAAGCCGCCCACGGCATTGAGCGCCGCCGCCAGCCCCCAGGCGTACAGCGGCACCATGACGAGCTTTTTGGCCCGGAATATGGCATTGGCAATGACGAAAAAATACTGGATGGGCAAAAGCCACAGGAACACGTGCAGGAAATAGCGGGCCGTGGGCAGCATGGGCGCGGGCACCTGGAGCAGGGACAGGAACAGGTCGCGGCCGGCCAGGCCCACGACCAGAATAAGCGCCGACATGGCCACGCCCGTGATCAGGCACAGCCAGACGTAGCGGTTGGCCCGGGCAAACCGGCCCGCCCCCTCGGACTGGCTCACGGCAGCCACGGCCCCGTTGGCCACGGCCATGGCCAGAACCAGGAAAAAAAACATGGCCTGGGTCAGTTCGCCCACCGTGGCCTGGGTCTCCCGGCTGATGCGGCCGGCCACGAACACGTCCACAACGCCGATGCAGAAGTTGAGGAACATCATCAGAATCTGCGGCCAGGCCAAGGCCCAGATGTCTTGAAATCCGGCCTGAGCCGCCTGTGTCGTACCGTTGCCTATCGTGTTCCCCATGACTGCCTCGGAAGCGATTGCGGATACGGGACCGAGGCGGCGGGGTCAACTCCCCTCTTGGCACCCCAGCCGCATGGCGATAAGACATCGACACCCGCGACCAACATCGCGACGGGCTGGCCAGGCCCCGCAACTGGAGGCGAGATGCGTGAAATCGAAGCCGTGCAGCGGCTGCATATGTGGCTGGAGACAAAGGACGGCATGCTGCTCGGCCTTGGCAGGATTCAGCTCCTGGAGCTGGTGGAAGAGCTTGGCTCCCTCAACAAGGCAGCCTCCTCCATGGGCATGTCCTACCGCGCCGCCTGGGGCCGCATGAAGCAGACCGAAACCGTGGTGGGCGCGCCATTGGTGGAGCGCTCGGGACCCAAAAAAGGCTTTCGCCTCACCCCCCTGGGCCATGATATCGTGTCCATGTTCCGGGCCTGGCACAAGGACGTGGAAATGTACGCCCTGCGTCGCGCCCAGGAAATCTTCCCCTGGACCACCCTCCCCTACGAGGAAGGAAAAAAAGCGTCCGAAACCCAATCTTCCTGAGGCCTTCGCGTGTTTTTCAGCCTGCGCATCGCCCTTTCGTCCCTGGCCACCCACAAGATGCGCACCATCCTGGCCATGCTCGGGGTGTTCCTGGGCGCACTGGCCCTGACCGGCGTGCTCCACGTGTCCCTGGCCATGGAACGCAAGGCCGTGGTCGAGGTCGAACGCCTGGGGCCGAACCTGCTCATGGCCATGACCGGCAACATCCGGTTTCGCCGGGGTGATATGCGGCCCGATGCCGGCAACACGCACTTCAAAATCCCCGATGCCCTGGCCCTGCTGCGCGGCCTGCCCTCGGTGCAAAACGGCACCCCGTTCCTGGCCTTTGCCATGCCCATCCGGGCCGGAGACAAGAAAACCATGTGCCAGGTCGTGGCCACCTGGGCCAACTACCCGGACATTCGCAGCAACCATGCCCAGTACGGCCGGTTTTTCAGCCAGGACGAAGAAGACGACAAGGCCCTGGTCTGCACCCTCGGCCCCACCATCGCCACCCGGCTCTTCGGCTCCCCCCAGGCCGCCGTGGGCCAGGCCGTCTACATCTTCCGGGCCAGACTGCGCGTGGTCGGCGTCATGGAGGAAAAAGGCTCGGACGTGTCCGGCACCAACCAGGACGAACAGATTTTCGTGCCCCTTTCCACCTTCATGCGCCGCATGTCCAACAAGAACTACATCCACGGCGTCTATCTGCAACTGGCCGAAGGCGCGGACTTCGAAGCAGCCAAGGAGGCCGCCGCCAACATCCTGCGCCGCCGCCACGGCATCGACCCGGACAAGGGCCAGATCGACGATTTCCGCGTGCTCACCGCCAAGGACACCATGCAGCTCAAACAGCAGGCCCTGGACCTGGTCCAGACCCTTGGCTACATCAGCTCGTCCCTGTCGTTCGCCATCGGCGGCCTGGGCATCCTGTCCATCATGATCCTGCTCGTGCGGGCCAGACGCCTGGAAATCGGCATCCGCCGGGCCGTGGGCGCGCGGCGAAAAGACATCATCCGCCAGTTCCTCCTGGAATCCGGAGCCATGTCCACGGCCGGCGGCGCGGCCGGCACCCTGGCCGCCCTGGGCCTCCTGGCCGTGGTCTACCGTTTGGGCGGGTTCCCGTCCGTGTTCAATATCTGGCTCATCACCGGCTCCCTGGCCGGCTCGGCCGCCCTGGGCCTGGCCGCCGGCGCCTACCCGGCCTGGCAGGCGGCCAACGTCGAAGTGCTGCAGGTGCTGCGGGAGGAGTAGCGGCGGGGCGGCTGACGAGCGCGGGGGATGCCTCCGGCGGCCGGGGTGCTGCCCCAGACCCCGCCGGGACTCCGTCCCGGACCCTGCTGGGGCGCTGCCCCAGGCCCCGCCGGGACGCTGTCCCGGACCCTGCCAGGGCTCTGCCCTGGACCCGCCGGGGGGAGTCACTCCCCCCGGACCCCCCGACCGGCTTGGCTGGGTGGGAGGGCGTAGCTGGGATGTTGGGCCGGAATCGGACCGGCGACATAAGGCGCAAAGCCGCCTTGACGCCGGCCCGATTCCGGCCCCACGAGCCCGTCGCCCTGCGGGCGAAGTGAAGAAAAAGCTTGACAGCTTATGTGGACAATTTATTGTTATTGAATTGTATAAAATTAGTTATTTTAATATATTGATGTGGACAAAAGTATGGACACAAAAAGTCCGGATATCCACAAGGTCTTGACTTTCAAGTCGGGGAATTTCGTCTTCAGCAACCGCTACGACCGCCAGAAAGTCGGGGAGGACCTGCGGGTTTTCCATGCCCGCTACGAAAGCATCAGCGCCTTGCCGGTCCTGCCCAGTTGGGCCGCTTCCCTGGATGCGGAACTCATCCGGAAATCCATCTTCAGCACGGCGGCCATCGAAGGCAATCCGCTTGAAGAAGACACGGTCGGAGAGATCATCAAACGAAACGGAAGCCTGGTTAATCCGCAACACTTTGAGCGGGAAATCATCAACTTAAAAAATGCCCATGCAAAATATCTCGAACCGGCCAGACGGCAAGAACCGTTTCTCCTCAGCGAAGATTTGATCAAGGAAGTCCATGGCGTCATCACGGCAACGCTTTTTGAAAACAACAACAGCCCGGGCAAATACCGAAACGAACGCGTCAAAGTCGGCAACGAGGAACACGGCGGCACATACATACCGCCCAAGATACTGGAAGACATCAAGACGCTGATGGCTGCATTTGTCGCCTGGATCAACAGCAAGGAACTTCTGGAAAGCGATCCCCTCGTCCGGGCCGCTTTGGCGCACTACCACCTGGGGAAAATCCATCCCTTCCGGGATGGCAACGGCCGCACGGCCCGCATGATCGAGGCCATGCTGCTGGCTGCCGCCGGGTACAGGCATGTGCCGGAAGCGCTATGGAACCAGTACTACCGGAACATTCATGAATATTTTATCGCTTTCAGCCTGACGGAGCAACACAAGGAATACAGCGTTCAGCCGTTCTTGGATTTTTTCTTCCGCGCACTGGATGCCGCCGCATCCTCCATTCAGGATCCCCTGTTTGCGGCTTCCAAGGCGTTGCTGTTCAAAAACTACGCCGCAACCCTCCGCAGCGAGCAGAAAAAAATCAATCAGCGCCAATACGACCTTATCGAATTATTACTCGAATACCATGAAGCGATCGAGGCTCACGACCTGCGAAACGTCATGCCGCTTCGCCTGTTGTACCAAGCGGTCAGCGATAGAACCATCACCCGTGACCTCAAGCGACTTCAAGACCTGGGCCTGCTGGTCAAGCAGAAAAACAAGTATCGCTTGAATTACGACCTGATGCGGCTATTCTGAGGCCAAGGCGCGACTGTTTCGCGCTAGGCTTTGCAGGAGGCGACCATGGACTCCCCCATCATCTTGGCTGGCGCGGCGTTCGCGGCCGGGGTCGTCAACTCCATTGCCGGCGGCGGATCGTTTCTGACCTTTCCCGCCCTGGTCGTGACCGGCGTGCCGTCCATCATCGCCAACGCCTCCAGCACGGTGGCCCTTTTTCCGGCCAGCTTCGCCAGCGCCTTCGCCTATCGCCGGGACTTCGACGAACAGACCCGGACCACGTTCAAGCCCATGCTGGCGGTCAGCCTGGCCGGCGGCGCGGCCGGCGCGCTGCTGCTCCTTTTTACGCCGCAAAAGCTCTTCGACGTCGTCATTCCCTGGCTGCTCGTCTTTTCCACCCTGATCTTCGCCTTCGGCCCCCGGCTTGGCCCTTGGCTGCGCCAGCGCCTGCGCGTCGGCAAAACGACCCTCTATGCCTGCCAATTCCTGGTGGCCATCTACGGCGGCTATTTCGGCGGGGCCGTAGGCATCATCCAACTGGCCATGTACAGCCTGTTCGGCGGCGGCGACATGCGCTCGCTCAATGCCCAAAAGACGTTCATGACCGGGTCCATGAACGCCATGGCCGTGATCTGCTTCATCGTGGCCGGAAAAATCTGGTGGCCCCAGACCCTGCTCATGCTGGCGGCGGCCATGCCCGGAGGCTATCTGGGCGCGTACTTCGCCCGAAAGGTCAATACCGCTTACGTGCGGATCATCGTGGTGGCCATCTGCGTGGTAGTCACCATCTACTTCTTCCGGCGCGGCTGATCTTCAGCGCCCCTTCACCAGCTCCATTTCCCGCTCGGCAATGGCCCGCCAGTCAAAACAGGCGGCCCGCTCCCGGGAGGCGGCCACGGCCCGGGCCCGGCGCTCGGGGTCATCCAGCACGGCCAGCACCTCCCGGGCAAAGGCTTCGGTGTCCTCCAGGGGCGTCTTGATCATGCCGGTGGGGAAAATCTCCTCGTAGATCGGCAGGTCGTAGGCCACCACCGGAAGATCGCTGGCCATGGCCTCCACCGCCACCTGGCCGAAGCTCTCGTAATGGCTGGGCATGAGAAAACAGCCGGCGGCTTTGAGCAGCCGCACTTTGTCCGCGCCCTGGCGAAACCCGAGCAGGTCCACCACGCCCGAAAGCCCGGCCTCGGCAATGGCCTGGCGCAGCTTGTCGAACCACCAGTCGCTGCCGCCGCCGATGACCCCGAGCCGGCTGCCCGGCCGGGCATCGCACACCCGCCGCCAGATGCGCACCAGATCGAAAAGCCCCTTTTGCGGATGCAACCGGCCCAGATAGATGCCGTCATAGCGCGGCGTGTCCGCAACCGGCGAAACTCCCTCGAAAAACCCCATGTCCACGCCCATGGTCACCACATGCACCCGGGCCGGGTCGGCTCCCATGGCCAGCAAGGCGTCCCGGTCCAGGGAATTGAGCACCAGCAACTCGCCCCCGGCCCGCTTGGCCAGGGCCACGGACACCCACTGGGCGGCATAGTACAAAAGCCCCCGGATCGACGGCAGCCGCCATTTGCGGCCGTACACGTTCTCGTAGCCGTGAAACGGGTTGGGCGCGATCAGAAACACGCACACCACCAGCCGCGCCCCGGGATTTTTCCACCGGCACAAGAGCGCCGGCAACAGGTCGAACAGGAAATCCGACGGCGCGTACACCACATCCACGCCACTGGGATACGACGCGAACGGACAAGTCAAAATACGCCACACATACGTGAGCAACACATTCCACAGCCGGTCGCTTTCACTGCGAAACGGCTCCCAATGCACGCGCCACGAGGCCCGCACGCCCTGGGACTCCAACACGCCGATCTCGCGCCGGGGCAGCAGCATGGCTATCTCCACGCCCCAGGCCAGCCACTGCTTGGCAATCTCGGCAAACCGCACCTCGCTGCCGTCCCGATTGCACGTATTCACCCGCCCCATGGCCGGTACGAATATTTTCATAGGATGTCCTTTTTGAGGACAGCGAGGAACCGGGGGAGGGAACCCCTTTTTTGAAAAAAAGGGGGTTCCCTCCCCCGGACCCCCACC
>CAZBER010000119.1:0-9928 GCA_964490985.1 uncultured Desulfovibrionaceae bacterium | reverse complement strand
CCAGGGCTCTGCCCTGGACCCGCCGGGGGGAATCATTCCCCCCGGACCCCCCGATCGGCTTGGCCGGGCGGGAGGGCGGAGCTGGGATGTGGGGCCGTCGCCCTTCGGGCGAGGTCAGTAGGCGCTGGCCTTGTTCAGAAGCGCCACGGCATCCGGCGGCAGTTGCAACTGCGCCGCCTGGATGAGCGCCTGCAGCTGCTCCAGGCTGGTGGCGCTGGCAATGGGGGCCGTGACCGTGTCCCGGGCGAGCAGCCAGGCCAGGGACACCGTGGCCGGGCTGACGCCGAGCTCATTGGCCACCTGGTCCAGGGCCGCCAGGATGCGAAGGCCCCTGGCGTCGAAGTATTTCTGCAAAAACGGCCCCCGCTTGGTGGTCGAGGCCGCCTCCCAGGTCCGGTGCTTGCCCGTGAGAAACCCGCTGGCCAGGGAGAAATACGTGATTACCCCAAGCCCCTCCCGGCGGCATACCGGCTCCAGCTCGGTTTCGTACTCCATGCGCTCGTACAGGTTGTACAGCGGCTCCAGGCATTGGTAGCCCGGACTTCCCATATGGCGGCCAGTGGCCAGGGCCATTTCCAGGCGGTCCGCCGCATAGTTGGAGGCCCCCAGGGACCGGATCTTGCCCGCCTCCAGCAGTTGGCCATAGGCCTCGAACGTCTCCTCGAAGGGCGTGACCGGGTCATCGGCATGGGACATGTACATGTCGATGTAATCCGTTTGCAGCCGCGTAAGCGACGCCTCTGCCCCGCGCAAAATGGTTTCCCGGGACAGCCCCTTGCCGTCCGGCCCCGGCTGCATGCCGACCTTGGTGATGATGACCACCTTGTCCCGGTTTCCCGACCGGGCCAGCCACTTGCCGATGACGGTTTCGGATTCGCCGCCCGTATGGCCCGGCACCCACCGCGAATACACGTCCGCCGTGTCGATGCAATCAAACCCCGCCGCCACAAAGGCGTCGAGCAAGGCAAACGACGTGGCTTCGTCCGCTGTCCAGCCGAACACGTTGCCGCCAAAGACCAGGGGAGCTATTTTGAGCCCTGACCGTCCAAGCTCGCGCCGTTCCATGCTCCGCTCCTTTTGTTTGGCTTGGCCGCGCCCCAAAATGGCGGCGCGGGGGATCGGACAACGGTATGACATTAACCAAGCCCTGCGGCAAGGGCAGCCTAGGCGCGATCTTAAAAGACCACGACCTGCTTGCCCATCATGCGGCCGGAACGCTGCCGCACATGGGCCTCGGCGAAAACGGCCGGATCGAGCCCCTTGTGCGTCTGGGCCAGGGTCGGCCGCACCGCGCCGTCCGCGAGCAGCCCGGCCACCCGGGCCAGGATGCGCCCCTGCTCGGCCATGTCCGGGGTGGCGTACATGGACCGGCTGAACATGGATTCCCAGCACAGGCGCGCGCTTTTGGACTTGAAGGCCGTGATGTCCAACGGGCCGCCGGGGTCGTCGATCAGGCACACCGCGCCCTGGGGCCGGACAATGGCGGCCATGGCCTGCCAGTGCGTTTCCATGTGCGTGGTGCAAAAGATGGCGTCCGCCCATTGCATGCCGGATTCCTGGAGCAGTTCGGCCATGTCGCGGCCATGGTCCACCACCACGTCCGCGCCGTACTCCCGGCACCAGGCCACGGACTCGGGCCGCGAGGCCGAGGCCGCCACCCGGATGCCGGCCCATTTGGCCAGTTGGATGGCCATGGAGCCCACGCCCCCGGCCCCGCCGATGATCAGGAGGTCCCGGCCCGCGTTGGCCCCGGGTTCGGGCGCAAACCCCAGTCGGGCGAACAGGGCCTCGAAGGCCGTCAGGCTGGTCAGGGGCATGGCCGCGGCCGCGGCGTCGTCCAGGCCGGCCGGGGCCTTGGCCGCGATGCGCCAGTCCACCAGATGATAGTGTGCGTCGCAGCCCGGCCGGGTCACGTCGCCGGCGTAGTACACCCGGTCGCCCGGGGCAAAGCTTTGCACCGCCGGGCCAATTGCCGCGACTTCGCCGCAGGCGTCCCAGCCCAGAATTTTTTCCTCGCCTTTTGCCATGCGGGCATGGACCTTGGTATCCACCGGGTTGACGGACACGGCCGCCACCCGAACCAGCAGATCGTTTTCGCCCGGCTCGGGCTCCGGGACCTGGGCCAGAAAAAACGCGCCCGGCATGTCCGGCGTCAAGCCGCCCTTGGCCATGATCGCTTGCATGGAGACCTCCCTTACCCCGTTGATCCGGGGATTGGTCCAGGGTATGGCCCAAGCCGGCCGGTTCGACAAGTACGGTTTTTTTGTCCGCCACCAACAGGCGGGGCAGGAGGGACGACATGCTGCGGGCCTGCAAGACCAAACGACTCGGCGACAAGCGCTATCGCTGCTCTTTCGAGCTGACGCTGGCGGTCATGGGCGGCAAGTGGAAGCCGATTGTGCTCTACCACCTGGCCGTAACCGGGGTGCTGCGCTTTTCCGAGTTCCGGCGGGCCATCCCGGAGATGACCGAGCGCATGCTGTCCCGCCAGCTCAAGGAGCTGGAGGCCGACGGCGTGGTCCACCGGGAAGTCTATGCCCAGGTGCCGCCCAAGGTGGAGTATTCGCTGACCGAGCTGGGCAAGAGCCTGACCCCCATCCTCCTGGCCATGCGCCACTGGGGCGCAGCCTACGAGGAACGCTTCGGCCCGGCCCAAGGCTGCGGCGAGGACGGCTTCGAGCAGCCGGCAGGCTATGGCCTGGAGGGAGAGGAGGAGACAAAGGCGTAAGGTAAGGCCTGCTATTTATGGAGGATCATCCCCGCGCACGCGGGGAGCACTTCAAAGAGCAAGCCCCTAATACACCAGCACCGCGTCGGGAAAAACAAATCTCTCCCAGGGGCGGCCGGCGTGGGCGGCTATGCGTTCCAGGAGGTAGACGCCGCGCGAAAAAAGCGCCTCGGCGAACAAGCGGTTCATCTCGAAACGGGCCGAGGTGGCCAGGGCCCGGGCCAGGCCCAGGGTCAGCCGGGCCTCGAAGGTGGCGTCGCCCTGTTCCGCGGCAAATCCCCGGCAAAAGCGCAGAAACCGCCGCATGACCAGCTCCAGCGAAGCCCGCAGCTTCACTTCCAGGACCGGCAGCCGGAAATTGGACGCCAAAAACACGGACGCGTCCTGCACATAGTCCCCTTCCTTGGAACGGTGGAGGTCGATGTAATGGATGCGCTGGGCCGTGTGGTCGTAGACGATGTTGTTGAGGTTGAAATCGCCGTGCAGGAACACGGAAAAAGGCGCTTCCAGCCCCTTTTCGGCCTCGCTGGCGGCGGTAAGCAGCTCGGGCAGGGACAACACAGCCACCCCGGCCAGCTCCATCCGCTCCCGGTTCAGGGTCGGATGCAGGCGGAAGACGTCGTCCAGACGGGTCCGCAACTGGGACACGAAACCGGCCGGCACCGGGCGGCGCACCAGGGTCTGCTCCCACAGGCCGCCGGCCGTCTGCTCCACCAGAAAGCAGGCGTTTTCCACGATGTCGCGCTCGGCCGTGAGCACCACCTGCTGCATGTTGCAGCCGCCCAGGTATTCCAGGAGCATGGAGGCCGATTCCCCATCGGTCTGAAAGGCCTGGATGCGGGGCGGCAGGCCCGGGGCCAGGCGCTCCCAGCGCTCGATGTTCTCCTTTTCCTTGGCCAGCTTCTGGGGATTGCCCTCCTTGAAGAGCACGCCTTTGGACCGGGGGCCAGGGCCCTCTTCCTGGACCCGGCCGATGCGGCAGCCCGACCGGGTGCCCCAGATGGAATGAAACCCGCCGGCCAGCTCCGGCATCTCCACCCCGCCCTGCTCCAGGGAATCCTTGAGGGCCTGGTACTGGTGAATCTTGAGCTTCTCGCCCAGGGCGGCAAAAATCACGGCCTCGCCGATGTTTAAAAGCGCATCGCCCATGCGCTCCAGGTAGCGGAAGATGTTGAAGCAGGAGATGGCGTTTTCCGGGGACTCGCCCCGGCGCAGGTCGGCCAGGATGGCGTCAAAGGCGGCCTTGAACCGGGAGTCCAGGGAGAATTCCGCCCGGCAGATGCGCAGGGCCAGGCGCACGTCCTGGCGGGTCAGGGCCGAAAACACCAGCCCCAAGGCCTTGTCCACATCGATGAAGGGTTCCCGGTAGGCGTAGCGGCGAATGAAGCTGGGGTCGGTCAGGTACTGGACCTGGGACACGATGTTGACGGCATAGTCGGCGATGCGTTCCAGGTTGATGTTGATGATGTTGGCCGCCCGCACCAGGTCGAGCGTCCGCTTGTTGTCGTCCCGGGAACTGTAGATGCGCCCCCAGCAGGCGTTTTCGATCACGCTTTTGAGGTTGTCGATGTAGTCGTCGCGGCTCTCGATGCTTTTGATGCGGTCCGGATCGGGCCGCTCCACCACCTGCAGGGCGCTGGCCACCTGCTTGGAGACCTCAAGCACCATGAACCGGAAGTTTTCCTCGATGCCTTCCAGGATGCGCATGGCCCCTCCGGGATTGCCTCATTCCATTTCTCCATCATAGCGTCGGTTATGATGGAGAAAAAACATTCTCTTTTCCGGCGCCTGCGGCTTTGTGCGCCTTCGTGTTCATTGCCCTGATGCTTTGGAAATGGGGTCAGGAGTCGGCCCCGCCGGCCGCGATGGTCAGGTTGTCGCTTTCCTGTTCCTCCTCGGAGCCCTCGCGCCAGGAGAATTTGAGGTGCAGCTTCATGTGTCCGCCCGCAGACTTGGCCTGCACCATAAAGCCGATCAGTCCCTTGGGATGCAGGGCCAGTTCGCCCTCGCGGCTGGAAAACCGGATTTCCCCGGCGGCAAAGCCGGCGGTGATGGCCTCCAGGTAGCGCCGCAAGGTCTCGGCGTCCTGGATGGACTCAAACTTGAACCGGGATTCCTTCTCCACGACCCCCTCCCTTGGTGTGCGTCCTCAAAATCCGTCTCTGCAAAATTTGAGGTAACCTATTATTTTTTCTTAAAAAACATGGCCATGAGGCTTTTGCAAAAACCAAACGTACCGTGCACCGGCAACGGACATTACGCTAAAGGACCCTGAATCCATTACGGGTTTCCAAAGGGCGGAGCCCTTTGGTCGCCGAAGGCTTCAAAAGCGACTCTTTTGCAAGAGCCGCTCGTGTTCTTTACGCAGGCACTGCAAGCCCGCACCCGACGTTCGGGACAGGCGCGTTGTTTGCGTTCGGAGCCAACCTACGGAAACAATTGCGTTCCTTCAACAGGCGGACCGGTTTTCCCGCCAGGGCCGCCAAGCCGTCAGCCGAGCCTGGACCGGTACTCGGCAATGATCTTGCGGCGGCTCACGCCATTGATGATCAGGCTCTTGCGGATGGCGTAGTCATGCCAGGCCGGCTGGAGCCCGATCTCCCGTCCGGCCTTTTCCGCGTCCTGCTCGGACGGGTCCCGGGTCTTTTCGCTCATGTGGCAGTCGTCGCCCATGAAAATCAGGATGGGGCGCTTGCCGTGCCAGCCCATGCGGTTGCGGCGGTTGACCACGTTGATCAGAAATTCCGTGTACTGCTGGGACTGGGGATTCCAGACCTCGATGCCGTCCACGTCGTAGTCGGCCAGAAGGATGGGCCAGAACTGCTCGGGGTGGGGGATGACAATGCCGGCCCCCAGGGCGCGGGCTTCCTCGATGATCTCCGTGGCCCGGTAGAAATAGGCCAGGGAGAACTCTTCCTTGACAATGTCCTTGACGGCCTTGGCGTAGACCTGGACCTTGTTGACCAGCCGGTCGGCAAAGCGCGACCGCAGGGTGTCCAGGAAGTTGCGCACGAGCTTATTCTTGTAGACATCCTCGGGCAGGTCGGCCTCGTGCTCGATCAGGAGTTTTTTGACCTTCTCGGCCTGGATGCGCACAAAGGCCACCAGGTCCTCCTCGGTATTGGTGCGCGAGGCGGCCAGCTGGCGGCGGTGCTCCTGGGACGGCTCGGACAGGGCGTCGAGGTATTCGAACAACTGGGAGGCCCGGTAGCGGTGGGTGTGGCGCAGCATGGACACCAGCACCTCGGCCCGTTCCATATCCAGGCTCTTGAAGTGGAGCAGAAGCTGCACCTTGCGGTTGAACCCGCTGGAGTAGCAGTCCACTTCCACGCCCCAGAAATCGCCATACTGCATGAGCACGTTGTGCTGGGTGGGGATGACGAGCTCGTCCAGGCGGTTGGGATAGAGCCTGTCCAGGCGCTGGGCCAAAAGCTCCATGGGCACGTGCTCGGGATGCCAGTGCACGGCCAGGACGTACTCCTGCCTGGGATAGGTGCGGGGCGGATTGACGATGAACCGGACCTGCTCGGGAGTCAGGGTGGTGTCGTTTATGCGGGCAAACGCCTGCTGGTCCTCTTCGGTGATTGCGCGCTCCACCCGGGACAGGTCGATTTCCACGCACCGGGTCTCGCCGCCGCTGACGGCATGCAGTATTTGGGGATCAGGCATGGCGGCTGTGGCATTCCTTTTTCATGCGGTCCAGGGCGGCCGCGGCAGCGATCATGGCTTCCATGTCGCCGGCCAGGGCCGCGGCCTTGAGACGGTCCACCTCGGCGTCAAAGGCCGGATAGAAGGCGTCGCCCTTGCCCGGAAACGAGGTCATGAGGCGGCAATCGGCGATAAATTCGTCCAAAAGGGCCATATCCGGGGCCATGCCGGCTCCCAGGGCGGCCAGCACGGCCTTGAACGTGTGCCTCATGCGCTTTTTGAGGCCCTTGTACCTGGGCTTGCCGGCTTCCTCGGGCTCGGCCTCGGGCTCGGCCGGACGGGCGGCCGCGGCGGCTTCCACGGCGGCATCCTCGGCCTCCATGGCTGCCTGGGACGGCAGGGCCGCCACGCCCAGGGCCGGGTATTTGAGGCGCACCTTGAGCAGGGAGGAAGCGCCGAAATTTTTCAGCGTCACCTTGAGGCTGGTGAAGTCTTCCAGGGGAACGGTTTCCTCCCCAATGACCAGATTGCCTTGGGGGACCGGGCCGGTCAGGCGGGTCAGGGCCTCCAGGGCCTCGACCCGGGGCAACACCAGTTCGAACTTGCGCTTGCGCGATTTGGGCCCGTGCGGCTTGCGTCCGTGGTGCATGGCGTCCTCCTTGCAAACGAACGGGCCGGCATCCGTCCGCTCCGCGCCGAATATAGGATAGGAAAATTACGGTTTGATGGCAAAGACCGGCGGCCATCCCCCCGCACCGCGCCGACTTGCAGCCATCATAGCAGGGTCCGGCGACTTGGCAATGGGCCGGGTCGGTCTTGGCGCGTGCCGGGGCCGAGAGCCGGCCCCGGCACGGCAGGGCGGCTACGAAGCGCCGCCCGTGGGTTGGCCGGAAGGCTGGCCCGGCGTCGGGGTCTGGCCCGGCATGGTCTGGCCGGGTCCCGTCTGTCCAGGCGGCTGGCCCGGCATGGTCTGCCCGGGCATGGTCTGGCCCGGCGCGGTCCGGCCCGTGGGCGGCAGGCCTTGCACGGGCTGCTCCTGGGGCGGGAATTTGCCGCCCCGGCGATACTGCCCTTCCCCGCCCTGGGTCTCAGGCGGGGCATTGGGACCCGGCATGCGCCGCTGTCCCTGGGGCTGCTGGCCCATGGACGAACCGGACGGCCCGGCCCCGTCCGGAGCCCCGCCCTTGCCGGTGGCGCTGCCGGGCGCGCCGGCCTGGGCCACCAGGGCCGCCTTGGCCGCAACCGTTTCGGCCGTCGGGCCACACCAACTGACGCTGGCCGGGCCAGCCACAAAAGACGCCGCCACCAGACCGATGATCAGGGGATGCGATTTCATGACACCTCCTTTTCCTGCCGTGGCAGGCCGCAGGCGCGGATGGGTGGGGAACACGCGCCCCGGCGGTTCGGGGATGCCTGCCGGACCGCCGGAGCGTATTTTCGTCAACCCGGCCGAAACCAGGCAAGGCCTCAGGAGCCCGAGGGCTCGGGGGAGGTTTTCGGCTGCAACGCGCCGGAGGCCGAACCCGACGGCTGGTCCGCCTGTGGGTAGCCGGAACCGGACTGCCCCTGGGGCGGGAACTTGGGCGGATTGTCCGTCTCCATGGGCCGGGCGCCCGGCTGGTACTGCCCGGCCGGGGCCGGGGCGGCGGAAGGCTGGCCGGACATGCCGGGGGACGTGGACGTGGTCGCGCCGGGCTGGCCGGTTCCCTGGGACTGGGCCGCCACAATGCCGGCCGTACCAGCCACCAGGGCCACGGCCGCGATGCCGATCAGCATGGAAAACGATTTCATAATGCCTCCTTTCCCCTTGCGGGGACATCCACGCGCACTGGTGTGCGGGGATCTTCCAGGTTCGCCTATGAAACAGAAACCGGCTCCTGTCAATCGCCGCTCCGCACCAGGACAGCAATGCCCCCTGCCGGACTTTCGGATTATGGCCGCCATTTCGCTGCATTTCTTTGAATTTTTTTGCCGCCACACAAGGAGAAGCCGCATGCAGCACAAGGATATTCTGCAACAACATCAACTTGCTGCCGCTTGGCCGTCCCTATGATAAAAAGGGGTCCGGGAGCGCGCTCCCGGACCCCGTGGGCTCGTTTGCCCGTCCGTCAGGCCGCAGGCAGCGCAGACATCACGACCCCGAACCCGTGGAGCCGGGCATGCCCGTGCCCGTGGACCCCGGCGGCATGGCGCCCGGGGTCATGGAACCCGGAGCGCCCGTGCCCGTGGGACCCGAAGGCGGATAGGCTGGGGCCACCGGAGCCGGCTGCGCCCCGGAGCCCGTGACCCCCGAACCCATGGCGTTCGGCGGGCTGGGCACATTGCCCGGCGCCTGGTCCGCGTGCGGATACCCGGATCCGGATTCCCCGCGCGAGCGCATGGTGGCCTTTTTGCCGCTCGTTTTCTTGGCCTTGTGGCCCTTGGCGGCTTTCTTGGGCATGCCCGGCTGTTCCTGGCCGGACATGTCCGGGGACGGCTGCTGCCTGGACATGGTGGAAGGCGGCTGCTGCCCGGTCATGCCAGGGGAAGGTTGCTGCCCGGTCATGGCCGGCGGCTGTTGTCCGGTCATGGCGGGCGGCTGCCCTGGGCTGGAGCCTGCCGGCCCCGGCTGTCTGGTCCCTTGGGTCTGGGCCGTGGCCAGGCCGGCCGTGCCGGCCATCAGGGACACGGCCGCGATGCCGATGAGCATGGAAAGCGATTTCATAATGCCTCCTTTCCCCTGTGGGGATGTCCCCACGCACTGGTGTGCGAGGATGTTCCATTTTTGCGTATGAAACAGAAGGCAGCTGCTGTCAATCGCCTTGCCGCCTGCAAACCGCACCGACAGACCGCATGCCTGATCTTTCGGTGCGCCGTCCGCTTCGTTTCTTTGAACTTTTTCGATACCGCTTGTCAGATATCGGTTTGAAACAGAAAACATGTTCTTCAACACCATCACCCCGGCTTCATGCCGCACTCCCAAAACGCCGCAGGGGCCGGGGAATGTCCCCCGGCCCCTGCAAATGATGCCGGCAATCCAGGCGCGGCTGGGCAGGTCTTACGAACCGCCGCCGCCCCCGCCGCCCGCGCCGCCGGCTCCACCCGCGCCGCCAGCGCCGCCCGAACCGCCCGAACCGGCCGCGCCGCCGGTTCCGGACGGGCCGCCCGTGCCGGTCGCGCCCGAAGACCCGGGCGTACCCGGCGTGCCGGCGCCTGTCGTTCCCGGCGCGCCCGAAGAGCCCGGGGCGCCCGGCGTGCCGGGCGTGGCCGGCGTGCCCGTGGTTCCCGAGGTTCCGGACGTGCCCGAAGTTCCGGATGTGCCCGGCGTGCCAGGCCGAGTACGACGACCCGCGCGACCGCCGCTTCCACGCCCAGCCGAACGCCTGCCCGGCCTGCGGCCCGCGGCTTCAGCTCTGGGCGCCCGACGGGCGGTGCCTGTACGAGGCGGACGAGGCGCTGCGCTACGCCGCGAACGCGATTTCGCAGGGCCTCATCGTGGCAGTGAAGGGGCTCGGCGGGTTCCACCTCGTGGTGGACGCGCGGCACGACGCGGCAATCGAGCGGCTGCGCGAG
>CAZBER010000118.1:0-9964 GCA_964490985.1 uncultured Desulfovibrionaceae bacterium | reverse complement strand
TCCAGGGCAGAGCCCTGGCAGGGTCCGGGGCAGCGCCCCGGCCGCCGGAGGCATCCACCGAGGCAGCGCCCCTATCCTTCCCCGCCCCTATCCTCCACCGCGTCGCCTTCGTAAAGCGCCATGGCGGCCTGGCCGGACAGGTTGGCGATGCCGTGGTGGGTCAGTTGCACGGGCGTGGTGTCGCGGCTGCGGAAGGTGACCAGGAAATCGCCGGCCCGGGTGAGGATGGAAATGACGGTGATGCGGCTATCCAGCTCCTGGTGCGTGAGTTGGCTGCGACGCTCGAAATCCTCGCGGCTTAGGGCCGAGAAGCCGAGGTTGATGGTGTATTCGCCCGGGGCCAGGTCCAACTTGATGTCAAAGCGGGCGCGCAGCCGGCTGCCGGCCGGGGTGGCCGTGGGGTGCGGGCAATCAAATTGCAGGGTGTTTTTGCCGAACACGATGCTGCGCTTGTCATTGACCAGTTCCACGCCGGCCACAGGCACTTCGATGTCGTGGCAAACGGCATAGCGGCAAAACACGGACACGGTTTCGCCCTGCTCGAAGGCCCGGCAGGCATGGCCGGCGCTGTCGCAGATGGCCACGTGGGTGCAGCGCGCCCAGTCGTTTTCCGCCGCGGCCACGTCGGACAGATCGACAAAGGCCTCGGGGGCCGGCCAGAAATCGGCGGTTTCGGCTTCCGGGGGCAGGTCCACGGCCAGGGCCATGTCCGACAGCGCGGTGGGCCGGTAGCCGCCGGCGTCGCCCACCATGTAGCGCTTGACCGCAGCGGCCGCGTCCCCGCAAAAGGCCACCCGGCCGCGTTCCAGGAGCAGGGCCTTGTGGCAGAACTGGGCCACGTCGTTCATGGCGTGGGACACGAGCACCACCACGGTGCCGCGCGCCAGGAGTCCTTCCAGGCGCTGGTAGCATTTCTGGCGGAAAAAGACATCGCCCACGGCCAGGGCCTCGTCGATGATGAGCACTTCGGGTTCCAGGCTGGTGGTGACGGCAAAGGCCAGGCGCAGGAACATGCCGCTGGAATAGGTCTTGACCGGCTGGTCGAAATAGGGGCCGATGTCGGCAAAGGCGGCGATGTCGTCCAGGCGCGATTCCACCACGGTTCGGGGGATGCCGAGCACGGCGGCGTTGACGTAGACGTTCTGGCGGCCGGTGAATTCCGGCTTGAACCCGGACCCCAGTTCCAGCAGGGCCGTGGTGCGTTCGGGCAGCACGACCTCGCCGGCGCTGGGCTCCAGCACGCCGGCCAGGATTTGCAGCAAGGTGGACTTGCCGGCCCCGTTTTTGCCGATGATGCCAAAGGCCTCGCCCGGGGCCACCTCGAAGGACACGTCGCGAAGCGCCCAGTGTTCCCGGTACAGCGGCACTTTGCCGGGCCAAAGCAGTTGGCGCAGCCGGTCCTGGGGACGGGCGTAGAGCTCGTACATCTTGGACACGCCTTGGGCGGCGATGACCGGCGCGGCGTCAGACGGCATCGGCGAAAAGCCTCTTGATGTTGGTGAAAAAGGCGTAGCCGGCCAGCATGATCGCGGCGGAAACGGCCGTGACCAGGCCCAGGGCCGCCCAGTCCGGGGCCTGGCCCCAGATGATGGTGCGGCGCAGATGGTCCACCACCGGGTGCAGAGGATTAAGCGCCAGGATGGAGCGGTAGGGCTCGGGCACGGCAGAGAGCGGATAGAGGATGGGCGTGGCGAAAAAATAGAGTTGCACGGCCACGGCCACCATGTTGCCCAGGTCCTTGAGGAAAACGCCGACAGGAGCCAGGAACCAGCACACGCCGAGCGTCAGCATGATCAAGGGCACGTAGGCCAGGGGGGCCAGGAGAATGGTCCAGGCAAGGGTCCCCTTGGTGGCCAGCACGCCCAGGGCGACCAGGGCCAGGCTGACGCAGGATTCCAGAGCCGTGGCCAGAAGGATGCCCACGGGCAGGATTTCCAGGGGAAAGAGGACCTTTTTGATGAAATTGACGTTTTCCGAAAGCAATCGCGGCGTGCGGTTGACGCAGCCGGCAAAGACTTCAAAGATGGAGAGCCCGGTAAATAGGATCAAGGCGTAATCCAGGAACCCGCCCTGGCCGCCGCCGGCCCAGGTGGGCTTGAAAATCACGGAAAAGACAAAGGT
Source organism: uncultured Desulfovibrionaceae bacterium (assembly GCA_964490985.1). Taxonomy (GTDB): domain Bacteria; phylum Desulfobacterota; class Desulfovibrionia; order Desulfovibrionales; family Desulfovibrionaceae; genus Solidesulfovibrio. The sequence goes on along the minus strand of CAZBER010000118.1, from coordinate 7,843 downwards.
GTACACGGCCAGGGTGAGGAGCGGGGACACCAGGCCCCACAGCACCCCGAGCTGGGCCCCGTGGTAGCGGGACAGAAATTCGATGCGAGCAAAGGTGGCCAGAAGCTCCCGGCGACGCCAGAAGTGGCGGACAAAGGCCACGGGGTCGCAGCCCGAGGCCAGAGCGGCCCAGAACGAGCCGGCCCGAGGCCGCCGCACGGCCATGAGCTTGGATGACGCCTGCATGGAGCCGGTTGCATATTCGATCAAATTGACGCATGTCAACGCGTCAACTGACCGGGACGGCCGGAGCACTCCGGACGGCCAGGCGGCCAGACAGCCGGACAAAGCAGATGCGCATCACCATAGACGCCAGTTCCCTTTCCTATTCCAAGCGCACCGGCATCGGCCGCTGCCTGGAATCCATCCTGCCCCGCCTGGCCGCGCTGGCCTCGGGCAAGGACGAAATCATTTTGGTCTCGGGCCGCCCTCTCGTCAACGAGACCGCCCTGGACCTCGTCTCCAAGGGGCTGCTGGCGGCCCGCACGGCGAACGCGCCATCGCTTTATGCCTGGCAGCAGGCCGGCATGGGCTGGCAACTGGGGTTTCTCCATCCGGACGTGCATTACGCCCCGGACGGGCTTTTGCCCCTGGGATATTTCGGCCGCAGCCTGGGCGTAGTCAACGACATCGTCTGGAAACGCCTGCCCGGCACCCTGCCCCGGCACATCCGGACCGTTTTCGCCCTGCGCCAGCGGGCCAGCCTCAAAAAGCTGACCATTCCCCTGACCCTTTCGGCCTTTACCCGGCGGGAGCTGATCCGGGCCTACGGCCCCATGGCCAGGCGCGTGCGCCCAACCGCCCTTTGCGCCGTGGACCATGACCGATTCCGGCCCAGGCAGCCGGACGACGCCCCGGCCCTGGCCGATTTCCTGGCCTGTCACGGCCTTGAGGAAGGGTATATCCTGTGCGTGGGCAACCTCCTGCCCCACAAGAACCTGGCCGTGGTTTTGCGCGCCCTGGCCCGGCTGGGGAGCCATGGCCCCAGGCTGGCGGTGGCGGGCCACGGCGACGCGGCGGCGCTCATGCGCCTGCTTCCGCCAGACCTGGAGGCGAGCCGGGTGGCCTGCCTGGGCTATCTGTCCGACGCGGACCTGGCCCTGGCCTACCGGACGGCTTCGGCCTTTGTGTTCCCCTCGCGCTACGAGGGCTTTGGCCTGCCCATCTTGGAGGCCATGGCCAGCGGCGTGCCCGTGGTCTTCGCCGACGCGGCCTCGCTGCCCGAGGCGGCCGGGTATGCCGGCCTGGCTTTTGCGGCCAACGACGACGCGGCCCTGGCCGATATGCTGGCGCGCCTGGGCACGGATGCGGACCTGCGCCAGCGCCAGATCGAGCTGGGTTTGGACCGGGCGGCCGCGTTTTCCTGGGAGGCCTGCGCCGAGGCCGTGTACGACGCCCTGCACGAAGCCTCGGGCCTGCCGCCGTACCGGCTGCCCAAGATTTCCATTGTCACGCCATCGTACAACCAGGCCCCATTCCTGCGCCAGACCCTGGACAGCGTGGCCAGCCAAAAAGGCGTGGATGTGGAGCACATCGTGCTCGACGGCGGCTCCACCGACGGCACGGCCGATATCCTCGCCGCCTACCGCCACCGGCTGGCCTACGTCCGCTCGGCTCCGGACGCGGGCCAGACCGCGGCCCTGGCCGAGGGGTTTGCCCGGGCCACGGGCGAGGTGCTGGGCTGGCTCAATTCCGACGACTTCCTGTGGGACGACGCAGCGCTTTCGGCCGTGGCCGAAGCCTTTGCCCGGCATCCCGAGGCGGCCATGGTCACGGGCGACACGGTCCTGACCGACGTTGCCGGCCGACCGGTCATGATCGACATGGTGGGCTTCCCCTCGCCCCGGCAGATGCGCCACACCATGGCCGTGCCCCAGCAGTCCACGTTTTTCCGGCGAGCGATTTACCTGGAGGCCGGGGGCATGAATCCGGCCTTTTCCTATTGCATGGATTTCGACCTGTTCGAGCGCCTGAGCCGCCACGGCCGCATCACCCGCCTGCCCCGGGTGCTGGCGGCCTTCAGGCTCCACGAATCGGCCAAGACCGCCACCTGGCAGGCTGTGTTTTGCCGGGAGGCAGCCGCCTGCCAGCACCGCCACGGCCACGGCTGGGTCCACGAACTGGCGATCAAGGCCGTGACCCTGGAAGTGCGCCTGGGCTCGATCGTGGCCCAGCTCGGGGCCATCCTGACCGGCCGCCGCCTGCCCACCCAGATCAATGCCCGGCTGGAGCCCATGCGCTGGTGGGCGCGCAAAAAGCACGGGCTGACCGGCTAATCCGGTGAAATGAACATGACGGCAGAGAGCGCCGCAGGCACCGGAAAAAAGAATTTTTTTCTCAATCATAACTGACGTTATGATTGAGAAATGGAATACGTATGCGCATCGGCATCAACGCCCGCACCCTGGCCTATCCGTCCGGCGGCCCCAAGGAATACCTGATGGGGCTGGTGGCGGCCCTGCTGGAGCTGCCGACCGCTCACGAGCTGGTGCTTTTTTATCCCAGCCCGTCCCATGTGGGCACGTTTCCCGAGGCCACGGAAATCGTGCTCCCCTGCCGCAACCGGCTGCTCTTCGACTGGCTGTGCCTGCCCCGGGCCATGCGCCGCCAGGGCATCGACGCAGCCTTTTTCCCCTCGTCGAACATGCCCCCCGGCATCCCCTGCCCGGCTGTGGTGACCATGCTGGACCTGGGCTACTTCCACCCGACCCTGCGCATGTACCGGACCATGGATACCGCCTACATGCGCTGGGCCATACGCTTCAGCGCCCGGCGGGCCGAGCGCCTGCTGGCCATTTCCGACCATACCCGCCGCGACCTGCTGCGCCTGACCCGGGCCGACCCGGACAAGGTGGCCGTGACTCACCTGGCCTGCGACCCCATCTACAAAAAAGCCGTGGACTCGGCGGCCGTGGCCGCGTTTCGCCGAGATAAAGGCCTGAACCGGGATTTCATCCTCTATGCCGGCAACATCTCGCCCCGAAAAAACCTGGGCCTGCTCCTGGCCGCCTATGCCCAGGTCAGCGACCGTATTCCCTGCGACCTGGCCCTGACCGGCGGGCTGGCCTGGGACGAGGATTTCGAGGCCCAGGTGCGGGGCCTGGGGCTCTCGGACCGGGTCAGACGGCTGGGGCATGTGGACCGGGCGGACATGCCGCTGCTCTACCATGCGGCCACGGCCCTGGCCTTTCCCTCCCTGTTCGAGGGATTCGGCCTGCCCGTGCTCGAAGCCCAGGCCTGCGGCACGCCCGTGGTCTGCGCCGACGCCACGGCCCTGCCCGAAGTGGCCGGCCGGGGGGCGCTTCTGGTCGATCCCGCGTCCGTGGAGGCCTGGGCCGTGGCCTTGACCCGGGTGGTCATGGACACGGAGCTGCGGCAGGCCCTGGTGGCCGAAGGCTATGCCAACGAAGCCCGGTTCACCTGGCGGGACACGGCCCAAAAGACCCTGGCCGCCCTGGAGGCGGCGGTCCACTAGGCTTTTGCGGATACGGTTCGTTCATGACATAAACTTCACGTGCCCAGCCGACCCTCTGGCCACCTTGACCTTTGTTCTCCCTACTCTTTTATTTATCCAAATAAGTTCATAGCCTGCTCGCTTATCGGCAGCCGTGTTCTTCCAGATCGCAGTCCGTCCTTGCCTGTCAGTTTAATTTACGATATGAACAATATCTAAATAGCGGCGCGCGATTTCCAGACCGAAGCGCCAACCGTCCTCCATGGGAAAACAAGGAGAATCCCCATGTCCACAAAACGCATCGTCGTCATCGGCGGCACGGCCGCCGGCCCCAAGGCCGCCTCCCGGGCCAAACGCTGCGATCCAAAGGCGGAAATCACGCTCCTGCAAAAAACCCCGGAGCTGTCCATGGCCTCCTGCGGCTATCCCTATTACGTGGCCGGCGATTTCAAGGAGCGCGACAAGCTGCTGTGCACCCCGGTCGGAGTGGTGCGCGACCCGGCCTTTTTCGCCGGGGCCAAGGGCGTGACCGCCATGGTCTCCACCGAAATCACGGCCATCGACCGGCAGGCCCGGACCGTGGCCTGGAAGCGCCTGGACACGGGCGAGACCGGGCATCTGCCCTACGACAAACTGATCCTGGCCACGGGCTCCAGGCCCAAAATCCCGCCCATTCCCGGCCGGGAGCTTGCCGGCGTGGCCACCCTGTCCACTCTGGCCGATGCCGACGCCCTGCGCGGCCTGGCCGAAAACGGCTCCGGCAAAAAAGCCGTCATCATCGGCGGCGGGCTCATCGGCATGGAAACCTGCGAGGCTCTGGTCACGGCTGGCATGGACGTGACCGTGGTGGAGGCCCTGCCCCAGATTTTGAGCTTTCTCGATCCGGAACTGGCCAAGCTGGTGGAAAAACACGTTCGATCCAGGGGTGCGGCCATCCTGACCGGAATCGGCCTGGCCGAAATCCTGGACCGGGACGGCCAGGCGGCCGGGGTGCGCCTGGCCGACGGACGGGAGATCGGCTGCGACCTGGTGGTCATGGCCGTGGGCGTTGCCCCCAACACGGACCTGGCCAAGGCCGCCGGATTGGCCATCGGGGTCACCGGCGGCATTGCCGTGGACGATTTCATGCGCACTTCCGATCCGGACATCTACGCCGCCGGGGACTGCGTGGAGGTCAAAAACCGCATCACCGGACAGATGATGCTCGCCCCCTTCGGCGACCTGGCCAATCTGGAAGGACGGGTGGCCGGCGAAAACGCGGTCCTTGGCGATGCGGTCCGCTTTCCCGGGACCGTGGGCAGCGGCATCTGCAAGGTCTTCGACTTTGCCGCCGCCTCCACGGGCCTGTCCGAGCGCCGGGCCAGGGAGGCGGGCTACGAGGTGGTCACGGCAATCAACGCCGGACCGGACAAGCCCGGTTTCATGGGAACCAAACCCATCGTGTCCAAGCTGGTGGCCGACGCCGCCACCGGCCGCATCCTGGGCTTTCAGTGCGTGGGCGCGGGCAACGTCAACCGCCAGGCGGCCGAGATGGCCATGGCCGTCCTGGCCGGGCTCACCGTGGACGAGGTGGCCATGGCCGACCTGCCCTATGCCCCGCCCTATTCCCTGGCCATCGACCACGCCATCGCCACGGCCCATGTCCTGCAAAACAAGATGCGAGGCATGATGCGCGGGGTTTCGACCCTGGCGGTCAAAGCCGCCCTGGAGGCCGGGGAAAAGCCGTATCTCCTCGACGTGCGCGGGCCCAAGGAATTCGGGGAAATGCGCCTGGGCTTGGGCGAGACCCTCATTCCCCTGGGCCAGCTCCGAAAGCGCCTCAGTGAGCTGCCCACGGACAAAAACGCCCCCATCGTGGCCTACTGCAAGGTGTCCATGCGGGGCTACGAAGCCGAGCGCATCCTGGAAGACAACGGCTACACCAACGTGACGGTCATGGAAGGAGGACTTGCGGCCTGGCCCTTTGCCCTGCAAAAATAGCGCGCCGGTCAAGAGCATCGGCGCGTCATTCCCGGACAAGGACCGCGTCCGGCGGCCCTTGTCCGGGCGGCAATCCTATTTGGCGTTGCCGTACAGGGTCTGGATGGACTGGGAGAGTTTCGCGGCCAGGGGCGAAGCCGCCATCTTGTGCATGACCACCTCGATATAGGCCCCGGCGCCGCAAGTTTCGGCCTTGGCCAAAGCCTGCTCCAGTTCGCCGTTGGTGGCGACCTTGGCGCAGTACCAGTCCTGGCAGCCCAGGGCCGCCGGCAGTTGGGCGTAATTCCAACTAGCCAGGTCGTTGTAGACGCTCATGGGGTCCTTGCACAGGAGCCGCTCGATCAGATAGCCGTCGTTATTGAGGCAAAAGACGATGGGTTTTAAGCCATAGCGGCCGAACTGGCCGATTTCCTGGGCCGTGAACTGGTGCGCCCCCTCGCCCGTGAAAAGCAGGGTGCGCCGGTCCGGCGCGGCCAGGGCCGCGCCAAAGGCGGCCGGCGTGGCCCAGCCGATGGAGCCCCACAGGGTCTGGTTGAAAAATTCCGCCCCCTCGGGCATGCGGGCAAATCCCAGGCCCATGGACACGGTGCCGGTCTCGGCCATGACAATGTCGTTTGGCCGCAGGAACTTCTCCCAGCGCGGATACAGGTAGTCCGGGCTGATGGGATCGTCCGGCCCGCCCTTGGGCTCGCCCAGGCCCTGGGCCGACGGGCCGGCCACGCGCTTGGGCGCGATGGCCGCGGCCAGGCCGGCCATGACGTCGCGCATCTCCACGTTGCGGAACGTGGCATGCCCCACCCGAACCTCGTGGTTCATGACGCTGATCATGCGGGACGGATCGATCTTGGCGGTAAAGGCCCCGGTGTTGAAATCGCTCCACAGCGCGCCCAGCGACAGCACGCAATCGCACCCTTCCACGAATTCGCGCACCTCGGGGTTCATGATCCGGCCGTCGTAAAGGCCCACGTAGCCGGGCAGGGTCTCATCCAGGGCGGTTTTGTCCATGAACATGGTGGCAAAAGGCAGGCCCGTGCGCACGATCAGGTCGCGGGCCACCTGGCGCAGCCCCAGCCGGGCGATGAGATAGCCGGCCAGGACCACGGCCGAACCGGCCACATCCACCTTCTCGGCAATGGCCGCCACGGCCGCCTTGAGAATTTCGGGATCGCTGACCAGGGCTTCAGGCGGGCACACCAGTTCCCCGGCCAGGGGCTTGGTTGCGTAATCCTGGGGAATGGCCAGATAGACCGGCCGGTTGCGGGTCAGGGCGGCCTCGATGCAGCGCTCGATCTGGCAGGCGGCGTTTTCCGGGGTGAGGATGGCGCTGGCGCAGACCACGGGCGCGGTCATGGTGGCAAAGGCGTCGAATTCCCCTTCCCCCAGGGTGTGGTGCACGATGCGCCGGGCCCGCTGGGTGGACACGCTCGGCATGCCCACGATGTGGAAAATCGGCAGATGTTCGGTATAGGAGCCGGCCACGCCGCACAACGCCGACAGCTCCCCCACGCCATAGGTGGTGGAAAGAGCCGCCCGGCCCTTGATCCGGGCATAGCCGTCGGCGGCATAGGCGGCATTGAGTTCGTTGCAGCTTCCGATCCAGCGCATTTGCGGGTCATTGGTCACGGCGTCGTTAATGGCAAAAGAAAAATCCCCGGGCACGCCGAACACATCCGTGATGCCGATCTGCTTGAGGCGGGACATCAGGAGTTCGATGACGGTCATGGGCATGGCAAAGCCTCCGAATCCGTTTTTGGACCAGTATCCAGCCAAAAACACGAATCATGGCAGGAGTCAAGGCAGGGCGGGAAAACCATGTCCAGGCGCGGGCGACGCGGACGGACGCGGGCAGCCGCCAGGCAGGCCGTGGACAGGGGTTGCACTGTGTTTTATTGAACCGAAAAAGAACACCCGCCGCGCGGATCGATCGTCCGCAAGAGGATGACGCCATGCCCATTGAACTCAAATGCTACGCCACCCTGGCTCCCCTGACTCCGAGCAACGCCGACGCCTTTCCTATCACCCCCGGCGAAACCGTCCTGGAGGTGCTCACGCGCCTGCGCATCCCCCAGGAAGAGATCAAGATCGTTTTCGTCAACGGCGCCACCGCCGGCCTGGACAAGCCCCTGGCCGACGGCGACCGCGTGGGGGTGTTCCCGCCGGTTGGCGGCGGCTGAGGAGCGGCTCGTGTCATGTCCTCGAAAAGAGGGTAGAGAAATACCAGGGCCAACTCACGTGAATAGTTATTTTTTTCTTAAAAAATACTGACGTTTAAAGTTTTTGCAAAAATCAAACGCGGCTTTTGGCCGTAGCGGGCTTGTGTTGTAACACCGCGAACCCGTTACGGGTTTCCAAAGGGCAAAGCCCTTTGGT
>CAZBER010000117.1:0-10085 GCA_964490985.1 uncultured Desulfovibrionaceae bacterium | reverse complement strand
TCTCGGCCAAGGACACCGGCACCGGCAAGGAGCAGTCCATCCGCATCACCGCCTCCTCGGGCCTGTCCGAGTCCGACATCCAGAAGCTCATCAAGGATGCCGAGTCCCATGCCGAGGAAGACAAGAAGAAGCAGGCCCTGATCGAGGCTCGCAACCAGGCCGACACCCTGGTCTACACCACCGAAAAGTCCTTGAGCGAACTGGGCGACAAGGTGGACGGCGTGACCCGGGGCGAGATCGAATCCAAGGTCAACCATCTGCGGGACGTGCTCAAGGGCGATGACGCCGAGGCCATCAAGCGGGCTACCGAGGAACTGTCCCAGGCCTCCCACAAGCTGGCCGAAAAGCTCTACCAGCAAAAGGCCGAAGCCGGCGGCGCGCCGGGCGGCCCCGAGGCCGGCGGTCCCGGCGGCCAGGCCAAGTCCGGCGGCGCGGACGAGGACGTGGTGGACGCCGATTACACCGAAGTGAAATAAGCAATCCGCCAAGCATCTTGCCTTCGCGCGCCGATGCGCGTATCAGTAAACCTGACCCGTCCCCGGACGGGTCAGGTTTTTTCATGCCCGGCCACGGCGGGAACGGCCGCCCAAACCCCGGTTCGCCCATGGACGCCAAGACACACACCCATCGTCTGTTTTCTCGCTGGCTTGCGGGCCTTGTGTTGTGCTTCACCCTTTCCGGCTGCGCCGGCATGTTCGGGCCCGCCGCACCGCCGCCTCCGCCGCCTCCAGCCCCCGAGGCGCCGCCCGTGCCCCAGCCCGTGCCCCAGCCTCCCAAGCCGGCCAACACCGTGGCCGTGATCCTGCCCCTGGGCGGGCCGTTCCGGGAATTCGGCGGCAAGGTGGAGCGCGGCGTCAAGGCGGCCCAGGCCGCCCTGTCCGCCGCCGGCACGCCCATCGACGTGGTGGTCATCGACGCCACTCAACCCAATTGGGTGGACACCCTGCGCAACCTGCCGCCCGAGGTCTCCCTGGTCGGCGGCCCCATGCATCGCCTGACGCTCAAGGAGCTGGAAACCGCCGGGCTGCTCCAAAGCCGCGTGTTTTTGGCCTTCATGCCGACCCTGGGCGAGGCCCGGGAAGGCATCGATGCCTGGCGCTTTTTCCCCAGCGCCGAAGACGAGGTGGAGGCGCTGTTGCGCCTGTCCCTGTCCGACTACGGCATCACCCAGTACGCCATCCTGCGCCCCGGCGACCGCTACGGCCAGACCATGGGCGAGGCCTTTGCCCAGGCCGCTCAGCGCCAGGGCGGCCAGGTCACGGCCACGGGCGTGTATTCGTCCCAGGACCCCAGCAGCTGGGAGGCCACGGTGGCGGAAATGCTCAAGACCGGCGGCGGACGCCCCGGCTTCGGGGCCGTGTTCCTGCCCGACGAGTGGGCCCGGGCCGACCGCGTGCTGCCCATCTTTTTCCGCAACAAGGTCGACGACCTGCTCATCCTCGGCCCGCAGCTGTGGACCGAAGCCCTCAATCGCGCCGCCGCGTCCAAGTCTCAGATCAATATCCAGAACTATCGCCTGGCCGTTTGCCCCGGGGCCTGGTGGCCGGAAAACCAGGGCAAGGCCACCCAGGATCTCGTGGCCGCCATGCGCGCCCAAGGCGACGAGCACCCCGACCTGTGGGAAGCCCTGGGCTACGACTTCGTCCGGCTGGCCGCCCGGGTGGGCCGGCTGCCCCAGGGGGCCGCGCCCCAGGAAGTCAGCGCCCGCCTGGCCCAGGCCGCCTCGGGTATGGACTTCAGCATGGCTCCCCTGTCCTACACCCCGGACGGCAAGGCCCATGTGGCCATGTACCTGTTCCGGCCGTCCGTGGCCGGCCCGGTTCTGCTCGATCCTGAAGGGTTCCGCCAGCGCCTCAATGCCATTCGGCAAAAGGCCCTGGAAAATCCCGCTCCGGAAACCGAGCAGTCCTATGCGCCCGCTCCCCCGGCGGCTCCTGCCCAGCCGGCCGGCGCTGTGCCGCCTGCCGGGCAGCCGGCCCAGCCCGCGCCGGCCCAGCCGGCTCCCAGCCAGCCGGTCCAGCCGGTTCCGGCCCATCGCCAGGCCGTGCCGGCCCAGTAACGACTTCAAGGAAGCAGGCATGAAGATACGCCCCGAACAGGCCGCCAAAATAGCCAAGCTGGCCCGGCTGCGCCTGGATGACGACAAGATCGAACGCTTCGCCGGCCAGATGGACGACATCCTGGCCTACATGGAAACCCTTTCCGCCGTGGACACCCAGGGCGTGGAGCCCCTGTACGGCCCGGTGGAACATACCACGGTCACCCGCCCCGACGTGGTGACCAAGACCTGCACCCGCGACGAAATCCTCGCCAATGCCCCCCAGACCGACGGCCAGTTCTTCGTGGTGCCGAAAATAGTGTAGACCATGAGAATGCGGGGCTCTGCCCCGCGCCCCGCCGGGGGGAATGATTCCCCCCGGACCCCCTCCATGGGGTACGGAAGTCAAGCGCGAAAGGATGCGTCATGTCTGATATCGTGAAGCTGTCCCTGACCCAGGTCCGCGACAAGCTGGCCCAAAAGGAAATCAAGGCCGCAGAGGCCGTGGCCGCCTGCCTGGAGCGCATCGAGGCCACCGAGCCCAGGCTCAAGGCCATCCTGAACCTTCAGGCCGAGGCTGCCCTGGACCAGGCCAAGGCCATGGACGCCGCCGGCCCGGACCCGGACCAGCGCCTGTGGGGCGTGCCGGTCCTGATCAAGGACGCCATCTGCGTCAAGGGCGCGCCCACCACCTGCGCTTCGAAGATCCTGGAAAATTTCGTACCCTTTTACGACGCCACCTGTATCGGGAAGCTCAAAAACGCCGGCGCGGTGATTCTGGGCAAGGCCAACATGGATGAGTTCGCCATGGGCTCGTCCACGGAAAATTCCGCCTTCAAGGTCACGGCCAACCCCTGGGACGTCACCAAGGTGCCGGGCGGCTCCAGCGGCGGCTCGGCCGCGGCCGTGGCCGCCGGACAGTGCTTTGCCGCCCTGGGCACGGACACCGGCGGCTCCATCCGCCAGCCCGCCGCCTTTTGCGGCGCGGTCGGCATCAAGCCCACCTACGGCCGGGTCTCGCGCTACGGCCTGGTGGCCTACGGCTCGAGCCTGGACCAGATCGGGCCGCTGACCCGTACAGCCGATGACGCGGCGGCCATGCTCACGGTCGTTGCCGGCCATGACCCCAAGGATTCGACCTCGGCCCCGCGCGATGTGCCGGATTTCGAAGCGGCAATCGCCGGCGCGGCCGACCTGTCGGGCCTGACCATCGGCCTGCCCGGCGAGTACTGGGGCGAGGGCGTGGACGGTGAGGTGCGCCAGGCCTGCCAGGCGGCCGTGGACGCGGCCAAGGGCCTGGGCGCCAAGGTCGTGCCCGTGTCCCTGCCGCATACGCCCTATGCCGTGGCCACCTACTACATCGTGGCCATGGCCGAAGCCTCGTCCAACCTGGCCCGGTTCGACGGCGTGCGCTACGGCTTTCGCGATCCCTCGGCCCAAAACCTCATCGACCTCTACGAGCTGTCCCGGACCAAGGGCTTCGGGGCCGAGGTGCAGCGCCGCATCGTCATCGGCACCTATGTGCTCTCGGCCGGCTACTACGACGCCTACTACCGCAAGGCAGCCCAGGTCCGGCGGCTGATCCGCCAGGATTTTCTCGACGCCTTTAAGCAGTGTGACGTGATCTGCGGCCCGACCTCGCCCTTCACGGCCTTTCCCATCGGGAAGATGACTGACGATCCGCTACAGATGTATCTGAGCGACATTTTTACCATTTCGCTGAACCTGGCCGGCCTGCCCGGATTGTCCATGCCGGTTGGCCTGGGCCGGGATTCGGGCATGCCCGTGGGCATGCAGCTTTTCGGCCCGGCCTTTGGCGAGGCAACCATCCTGCGTACGGCCAAGGTGCTGGGCGAAGCCCTGCCCGGCCTGCCCGAGCCGGCCGACATTTGATTGCCCCCTCACGGGTGTGGTAAGGTGCCGGCACGGCTGGAGGTGCCCCATGGACTGGAAGGAACGCATAACCCTCGATCCCCAGGTGCTGGCCGGCAAGCCCATTATCAAGGGAACGCGCATTTCCGTGGAACTGGTCATCGGGCTTTTGGCCCAGGGCTGGACCCAGGCGGAAGTACTCGAAAACTATCCTGGTCTCTCCCGGGAGGACATCCTGGCCTGCCTAGGATATGCCGCCGACATTATTGAAGAAGAACGCGTATTCCCTGTGGCGGTTTGATGGCCGCGCCTCTTCGGCTGTTGGCTGATGAAAACGTCCCGGCCAGCGTGGTTCGCCTCTTGCGAACGCGGGGGCATGATGTGACCTGGATAATGGAAGTCGCTTCCGGCATTGAGGACCGACGGCTTCTGGAGATGGCCGAGCGTGAAGACCGCATCCTTTTGACCTTTGACAAAGATTTCGGGGAGTTGGCTTTTTCCACGCTATCCCGGCCCTTGTGCGGCGTCATCCTGTTGCGCTTTTTTGATTCCCCTTCGGTTTTAGCCGAAAAAATCGCCGACCTGCTGGAAACGCGGACCGACTGGATAAGCAATTTCGCCGTGGTGACTGAAACAAAACTCCGTTTGCGCCCCCTCAAATCGTTATGACCATCGCCGTTGCCGTCAGCGGCGGCTCGGACAGTCTGCTGGCCCTGGGTTTATTGCACGAGGCCGGCCACGACGTCCTGGCCGTGCACGCCCATTTCCTGCCGCCCGGCCACAAGGAACGCGCCCTGGCCGAGGCCATTGCCGCCCAGTGCGCCATCCTGGGCGCGCCGTTTTTCGCCCTGGACCTCTCCGCCGCCTTCGAGGCCCGGGTCATCGCGCCCTTTGTGAACGCCTATGCCGCGGGAAACACCCCTAATCCGTGCGCGGTCTGCAACCGGCGCATGAAATTCGGCCTGCTCCTGGAAAAAACCCGGGAACTCGGAGCGGATCATTTGGCCACCGGCCATTTCGCCCGCCTGGAGACGGACCCAAGCGGCCAAGTATCTCTTTTTCGCGGCGCAGACCCCACCCGGGACCAGAGCTATTTTTTGAGCCTCGTGCCGGCCGAGGCCCTGGGCCAGGCCGTCTTTCCCCTGGCCGGCCGCCGCAAGGCCGACAACGCCGCCGCACTGGCCCGCCTGGGCCTCACCCCGCCCCTGGCCCGGGAATCCCGCGAAGTCTGCTTTGTGCCGGACGACGACTACCGCGCCTTTCTCGCATCCCGGGGCATACCCCTGTCCGGCCCCGGCCCCATCATCCTGGCCGACGGCGCCGTCGTCGGCCGGCATCAGGGCCTGTGGCGGCACACCATTGGCCAGCGCCGGGGCCTGGGCATTGCCTGGCGCGAACCCCTTTATGTCCTGGCCAAGCAGGCCCGCGCCAACACCTTGATAGTCGGCCCCAAATCCGAACTGGCCGCCACCGTCTGCCGCACCGAGCCGGCCAACCTGCTCGTGCCGCCGGATGCCTGGCCCGAAACGGTCCTGGCCCAGACCTGCTACCGCATGCACCCCCGGCCGGCCACGGCCAGCCTGGATGCCCACGGCGGCCTGCGCATCACGTTTGCCGAGCCCGTTCCCATCCCCACGCCCGGCCAGGTGGCCGCTTTGTACGACGTCTCGGGCCGGGTGCTGGCCGGCGGCGTCATCACGGCCCCTGAACTTGTGTTCCCGCCGGACCTTGGCTAAATGGCCTTGGCCCTGATTCAAGGGCCGGGAAAGCCGTTTTCATGCACAGCGCCACCGAAAAACGCCTCTACGCCATCCTTCTTGGCCTGCTGGTCCTGGCCGGGGCTGCCTTGCGCCTGGCCCACCTGGGGGAGCCGTCCCTGTGGTGGGACGAATTCATCACCCTCGGCATTGCCAGGCTGCCCCTGGCCCGGATGCTCCACACCCTGGCCGTGGTCGGCCCCTCGGACATTGGCGGCGAATTTTTCCCGCCGCTCTATCACCTCACCACCCACGCGGTGCTTGCCGTCAGCCCAAGCGACGCCGCGCTTCGCACCTTGAGCGTGGTGTGCGGCACGGCCTCCATAGCGGCTCTCTACGCCCTGGCCGGCGCGGTCTTTTCCCGCCGGGCCGGACTTTTCGCCGCTGCCCTGGCCGCCTTTTCCGTGTACCAGATGCATTATTCCCGGGAGCTGCGGCCCTACAGCCTGTTTATGCTCCTGGCCCTGCTCTCCCTGCTGGCCCTGTACCGCGCCCTGACAAAGGGGGGGCTTATCCGTTGGGCGCTGTACGCCCTGGCTGTGGCAGCCATGTGCTACACGTCCTACATGGCCACCACCAACATTGCCGCCCAGGGGCTTTTTGCGCTCTATTTCCTGGTCCAGGGCCTGGCTCGTCGGGATTTCGACCGAGCCCGGGCCGTGCGCCTGGCCCTGTGCCTGGGCGTGGCCCTGGCCGTGGCCGGGCTATGCTATCTGCCTTGGCTGCCGGCCTACCGTAACGTCTTTATCCTGCTCAAATCCGGCGGCGGTTCCCCCGGCATACCGGCCGACTTCGCCTGGACCACCCTGGCCGAATTCGGCGCCTATGCCGCCCCGCCCCGGGGCCTGCCCTGGCTGCCCCTGGCCCTGGCCGCCCTGGTCGGCCTGGGCATGGGACTGCGGCGGCAAAACCGCCTGGGCCTGGCCCTGTTCGGCTTGTGGGCCGTCATGCCCCTGGTCGCCTTTCTGGCCGCAGGCACGTCCCTGGAACTCAGCTCCCGCTACGTGTTCAATGCCTTTTACTTTCTTCTGGCCATGGCCGGCCTGGGTCTGGCCGCCATGCTGGACCGCCTGCTGGCATATCTCCAGGTGGCCGAGGCCAAGGCGAAATGGGCTGCGCCCCTGGCCGGCCTGGCTGCCTGCCTGCTCGTAAGCGTCCCCAATATCGCGTCCCTGCCCGACTATTACCGCCGCGAAACCTCCTACAACAAGGAACTGGCGGATTTTCTCGCCTGGAACAAAAACAACGTGGGCTTTCTCTTTTTCCAGAGCAACCGCAACCCCAAGCTCATCACCCGCTGGTATCTGCCCGGAGTCTTTGACGATCTTTCCACCTATGCGCCCAAGGGCTACAAGCGGGCCTTCCATCTCCTGCAAAGCGACCTGTCCCCCACCCTGGCTCCGTATCCGCCAAGGCTCCTCACCCGCATCCAGGACAACAAAATCTACGCCATGGGCCTGGTCGGCACCGCGCCCGTGGCCCTGTACCCGGACGCCTCCGGCGCGGCCAACTATCTGGAGGACTTCACCACCTACCGCTTCTATGCCGACTGCGACGCAGCCGAAAATCTGGCCCCGGACACCCGCTACCACACCCTGTCGCACTACGATGCCGACAAGCCCGGCCATGTGCTCTACCGCTTCGTGGCCGCATCCGGCACCAGTCTACAAAGCGCCCGGCTGACCCTTTCCTTTGCCGCCCAGTTCCTGGAAGGCGTGCCCTCGGATTCCCGCGTCACCGTGTCCGCAGCCGCAGATGACGGCCCCTGGCAGGCCCTGGACATCATCACCGGCCAGTCCTTTATTGGCCCGGATGGCCGGCTCGTGCCAGCCAATGTGGAAAAACGCCGCTTCATCACCCGGACCTACGACATTCCGGGCTTGCCCGCCGCCAAGCAGGTGCGCCTGCGCCTGGACTACGGCCCGGTGGCCAACCTGGCCGGCCAGCCCCAAGGGCCGGGTTCGGCCGAGGCCGCCTTGTGGCGCGCAGCCGACCACAACGCCCTGGCCACCTGGCGGCCCGGCATCAGCCTGGTGGCCGGCAATGCCCTCTACGCCTTTCCGGCTGCGCCCGATCTGCCCCAGGGGCCGGCCAATCCGGCCGGGGCTCTGCCGGCCTTTCTGGCCGTTTATCCCGGCATCGAGCCGGTCTTTACCATTGCCAATCCCGACGGGTCCCCGGCCTACCACTTTTTCGACCCGGCCCTGATCGACCCGTTTTTGCATCTCGAGCCAGGCCGGCCGGCCCAGGCATCCCTGGGCAACCGGCCGTCCCTGGATATTGCCGCCCTCAAGCTGGCCGGCGCGTTCAACCGGCCGCGCCTGACCGTGGACGGCCAGTCCCTGTCCATTCCCGTGCTGTCTCCGGCCGGCTCAACCCTGGAGCTCAATGCCAAGGCAGCGGGCGTGCTGCGCTTCGAGCCGAGCTTCAGCCAGGAAGCCCAGGCCCTGGCCGCCTTTCCCCTGGCCGAGAACATCCGAAAAAACGAGGGCGAGGACTGCCTAGCCTGCCGCGAAGCCAGACCCTGCTCGGTCACCGTGCCCATCAGTTCGGCCTATCCCATAAAACTCCTGCGCATTGCCGCCTATCCCCGAATCTTCGCGGACAAGGCCGGCCAAAACAGCGTGCGCATGGCCTTTTCCCTGGACGGCAAGGCCTTCCGCACCCTTGATACCCTGCGCAGCAACCGCTCCGGCCTGTGGGAAGGGCTCATGTCCCGGCGCATGGCGGTCCTGCGCTTTGACAAGCCCATTACCAACTGTTTCGTGCGCTTCGAGTTGTCCGGCCCGGGCACGCAGCTGTGGTCCAAGGACGACGTGCGCATGCGCATCGAAGCCGTGCTCGACGCCTCGGCCTTTGCCGGACCCGCCATCACCCACGACGATTTTACCGTGACCCTCGACGACAATGGCAACGCCCCCCTGTCGGTATACCTCTCTCCCAAGCCCCTGCCCTACCGCCCCGGGTTGCAGGACAATTTCTAGCATGGCCGCCGGTTGCACCCATTTCCGCCTGGTCCGGGACCTGCCCGCCGCCATGAGCCGGGTCCTCGAAGGCCCCCAGCCATGACCACCGGCCTGGCCAAGGCCCTGTCCAGCCAATGGGCCGCCACCCTCTACGCCGCGGCCGTGTCCGTGGGCCTGACCTTTGCCCTGGGCCGGGTGCTCGGGCCGGCCGTCTTCGGCGAATACACCTACATCCTGACCCTGGGCTCGCTGTTCGCCATTCTCCAGGACGGCGGCTTCTCCACCCTGCTCTTCCGGGAAACCGCCCGGGCCGGCCTGGACGTGTCCCACGGCCGGCCAGGCCTGATGTCCATGGCCCTGGGCCACCTTACCGTCGTCACCCTGCTCGGCCTGATCGTCATTCCCCTTTTTCCGGCCAGCCAGCGCTGGTCCCTGACCGCGGCCGTGCTCTATTATGCGCTGTTTACAGCCGCAGCCCTGGTTTCGTCCCTGCTCAAGGGCCAAAACAACTTCGCCGCCGAGGCCCTGTGGCGCGCCGTCACCCGCACCACCACAGCCCTGGCCGCCGGCCTGGCCCTGCTTGTTCCCTCCCCCGGCCCCACGGCCATTTTCCTCGGACTTCTGGCCGGCCAGGCCCTGGCCCTGTGTACACCCTTTGCCCGGCCCCTGGCCGTAACGCCGCGCCTGGTCCCCCGCCGCGACGTCTACGCCCCCTGCGCCGCGTTTTTGTGCATCTCCGCCGCCACCACCATCTATTTCCGCTGCGACATCGTGCTCCTGCGCCAGCTCACCCCGGATCCGGCCGAGGTCGGCAACTATGCCGCCGCCTACCGCCTCATCGAAGGCGTGGTCATGCTGGCCACGCCCCTGGCCCACATCTTTTTCCGCCGCTTGCGCGTCTCCCTGGACGACCGGGCCGCCTTTCGCCGCTCCTTTTTCGTCATGGTGACGGTCATGGCCGGCCTGTCCCTGGCCGCCCTGGTCGGGGGCCTCCTGCTCGGCCCCTTTATCCTCACCCTGGCCTTTGGCCATAAATACCAGGCCGCCATCCCCCTGCTGGCCTGGCTCCTGGGCTCGCTCCCCTTCATCCTGCCCAATTACGTCCTGACCCAGGCCCTGGTGGCGCTCGGCCGCGAAGCCTACTACGCCGGCGTCACCATCGCCGCCGCTGTCCTCAATATCGGCCTCAACCTGCTTTTGATCCCCCACCTGGCCGCCCGGGGCGCGGCCCTGGCCACCATCGCCACCGAAGCCGCCCTGTGCCTGGGCCTGGCCTTCGCCTTCGCCCGCTGGGGCTTTGCGGCGAAGCGGTAGGGGCGCGGGGAGCGGCAGGGATGCGGGAGTCGCCTCCGGCGGCCAGGGCTCTGCCCTGGACCCGCTGGGGCGCTGCCCCAGACCCTATATGGACCCGCCCGATGTCAAGGGCTTTTGCGAATGGGCAACAGAATCGAA
>CAZBER010000116.1:0-10108 GCA_964490985.1 uncultured Desulfovibrionaceae bacterium | reverse complement strand
GTTTCCGCCCCCCGGCATCACAACATGGCCAACATACTTCTCATCGATGACGACGCGATTTTGCGTGAGACGTTCGGCGGCCTGATGCGTCGGCTGGGCCATACGTTGTCGTGGGCGGGCACCATGGAGGAGGGTCGGCTGGCCCTGGTTCGGGACCGGGTGGACGTGGTGCTGCTCGATTTGCGCCTGCCGGACGGCTACGGCCTGGACCTCATGCCCCGGATCAAGGCCGCGCCCAGCGCTCCGGAGGTCATCATCGTGACCGGCCAGGAGGACCCCGAGGGCGCGGCCTTGGCCATCCGGTCCGGGGCTTGGGATTACATCCAAAAGCCGCTCACGCCCAACCGGGTGACCCTGCCCCTGACGCGGGCCTTGGAATACCGGGCCCAGAAGGCGGCCCGGCGGCCGCCGGCCGTGCTGCGGCGCGAGGGCATCGTGGGCGTGGGGCCGGCCATCGAGGCCTGTCTCGACCTGGTGGCCCAGGCCGCGGATTCCGAGGCCTCGGTGCTGCTGACCGGCGAGACGGGCACGGGCAAGGAGCTTTTCGCCCGGGCCATTCATGCCAATTCGCCCCGGGCCAACAACAATTTCGTGGTGGTGGACTGCGCCGCCCTGCCCGAGACCTTGGTGGAGAGCGTGCTGTTCGGGCATGTGAAGGGCGCGTTCACGGGCGCGGACCGGGACCGGGACGGGCTGTTCCGCCTGGCCGACGGCGGCACCCTGTTTTTGGACGAGATCGGCGAGCTGTCCCAGGGCATCCAGAAGACGTTTCTGCGGGTGCTCCAGGATGGCCGGTTCCGGCCGGTGGGTTCCAAAAACGAGCTGCAAAGCGATTTTCGGCTGGTGGCGGCCACCAACCGCGACCTGTCGGCCATGGCGGCCAGCGGCGCGTTTCGCGAGGACCTGCTCTACCGCCTGCGCACCATTGTCATCACCCTGCCGCCGCTGCGGGAGCGCGTGGAAGACATCAAGCCCCTGGCCATCCATTACATGAACCGGCTATGCGAGCGCTACCGGCTGCCGACCAAGGGGTTTTCCGAGGAATTTTTCCAGGCCATGGCCGCCTACACCTGGCCGGGCAACGTGCGGGAGCTGTGCAGCACCATGGAGCGGGTCCTGCTCCAGCATCGGGGCGAACCGGTGCTCTATCCCATGCACCTGCCGGACGAAATCCGCATCCAGGTGCTCAAGGCCAGCGCCGGCGACGCGGCCCAGGCCATGCCCCTGCCCTCCCTGTCCCTCCAGGCTCAAGACGCGGCCGCGTCCGAGACCGTGCCCCGCTGGAAGGAATACCGCCGCCAGGCCCTGGACGAGGCCGAGCGCGGCTACCTGCGGGAACTGCTGCGGGCCAGCAAGGGCAACGTGGCCCGGGCCTCGCGCCTGTCCGGCCTGTCCCCGTCCCGGCTCTACGACCTCTTCCGCAAATACGCCCTGCCGACCAGGCCGTGACGCGGCCGGGCGTTCCCGGGCTGGGGTTTCGTGCGGCCTCAGGGGTGTGCCGCAATCACTTGTATCCCCCCCCTTTGAGCAGCAGATCGCGAAGGACCTCCTCCTGGGCGCGCAGGTCCTTTGCCTGCTCTTTCCAGCTTTTGGTCATGGAATTGCTGCCTCGCTTAACCGCGTCGCGGGCCATGCGCTCATAGAACTTGGCACGTTCGTCCAGGGCTCGGGCGGCAGTTACCAGGGCCTTTTCCACTGCCTCGGATTGCTCGGCCATGAGGGACTTGGCCGAGTACGCGTGGCCAATGCGGCAACGGTAGCGGGGAACGTCGGTATGTTCCATTTTATAGAGGGAACCGCCGCAATCGGGACAGACAAACGGGGATGAGGAGCCGGTTTGTTCCAACTGGGGTTGATCCCTGTAGCCGTCCCGAAGCATCTCGACCTCGATCTTCAGGTCCTCGGGAATGGTCGAGCCCACGGGGGCCTCGGTCTCGATCAACTGGATCAGAAGAGGGGCGATCTCGACCAGAGGCAGGCAGTAATCCACCTCCACCTTCGAGTCGAGAACACTCTGCGGCATGTCTGGTTGTTCCGCATCGCTGGGGTCCTGAACCACGGTCACGCCGCCGCATCGCTTCACGGCCTCCATGCCGGCCGTGCCGTCGTCGAGCAGACCCGTCAGGACAACGCCGATGACCCGGGTCCCCTTGGATACGGCTGCCGACCGGAAAAGCGGGTCCACGGCCGGCCGGCTCCTGTTCTCCCGCGGCCCCCGGGACAACTCCAGGCGGTCGTCCAGGACCAGGAGATGGCGGTCGGGCGGAGCGATATAGATGTTGGCATGCTCGATAGGGATGCCGTTCGTGGCGAAGCCGGCCTTGAGCTGGCCGGCTTGCTCCAGGATCGTATCGAGGAGGGAGGGGGAGTCGGGAGGAATGTGCTGGACCGCCATGATCGCGGCCGGCATGTCGGCGGGGAACGCTCCCGCCAGCCTTTTCAAGGCCGTTACGCCCCCCAGGGATGTGCCGATGACCACGATATCCCGTCTGGCCATAGCTGCCTCCTTTCTCTCCGTAAACCCTGTTAGCACGGGGGCGTCGGTTTGGAAACGAATTATCGGCCTTTGCGTTTGTCCGTGGGGCGGCAGCCCCGGGTTCGCGGCCCGAGTCCTTGACACGCCCCGGCCTTGCCGGTAAGCGGCCGGGCTCCCTGGCGGACCGGTTTGGCTTGGTTTGGGGAGCGCGCCGGAAGCGGCGGGTCCGGAAGGCGGATGGCGTTCCCAAGGCATGGATATTCCATTTTTTCCGTAAAAAAGTATCCTTCTTCCGTACAAATTTATTCTTTTTCCGCACACACGGAACGCCTGCATTTTCATACGGTTACTATGTGGCTAATACTTAAGGCAAAATTTCCTATCAGGGGCGTGGCGTAAGGTGGCACGGATTTTGATGAATTCAGGATCGAGCAGACAATACCTCCCTATTGTTCTGACCTCTCCTTCATCTCCTGCGCGGGGGCTCTTTCAGGGCCCCCCATTTTTTGGCCGGCTCCTTGCCTCCGGCGGGATGTGCGGCAAATGACCGGTTCTGCATTGCCCGGTTTTCGGATAGGCTCGAAAAACCTGATTGCCATTGCTTTCCCCTGCCATATTCAGGATTATGTTTGTTTCGGGCATGGACCCGACTTTTGGAGGCATCATGCGTTTTGTTGACGAAGCCGCCATCACTGTGCGTTCGGGCAAGGGCGGCGCCGGTTGCGTGTCGTTTCGGCGGGAAAAATTCATCCCCAGGGGCGGCCCGGACGGCGGCGACGGGGGCAAGGGCGGCAATGTGATCCTGCGGGCCGACCCGAACCTGCTGACCCTCTACGACCTGCGCCTCAAGCGCCTCTACGAGGCCAAAAACGGCTCCGGCGGCATGGGCCGCCAGAAAAACGGCAAGGCCGCCGACGACCTGGTCATCGACGTGCCTGTGGGCACGGAACTCTACGAACTGCCGTCCGAGGCCGAGACCGGCCGCCAAGGCGGGGATGACGAAGCCGTCGAGGCAGGCGAGGACAGCGGGGACGCCGGGGAAGGCCCCAGGCTCGTGGCCGACCTGACCGAGCCGGGCCAGACCTACGTGGCCTGCCGGGGCGGCCGGGGCGGCAAGGGCAACCTGCATTTCGCCTCGGCCACCATGCGCACCCCGCGTTTTGCCCAGCCCGGCGAGCCGGGCGAGGAAAAACGCTTGAAACTCGTGCTCAAGGTCCTGGCCGACGTGGGCATCATCGGCCTGCCCAATGCCGGCAAATCCACCTTCATTGCCGCCGTGTCCCGGGCCAGGCCCAAGATCGCGGCCTATCCCTTCACCACGCTCACCCCCAACCTGGGCGTCATCGACGGCGATATGGGCGACCGGCTGATCATGGCCGACATCCCCGGGCTCATCGAGGGCGCCCACGAAGGCCTGGGCCTGGGCCACCGCTTCCTGCGCCACGTGGAGCGCACCAGGCTGCTGTTGCACCTGGTATCCGCCGAGGACGCCGCGCCCGAGGGCCTCATGGACGCCTTTGGCGTGGTGGACGAGGAATTGCGCCTGTTCGATCCGGCCCTGGCGCAGCGCCCCCAGGTGCGGGTGGTCAACAAGATCGACCTGCTTGCGCCCGAGGCCCTGGAGGCGCTTCGCGCGGCGGCCGAAGCCTCCGGCGCGCCGATCCTGTTCATGTCGGCCCTGACCGGGGAGGGCGTGGACGCGGTGCTTGCGGCCGTGTGGGCCGCGGCCCGGCGGGAGGAGCCGGCCGGAAGGCCCGAGCCGGATCGTTCCGAAGCATAGCGACGTGCACGAGTGGGCCTGGGGCTGCGGCGGAGGCTCCGCAGCACCCAGGCCCACTCGTGCATATGGCGGCGCGTTACCCCAAAAGGATCTTGCGCGCGGTCTCGTCCTGAATGTCGGTGATGAAGGGAATGCGGGTTTCCCGTTCCGTCTCGCGGTTTGCCGCGGCAATGTCGTTTCGAACGATCTCGGAAACACCGAACTTGCGCGCTCCGGCCAGCAACTGCTGCAATCCCGCCTTCAGCTTGTCGACCAAGGTAATGATGGCCACAGCGCCATACGGGACGCTTTTCATTTCCTGTTCGCCGACTTTCTTCTTGATGTCGGCGTAAGCGGAAAACAGTTCTTCCGGCGTCGCCCCGATGTCTTTGACCGTCTTGGGCAAGGTTTCCCAGTTTCCATTGACCTTGTCGCGGCGGTCGGGATGCAGCGCCCCCTCGATGTTGGCTCCCAGAAAGCCCGGGATCATGATGGCCCGTCCCATGCAGATCAACTTGGTGAACGGGGCTCCCAGGGCCAGCGCCTTGAAGATGTGGTCTTCCCGGGCAAAGCCGCCGGCAAAGGACAGGTCCACCACTTTCCGGCCGTTGGCGGCCAGCAGGGCGGCATATTCGTAAGCCTTGGCGTGCAGCAGGATGGACGGCACGCCCCACGTCTCCATCATGTTCCAGGGGCTCATGCCCGTGCCCCCGCCGGCGCCGTCGATGGTGAGCAGGTCCAAGCCGGCGTCCGAGGCATAGCGCATGGACATGGCCAGGGCTTCCATGCCGTAGGCCCCTGTCTTCAAGGAGATGTTCCGGTAGCCCAGCTTGCGCAGGTAGGCGACGTTGTCCATGAAGTTTTCCCGGACAGCGTCTTCGGTGGGCACGTTCGTGTAGCCCAGCCGGGAATGGCGGGCGAATCCCTTGATGGCGCCGGACCGGAACGCCTCCTGCACCTCGGGCATTTCCGGGTCCGGGTCCACCAGATAGCCGCGCTGCTTGAGGAACAGGGCATAATCCAGGCTCGAAACCTCGATCTCGCCGCCGATGTTCTTGGCGCCCTGGCCCCATTTCAACTCGATGACGACCTTGTCGCCGAATTTTTCGATGACGTACTCGGCCACGCCGTTGCGGGCATCCTCCACGTTGAGCTGCACGATGATGGCCCCGAATCCGTCGAAAAAGCGCAGGTAGCCGTTGATGCGGCGATCCAGCTCCGGCGACGACTTGACCCTGCCGTTTTCGATGACGGCTTCCCGGTCGACGCCCACGACGTTTTCACCGACGACAATGGGGATTCCCGTCAGGGCGCAGCCGGTGGCAAAGCTGTCCCAGTATTTCGCCGCAATGAAGGTAGAGCCCAAGGCGCCCGTCATCAAGGGGAGGCGCGCCTTCAGTCCATTGCCAAAAGCGCTCTCCAGGCTCACATTGGTAAACAGACAGTCGTCCGGGCTGGAGGTCTGCCCGGAAGACATCCCCTTTGCCCCGTAATTATATCCCTGTATCCGCAACGAATTGTAACTTACGCCAACATGGCACGTATTGCCGCTGCCCGCCGTAACCAGCCCGAAATCGCGGGGGTACAGCATGG
Organism: uncultured Desulfovibrionaceae bacterium; assembly: GCA_964490985.1. Classification (GTDB taxonomy): domain Bacteria; phylum Desulfobacterota; class Desulfovibrionia; order Desulfovibrionales; family Desulfovibrionaceae; genus Solidesulfovibrio. Next base: position 4,280 of record CAZBER010000116.1, on the reverse strand, counting down.
CGCGGCCTTTGAGGCTGGACAGCCATGTTTCGCATTTTCCCACGCAGTCGGCGCGACAGAGCGTACAAAGGCCTGACGCGGCGATGTTGCCACGATTCGTTGTCCCGAGAACATCATTGGTTTTGGAAAAACCGTTCATTACGCTCCCCATACTGATTGTTGCTTGCCAAAAGATTTTTGTTGAACAAACTCGCGGAGAAGATTCTTCACTACGGATGCAATTGACTGAAGCTTCTTCCATCGTGAAAAGGCGCCCGGCACTCGTCGTCATGAATGCCGGCAAACGCATTTCCCTGTAGCGGTTCCTTCCCTCCGCAGCAGTTTCCCGACGTCGGCAGACGCCTCGCTCCGCCGTGCAGCCAAGGCGCCTGCCCATCCTGTAACGTATGGCAAATTCACAGTATAGCAGCCTTTCCGCGTCCGTCCAATGCAAAAGACATACTTTCAAAATTGCAAATTTTTTGCATTAAGCATGCAACATTTTGAAATTTTTAAATATAAACAAAGCAGATATATTCTCTTTTCGTCAAATGGATGTAACCAGCCGCCAGCAAAAAGAATCCCGAGCCGTGTCGCCGGGGCAAAACCAGTGGCAGGAGCGGAGCGGAAGGGAACAACCTTCAGGAACCAACGGAGCCGACAGAAAGGCAAAGGGTCAGGACGTCATTGGCGTTAACTTAAAACCTTGCACCTGTTCTTCTCGTCACCCCGGCGAAAGCCGGGGTCCAGGTTTTTTCCAGTTATCCTGCTGGATTCCGACTTTCGCCGGAATGACGTCTTTCACGGCAGCGTGCTTATTTTAGCGTCTCTGGGTCAGGACGTTCCCGTCCCCTGGATTTTTTGCAGCCAACGCGGCCAAGGCCGCGCCCGACCGGGCAAAACCATCCCAGAGGGAAGCCGGCGGCAACGCCAAAAGGAACTGCGCACCGGCAAGACACAGGACGAAAAGCCGGCCACGGCCGGGCTCTTGCTTCGGACCTCAGGCCAAAGCCCACCGCCCGGGAAGCCAGCCCGGCCGCATCCGGACTGGCCTCACGGACGACCCGGGCATGGGGCCGGAAAGATCGGGAAAGGCAGCGCCCTAGGCCCGCTCTTTCAGGTATTCCCCCAGCACCACGGCATTGTTGCGTTGCGGGTCGTGGGCGGCGAAGCACAGCGTCACCGTCCCGGCCCGGATCAGGGCCGCCAGTTCATCCACCTCCCGGCGGCCCTCCTCGGCAAGCCCGGCCAGTTCCTCCCGGTAGCGTTCGCGAAATTCCGGCCACTTGGCCGGGTCATGGCCGAAATCATGGCGCAACGCATCGCTCGGGGCCAGATGCTTGAACCAGGCATCCAGGGCGGCCGCCTGCTTGGAAAGCCCCCGGGGCCACAGCCGGTCCACCAGCACCCGCTTCCCGTCTTCGGGCTCGGGCGGATCATAGACACGCTTTATACGCATGGGCATGGTCTGCTCCCAAAATGCGGCCTTAGCCGTCCGGCCCGGCGTTAAAACAGCCGGGAGACCAGGGATATCAGAAACAGGATCAGGAAAATGTAGAACAGAATCTTGGCGATGCCCGCCGCCGCGCTGGCAATGCCGGTAAAGCCGAGGACGGCGGCGATGAGGGCAATGATCAGAAACGTAAGCGTCCAGGACAGCATGCCACTCCTCCGAGGTTAAAGGGTCCGTTGCACGGGAAAAAACGGCTTTTCCCATGCTAATCGGTTTATGCCGCCCGGCAAGCAATGGCAAGCAAAACCGGAACCGACCCGGTCACTCCCGAACAAGGCGCAGGATAAAGGATTTAAGATAATCGGTTTCCGCCATGGCCGGATGGGCCGGATGATCCGGCCCCTGGCGGCCCTGTTCCAGCACCTGCCCCCGCCGGCCGCTGGCCGCGGCGGCCCGCAGGGCCACCCGGCGCAGCTCCCAGGCGTCCACGTGCTGGGAGCACGAGCAGGTCATGAGGATGCCGTCGTCGGCCAGCACGGCCATGGCCAGGCGGTTTAAGCGCTCATAGGCCCGAAGCCCGGGCTCCAGGTCCTTTTTGCGCTTGACCAGGGCCGGCGGGTCCAGGCTCACCACGTCGAAGGTCCGGCCCTCGGCCGCGCAGCGCTCCAGATATTCGGCCGCATCGGCCCGCACCGTGGCCACCTTCCCGGCTACGCCGTTTCGGGCCGCGTTTTCCCCGGCCATGCGGCAGGCCGCGTCCGAGGAATCCAGGCAGGTCACGGCCTCGGCCCCGGCCAGGGCCGCGCGCACGGAAAAGGCCCCGGCATAGGCAAAAAGGTCCAGCACCTGCTTGTCCCGGACATAGCGGCAAAGCCGGGTGCGGTTTTCGCGCATATCGTAAAACCACCCGGTTTTCTGGCCGACCGTGGCCGCAACCGCGAACACGGCCCCCTCCTCGTTGACCTCAAGGGTCTCCGGAGCCGTGCCCAGGGCCGTTTCCACAAGTCGTGGCAGGCCTTCCAGGTCCCGGGCCGGGGCGTCGTTGCGCCAGATCACGGCCGCAGGGGACAACTCGGCGGAAAGCGCCTCCAGCAGCACGTCCCGCAGCCGGTCCGCGCCGGCGGTGTTGAGTTGCCCCACCACCACGTCGCCGTAGCGGTCAAGGATGATTCCGGGCAGCCAGTCGCCCTCGGAAAAAACCAGGCGGTAATGGGGCGTGGCATAGAGGCGCTGGCGCAAGGCCAGGGCCTGCCGCAGGCGGCGGCGGAAAAAGTCCGCGTCCAGACGCGTGTCCGGATCGGCGTCCATGACCCGGGCGCTGATCAGCGAGCCCGGGCTGACGGTGCAAACGCCCAACGGCCGGCCCCGGGAAGCCGCGACCACGGCCTCCTGGCCGGGCGCGAACGCGGTGAGCGGACTTTTTTTGGTGTCCACTTCATTGGAGAACACCCACAAATGTCCGGCCCGCAGGCGGCGTTCCTCATGATTCTTGAGCACAAGCAGCGGTCTGTCCATGGCTCCACGGTACGGCAGGGACGATGCCGAGGCAAATGGAATCGCCGCGTGGCCAGGGACTGGACCCGGAGGCGGGATTGGGCGAAAAGGAAGCGGACACGGAACGTCTCAAGTTTCCGGCCGGGAAGCCGATCATATGGGCGACGCAATCATGCTTCGCGGGGAGGACCCATGAGACACGTTTCTCGCTGGATACTGGCCCTTTCCATGACGGCCGCGCTGGCCATCCCGGCCACGGCCCGGGCCTTTGACGAGACCACCGTGCTGTCCTGCGCCTTTCGCCAGGCCCTGGGCATCCTGACCTGCAAGGACGGGGAACACTACAGCTTCATGGGGCTGCGCGACGGCGTCTACGTCTACAACAGCCATTTCGCCAAGGGCTTCACGGAATTCTACGTCCAGATCAGCGGCGACCTGGCCGTCTTCTCCAGCCGCGTCTGGCACGGACGCATGGTCTCGGGCCGCATCATCCGCGACTATCCGGCCGGCTGCGTCACCGTGGCCGTGGACCCCCTGCCCTGCTCGCGCACCAAGGTGGCCCGCTGCTGCGGCAGCCCTTAGCAGGCTGTTGAGAAATTCCCGCTGGCTGCGTTGCCGCAAAACGTTCAAACCCTCACGTAGGTCTTCTACGCTGCGGGTTTGAACGTTTTTTGCGCCTTGCCAGCGAAAATTTTCAACAGCCTGCTGTTAAGACGTGATTCACAGCCTGCGCAGCCAGGCCACGAGCGCCAGGACCGCGATGAGGGGATACAACGGCCACAGCACTCCGGCCGCCAAGCACCAGGCCACACCCGCCACCAGCACCACGGCATAGGCGCTGGCCTCGATATAGGGACCGAAACCGCGTTCCGACCCGGCCCAGCCCTGAAAATCCAGCAGGCGTCGGGACTGGCCAGCCGCGCCGCCCTCCCCGCCGCCCTGACCCGCCCCCTCGGCTCCGGGCTGGCGGCCGGACTGGAGCTTGTGCCCGCAGACTCCGCAAAACCGTTCCGTATCCGGATTTTCGGCTCCGCACTTGACGCATTGCATGCCGTGTCCGTCCGCTGCGCGTTGACAACCCAGCCTGGGACCATAAATGGAAACGGAGCGGCCCGCCACCCAAACGAAGGAACACCCATGGACACGCCCCTTTCCGGCTATTCCGTCAATCTCGTGTGCTGCAACGGCTGCGGCGCCTGCGCCGAAATGGCCCCCGAGCTTTTCGCCATGGACCCCACGTCCGAAAAGCCCATCCTGCTCCTCGCCGAAGCCCCCCGCGACGCCATCGAACGCGCCATGGCCTTCTGCCCCCACGACTGCATCGAGATGGACTGATGGAACCGGGGGAGGGAAC
>CAZBER010000115.1:0-10268 GCA_964490985.1 uncultured Desulfovibrionaceae bacterium | reverse complement strand
CCGTTACCGTTTGGCCGGGCGGGGTGGTGGGTGGCGGGCGTGCAACCGTCGTGTGGTGCCGGAATTGCCCCGGCGACACAAGGCGCAAAGCCGCCTTGACGCCGGGGCAATTCCGGCACCACGGTGGCCAGCGCCTGCGGCGCATAAAGAAAGGCGGAAGCCTGGCGGAAGGGAGTTATCCTCTTCTGGATACTTCTGTTTAGGGGGCGCTTTCGGGCCGGGCAGGCTTTGATGCCCGGCCCGAAAGCGCCCCCTAGACAGGAGGGTCCGGGAGGGGGTGACCCCCTCCCGGCGGGGTTCGGGGCAGCGCCCCGATTCTCTTCTCTTCTCTTACTCGGCGACCTGGTCGCCGGTGAGGCCGAAGCGGCGGGAGCGTTGGGCGAATTCGGCGAAGGCCGTATCCAGGTCGTCCGGCGCGAAGTCGGGCCACAGGGTCGGGGTGAAGTAGAGTTCGCTGTAGGCCGCCTGCCACAGCAGGTATCCGGACAAGCGCATTTCGCCGCTGGTGCGGATGACGAGGTCCGGGTCGGGCTGGCCGACGGTATAGAGTTCGGCGGACAGGCGCTCCTCGGTGATGTCTTCGGGGGCCACGCCCTGGGCCACGAGATGGCGGCAGGCCCGCAGGATCTCTTCGCGGCCGGAGTAGTTGAGGGCCAGGTTGAGCGTCATTTCCGTGCAATGGGCGGTCTTGGCGATGACGTGTTCCAGCACCTTGCGGGTGGCCAGAGGCAGTCCGGGCAGATCGCCCAGGACCGAGAAGCGGATGGACTGCTTGAGCAGGGTGTCGAGCTCGCGTTTGAGGAAGCGCACCAGCAGGTCGAAGAGGAATTTGACCTCTTCGGCCGGCCGTCCCCAGTTTTCCTTGGAAAAGGTGTACAGGGTGAGGTGGCGCACGCCCAGTTCACGGCAACGGGTGACGATGCCGCGCGCGGCTTCGGTGCCGGCGCGGTGCCCTTCGCTGCGGGGCAGCCCGCGCATTTTGGCCCAGCGTCCGTTGCCATCCATGATGATGGCCACGTGGCGGGGCGGCGTTATCCTGTCCAGGGTTAAATCTCCATGATTTCCTTGTCTTTTTTCGTGAAGGCCTCATCGGTCTTGGCAATGTAGGCGTCGGTGAGCTTTTGCACCTCTTCCTGGGCCTTGTGCAGGTCGTCTTCGCTGATTTCCTTGTCGTTCTTCTTTTTTTTCAGGGCCTCGTTGGCGTCGCGGCGGATGTTGCGCACGGCCACCTTGGCTTCTTCGGTGTATTTCTTGGCCACCTTGACCAGGTCCTTGCGGCGGTCCTCGGTCAGGGGCGGAATGGAGATGCGGATGATCTTGCCGTCGTTGACCGGGGTCAGGCCCAGGTCGGATTTGAGGATGGCTTTTTCCACGTCGGCGAAGGCCTTGCGGTCCCAGGGCTGGATGGTGATGGTGCGGCTGTCCGGGGTGGAGATGGAGGCGATCTGGTCCAGGGGGGTGGGCGTCCCGTAGTAGTCCACGCGCACGCCCTCGAGCAGGCTGTTGGAGGCCCGGCCGGTCCGCAGCCGCCCGAATTCCTTGTCCAGGACGGACAAGGCCTTTTTCATCCGATCCTCGGCATCCTTGAGCAGTTCCCGCATGTTATTCGCCTCCTTGCACGATGGTGCCGACCGGCTCGCCGGAGAGCACCCGCTTCAGGTTGCCCGGGGTGAACATGTTGAAGACCACGATGGGCAACTTGTTGTCCATGGCCAGGCTTATGGCCGTGGTGTCCATGACGCGAAGCCGCTTTTCCAGGACCTCCATGTAGGTGAGGGATTCGAACTTGACGGCGTCGGGATATTTGAGCGGATCCTTGTCATAGACGCCATCGACCTTGGTCCCCTTGAGGATGGCCTGGGCTTTGAGTTCCATGGCCCGAAGCGCCGCGGCGGTATCCGTGGTGAAGTACGGATTGCCGGTGCCGGCGGCGCAGATGACCACGCGGCCTTTTTCCAAATGCCGCTGGGCCCGGCGGCGGATATACGGTTCGCAGACCTCGCGCATGGAGATGGCCGACATGACCCGGGTGGACAGGCCTTGTCCCTCCAGGGCTTCCTGCACGGCCAGGGCGTTTAAGACCGTGGCCAGCATGCCCATGTAGTCGGCCGAGGCCCGGTCCATGCCGGCGGCCTGCTCCGAGACGCCGCGAAAGATATTGCCGCCGCCGATGACCAGGGAAATCCTGGCTCCGGCCGCAGCCGCATCGGCGATGTCCCGGCTAAACGCGGTGATGGTCTGGTTGTCGATCCCGAAGGGTCGGCCCCCGGCCAACGCTTCGCCGCTGAGTTTTAGCAAAACCTGGGAAAATCGCAAATTCGACATGGAGCCCCCTTTGGCTATGGGAAGGGCGCCGCCAGTGAACCTGCGGCGCCCGCCAAAAAAAACGGGCCTTGCGGCCCGTTTTGCGGTCAATGCACAGCCGGCTAGGCGTCCTCGCCCAGGGCCATGCGGGTAAAGCGTCCAATCTGGATGTTTTCGCCGATGACGCCGATCAGTTCGTTCATCAGGTCCTTGATGGAGACCTTGTCGTCCTTGATGAACGGCTGGTCCAGCAGGCAGATTTCCTTGTAGAACTTCTTGACGCGGCCTTCGACGATCTTCTCGGCAATGGCTTCGGGCTTGCCTTCGGCCATGGCCTGGTGCTTGAAGATTTCCTTTTCCTTGGCCAGGAGCTCGGCCGGCACGTCCTCGGCGGACACGCACACCGGGCTGGCGGCGGCGATCTGCATGGCCACGTTTTTGGCGAATTCCTGGAACCGCTCGGAGCGGGCCACGAAGTCGGTCTCGCACTTGATTTCGACCAGGACGCCGATCTTGCCGGTGGAGTGGATGTAGCTGCCGATCACGCCCTCGGAGGTGGCGCGGCCGGCGCGCTTCTGGGCCTTGGACAGGCCTTTTTCGCGCAGCCAGGCAATGGCCTTTTCTGCATCGCACCCGCATTCGGCCAGGGCTTTCTTGCAATCCATCATGCCCGCGCCGGTCTTGTCGCGCAGGTCTTTCACAGCAGAGGCGGAAATAGCCGACATGGGACTTCCTCCTACTCGTCGGTGGTTTCGGTATTTTCTTCGGAGACGCCCTCGGCGATCTTCTCCGCGGCGGCGGGCTCGGGCTTTTCTTCCTTGCCCGGGACCACGTCCTTTTGCTGGGCCGCGCCTTCCATACAGGCCTCGGCAATGCTGGCGGCAAAGAGCTTGATGGCCCGGATGGCGTCGTCGTTGCCCGGAATGACGTAGTCAATGACATCGGGGTCGCAGTTGGTGTCCACTACGGCCACCACCGGGATGCCGAGCTTGCGGCATTCCTGGACCGCGATCTCCTCGCGCTTGGGGTCGATGATAAACGCCGCCTGGGGCAGGCGATCCATGTCCTTGATGCCGCCCAGGGTGGCGTTGAGCTTTCCCACCTCGCGGCCCATCATGACGATTTCCTTTTTGGGGAAGCGCTTGATGGAACCGTCGTCGAACATGCGTTCCAGGTTTTTCAGGCGGTCGATGCTCTTCTTGATGGTCTGGAAGTTGGTGAGCATGCCGCCCATCCAACGGTTGGTGACGAAAAACTGTCCGGCGCGCTCGGCTTCCTTTTTCACCGACTCCTGGGCCTGGCGCTTGGTGCCGACGAAGATGATGCGGCCGCCCGAGGCCACGATGCCGGCCACGTAGTCGTGGGCCTTCTGGTAGAGCTTGACGGTCTGCTGGAGGTCGATGATGTGGATGCCGTTTCTGGCCCCGAAGATGAAGGGCCGCATTTTGGGGTTCCAACGGCGGGTCTGGTGCCCGAAGTGGACGCCGGTCTCCAGAAGCTGTTTCATGCTCACGTAAGGCATAGGGACTCCTTGGGTTTTTCCTCCGCTCCGCCGCAGAGCAGCCGGACCGTCCGGCACCCAAGTCCATGGCGGAGCGTGCGTGTTGGGTGAACCGAAGACTTTTAGCCTTCTTCGGCAAAAAAGGCAAGGCCTGGGTCGGGCTACTGGAGATGCCCGGCCTCGGCCCGCACGGCGTTGATCAGCACCCCCACCTCGTCGATCTCCACCCGGACCTCGTCGCCCGGGTTGAGCGACCCGGCTCCGGCCGGGGTGCCCGTGAAGATCACGTCCCCGGGCAAAAGCGTCATGACCGAGGACACGAAGCTGACCAGGTCAAAGGGCGAAAAAACCATGTCCGCGGTGGTGCCTTCCTGGACCACGGAACCGTTGACCAGGGTGCGCAGCCGCAGGGCCGAGGGGTCGGCCACGGCGGTTTCGATCCACGGCCCGATGGGGGCGAAGGTGTCAAAGCCCTTGGACCGGCCGCAGGCGGCGTCGCGCTCCCGCAGGTCCCGGGCCGTGACGTCGTTGGCGCAGCAATAGCCGAACAGGCAGCGGGCCACGTCCGCCGGGGCCACGTGGCGGCAGGCCCGGCCCATGACCAGGGCCAGCTCGCCCTCGAACTCCACCAGGCCGGACGCCCGGGGCAGGACAATGGTCTGGCCGCTGCCAATGATGGCCGAGGGCGGCTTGAGGAAAAAGGACGGCTCCTCCGGGGCGGGCCGGTCCGTCTCGCCCAGGCGGGAATGGTAGTTGGCCGTGACGCACACCACCTTGGACGGCGACACCGGCGGCAGCACGGCCAGTTGGGACAAGGGGACGGGGTCGGGGAGGCCCAGGGACCGGTCCAGGCAGACCACGGCGCTTTCCTCCAGCAGAAGCTGGCCGTAAAAGGTCAGGTCGCCGCTGCGCACGCGAAGCACTTTCATGGCGCAAGGCCTCCTTATTCGATTAAATCACAACGTTAAATCATAACGTCAGAGGCTGTTTCAAAAAGAGTCGTTTTTGATGCCTTCGGCGACCAAAGGGCTCCGCCCTTTGGAAACCCATAATAGGTTGAGGGCGTTACAACGCAACATGCAGTGCTGTTTCAGGTGTCTTTGGCTTTCTGCGCCTTCAGGTTTGTTTCAGTGCTGCCTTGGAAACGGTATTAGAGGGTGATGACCAGGGGCACCACCACGGGATCGCGTTCCAGGACCTTGCGGAAAAACCGGCGCAAGGCGGAGCGGATGCGCTCCTTGAGCAGGTCGGACTGGCCGGGGGGCACGTTCTCGAAGATGTCCAGGACGATGCACTTGGCGTCTTCCAGCACGTGGCTGTAGTGCTGCTCGAAGACGAACCCCTTGGACAGGACGCTTGGGCCAAACGTCAGCTCCCCGGATTTCTCGTCCACCACCAGCACCACGATGACCAGGCCCTCGCCGGCCAGAAGCTGGCGTTCCTTGAGCACGGTCACGCCCACGTCGCCCACGCCCTTGCCGTCCACGTAGATGTGCTCCACCGGGATGGCGTCCTCGAGCCGGATGCCGCCGTTGCCGTGAAACGTGACCGGCTGGCCGTCTTCGATGACCATGGCCCGTTCCGGGGCCACGCCCGAGGCCACGGCCAGGCGGGCGTGCTTGACCAGGTGGCGGTATTCGCCGTGAACGGGAATGAAAAACTTGGGCGAAACCGCGCGCAGCATCATGCGCAGTTCCTCGCCGTGGGCATGGCCCGAGGCGTGGATGGCCTGGACCCGCTCGTAAAGCACCTCGGCCCCGAGCTTGTACAGGCGGTTGATGAGCCGGGTGATGGCCCGGACATTGCCGGGAATAAACCGCGAGGACAGGATGACGGTGTCGCCCTTCTGGATCTTGATCTGGCGGTGCTCGCCGTAGGCCAGGCGGGACAGGGCGGACAGGGGCTCGCCCTGGGAGCCGGTCACGAGCAGGACCACCTGGTTGTCGGCCAGGGACGGCAGATCGTCCAGGCAGGCCTCGGCCCCCTGGGGCACGCGCAAGTGGCCGAGCTCCCGGGCGATCTCGATATTGGTGAAAAGGCTTTTGCCCGACACGGCCACCTTGCGGCCGGTATCGTGGGCCAGGTCGTAGACTTCCTGCATGCGCTGGATGTGGCTGGAAAAAAGCGTCACCACGATGCGGCCCGGCGCGTCCCGGAAAATGTCGGCCAGGGCGGACTTGATCTCCCGCTCGGTCAGGGCGAAGCCGTCGCGCTCGGCATTGGTGGAATCGGACAAAAGCAGCATGACCCCGTGGCGGGAAAAGTCCTCGATGGCCGGCAGGTCCGTGGCGTGGCCGTCCAGGGGATTGCGGTCGATCTTGAAGTCGCCGGTGTGCACGATGCGGCCGGCCGGGGTCTCGATGCCCAGGGCATAGCCGTGGACAATGGAGTGGCACACGGGAAAGAAATTGACGGCAAAGTCCCCCAGCACCAGGCGCTCGCCCGCCTCCACCGGAATCATTTTGGTGAATTCCTTGAGGTTGTGCTCCTCAAGCTTCTTGGCGGCCAGGGCCAGGGTGAATTTCGAGCCGTAAAGCGGCGCGTCGCAGGAACGCATGAGCCAGGGCAGGGCTCCGATATGGTCCTCGTGGCCGTGGGTGAGCACAATGCCCTTGAGCTTGTCCTTGTTGGCCAGGATGAAGTCGAAACGGGGAATGACCACGTCGATGCCGAACAGCGAATCGTCCGGGAACATCAGGCCGCAATCCACAAGGATCATGGAGTCTCCCGAGACCATGGCCATGCAATTGAGCCCGATCTCGCCGAGGCCGCCCAGGGGGTAAAGGGTCACGGCCGGTTGGGAGTTCATGGGCGCATCTCCTGGTAGGCCCTGTCCATCAGGGCCCAAAGGTCGTTTTTGAAGGCCTCGCGTTCCTTGAGCGTATACGAGGCGGCCGGATCAAAGGGCGGCAGGGCGCGCAGCCGCACCACGCCGGGTTTTACCCGACGGGCGTGCTTGGGCAAAAGATGGCCGCTGCCGGTGATGATGATGGGGGCCACCAGGGCCCGGCATTTCAGGGCCACGATCATGCCCCCGGTCTTGAATTCCTGGACCCTGGAATAGTCCATGGACCGGGTTCCTTCGGGGAAAATGAGCAGGCCCACGCCCCGGGACACGAGGTCCACGGCCTCCTGGATGGATTCCATGGCCTTGCGCCGGTTTTGCCGGTCAATGGCCACATGTCCCACCCGGCGCATGGCCGGGCCGAAAACCGGGATGGCAAACAGGCTCTCCTTGGCCAAAAAACGGAAATTGTAGCCCGACAAGGTGGCGAACAGGATCGGTATGTCCATATGGCTCTGGTGGTTGGCCATAAACAGGTACACGCCCTTGGGGTCCAGGGCCGAAAGGTCGGCCTCCACGCGCACGCCGGCGCACCACAGCAGGCACTTGGCCCACAGGCATTCCAGGCGGTGGGACAGGCGGCCGTCCCGCCCCACGCGGGCGAACAGCCAGCACAGGGAGCTGAAAAAGAGCGTCAGGGGAACGACGCACAGGGTGAAAAACAGGGATCGCATCATGTTTCCGGTATCCGGGTTGGACTTTGGCCACGGCAAACGAGAATGGCCGGGCGGTGTTGCATACTAGTTGCACCGGGCGAAAAAATCCAGCGCCCAAGCGTCTCTTTCATGCCCAGGCCTGTCCCGCCCTTGCAAGGGCCGGCCTTTTTTGGCAACAACCGCAATGTTGCCGCCTGGTTCCCGGGGCGACGCCAAGGGAGCGAGCCATGAAGATCCTCATTGTCGATGACGACCCGATTTCGCGCATGGCCCTGTCCGCCACCCTGGCCAAGTTCGGCCAGTGCACCTGCGCGGACAACGGCCGCGACGGTTTGGAGTATTTCGGCCAGGCCCTGCAGGCAGGGCAACCCTTCAACCTGGTGTTCATGGACATCCAGATGCCGTTCATGGACGGCCAGACGGCCCTGGCCGCCATGCGCGACATGGAGCGCGAACAGGGCGTGGCCCCGGGCCGGGAGGCCAAGGCGGCCATGATCACCTGTCACGACGACATCAAAAACGTCAGTGAATCCTTTTTCCATGGCCAGGCAAGCTGTTATTTCACCAAGCCCCTGGATATACGCGCCATGGAGGAAACCCTGCGCCGGGAAGGTCTTGTTTAGGCCTTGCTGTCGCACGGTTTTTTCCAAAAAGGATTTACATCGCCGCAAAGAGTGGATAACCCTGGAGCAGGATTCCATCATGCGCCGCGTTGCCGCCAATCGGCAAACCTCGCGCCGCGCCCGCCCCAAGGAGGAGGGCCGCCATGTCGTTGAAGAAAAAATATCTCAAGAGCAAGCCCGTTTGCAAAGTAACGTTCACGTTGTCCAAGGACCAGGCCAAGGAAGCCGGCAAGGTCCAACTGGTCGGCGAATTCAACGGTTGGGAAACCCATTCCACGGTCCTGCGCAAGCAAAAGGACGGCTCCTTTTCCACGTGCCTGGACCTGGAACCCGGCCGCGAATACCAGTTCCGGTACCTCATCGACGACGAGGTCTGGATCAGCGATCCCGAAGCGGACAGGTACGCCTTCAGCCCGTTCGGGGATTGCGAAAATTCCGTGGTCACGACCTAACCCGGATTCAGGTCGGCATGCGGCGCACGCCGCCAAGGGCATCCACGAGATTTTTTCGGCAAAGGGCGCGCCTGCCGCGCAAGGCCGGGCAGGCGCGTTTGCAAAACGCGGCCGAAGCGCAAGCATAACGGGTTTCGCCGACACGGCCGTCCCGGCGGCGTCACGACCTCTTCCACGCAGCCATGGCCGTGCCCATAGCCACTGTTTGCCTGATCCACTCCACCCTGGCCCCGGCCTTTGCCGCCCTGGGCCTGCGGGTCACGAGCCTGGACCCGCCGGCCGGGGCAGCCAGCCTGCCCGAACTCCTGGCCGGCCTGCCCCAGCCGCCCGACTGCGTCATCCATCAGGAGCACCTGGCCAAGCGCCTGGTCCTGACCGACCTCGAGCACGCGCCCTGCCCCACCGTGTTCTGGGCCCGCGACCCGCATCTCAATTTCTTCTGGCAGCGCCATTATGCCCGGCTCTTCGGGGCCGTGGCCTGCACCCAGCCCCACCTGACCGAGGCCTTCCGCGCCGCCGGCGCGGCCCGCCCGGCCTGGGTCACCTGGCACGGCAGCGCCCGGCCCTTTGTCCCCTTTGCCAAGCGCACCACGGCCCTGGGCTTTGCCGGCCGCATCACGCCCGAACGCCGGCGGCGGCAGTGGTTCGCCGAACATCTGGCCCGCTTCGGCCTTGCGGCCCGCGACAATGTGTTCGGCCCCGCCCTGGCGGACTTTTACGACAGCGTCCGGGTCGCGCCCAACGAGAGCATTGCCGGCGAGGTCAACCTGCGCCTCTTCGAGGCTGCCTCCAGCGGCTGCCTGGTGGTGTCCGAGCGCGTTCCCGAGGCCGTGGCCGAACTGTTCGCCCCGGGCCGGGAAGCGCTTTTTTTCAGCGACGTGCTGGAACTCGACGAGCATCTCCGCTCCGCCCGATCCCGGCCCGACGCGGCCGAGGCCATGGGCCGGGCGGCCCAGGCGGCCGTTGCCTCCCGCCACCTGGCCGAGCACCGGGCCAGGCGCCTGCTGGAGCTGGCGACACAGGCGGGCAGCGGCGCGGCCTGGGGCCAAGAGGCCGCCGCCAGCCTGGGCCTGACCCTTTTCGCCCTGTGGCGCGCCGGACAACTGGCCTTGTCTCCGGCCGCCCTCTGGCAGCGGCTCCTGGAGGCCCCGCCAACGCCGGAGGTCATGGCCGCGCTTCTCCAGGTAGCCCTGGCCGGGGGCCGGCGGGAAGCGGTGCTGGAGCTGGCCGCCGCCTGCCTGGCCAATCCGGCCCTGGCCGCCAGCCTGCCCGTGGCCGCGGCCTGCTGCCTGGCCGCCTGCCGGCTCGGCGAGATGGCCGCGGCCCGGCGGGCCTACCTGGCCTGGGCGGCGGCCAAGGAACGCCGCCAAGTTCGGGAGATCGAGGACACTTACGATTACCTGCTTGTTTTCGCCGCCGCCTTTGTCGCCGCCGGTACTATCGCCTCGCCGGGCATGCCCTTTGACCCGGCCGTCCACCTGCCGGCCGATGCCGTGCAATGCCTGGCCGCGGCCCAGGCGGCCCGGCCCGGGGACCTGGAGTCCTGCCGCCGCCTGGAAGCAAGCCTGCGCCGCCTGCCCGGGGCCCAGGCCGAGCGCGTGGGGCTGCTCTCCCACCTGACACTGCACCGCCGCGACGACTGGTCCCTGGGGCTGGAACTGGGATTGGCCGATTTGCAGGCCTTCCGGCGCGAGGCCGGGCTGGAGGAAGTGGCTCTGGCCGCCGAAACCGCCACGCGCCTGGGCCAGGGCGACCGCTTCGCTCGTCGCCTGGCCCAGCTCGACCCCTCGGGCCGCCTGCGCCGGGCCTTGGCGGAAAAAGATTGGGGCGCTGCCCGGTACAGGTCAATGTAAAGGGTTACAGGTTGGCCAGAGGTAAAGGTAACAC
>CAZBER010000114.1:0-10300 GCA_964490985.1 uncultured Desulfovibrionaceae bacterium | reverse complement strand
AGGGGGGTGACCCCCCTGGCGGGTCCAGGGCAGAGCCCTGGCCGCCGGAGGCGTCTCCCGCGCCCCGCCTTACGCCTCGCCCTCGCCTGCGACCGCACCATCGCCGAACAACTTGTCGGCGATCGAGCGCCAGGCGTTGAAGGCGTGGTGCGAGTAGAGGTAGAGGCGGATTTCCTTGACCCGCCCGTCTGTAAGGCCTTGGGCCATGGCTTGCAAGGCGATGGGCGCGGCCTGGTCCAGGGGGTAGCCGTAGGCGCCGGTGGAGATGGCCGGGAAGGCGATGGTGGAGAGGAAATTTTCGGCGGCCCGGGCAATGGATTGTTCGTAGGCGGAGCGGAGCTGTTGCGCTTCGTGGTTGTGGCCGCCGCGCCAGATGGGGCCCACGGTATGGATGACGTGTTTGGCCGGCAGGTCGAAGCCTGGGGTGATGACGGCATCGCCGGCCGGCAGCCGGCCGATGTCGGCGATGATGTCCTGGCAGGCGGCGTGCAGTTTCGGGCCGGCGGCCCGGTGGATGGCCCCGTCCACGCCGCCGCCGCCGGCCAGGGCCGAGTTGGCGGCGTTGACGATGGCGTCGGCGTCATCCTGGGTGATGTCGCCGGCGGTCAGGATCAGGGCGCCTTTGCCGATGGCGTAGGAGACGATGGGTTCGGTCATGGTTCCAATGCCTCCATTTGATGGATGTCGGCCGTGGGGCCGAGGATGCAGATGCCGGTATTCGGGGCGGTAAAGGCGGCCTTGGCCGTGGCGGCCAGGTCGTCCAGGGTCACCTTGTCCAGTTCGGCGGCGGTTTCTTCCAGGGGGATGTGGCGGTCAAAGAGGATGACGTTTCGGGCCAGGCGCATCATGCGGTTCTCGGTGGATTCCGCGCCGAGGTAGAGCAGGCCTTTGAGGTGTTCGCGGGTATGTTCGAGCTCTTCGGGCTGGATGTGGCCCTTGGCCACGGCGTCCAGCTCGGCGGCAATGACCGCCAGGAGCTCGGTGGTGCGCTGGGGGTCCACGGCGGCCTGGATTTCCAGGAGGCCGGTGTCCGAGAGGCCGTTTAAGCTGGCGTAGATGGAATAGGCCAGGCCGCGCTTTTCGCGCACTTCCTGGAAAAGCCGCGAGGACATGTTGCCGCCGAGCAGGGTGGCCAGGATGGTGTGGACGAAGCGCTCGGGGCTTTTGTTGCCCACGGACGGGAAGGCCAGGATGGCGTGGTTTTGTTCGCTGTCGCGGCGGATGGCCAGGCGCGGCGGCTGATACGGCCCGGCCGGCGCGGCGGCCGGGGCCGGGGTGGCGGTCAGGTGGTCCAGGGCCGAGGCGGCCAGTTCGGTCAGTTCGTCGTGGGTCACGGCCCCGGCCGCCACCACGCACAGGCCTTCGGGCCGGTAGTGGCCGCGCCGCCAGGCCAGGAGCGCCTCGGGCGTGGCCGCGGACACCGAGGCCGGCGTGCCGGTGATGGGGTGGGCGATGGCCGGATTGCTCCAGGCGGCCTGCCAGAATTCCTCGTGGATCTTGTCCTCCGGGGTCTCCTCGACCATGGAGATTTCCTGGAGAATGACGGCTTTTTCCCGGCCGAGTTCCTCGGGGTCCAGGGCCGGGCGCAGGACGATGTCGCTTAAAATGTCGAAGGCCCGGGGCAGGTGGGCGTCCATGACCCGGATGTGGAAGCAGGTGGCCTCGCGGGAGGTGAAGGCATTGGCCAGGCCGCCCAGGATGTCGAGCTCCTTGGCGATGGCCAGGGCGTCGCGGTGGGCCGTGCCCTTAAACGCCATGTGCTCCCACAGGTGGGCCATGCCTTCCTGGCCCGGGCCTTCATGGCGCGAGCCGGCTTCTATCCACATGCCGAGGCTGACGGTTTTGGCCTGGGGCATTGTCTCGGTGACCACGCGCGCGCCGTTGGGCAGGCGGGTGATGCGGCAGTTGCTTGGGGATTCGGTGGTTTGTCGCATGCGCAGGGCTAAGGGGGTTTGCGGGCCAAGTCAAGATTGGCTGCCGGCGGCGTCGGGCAGGCGGCCGATAAGCATGGCCGTCGTTCCGTCGAGGTCCACGCGGCTGACCGTGGCGCAGCCGGCGTGCTTGAGCCAGGCGGCGATTTCGGCCTCGGTGTAGGTGTCGCCATGGGCGGTGTTGACCAGCATGTTGAGGGCGAACAGCGCGCCGAAAGGCGGGTGGACGCGGTCGGGCTCCATGACGAAATCCCGGATCACGATCTGTCCGCCCGGGGCGGCCACGGTCGCGGCCTGGGCCATGAGGGCGGCGTTTTCGGTAAAGGAATTCATGTGCACGATGGCCGAGAAAAAGATCAGGTCAAAGTCATGGCCGGGCAGGGCTTCCCGGAAGTCGCCGTCTTCCACCACGATGCGGTCCGAGAGGCCGGCCGCGTCCACGTAGCGCCGGGTGATGGGCGTGATGTCGGGCATGTCCAGGATGGTGACGGTGATGTCGGGCCTGGTCCGGGCAAAGGCCATGGCAAAGGCTCCGGAGCCGCCGCCCACGTCCAGGATGCGGCGCGCGTGGCGCAGGTCGAGGTTGGCCGCTGCGATCTGGGCCGCGTTTTGGGCCCGGTGGTGCATGGCGGCGATGAAGGCTTCGGAGGCGGCCTGGTCCCGGGGCCGGCCGGCCACGGCGGTTCCGGCGCGCACGGATTCGGTGAGAGTGGCCCAGGCGTGGTAGAGCCGGTTCTGGTGGGCCAGCGTACCGAGGAATCCGGGCCGGCCGGCCACCAGGCAGGCGTTGGCCACGGCGGTGTTGGCGAACTGGTTGTGGATTTTTTCCAGCAGGCCCATGGCGGCCAGGGCGTGGAGCAGGCGGTCCGTGGCCCGGGCGTCGGCCTTGATGCGCGTGGCCACGGCGGCCGGGTTCAGGGGCCTTTCGGCCAGGGTTTCGAAAACGCCCAGCTCCACGGCGGTGAGAAGGGTACGGCTGTGCTGGAAGGCCGCGGCCATTTGCTCGATGGCCTCGGGAGTTGGGGACGGCTGGGTGGTGGTCATGGGGAGCGCTCCTCGCTGGTCAGGCGTTCGGCGAATTTCCGGTACAGGCCACGAAACTGGTGATAGGACAGGCCCAAGGCCTCGGACGCCCGGCGTTGGTTGCCTCCGGCGCGGGCCAGGGCCTGTCGCAGCAATGTCATTTGAAATACGTCAACAGCCGCATGAAAGGAAGTGGGCAGGGCATGTTTTCTCGCTTCCGCCGGGATCGGGGCCGAAGCGGCCGGATCGTCCGGGGCGGGGGGAGCGGGGGGAGCGTCGGAATGGTCGAAGGGGTCGATGGCCACTGCGGCGATATGCCTGTGGGGATTTCGAAAGACGGCCCGCTCCACCACGTTTTTGAGTTCCCGGATGTTGCCGGGCCAGTGGTGGGCGCAAAGGGCGGCCATGGCCCGGGAGGAAAAGCGCGGCGGATCGGGCCGGCCGAGTTCGGCGGCAAAGCGGGCGGCAAAGCGTTCGGCGAGATAGGGGATGTCCCCCTGGCGGCGGCGCAGCGGAGGCAGGTGGATCACTTCAAAGGCCAGGCGGTCCAGGAGGTCGGCCCGGAACCGGCCGCGCCGGACAAGCTGGCGCAGATCGACATTGGCGGCGGCCACCACCCGCACGTCCAGGCGCAGGCTGGCGCTGGCGCCCAGGCGCTCCACGGTCCCGTATTCCACGGCCCGCAGCAGCTTTTCCTGGACCGGCAGGGGCGCGGCCTGGATTTCGTCGAGAAAAAGCGTGCCCGTATGGGCGGCCTCGAAGCGGCCGATGCGGCGGCGCACGGCCCCGGTAAAGGCTCCGGCCTCGTGGCCGAAGAGTTCGGCTTCGAGGAGGGATCGCGGCAGGGCGGCGGCGCTGACCGTGACAAAGGGGCCTTCCCAGCGGGGGGAGCGGTAGTGCAGGCGAGCGGCGGCC
The DNA here is from genome assembly GCA_964490985.1 of uncultured Desulfovibrionaceae bacterium. Taxonomy (GTDB): domain Bacteria; phylum Desulfobacterota; class Desulfovibrionia; order Desulfovibrionales; family Desulfovibrionaceae; genus Solidesulfovibrio. Next base: position 6,431 of record CAZBER010000114.1, on the reverse strand, counting down.
AGTTCCTTGCCCGTGCCGCGCTCGCCCAGAAGCAGCACCGGCCGGTTGACCCGGGCCACTTCGGACAGGCGCTCCATGAGGGCCAAAAAGGCGTCGGACTGGCCCAGGGCCTCGGCCAGCCCGGGGATGGGGTCGGCAAGCGACATGGCGAATTTTACCTCATAATGCCCAATTCTGCCACAATATGGCCGGTTTCGCAACTTATGCTGCAAGCAACCGCAGCCAGTGCCTGATATTCCTGGTTTTTTATCCTGGAACGCATCCTGCTTCAGGTCCGGCACGCCGCGACTCCCAGATGCGGCCAGGAGGAATGCCATGGGAATTTTCAGCCGCTTTCGCGATATCATCCATTCCAATATCAACGCCATGCTGGATCGGGCCGAGGATCCGGAAAAGCTCATCCGGCTCATGATCCAGGAAATGGAAGAAACCCTGGTGGAAATCAAGGCCGATTGCGCCCGGACCATGGCCCAGGCGGCCAAGATCGGCCGGGAGCTGGACGCGGCGCGCCAGCGCGCCGAACAGTGGAACGCCAAGGCGGTCCTGGCCGTGGACAAGGGCCGCGAGGACCTGGCCCGGGAAGCCCTGGCCGAGAAAAAGGGCCTGGAAGGCCGGGTGGATGTCCTGGCCGCCGAGCAGGCCGCCGTTGCCGGCATGGTGGACGCCTACCGCGAGGACATCGCCAAGCTGGAGGAAAAGCTGGCCTCGGCCAAGGAGCGCCAGCGCAGCCTGACCCACCGGCACATGCGGGCTCGGGGCAAAAAGCGCGTGCGCGAGGACCTGTCCCGGGCCGCCTCCCACGAGGCCATGCTGCGCTTCGAGCAGTTCGAAAGCCGCATCGAGCGCCTGGAGGCCGAGGCCGAATTGGCCGGCGGCCCGGTGGACATGCGCCGGCCCGGAGCCGGGGAAAGCCTGGAGGACCGCATCGCCAAGCTGGCGGCCGACGAGGACGTGGAACGCGAGCTGGCCCGCATCAAGGCCGAACGGGCCGGCCGGGGATAACGGAAATAGGGCTGGCCTGCGGCGCATGTCCCTGGAGTATGGCATGCCGGCAGGGGCCGCACTTGGCCCGTGCCGGCCCGGGACAGAAGCGCGGCGGCATGGCGGCGCAATATCGTGAAAAAAAGAACGTATTATGGGTGCAAAGGTCTGGAGAAGAACCGAGCCGGAAATGAAGGCGGCTGAAGTATTGCGGGTGAAGGCGTGGCCAGGCGCGGAAAGGGTGCGCGTAATGAAGCCGGCAGTGGTCGCAACACGGAAATCTTTCTTTGGCACAAGAGGCACTGCTTTTTCGTGTGCTGCAATTGTTCGGTTTTGTAGTCATGAGCAAGAATTGCGTTGCGTGCAAATTGTCTTCTGCAATGCGAATGCAATGGGGCAATGTTGCTTGCACAAAAGTATCTTGCGCCGATGTCCCGGTGTTGTTACAGGGGATCGACCCAATAAAGCCACCCCTGCCGCGAGGCAGGTCCGGAAAGCCGCGGGTCTCGGGTCATGGCCGAGACAGCCGGGCCGCTGGGCAACACCAAGGGGGACATTATGCGGGTTTCCATCGCGGCCAAGATCATGGGACTGGTCATTGCCTCGGTTGTCGCCACAGCAGGCATCATCCAATTCGTGGCTCTGCATTTCGTGCGCGACGGCTATGAAAAAATCACTGCTCAGGCCGTGCAAAGCTCCCTCAACGTCCTCAATCACCAGATCGAAGCCTATAAGGAAGGTTATCTGGACATGGCCCGGACCCAGGCCGTGCGCCCCAATGTCATAAAGGGCGTGCTCGACCACGACACACCCCTGCTGCGCCAGCTCGGACAGACGTTTCTGGCCGGCGGCAAGGCCGACCTGATCGTTTTCATCGACGCCGACGCCAATGTCGTGGCCCGGGGCCATACGGAGCGGGCCGGCGACAACATCGGCAACCAGGATGGCGTCAAGCGGGCCCTGGCCGGCCAGGCCTGCGCCCTGTTCGAGTCGGGAAACGCGGTGGGCTTTTCCCTGCGGACCTACGTCCCCATCACCAAGGACAACGCCATAGTCGGCGCGGTCATCGTGGGCCAGAACCTCACCAACAATTCGGTCCTGGTCGACAGCATCAAAAAGGAACTCGGGGCCGAAGCCACGATCTTTTACGGCGACACCCGGGTGTCCACCACCCTCGAAGTCGACGGCAAGCGGGTCGTGGGCACCCGGCTCGACAACCCGGCCATCCGGGAAATGGTGCTCGGCCAGGGCAAGACCTATTTCGGCGACAATGTGATCATCGGCCGGTCCTTTCGCAGCGCCTACCAGCCGCTGAAGAATTTCGACACCATCGTGGGCATGGTCTTTGTGGGCACGGACATTTCCCAAATCCTGCAATCCCGGGACAATATCATAAAAGCCGTGGCCGTCGCCGGCCTGGGCTGCCTGGTCCTGTTCGCGGCCGTGGCCTGGGGCGTGTCCCGGATGCTGACCCGGCCGCTGGCCCGGTGCGTGGATTTCGCCCGCGCCGTATCCAGGGGCGATGCCGACGACACCCTGGTGTTGCGCCAGCAGGACGAAACCGGAGCCCTGGCCAAGGCGCTTTCCGTCATGGCCCAGGACATCAAGGCGCGCATGGCCGAAGTGGCCAAGGCCCGGGAACAGGCCGAAGCCGAGGCGACCCGGGCCAGGGCCGAGCGGGAAAAGGCCGACGAGGCCTGCCGCATGGCCGAAAACGCCAAGGTGGAAGGCATGCTGCATGCCGCCGGCCGCATCGAGGGCGTGGTGGAGGTGGTCACCGCCGCCTCCCAGCAACTGGCCGCCCAGATCGAGCAGTCCAATCGGGGAGCCGAGGACCAGTCCCGGCAGGTGGGCGAGGCTGTCCGGTCCATGGAGCAGCTCAACGCCACGGTCCTGGAAGTGGCCAAGAACGCGTCCCATGCCGCCGAAACCACGGAACAGGCCAAGGACCGGGCCGAGGCCGGGGCCGAGGTCGTGGCCTCGGTGGTGGCGGGCATCGCCGGCATCGCCGACCAGGCCCGGATCATCAAAAACGACATGGGCGCCCTGGGACGGCAGGCCGAAGGCATCGGCGCCATCATGGAAGTCATTTCCGACATCGCCGACCAGACCAATCTCCTGGCCTTAAACGCCGCCATCGAGGCGGCCCGGGCCGGCGAAGCCGGCCGGGGATTCGCCGTGGTGGCCGACGAGGTCCGCAAGCTGGCGGAAAAGACCATGGCCGCCACCAAGGAAGTGGGCGCGGCCATCCAGGGCATCCAGGAAGGCACGCTCAAAAACATCGAGAACTTCGACCGGGCGACCCAGAGCGTGGAGGCGGCCACGGCCCTGGCCACCCGTTCCGGCGAGGCCCTTTCCGCCATCGTGGGCCTGGTGGACGCGGCAGCCGACCAGGTGCGCTCCATTGCCACGGCGGCCGAGGAACAGTCCGCCGCCAGCGAGGAAATCGGCCGCACCGTGGAACGCATCAACCGGATTTCCGGGGAAACGGCCCAGGCCATGGGCCAGTCGGCCCGGGCCGTGGAGGATCTGGCCGGCCAGGCCAAGGCCCTGCACGGCCTGGTGCTGGATATGCAACGCCAGGGCGAGGTTACGGCCTAAGGCCCGGGCAAAAAGGAAGAAAATATGATGGGACTTCTCACGGCGCTGGTCATGGCCGGGGCCACGGTGGTGGGGCTGGTGATCCTGGGCGTCATTTTTCTGCTGGGCGTGCGGCTCATCCGGCCCGGCGCGGCTCCGACGCGGGGCGGCGACGCCGAGGAAGCCAGGCTTTTGCAGGAAATTCACCGCAGCCTGGCCCGGCTGGAAGAGCGGGTGGAAAACCTGGAAGCCCTGGTGCTCGAGCCCAGGCGCCGGGAGGACGGACGATGAGGCACTACAGCGAATTGCGCGTAAGCGAACTGTACCGCTCCCGAAGCGGCCTGTTTCTGGGAGTCTGCAAGGGATTGGCCCGGTTTCTGGACGTGCCGGTCTTCTGGATGCGGGTCTTTGTCCTGGCCCTGACCCTTTTTACCGGGGTGTGGCCCATGGTCGGAGCCTATCTGATCGCCGGCTTCCTCATCAAGCCCGAACCCGTGCTGCCGCCGGATACCGATGAGGAACAGGCCTTTTACGACGACTACGTGGCCTCGCGCACCCACGCCCTGTCCCGGATCAAGCGCCGCTTCGAAAGACTGGACCGCCGGGTGCGCCGCCTGGAGGACCACGTCACCTCCCGGGAATTCGACTTCGACCGGCGGCTTCGCAATACCTAGGGAAAATAATCCGTCCGAGGCTCTTGCAAGATCAAATATGTTGCAACGCCCTCAACCCATGGTGGGTTTCCAAAGGGCCAAGCCCTTTGGTCGCCGAAGGCGTCAAAAACGACCATCGTTGCAAGAGCCTCGTTCCTTCGAATGTCCGGCCGGCTACCACCGGCCGGGCATGATCGACAGCCAGGATTCGGGCACATGGCCCCGAAAATCCCGGCCCACGTGCCACAGCCGCGTCAGCCGCCCCTCGATGACGATGGAGCGGGGCCGCAGCCGCAAGTGGCGGTAATGGCGCGGGGTCTGGAAGCGGTTGTTTCGGGACAGCACCACGTCCGTTTCGGCCTCCCGGTCGCGCACCACCAGGGCCTCGGGAAAAAAGACCGTGCGCCGCAGCCTCGGGGCGGCCGCGGAAAAAAGCGCCGCGTGAATGGCCGAGAACGGCTCGGCTGTGAGAAGCGAGGTGGGGGCGGGCACGTTCTCGTTGCCCACGAACGCCACCGGCCCGTCGGGCAGGCCGGCATAGGCGGCCGGGTCCCGGGCGTCGGCCACGATCATCTGGCCAAGGCCCAGGGACGCCAGCAGCAGCCGCGTGCGCGCGGCCACTTCCGGATCGTATTCCACTCCGAAAAGCCGCACCTGCGAAACGCCGTTGCGCCGGGCCTGCAACCAGGCCGCGGCCAGCAAAATGCCGCTGCCCGCGCCCAGGTCCAAGCCGAGATAGGGATCCGGGACCTGGCCCGGCGGCAGGGGCCTGCCGGCAATGGACCGGAAGATATGGGCCGTTCGCGGCAGGTCGGCCAGCATGCGCAGGGGAAAGGCGCTGTGGTCCCCGGCCAGGGGCACGCTTCTCCGGCTCCCGGAGTCGGCCCACAGGTCGTAAAAATGCCCGAGCAGGCCGCTTGCTTCAGCCAAAGGCACGGCATGGTCCTCGGAGCCGGGATACAGGGACGCGTGGAAATACTTGAGCAGGAAACTCAGGATGTCGGCCGCGGCCATGGGCTCGGACGGCCGGGCCAGGCGCTCGAAATCCGCCCGCAGCGGCTCGGGCCGGTACATCTCCCGGGGTATGACGGTCTCGGCGGCCTTCCTGGCAATCGTAAGCCGGCCTGACGGCATGGTCGCGGCTTGGCTTGGGCGCGGCATGGACGCTCCTTCCTTGGAATGATGATCAGGACCGAAGACGGCAAAATTCGCCGGCCGTTACACCTCATGCAGGTTTGATGCCGCCCCCGGCGGGATTCGGATGGTTGAGGCGGGGGGAACAAAGGTGTAAGCCCCGGACGTGCTCCGACATACCTTCCTGCATCTGTCCGGCCTCGGCCCGTCCAGCGAACGGCGGCTGTGGACGGCCGGCATCCTGACCTGGGACGATTTCCTGAACGCCAAGGAACCGCCGCTGGCTTCGGTCAAGGCCCCGATCTGGCGCGACGAGCTGCTCGAATCCCGGCAGCGCCTGGCCGCCGGCGACGCCGACTGGTTCGGCGAACGCCTGCCCCCGGCCGAATCCTGGCGGCTTTTTTTCGATTTCCAGGACTCCCTGGCCTGCGTGGACATCGAAACCGACGGCACGCCCCAAAACGAGGTCACGGCCGTGTCCTTCTACGACGGCCGCGACACCGTGCGCACCTATGCCAACGGGAAAAACCTCCAGGATTTCTCGGTCGATATCCTGGAAAGCAAGGTGCTCGTGACCTTCAACGGCCGCTGTTTCGACGCGCCGGTGCTCAAGTCCCGCCTGGGCGCGGTGCTGCCCAAGGCCCACATCGACCTGCGAAACGTCCTCAACGGCATTGGCGTCAAGGGCGGCCTCAAAAAATGCGAGGCCCGCTACGGCGTGGACCGGGGAGACCTCAACGGGGCCGACGGCTACCTGGCCGTGGCCCTGTGGCGCGAATACGGCCGGCGGGGCGACCCGGCCGTCCTGGAAACGCTTTTAGCCTACAACGCCGCCGACGTGCTGGCCCTGCCCGTGCTCCTGGCCCACGCCATCAACGACCTGCTCCTGGAAACGCCCTTCGCCCACCGCTACGCCATGCCCATCCCCCGCCCCGGCGACAACCCCCACACCCCCGACCCCACCGTCCTCCGCCGCCTGGCCTGGGCCTTCTCAAGGAAGTAAGGAAGTAAAGAAGAATAAGAATAAGATGCCTCCGGCGGCTGGGAGGGGGTCACCCCCTCCCAGACCTATATGGACCCGCC
>CAZBER010000113.1:1400-10588 GCA_964490985.1 uncultured Desulfovibrionaceae bacterium | reverse complement strand
GACCGGCGCTCAGATGGCGCTGGTCGTGCCGTGGCATCACAAGAGCGAGAAGTACGTCACGTTGGACGATGTGCTGCGCGTCATCGAGGAGGCAGCCGCCGAAACCGGCGCGGTGGTGATCCCGGTGGGGCTGGCCTGGGACCGTGTGCAGCCGGATGATCTGGCGCGTGAGGTGGACGACAGCCTGGACAGTTGCGATGTCTGCTCTTTGTACCACCTGATGCGCACCGATTCTTCGGTCGCCCGCCCCAGGAACACGGTGCGGCACATCTTTGCCGCATACCCCTGAAAGGAAGCCCCCAGGTGGATGACCACGGGCTGGTTGTCCCGGATGCGCTGCTGGCCGGCAGAGGGATGGGCCAGGAGCTGCCTGTCGTGGTTGAGCACCTGCATGCGGAAGGTGGCACCTTCGGAGCCGGCCTTGCGCATGGCATAATCGGCCTCGGCCAACACCCGCCCCTCGGTCAGCCCCGGGCGTAGGATATCCACCGCGGCCTCCATGCCGGCCGTCAGAAACGAACAGGCCGTTTCCAGCAACGCCAGCTCCTCCCGGTCCTTGACGGCGCGCACCCGGAGCTCCATGGCCGCAAGAAACGCCATGTCGGGAAAGGCCGCACGCAGGGCATCAAAGACCCCGAACTCCACGAAATACTTGTGGAAGCCTACCCTGGGTGCGCGACATCCCAAACGGCGCATGGCCGCAACGATGGTCCGGCCGAGGTGGGAGGCCGGGAAACGATAGGCCAGCACCTCGGCCAGGCCCGAACACGTTTTGATGTTGGGTGCGTCCAGCCACAGGCAGCAGGCCACGGGCTCGCCCGCGACCGGGACGACCATGGCCGCGCATTCGATGTCCATGGTCCCCAAATAATAGATGCAGTTTTCGCGGTCGGTGAAAACCACGACATCGAGGCCCGCCTGGCGCATCCCGGCCTGGAGGGCCTCGATGCGGCGTTTCAGGCGGGGCTTCATGGCCGGGGACCTTCGTCGTCGTGGTGGCGGCCATGCCAGTCGGCATGGTCCTTGCAAAGCCATTTGTCGCGCAGGCGCCGCGCCAAGGTGCGGGCCAACGCTTCCTTGGGCAGGCCCTGCTTGAGCCCGTAAATGAGCCCGGGCGCGGCCAGGCGCACTTCATCGTGAGGACCGGGCAAGGCCACCAGCAGGCAGTCCCGATACATCCCCACGCCCAGGCGTACGCCGTCCTTGACGTGGCGGCCATGCCCTTTGGCGAACCGGGTGAGGTAGGGCGTAGCAGCCTGCGGATCGAGGGCCTCAATGGCCTCCACGCTCCAGTCCTTGTCCTCGGCCCCCACGCCCCCGGTGGTCACCACCATGCCGCAGGTTTGGGCCGCCTGGCGCAGGGCCTCGACCAGGGCCTCCCGACTGTCGGCAACGGCCTGCCCCGCTTCCGGCATAAACCCCGCCTCGGAAAACACCTTGAGCAGGTACGGGGTATTGGTGTCTTCGATGTCGCCCGCAATCAACTCGGACCCCGTGGGATAGACGCGCACCCTGGCCCGGCGCGAGGCGGCAATGGCCCGGCCCATGGCCCGGCTGGAGGCGATCACGGTCTTGGCCTGGTCCTCGTCCAGGCCGATGGAAACCAAAATGCCGGCGGAGTGGATGTCCGCGTCCGGGCTGAGGCGCACTCCGGGCACCTGGGCCAGGGCCGCGAGCAGGCGGGCCTTGCGGCCGAAAAACTGCTCGGCACGCAAGGAGCGCATGAGAATGTCCAGGGACACCTGCCCAAGGCGCACGTCGATCACCACCACTTTGTCCGGCGGCAGCTCCAAAGCCACAGCCACCACCCTGGCCAGTTCGCTCAAGTTGGCCCCTTCCAGGGTGATGCCGTCGATGCGCAGCTCGGTTTTTTCCAAAAGGTCGCACTGCAAGCCCCCGGGCTCCGCAGGGGGACAGTCCGAGCGATGGGTCCACGGCAGGGGCCTGGCGGCCTGCTGGGGGATCACGTCCATCTTCAGATCGGCCATGGGGGCGTCGATGACAGCCCGGCCCACGTCCAGGATGTCCACGTCGCGTCCGGCCAAATCCGCGATGTCCTCCAGGGCGATATCCCCGGCAAAGGCGATGGCCACGGTTTGGCGACGGCCCATGGCCCGAACCAGGCCGGAGACCAGTTCCAGGTCCTCCACCCGCCCGGTATCCACCATGAGGATGTGGGCTCCGAGTTCGAGGGCATCCCGGGTTTCGTGCGCCAGGAGTTCGATGCTTCCCCGCAACTGGATCGCCAAGGTGTAGCCGTCGAGGTGCGACACCCCTTCCAGGGTCTTGCGCACGGAACCGAACATGCACACGTAGTTCTTGTCCAAATAGAGAAACGGCCCCTGGACGATGTGCCCGGCCCCTCCTCCCAAATGGATGGCCCGGCGCACCTGGGCCTTGATTTCCTCCGGCATTTTTTTGGCCGCGCCAGACACCACCCGCACGCGTCCCGCGGCCAAATCGGCCGCCCGGCGGGCGGCCCGGGCTATGCCCGAGGGTTTGGCGATGGCGCCCAGCACGCAATCCTCAGCCATGGCCACGGCCTTGGCCGATCCTTGAAACACGATGACATCCTCGCCCGGGATGGCCAAGGCCCCATCCTTCAGGGAATGAAGCACACGACACCCCAATTTCCCGAGTTTTTCCCCAGCCAGGTCCAGACCGCAAACCAGCCCTCCCTCGCAGACCCGCACCCGGGCCGTGAAAACCCTGCCCGCCAGTGTGGTGAATATGGCGTCGCGCAGGTCCGCACTCATGGCTTGGACTCCCCAACGTCCTGGCGGCTCGGGACGGCGGGGCGGCCGGTTCCGGCTGCGGACTTTTCCAGCAGGGTCGGGACGGCATTGGGATCGATGCCTCGTTGCCGCAGCCACTTGGGCAAAAGCTCCCGCTCCACCCGGCGATCCACGGCCGAAGCCCGTTCCCACAGGAATTCGGCCAGGGGGCGGCTGACGTTGATGCCGCCGGGAGCGCCGTCGAAGACAATGATTTTGTCCGTTTGGGCCGCCAAGGAGGCGAATCGCATGGCCGCATCCAAATCGTCGGCCACAACGGCGTGGGTCATGTATTCGATGTTTTGGGAATCGCGGTTCATGACCTCGGCTTGCTCACGGCCGACCACCACCGTGGGGATGTGCTCGCTGAAAAAGGCGCTGGGATAGCCGCCCCAGGAGTAGTTGTGCACGCATAGGCGGATGGCGGGATTGATCGGGACGATGTCCGGGACAAGAGGACCATTTTTTCCATAAAAGGCCTCGGTATACCAAGTATAGGCCGGGAGGGGCGTGCCTTCCATGTCAAAAAGATCTGTCTTAGCCCCCACAAAATTGGCGTAAATGACGCCGGCGCAAAACACGTACGGCACGGGACAGGGGAAATCGAGTACGGCGATGCAGGCATCGATTTCCCCCAAAAGCGTCATGATTTTGCCGTAGTGCTTGCAGCCGGAAACCGTGATGCGGTCATTCATGGCATAGAGGTCGTTGTCGGCGTCTATGCCAACGACCCCGGCCGGGGTCATGTCCAAAAACGTGGCAAAGGCGAACTTCTTTTGCACGAAGTCCGAAGCAAAGATGGCACGGGCTGTGAAATTGGCTGCGCGCGGCCCCAGATTCTGGTGGTAGGTTGAGCGGGTTTCGATGCGGGCGTAGGACATGCCGAAAGGTTTGACGGCCCGGTCGACCTGGCGGTGAAAGTGCACTTCGCGCACATCGCTGTTGTGGGCGTGCACGATCCAATCCGCATCGTAGGCAGCCTTGAGGCCGTAGAGAGTGCCGATCTCGGTTTCAATGGGAATGCCTTCGTCGATGGGAGCGATGCCTTTGGTCTTCCCCTTGCCGAAATGTGCATCGAGCTTAAACGCCTTGATATATTCCTCGGTCTCGCGAAACCGCAGGCCCACGCCGGCACGCAGCCGGATGTTCTTGCAACCGGTGCGTCTGGCGATGACGTCGCGGATGGTTTTGAGCATTTCCGCGTAGGGGCCGCCGCCGAGGATGGTAAAGCCGTGGTGGGAAGCGCAGATATTGACGGACTGGCCCGGCCCGATCATGGACATATCCACGCCTTCCAAGGCCTTTTCCGTGGCCTCGCGGATGACGGCCAAGCCGTTTTCCGAAGGATAGATGGGCGGCGGAGAATCGGGAAAAAGATCGCGTAGCAGGATCGAGGTCATTTCCGGGAACTGGGCGGCGCGCTTGGTCACGTACCGGGGATCCACACCATACTGGGACACCCGCGGCGGGGCGGGCATAATGGGCGGGCGATATTGCACCATGGCTTACCTCCTTTCGCTTTGAACCACGGATTCAAAAAGCCGCTGGTCATCATCGAAATAGAAGCCGCGAGGGTTGTATTTGGCCCTGATATCTTCCGGGATATCCTGGAGTGTCGGCGTCAAGCCGTACCATTGCCAGCCGCCTTCGGGCGGCACCGGGACGACGCCGTGGGCCGCTAAGAGGCGCAAGGCCGGCTGGATGCACTCCACGGAGCAGCCGCACCGCAACCCCGTCTGCAGGGAAATCTCTTCAGGTGAGGTCGCACCCTTGAGGATGCAAGCGGCCACTTCCTCGGCCCGGGTGGCGGTGCAGTAGCAAAGGATCTGGCTGGGGTTGAACCCGGCTTTAAGGCACAACCCCTCGATCGCTTCGGCGGGCACATCGTCTACTGGGACAAAAACGCGGAAGGGTTCTTCCAGTTTCACCATGGTCACGGCTTGGGCAGGGCAGCGCTGGTTGCAGTTGGCGCAGGCCCGACACCGCGCGGGATCCACCACCGCTTTTTTGTCAACCATGGTAATGGCCAGGGTAGGGCACACCTTGGCGCATGTTCCACAACCAATGCAGAGTTCCTCGTTGATCGAGGCCCGAAGTGTGATGTGTTTCATTGTACCTCCGTAAGGTTGGCCTTGCCGGCAGCCGCTTTTATTCCTGGACGGTGGCCGCAGGCCGCCCAAATGTCAGGAAGCCAACCGCATATGTTCTATAATGTAGAACATAGTTTTATTTTCAAGACCTTTTCGTGGAAAGTCAAGCGCAATGTGCGATAATTTTATACCCCGTCGTGCGGCACGGGCGATCGAATTCGACGACACCTTGACTTGGACGGGTATCAAAATTATATCAAAAACCATGTTCGACAATACCAAACAAGGATCCACTATGTCCAAAAAATACAACCTGATCCAATCCGTTGGGCGGGCCTTCGCCATCTTAGAGCAGTTCTCACAAGACGAACGCGAACTCGGGGTCACCGTGATCGCGCAACGGGTGGGGTTACACAAAAGCACCTGCTTCGGGTTGCTCTACACATTGCAGGAAATGGGGTACATCCAACAAAATCCCGAAACCGGCCGCTATAGCCTAGGGCTCAAAATTTTCGAACTGGGGCAGGCATATCTCGAAGGACAGGATTTGCGCCAACTGGCGAATCCGTACCTGCGACGTCTGGTGGAACAGACCCAGGAGACCGTCCACTTGGTAGTATTGGAGGGGCACCGTGCAGTTTATATTGACAAGGTCGAAGGTACGCATGCCATGACCATTTCGTCCCGTATTGGCCAACGGGCCAAGATGCATTGTACAGGGGTAGGGAAGGCGCTGTTGGCGCATATGTATGAAAATGATATTTCTTTCGTACTCAGCCATGAACTGGAAAAGTTTACCGCTAATACCATAACAGATCCGACTAAGCTGCGTGAACACCTAAGCGATATCCGTCGATCCGGCTACGCCATAGACGACGAGGAAATCGAAATCGGGCTGCGTTGCGTGGCCGCGCCCGTATTCAATTCCCACAACCAAGCATTCGCAGCCATCAGTATGTCAGGGCCCAGCGGGCGCATAACTCGGGAACGATTAGACGAGTTGAGCAAACTCGTGTGCGGCTCGGCCCGGGAGATTTCCCGGCAATTGGGCAATGGGGTCATAAAGCGACAAATAAACGCCTCGCAAACAAAAGAAGCATGGGAACACCGGCTGCGACGAACATCAGGCGGGAAACAGTAAGCGGCACCGGGCGCTCCCAAAGCGTCTCCTGTGACGCAGGATGCTGTAACGGATTCGGTTGGGATTTGGGGAGAACCCCCCTTCCGAAATCGGAATCCAACGGCATGGGCAAGGAGGGCCACTGGTCAAGGAGCAACAGAACGTATGCAGGCGATCACAGGAAAATCCTCATCGTCTTCCCGATGGGTTAGACGGATTCTCCCGGAAACAGTCATTGATCTTGCAGGCAGCGCAGGCCGCGCCAAATCCATTGTCAATATTGACCACCGTCATGCCGCTGGCACGCGACGTGAGCATGCCAAGAAGCGCCGAAAGCCCAGACAGGGCCGCGCCATGCCCCACAAACGTGGGCACAGCCACAATGGGTTGGGGCACCAACCCGCCGATGACGCTTGCCAAGGCACCTTCCATGCCGGCCACCACGATGATGACCCGCGCCTGGCGAATTTTTCCCAGCTGGCTGAAAAGTCTGTGGATGCCGGCCACGCCAACGTCGGAGACGATCCGGGCCCGGCTGCCGAACATCTGACAAGTCATCCGAGCCTCCTCGGCCACCGGCAGGTCCGAAGTTCCCTCTTATTCATCTTGGCGCAAAACGGGCGCATCTTTTTTGTCCACTATTTCCGGTACTTCGCAATGTGCGCATACACTTCGCCCAAAGGGATATCGTGGCGCCGGGCGATCTCCCGGCAATCCTCAAGTTCCGGTTTCGAGCGAATCACGGCTCCGTCCAAAAGCGCATTTTTCATAGCCACACTCCCGAGAGGGGTGTCGAGGCATTCAACGGCCGTTTCGAGCTCCGTTTTTTCTATGGGGAAGCTCTTGATCCCCAAGGTCGTGGTGTGCCGAAACAGGAGGTCCTTGAACCGCTCCTCGTCCTCTAAGCCGCACAAAAGGGAAAGACATGTGGCCGGGCGGTTTTTTTTCATCAAAATGGGGATGAAGTGCACGTCCATGGCCCCATTTTCCATCAATACATCCATGGCCACACCGAGCATCTCAGCTGTCATATCGTCGATATTGCATTGCAGAAGCCGCGCGGTTCGAAACTTTTTTCCTGCCTCATGCAACGCCGCCGGCTGAGCAAGTTGAACCCGCAAGATATTGGGAATTTCCGTATCGCGGTGGCCGATGCCGTAAGCGGTCGTCTCCAGCACTAGGTTCGGGGATGCGACGAACTTGTCCACGAACGTAGCCAGGATGGCCGCGCCCGTGGGCGTGGTGGCCTCCTCCCGCACTCCGCCCCGGGTGGAGGGAATCCCCTGGAGGATTTCCACCGTGGCCGGCGCGGGCACGGGCATAAGGCCATGGGCGCAACGCACGAACCCGCTCCCCAACTCGACAGGGGACGCCCAAACCGCGTCCACGTCCAGGCGATGGCGGCAAATAGCCGCGCCCACGATGTCCACGATGGAATCGGTCGCGCCCACCTCATGGAAATGGACCTCATAGAGATCCTTCCCGTGCACCTTGGCCTCGGCCTCCGCCACCTTGCGGAACATGGCCAAGCTCGTGCGCTTGACCTCCTCGCTCAAGCCGCTCGCCGTGATAATGGCTTCGATATCCCGCAGATTGCGGTGGGGCGCATGGTGTTGGTGGCCGTGACCGTGCCCATGGGCGTGGCCGTGATGGTGTTCGGAGTCGTGAGTGGAGTCGCAGCCCATTTGGCACGCGCGAGAGAAATGGTCGTGGGAAGGCCCATGGTCGCCTTTGAGGGCGACGTCCACGCGTAGACCGCAAATGCCCTTGCGGGCGTCTGGCGTCACCCGCAGGTCGAACTCGTCGTCCAGACCGAGCTTGGAAAGCTCACCGCGAAGGAACTCCGGGGAAACGCCCAAGGCGATCATAGCAGCCAAGTTCATGTCACCGCTTATCCCGGCGAAGCAGTCATAAAAGAGTATGTTCACGGCAACCGCCCCTTCCTGAAGGTTTGCCAAAACAAACGCAACGACAACCGGTGATTGGTCTTATTTGGAATGTCCCAAAAACTCCTTTCGCGCTTCCAACGGGCAAAGCCCGTTGGAAGCCTCTTTTTCACAAACGGCTTTTTGGCCTCCCGCCTCAAAGACGCTCGGCAATGGCCGCCGCCGCACGACGGCCGGCCCCCATGGCTGAGATGACGGTAGCAGCGCCGGTCACGATATCGCCGCCGGCAAAGACGTTGGGAATGGTCGTTTCACCTGTGTGTTCGTTTATCGTGATGTAGCCTTTGGCATTGACCAGCAGTCCCGGCGTGGTCCGGGGCAAAAGCGGATTCGCTCTCGTGCCAACAGCTACGATGGCCATGTCCGCCGCGACCTCGCAGAACTCCCCCTCACAGGCCAAGGGGCGACACCGGCCGGAATCATCGGGCTCACCGAGCCGCATCTTCTGCAGGACCACGGAAGTCAGACGGCCTTGGGCATCCCCTTGAAACGACAACGGGGCGTGCAGGCACATCAGTTCGATGCTTTCCTCCTTGGCATGGTGCAGTTCCTCAAGCCGGGCCGGCATTTCGTTTTCGGTTCGACGATAGATGATGGAAACGCGTTTCGCCCCCAGGCGCATGGCCGTGCGGGCCGAATCCAGAGCCACATTGCCCGCGCCGAACACCACCACGTCGCGGCCGGGATAAACCGGAGTGTCCCACTCCGGAAAGGCGTAGGCCCGCCCCAGGTTGACGCGGGTGAGATATTCATTGGCCGAAAACACGCCGATACGATTTTCACCGGGAATGTTCAGGAACACGGGCAAGCCCGCGCCCACACCGATGAAAACAGCCTTATATTCTTTCTCCAGCAAATCTTGGACAGTAACAGTCCGGCCGCCTACCCAGTTGGTGAAAAAGCGCACGCCAAGAGCCTGCATGGCCTCAATCTCCCGACGAACCACCGCCTTGGGCAAGCGGAACTCCAGAATGCCGTAGACCAGGACGCCACCCGGCTCGTGCAAAGCTTCGTACACGTCCACGGCGATTCCATGAGCGGCCAGTGTGCCGGCCACGGTGAGACTGGCCGGTCCGGCTCCGATGCAGGCCACCCGTCTATCCTCCCGCCCGGGCGGACAGGCCGGTGCGCCGGTGAGTTCCTCGCAGGCCCCTTCGGCCAAAAACGTATCGGCCACATATCGCTCCAGGCGACCGATAGCCACGGGCTCACCTTTTTTGCCCAAGATGCAAGCCGCTTCACATTGGGTTTCCTGGGG
>CAZBER010000113.1:0-1390 GCA_964490985.1 uncultured Desulfovibrionaceae bacterium | reverse complement strand
CGCAAACCGCTGGCAAGGAGTTTGTCCGACGGATGACGGCATAGGCTTTGCGCGCATCACCATCGGCCAGCGCGGCGATAAATCCGGGGATGTCGATGCCGACAGGACATCCTTTGACGCAGGCAGGTTTTTTGCAAAATAGGCAGCGCCCGGCCTCGGCCAGAGCCATTTCCCGCGTATAGCCGAGGGCCACCTCGTCGAAATTCGTCACGCGGGCTCGGGGCGGTTGTTCGGGCATGAGGGTGCGCGGCGCGTTCTTGCCTTTGGGATCAGTTGGCGCAGTGGCACACATGGCTTTTCTTAAACTCCTCATAAGAAAGGTGTTCCATGGGCTGAAAGGCCGTAAGGCGCTGTGACAATTCCTGAAAATCAACCAGGGCACCGTCGAATTCCGGGCCGTCCACACAAGCAAACCGCATTGCCTCGCCCACTTTGACCCGACAAGCGCCGCACATACCGATGCCGTCGAGCATGATGGAATTGAGGCTGACCAAACAGTGCACTCCATAGCGAACAGCCACTTCAGACACGGCGGCCATCATGGGTACCGGGCCGACGGCCAGCACTTCTGCCACTGTGGCGCCGGCACAAAGTTGCTCCTCCAAAAGATGCGTCACCAACCCCTTGCGGCCATGGGAGCCATCATCTGTCGAGATCAATACCACATCGCATACCCGCTCCAGTTCCTCTTCGAAGAGCAGCAGGTTTTTGGTGCGCGCACCGATGATGCCCACCACATGGTTGCCGGCCTGATGGTATCCTTTGGCGATGTGATGCATGGCGGCGATGCCCGTACCGCCGCCCACGCAGACAACCGATCTTTTGTGTCTGCGGATTTCCGTGGGTTTCCCCAGCGGACCGCACACATCAAGGATCGCGTCCCCTTCCTCAAGAGTTTCAAGATGGGCGGTGGTCTTACCCAGGACGAGATAGACCAGGGTGATGGTGCCGGTTCCGGCATCGGCATCGGCAATGGTCAAGGGAATGCGCTCCCCGCGGGGACACACTCGCAGGATGACGAAATTGCCGGGTTTGGCCTTGGCCGCGATGTGCGGCGCCTCGATGACCAGTTCGCTGGTCCGGCCTGGAATGAGCCGGCGTTTGCGAATGATGGTGTTTGCCATATCGTTCCTCACAAAGCGAATGTTGGGGAAGACGGCGGCCTTGCGGTCGCCTTCGGTGGAACACGCTTAGAGTCCTAGGTTGCGTTTGAGTACGGCCATCTCCACGGCTTGCTCCACGAGCCGGCTTCCATGCTTGATGCGGGCCTGGTCGTGCAACTTTTCGCGGATAAGCATCTGCTCCATCTTCTTGGCTACGGTGAAGGTGTCTTCACGCACCACGATGACCGGAACGCCCTTGTCTTCCGCCTTGGTCAGGATGATGTCGT
>CAZBER010000112.1:0-10728 GCA_964490985.1 uncultured Desulfovibrionaceae bacterium | reverse complement strand
GGTCCGGGGGAGGAAACCCCTTTTTGCAAAAAAGGGGTTTCCTCCCCCGGTCTTCCTCGCCTTCCATAAAAGGATAAACATGGCGTTGGAACGGTATGCGGGGCCTGGGTGTGTGGTCGAGTTCATGCAGGGCAACCAGTCGCAGGTGGCCTGGGTTCTGGAAGAATCTTCGGGTCGGCTGCGGCTGTACACGTTGACCCGGCGCGAGGTGAAGCTGCCCCAGTCGAGGCTTTTGCCGTGGCTGGGGCCGCGCTACGAGGGGGCCAGGGACCGGGGCGAGATTTCCGAGTTGTTGGCCGCGCACCAGGCTCGGCGCGAGCGGATGGCCGGGGCCATTGACGCCCTGGAGTTGTGGGAGCTGGCCCAGGGCGAGGTGCGCGAGGAATCGGCCGAGTGGTTTGCCGGGTTGGTGGGCGAGGCTCCGGACGTGGACGCGGTGGCGGCCATGGGCCGGGCGCTTTTGGGGTGCAAGACCCATTTCAAGTTTCATCCGCCCAAGTTCGAGGTCTATCCCGCCGAGGTGGTGGAGCGCCGACTGGCCGAGCAGGCCCTGGCCGAGGAGCGCGAAAAGGTGGTGGTGGCCGGCCAGGCCTTTTTCAAGGAGCTGTGGCAAGGCTGGTCCTCGGGCGAGCGCAAGAAGGCCGCGGCCCTGGCCGCCAGGCTCGATCCTCAGGCGGCCAAGCGCCTGGCCGACGTGTTGCGGCGCATCATCGCCGACCCCGACGATCCTGAGGCCGCGCCGCTGTGGACCACGTTGCGCAAGGGCCTGCCCGAACATCCCTTCCAGGCCCTGCTTCTGGCCCAGCAATGGGGCATCGTGCCGCCGCATTACAACTATCTCCTGGATCAGGCCGACTACCAGGCCGGCGACGACTGGCGACGGGATTTCGCCGACGAGGTGGAGGCCCGGCGGCGCGGCCTGGCCGAGCGCCTGGGCGAGCCCGAACCCATTCCCTTTGTCAGCGTGGATTCCCCCACCACCCGGGACATCGACGACGCTTTTTTCGCCGAGGACCGGCCGGACGGCGGCATACGCCTGGTGCTGGCCCTGGCCGATCCGGCCTTTGACTGGGAGTTCGGCGGCCGGCTGGACGCGGCCGTGGCCCGGCGGGCTTCGAGCCTGTATCTGCCCGAAGGGGTCAGCCACATGCTGCCCGAGTCCCTGGGCACGGACCTGTACAGCCTGCTGGCCGGGCAGGTCCGGCCGTCCCTGGTCATGGAGTGGGAATTTTCCGGGGACGGCGAGGTCCTGGGGTTTGCCATGCGCAAGAGTTTCGTGCGCCTGGCCGCCAACGCCACCTATGCCGGCGTGGAGCAGGCCCTGGCCGGGCCGGACGCGCCCCGGGCCTATGTCCTGGGCTACCGGCTGGCCCAAATGCTTCGCGCCAGGCGCCTGGAGCGCGGGGCGGTCATCATCGAGCGGCCCGAGCCCGACATCATCCTGACCGGCTACCCGGATAACGTTCAGGTGGATATGGCCGTGTGCCCGAGCTACCCCAAGGCCCAGCTGCTGGTCAGCGAGATGATGATCCTCGGCAATGCCGCCGCCGGCGAGTATGCCGTGGCCCATGGCGCGGCCATGCTCTTTCGCACCCAGGACGCGGCCCTGCCGCCGGAGATCCGGGGCGTGCACGACGATCCGCCGTCCATCCAGCGGGCCGTGCGGGAGCTGCCGCCGACCCTGACCGAGCCCGATCCCAGGCCCCACGCCAGCCTGGCCGCGCCGGCCTATGCGCCCGTGACCTCGCCGCTGCGGCGCTATGCCGACCTGATCAACCTGGCCCAGTTGGAGAGCCTGCTGCGCACGGGCGCGCCGCGTTGGACCCGGGGCGAGCTCGAAGCCCGGCTGCCGGAGCTGTCCGCCCGCATCGAGGCCGTGGGCCGGGTGCAGCGGTTTCGGCCCCGCTACTGGAAGCTCCTTTTCCTGCAGCGCCATTGCCGGGAGCGGACCTTCGAGGCCGTGGTGGTGGATCTGGGCGGCGGGGGCTTCGTGTCCCTGTCCCTGCCGGACCTGCAGATGTACGTCCGCACCACCCGGGATATGCTGGGGGACAAGATTTACATCGGCCAGCGCTATGCGCTACGCTTGGGCAGGATCGACCCGCTCACCAACGAGCTGCGGGTTCTGGGCGCGGAAGAGATTCCGGCCAGGCTCCCCGAGTCCACCGAGGCTTTGTTCATGGACGCCGGGGGGCCTTCATGTTCGACTCCCCGATTGCGGGATGCCTGATGCCATCCCAACGCATCGGAGAAATGAACAGGAAGGCGCGGAGAGCCGCAGGCATCGGAAAAGAGAATATTTTTTCCAAATCACAACGAACGTTGTGATTTGGAAACGGGATAACGGAGAGCACACCCTATGGCATATGTGGCCTGGATCGGCCTGACCTATCTGATCGCGGCGTTTCCTTTCGGCCTTCTGGTGGCCCAGGCCTGTTGCGGCATCGACCCGCGCCTGGCCGGCAGCCGCAATACCGGCGCCACCAACGTGGCCAGGCTTTGCGGCACGCGCTGCGGCGTGGCCACCCTGGTCCTGGACCTGGCCAAGGGCCTCGTGCCCGTGCTCGTGGCTCGGGCCATGTCCACGTCCTGGCTGTTTTTGTCCCTGGTCGTGCTCACGGCGGTGATCGGGCACATGTATTCGGTGTTCCTGTACGGCAAGGGCGGCAAGGGCGTGGCCACGACCATCGGCGTGTTCCTGGCCGCCGCCCCGGCCGTGGCCCTGGCAGCCGTTGCCTGTTGCGTGGCCGTCATCGCGGTCACGGGCTATGTCTCGGCCGGCTCCCTGGTCCTGGCCGTGTCCCTGCCCGTGCTGTGCCTGCTGCTCGGGCCGTCCGGCTTGGCTCCCGCAGCCTTTGCCATCGCCGGCCTGATCGTGTGGAAGCATCGCGAGAACATTTCCCGCTTGTGCGCGGGCCAGGAAAAAACCTGGCGCAAGCGCGACTGATCATTCCCCGCAGTACGCCCATGATCCATATCCTGTACGTCGCCCTGGCGGCGGTTGCCGCCAATGTCATGGCCATGTGGGGACTTTCCCGGCTGCCCCGGGGCGGCCGGGGCCGAAGCGCCGGCATGGCCGGCCTGGTGGTCGTGGACGCGGTCCTGGCCGTGCTGCTGGTCCTGGAACTGGGCATGGCCCTTTTTTTCGCCCAATCCGACGGGTTCAACATCACCATGTCCAGCCGCAACTGGTTTGCCCGGCATTGGCAGCCGGTCAACAGCCTCGGCTACCGCGACGCCGAGCCCCGGCCCAAGGCTTTGGATGAAAAGCTGGTGCTGGTGGTGGGGGATTCCTTTGCCGCCGGCCACGGCATCGACCGGGCCGAGGACCGTTTTGCCGACCGCCTGGGCCGCGACCTCGGCCCGGGCTGGCGCGTGGCCAACGCCGCCAAGATCGGCTGGGACACCGTGGACGAGGGGCAAGCCCTGCGCGCCTATCCCGTGGCTCCGGACGTGGTGGTCCTGGCCTACTTCGTCAACGACATCTACCGGGCGGCCGAGGCCCGCCATTTCGAGCTGCCCTTTGCCGTGCGCTTTCCCCAGGCAACCCTGACCAAATACCTGGTGGACCACTTCGCCCTGGCCAATTTCGTCTATTGGCGGCTGGCCCGGATCGGCAATGTGGAAGACGCGGCCAAGGGATTCTGGGACCGGCTGGGCCAGGCCTATGCCGACCCGGAGGTCTGGGCCGAGCACGCTCGGGAGCTCGATTCCATCATCGACTGGTGCGACGAGCGCCATGTCCGGCTGATCGTCCTGCTGATCCCGAGCCTCACCGACGTGGCCGGCACGGCTCCCATGACCGCCCGGGTGGCGGCCCATTTTCGGGAGCACGGCGTGGAGACGGTGGACCTGACCGGAAAGCTGGCGGACCGCAAACCTGGAGACATGGTGGTCAACGGCGTGGATTCCCACGCCAACGAGCGCCTCAATGCCGAGATCGCCGGCCTCCTGCGCCAGGCCATCCTGGATGGGGCCGCGCCGGCCCGATAGCCGGGGTCAGCTCGGGAGAGTTTCCCCGCCGGGCCACGCGCCGGCCTCGGCCATGGTCAGCAATATCCTGCCGTCCGGCAGGTTCGTCACCTGGAAATCCAGAAGCCGCGTGCGGCCGTCGCCGCAGCACACCGGAAAGGTCCGGCGCGTGTCCGTGCCGAGCGATGCTTCCCATTCCCGGCGGACGCGCTCCCGCATGTCCGGGTCCGGGTAGGCGCGCTCGAACCAGGCGTCGTTGCCGGGGATGTCCTTCAGGCTGTAGCCCAGAAGGGCCTCGAAGCTCCGGTTGAGGAACAGGACCTTGCCCTGGGGCGAAAGCAGGCAGGCGGCGTAGGGCACGTTTTGGAGCACCGCCAGCAGGGTGTCCCGCTCGGCCTTGACGTCGCGCTCCAGGTTCTTGACCGGGGTGATGTCCAGGGACATGCCGCAGATGGCGTAGGGCGCGCCCGTGGCGTCGGTCAGGGGGACCTTGGTGGTCAGGAAACGCCGCAGCTTGCCCTGGGCGACGATGTCTTCCTCATACGTCACAGCCCGGCCCGAAGCCAGGACCATGCGGTCCTCCTGGGCGATGCGCTCGGCCACGGCCGGGTCATGGACGTGGCCCGGGGCCTGGCCCACGATCTGGTCGGCCGGCAGGTCGAAAAGTTCCTCCAGGGCCTGGTTGACCATGATGCAGCGGCCGGCCGTATCCTTGAAATAAATGGCGCAGGGCACGTGGTCCAGGATGCCCTTGAGCTGGTCCGAGGTGCGGCGCAGGGCTTCCCGGGTCTGGGTCAGGGCCGTGACCTCCTCGGCGTGGAGCATGACCGTGTCCGGGGCCGCGAACACGAAGGTCATGTCGAAAAGCCCGGGTTCGAGCAGGCCCGGCGGCCGGAACGTCAGGCGGCGGCGTTCGGTCCGGCGGCCTTCGAAGGCGCTCCACAGGGCCAGGTAGACATCCGGGGACGCATCGAAAATGGCCCCGGCCGAGGCCTCCAGGCTCCTTCCGATGCGGCCCCGGAACAGCGCTTCCGCGGCCTTGTTGGCATCGGCCAGGACCAGCTCCCGGTCGCGCAGGCGGAAGGTCAGGGTGGGCAGGGGGAAATTGCGCAGATGGGTTTTGAGGCGCTCCTCGCTGGCCACCAGCTCGTTTTCCACCTTCTTGCGCCGGGTGATGTCCTCCACGAATCCCTCCACCACGGCTTCGCCGCCTTCCGGAGCGGCCAGCCGGGCATGGAGGTTGCCGATAAAGACCGAGCCGTCCTTGCGGCGATAGGGATTTTCAAAGCTCAAAAGCCCGTTGTCCAGGGTCAGCCGGCGCACGACTTCCGCCCGTCGGGCCGGGTCCACGTACAATTGGGCGGTGTTGTCGCCGGCCAGGGCCAGCATTTCGTCCGGCGAGGCGTAGCCGAACAGCCGGGCCATGGCCGGATTGGCGGCCAGGAGCCGGCCGGAAGCCGTGGCCCGGAAAATTCCCAGCACCGCGTCGTCCACAAGGCGCTCATAGCGGGCTTCGGTTTCGGCCAGGGCCTGTTCGGTCCGCCGCCAGGCCGTGACGTCCCGGGAAATGGAGCAGGTGCCGATGACCGTGCCCGAAGCGTCGCGCAGGGGCAGGCGGGTGACCAGCAAAAAGCGGTCGCTTCCGTCCATGGCCGTGAAGCGCCGGGCCTCCTGGTCCGTTAGGGGCGCGCCATCGCAGGCCACGGCCTCGTTTTCGGCCCGGATGGCCCGGGCGGTTTCCGGATCGAAGAGGTCTTCCAGGCGCAATCCGGCCACGTGGTCCGGATCGCCGCCCACGGCCCCGCCAAAGGCCTCGGCATAGGCCTTGTTGACCCGCAGGAAGCGGCCCGTGGTGTCCTTGAAGCTGATGTAATCCACGGTGGAGCGCATCAGGGCGCTCAAAAGAACCTGCTCAAAGCCCAGGCGACATTCCAGGATGGCGGCTTCGTTGAGTTTTCGCGTCAGCGCCTGGTTGGCCTCGGCCAGTTCCCGGGTGCGCCGGGCAACAGCCGCTTCCAGGGCCGCATGGGCCTCGGCCAGGGCGCTTTCGGCCTGGCGGCGGGCCGTGATGTCCATGCCGTAGAGGTTGGCGTATCCGGCCCTGGGCAGAGGGGTCACGGTCAGGGTGAGCCAGCGGTCCGCGACCTCCAGTTCTATGTCCTGGGCGCGTCCGGCCTCCAGGGCCTGGCGCACCGCGGTCTGGAGCGGTTCGGCCACGTACTGGCCCACCGCCACCCCCAGGCTGGCCAGGAGCGGTCCGGAGGCGGCATTGGCGTAGGCCAGGACCCCGTCCCGGGTGACGCGCAGGACCGGATGGGGGTTTTCTTCGGGAAACCGGGCGATGCTGCGCAGGTCTTCCATGGCCTGGCGTTCGGCCGTGACGTCCTGGACCGTGCCGTAAACGCGCAGGGGCCGCCCCCCGGCGTCGCATTCGCCCCGGGCCACGGCCTTGGCGTGACGCCAGGTTCCGTCGCTGCGGCGGAAGCGATAGGTGTAATGCAGGAGGCCCTGGCCGGCCAGGGCCTTGCGCCGCATGGCCTGCACGTTCTCCCGGTCTTCGGGGTGGACCAGGGCCAGGAATGCTTCAAAGGTGGGAGCCGGGCCATTTTCCGGCAAGCCGAAGATGTGGAAGAATTCTTCGGACCAGAAGTCCTCGCCCGTGACCAGGTTGCGGTCGAAGCTGCCCACCCGGGCCAGGCGCTGGGTTTCGCGCAACGAGGCGATCAGGGAGCGGTAATTCCGGCAGGCGGCCGCATCCTGGTCCGGCAGGCCGGAAAAATCGCGCACCAGGCCGGCCAGCAGGTCCGGCCGTTGCAGGATGGCGTCCCGCACGTCCGCGGCGATCCGGCCGGCCCGGGCCAGCAGGACGTCCGGATTTTCGCCCAGTTCCCGGGCCAGGGCCAGGATGCGGCCCTCGGACAGGCCCGGGGCGGCCCCGCGCTCCAGACGGCGCAGATAGGCGGGCCGGATGCCCAGGCGTCCGGCCAGGCGGCGCAGGCTGAACCGGGGATCGTTTTTCCGCAGCTCCAGGCGCTTGCGCCTGATATATTCACCGAACGCGTGTGCCGGCATGGCCTGTGCGACAGGTTGTGTACGGGGCGCGGCTGCCAGGCCCCGTGGTCATGGGAAAAGGAAATGCAGGCTTCATGCCGGCGCGGTATCGGGAAAAAGGCCGAGCGCGCGCGCCGCGCCCTCCAACTGGGTCCGGGCCGCGTTTAAGTCCGGCGCCTCGGCCGTCTCCAGCCGGACCGCCGCTTCCCGGGCGGCGGCGACCAGCTCCGGCCGCTCGGGGTCCTCGAAAAGGGCCAGGGCCGCAGCGGCGCGCTCCACCTTGGCCAGGCCCAAAAAAGTCAGGGCCAGGCCCAGGCGGGCCAGGGCATGGTTGCCGCCGGTCAGGCGCAGCACGTGTTCGAATTCCACCCGGGCCTGGATGAACTGGCCGGTTGCATACAGGGCATGGCCGAGCCTGGCCCGCACCGCCGCATTGGACAGATCGCCCCGCACCGAGGCCCGGTAGGCGGCCACGGCCCCGGCATAGTCCCCGGCGGCGTAGGCGGCGTCCCCGGCGGCATGGGCCGAGACGGCCTGGTCTCGGTCCGAACTGGGGGCGGCGGGGATGTCCCGGCCGAGCAGGGCCCGGACGAGATGGCGGCGTGAAACAGTCGGTCGCTTGTTGTGGCTCATGGCGGCATCGGCCCTTCTTGGGATGTCGGATCGGTCTGGGGCGGACAAGACAGCCTGGCGGCCGCGACAGGCGCTTGCCGCCTGCCCCGGGCCGCGCGCCCGAGCCTGCGGGGCTCAAGGACACGGACAACCCTTTTTGAAAAAAGGCTATCATGTTTGTCCGGATATGAAAACGCATACCAACCGGGCGGGGGCGGCGGTTAAGATTGTAATAAAGGTGACCGAAAAGAAAGTCTGAAACAGGGCCTTGCCAGGCGGAAAACGGCAGGGCGGTTTTTTGTCTGCACGTTAATACACTCAAATAGCACGATAAATTTTTTTCGCTTAAACCAGGCTACTTGGCCTCGTTTTTGCTCAAGAGAGGGCACGAAGGCGACGCGGGCGGCGGGAAGCCGAAACCAACCCGCATCCAAATCACCTGGCCGTGGCGGTCCACCCCCTAGCCTCCTCCCCCAACACGCCACCACGGCCTTTCTAGGAAGCCGTTCGGGTCACTCCCTGGGCCCGGGCGGCTTCCGCTTTTTCGTCCCCAAGGGTTTCCCCTGCGGAAAACCTTGAATAGCGGCCGGTTCATGATTATAGCCCCTAGACACCCGCAACGGCGAAAGCATCCCCAGGGCGGAGCCACGGCGGTCGTCGACCCCTTTTCCTTGGCCAAGCGGCCAGGCATTTTGGAGCATCTCATTGGAAAACAAGGAATCCGGGCCGCAGGCATTTCTGGACTGCATCAACCAGCGCATCGCCAAACGGCAGCGGGAACTGGAAGAGGCCATGAAGTTTTCAAGCCACTTCGCCCAGGTGGAGGCCATCATTTTGGAACTCAAGGCCATGCGGGCCAAGTTCGTGGCCTGCATGCGGCGGGAGGGACTCCTGTGAAGCGCCCCTGGCTGACCCTTTTTTCGGTTCTGGCCCTGGCCGTCCTTCTGGCTTCCTCAAGCGGCCAAGCCCAGGCCCAGACCGCCTACGACATTGCCGGGAACTGGACCGCCACCGTGCTCGGCCAGACCGTCACGGCCACCTTCAACCGGGACGGCAACCTCATAAACGGCGTGGTCGTCATTCCCGACCCGGCCGGCGGGTCCAACACCTACCACATGGCCGGCACCTACTTGAACGGCAACTTTGCCGCCCTGCACGGCAGCGGCCACCTGCTCAAGGGAACCGTCACCGGCCCCAACGACGCCCAGGCCGTGTTCACGCCCAAAAACGGCCCGACCCTGACCCTGAACCTCAAACGGCAGCGGTAGCTACGGCGTCGCGGTCTTCTTTTGGCCCGCGGGCACAACGGGCACGGATTCGTCCTTGGCCCGTTCGGTCCAGGCCCGCTTGATGGTTTCCACGTCCTCGGGAGAAAGCGTGGCCTCGATGGCGTCAAAGGTCCGGTTGCGCAAAAAAACCAGGTCCTGATAACTCGGGGCCTGCCGGATCTTTTCCAGGTAATACGCGAGGTTTCTTTCCTGTTCCATGGTCCGGTGCCTCCTTCGCCCTCGGCCGGGTTTTACCGGGAGACGTGGCGGCAGGCAACCGGCAACCGCCTCCTGTTCAGCATTCCGGGCCGTTCCAGGCCCCGCACCAGATGCAGATGAACCCCGGAAAAACCGGCTGCCCGTCCTTGATCCACACCTCGGTCTCGTTGCGCTTGGAACAGTTACGGCAATATACGCGGGCCAAGCGGCGCTTGGGATCGTAATCGCACTCCGCGCCGCCAAGAATGACCGTTTCGGTAAAGCTCATGGCATTCCTCCTTTCCGCAAAGGGAATCCGAAAAACACCATAGCACAGTCGCGGTCGCCGGCAAGACGGCCCCATTGCCAGTCTCGGCCGGCCGGGCTATCCCCGAACCGACCCGCCGGCCAGGAGACCCCAGGAGATGGCATGACGATCGATCCCGCCCTTGTGTTGCACGACGCCTTCGCCTTCCCCGGCGGCGGCGAAAAGGTGGCCGTGACCCTGGCCAAGGCCTTCGGGGCCGGCCTCGTCACGGGCTGCTACCGGAAGGCGGCCTTTCCCCCGGGCTATTTCGGCGACCACTCGCCCCGGGATTTGCAGGCCCTCTCCCGCCATCCCCTGGCCGCGCGCCTGTCCCAGACCCTGGCCATGCGCCTGGCCTTCGCCGATTTCCCGGCCACAGCGACGTCCCTGGCCATCCACAGCGGCGGCCTGGCCCCCCTGGCCCATGCCCGCATCCGCGGCCCCCAAATCCTCTACTGCCACACGCCGCCGCGCATCCTCTACGACCACCGCGACTTTTACCGCTGCCGGCAGCATCCCCTGAAGCGGCCCCTCTACCGGCTCCTGCTGGCCGACTACCAGCGCGCCTACGAGCGGGCCATCGCGGCCATGGACACCATCGTGGCCAACTCCGAAACCGTGCGCCGGCGCATCAATACGTTCCTCAATCGCGACGCCGTGGTGATTCATCCGCCCGTGGATGCCGCCGCCTTCCGCTTCACGGGCCAGGAGCCGTTTTACCTGTCCACGGCCCGGGTGGACGTGCTCAAGCGCGTGGACGTCCTGGTGGAAGCCTTTCGCCATCTGCCGGACAAGCGCCTGGTCGTGGTGTCCGGCGGCTCGGAATTGGACCGCATCCGGCGCATGGCCGCCGGGCATCCCAACATCGAAATCCGGGGCTGGGTGGATGCCGCCGAACTCAAGACCCTCATGGGCTCGTGCATCGCCACCCTCTACATCCCCCGGGACGAGGATTTCGGCATCTCGCCCGTGGAATCCATGGCCGCCGGCAAGCCCGTCATCGGCGTGCGCGAGGGCGGATTGACCGAAACCGTGCTCCACGACGTCACCGGCATCCTCCTGCCACCCGACCCCACGCCCGACGACGTGGCCCGAGCCGTAAGCCAACTCACGCCCCAGGCGGCCCTGGCCATGCGCCCGGCCTGCGAAGCGCGCGCTTCGGCCTTTGACACGGCGGTTTTCCTGGAGAAAATTCGGGACTTGGCGGATCGAGTGCGGGAACGATACATGTCGGCGGGGAATTGGGAGTAGGCGGGAGACGCCTCCGGCGGCCGGGGCGCTGCCCTGGTGCCGGGGCTCCGCCCCGGACCCCGCTGGGGC
>CAZBER010000111.1:0-10789 GCA_964490985.1 uncultured Desulfovibrionaceae bacterium | reverse complement strand
GGTCCAGGGCAGAGCCCTGGCCGCCGGAGGCATCTTCCGCCACCTCGACCCTATCGCGGCCATTCTCCTTGGCTTTATACAACGCTGCATCCACGCGGGACAGAAGCTGTTCCACGGTTTCGCCGGCCTGGAGGGAGGCCGCGCCGAGGCTGATGGTGGCTCGGATGTCGCGGGGGAAGGCGTGGCCGGCCACCAGGGTCCGCAGCTTTTCGGCCAGCAGTGCGGCCTGGTTGCGGTCGGTGTGGGGGGCCAGCACCAGGAATTCCTCGCCGCCGTAGCGGAACAGGGCGTCCGCGTCCCGGATGTTGGCCGCAATCAGCCGGGCCAGTTCCCGCAGCAGGTCATCGCCCGCGGCATGGCCTTTGGTGTCGTTGACCTGCTTGAAGTGGTCGATGTCGAACATGACGATGGAGAGCGGCAGGCCGTAACGGCGGGCGCGTTGCACTTCATGGGCCATGGCCTCGTGGAATTTCAGGCGGTTGAACGCGCCGGTCAGCTGGTCGGTCGCGGCCAGCCGGGCCAGGTCGTCGTTGGCTTTTTCCAGGCGTTTGCGGTCGGCGCAGATGCGGGCCACCATGGGGCGGAAGAGCAGAAGCCCGACCAGGACCAGGAGGGCCAGCAAGGCGGCGGCGGCAATGGTTTCGAGGCGGCCCAGGGCGACCATGCGGTTGCGGGTTTCGCGCTGGTATTCCTGGATCACGGCGTTGAGGTCCCGCAGCAGTTCGCGTTCGCCGAAGACCAGGACATCGAGGAACAGGGGATCGGAGAGAGCGGGCCGGTTGCCGCCGGATTCCAGGAAGCGCCGGGTGCTGGCGATAAAAAAGCGCATGCGCCGGTCCAGCTCATGGGGCGGCTGGAAATAGATGGTGGCCAGGGTCGGGGAATGGGCGGCCGGGGAATCCGGGTCGTTGAGGTCGGCCAGCAGGTGGCGGTGGTTTTTTTCCAGCTTGTCCAGGGCGTGTTCCAGTTCGGCCCGGATGTCGCGCCGGGCTTCCTCGTCTCCGGTATCGGCCGCGGCCAGGAGCAGGCATTGGGCCAGGAGGCGCTGGGTCAGGGCGCGTTGGGAGCTGCTGACGTCGATGATGGCGGCGGTGCGGTCCACGGTGAGGAGGATGTGGCGGATAAGGCTCTGAGAGACCAGGGTCAGGACGGCGATCAGGGACAGGGCGGTGAGGTAGCGCAGGGTCAGGGAACGGGAGAACGGGCAGCGGCGCTGGGCGTTATCCTGATTTTTCCCCATGCGCGACCATAGGAGAAGGGCGGAAAATGTTCAAGCTGCCGAGGGGTTGCTTGACGGCGCGAGAAATCCATGGACCCATAAGCCATAAGGAGATCGAGTCCCCGCACAAGCAACACGAAAGGAGAGAGCATGCCGCGCGACCTGCAAGAGATCATCGAATTGCAGATTCCGAAGCCTGGAAAAGTGTTATCAATATATTAGATAATACCAAAAGGGCTCTATCTTCTCAATAAAGTCAAAATGTTCATAAGAGGAATCGTTTGTCGGGGTATCGTCGGAGTAATATTAAAATCCTTGATGGTAAGTGAAAAAATCCCATCCCGTTGAAAAGAATACGCGAAGGCAGGAATCCGTTCGTTCGTACGAAACCACGCCATCCTTGAAGGCGGTATGCCGGTATCGGAGCGGCAGCAAAACAGTGCCATGGTCCGGCTTCCCTGCCGCGAGCAGTTCGCCATTTGCGATCATGCGGACGACTTCCTGCCTGTCCTGACGGAAACGATCATAATAAAACTGAAGATCGTAACTGCCGGCTCCGGTATACGAGCACGCCTGGTAAACGCACAAGAAGAGCAGCAGCGGAAGAGGCGCTCGGAGCGGAGCGAACCAGACATACCGGAGCAGGATGTAGCTGCAGCGTAAAAACACCCAATACTCGTAGAGCATGATGTAGTTCGGCAGCGTGTCGCGCCAAGCCAGGGGCATAGGGCAGAACGCCACATAGGCGCAGAAGGAATAGGGAATAAACAGGATGGCGAAATAAACGGTCCGACGCAAGGCCCGGTTGCAGCGGCGTATCGCCTTTGCGCGCCGTTGTCGGCCACGGGTGGCGCGGTCGGCGACTGGCGGATTGGGCATGCCGTTCGCCTATCGTATTTTCGATAGGCGCGCCAGGGGCCGGATGCGCGTGCCGTTGCATCCGGCCCTGACGGTTCTACGTTACGCCGCTTCTCCCAGGGCCTTGCGGTAGGCGGCCAGGGCTTCCACGGTGACCACCGGGAAGCCGTGGCGGGCGGAAAAGGCCTCGATTTGCGGCCCCTTGGCCATGGTGCCGTCGGGGTTGGTCAGCTCGCACAGGACGCCGCAGGGCGAAAAGCCGGCCAGCCGGGCCAGGTCCACCGTGGCCTCGGTATGGCCCCGACGGGCAAGGACCCCGCCGGGCCGGGCCACCAGGGGAAAGACGTGGCCGGGCCGGGCCAGGTCGGTGGGCGCGGCGTCCGGGGCGATGGCGGCCCGCACCGTGGCCACCCGGTCTGCCGCGGAAACGCCGGTGGTCACGCCCTTGGCCGCCTCGATGGTCACGGTGAACGCCGTGCCGTGACGGCTGGTGTTGACCCGGACCATGGGCGGCAGGTCCAGGGCCTTGGCCTTTTCTTCGGTCAGGCACAGGCACACGATGCCGCTGCATTCCCGGATGAGCATGGCCATCTGCTCATGGGTCAGGGTCTGGGCCGCGAAAATGAGGTCGCCCTCGTTTTCGCGGTCCTCGTCGTCGGTGACCAGGACGCCGTTTCCCTGGCGCAGGGCCTCGATGGCCCGGGTCACGGACGCGAATTCGTTTGCAATGCCGGAAAAATGCTGATTCATGGCAGCGCTCCACGGAAAAAGGTTGCGTGACCAGAATCAGGGCGCGGAAGGGGGACGGCCGGTCCGGGCGCGACAAGGCCCGGGCGGCCTCGCGCCGGACAAACGCCGGCGGCGGGGAATGCCGTCGTCTCCTCTTGCATCCGGACTGTCACCGTCGGCCCTGGCCTCGCACCAGGTCTGCTTGACCTCCTGTCCTGTCGCAACGGCAAAATCCAAGGGATTTTGTCGGGAAAAACGGATGGATTCCGTTTTCGTCCAGCCTCCCGAGGATGTCTGGCCGTGCGAGTCGGTCAGGAGCGCTCGCGGGCTCCCCGGTTTCCCGGGATACCGCCGGTGGGGAATTTCACCCCGCCCTGAGGACAACGGGCCGGACCTTACGCCCGGCCGGACCGGTTGGCAATGCCGCGCCGGGCATGAAAAAAGGCCGCCCCTGTGGACGGCCCTCGGCAGTGATCTTGACCCGGTCCGGCTACATGCCCGGCATCTTGGCCGTGCCTTCCGCGGCCTTGAATTCTTCCTGGGTCACTTTGCCGTCGCCATTGGCGTCGTACTTGGCGAAATCCTCGGCCATGCCGTGGGCCGCGAATTCTTCCTTGGTCAGCACGCCGTCCTTGTTGGCGTCCATGGTCGTGAACATGTCTTCCTGTCCGGCCGGGGCGTCCTGTCCGGCCGCCCGGGCCGTGGTCCCGGTGGCCAGGGCCAGGGTCAGGCCCGTGATCAGGGCCAGGATCATGATGCTGTGGCGCATGCGGGCTCCTGTGCTTGGTTGGCGGTTGGGCGAACGCGTCTCTCTAGGGATTGGCGGGCGGGGTCTGGGTGCTGCCGGCCGGAGGCGGGGTCGCGGCCGCGCCGGACGGCATGGACATTCCGCCCATTCCGCCCATTCCGCCCATGCCGCCCATGCCGCCCATACCCATCATGCCGCACATCTTGCCCATGCCCATTCCACCCATGCCGTCCATGCCATGCATGCCTTTCATGCCGTGCATGCCATGCAGGCCGTCCATGCCCCGGGTCATGCTGATGGGGGTGTTGGTTTCCTTGGCATAGTGCAGGCGATACTGGATGGCCTGCTCGTACAGGGCGGCGCGCAGGCCGCCGATTTCGCTGACGAGCCGTTTGATGGCGGCATCGTCCGGGGTCTTGCCGGCCAGCAGGGTTTCGAGCTCGGCCTGGCGGGCCAGGAGCTTGCCGCGCGTTTCCCAGGTCTTGGCCAGGTATTCTTCATGGAGCTGGTCGGCCTTGGCCGGGTCCACGGCCGGGGCCGCGTCGGGCGGTGACGGCGGAGCGCCATGCTGATGCTGAGCCTGGGACAGGGCCGGCGCGACCGAAACCAGGATCAGGGCCACAAAGGCCGAAAAAAGGAATTTGCGGGGCATAGTGTGTCCTCCTGAGGGAGTAAGTTGAGCCAGCATACAACGTTTGGCCCGTGATGGCTATGGTTGGCCGGCAAAACATGCTAAAGCAGGAGGCGTGCCAAATATCGAGTATAGGATTATCGGGAAATATCGGTGGACGAAGAACACCTGAAGGGGCTCTTCTGTCCAGAAATCATACGCGAATAGCCGGAAATATGTCCAAAACAAATACACCCGTGGCGAAATCATTCAGGTTGGGCCTTGGCGGCCACGGTCTGGTCCATTCCGGCCGGAGGCGCAACCGGCTCCACGCCGAAACGGGCCTCGCATTCCCGGCCAAAGCGGCAAAGCGCCTCCAGAATGGGGATGATGTCCTGGCCGAGCCCGGTCAGGTCGTATTCCACCCGGGGCGGCACCTCGGCATGCACGGTCCGGGTGATGAGCCCGTCGGCCTCGAGTTCCCGCAGCTGCTGGGTGAGCATCTTCTGGGTGATGATGGGCATGGCCCGGCGCAGGGCGGAAAACCGCTTGGCCTGGCCGTCGCGCAGATACCAGAGAATAAGCGGCTTCCATTTGCCGCCGATAAGGGCCAGGGCCAATTCCATGCTGCACGAATATTCCTTGCCCCGGCACCGCTTGCGGCCGCATACGCCTGTCTCCCCGCCCATGACGACTCCTTGAGGCACGGTACCCAAAAGGATACTACAATACTTTATTGTGCCTGCTTGCTTTTTTGATTGTACTATCTGATTTTGCGCCAAGCGTAAAGTGGAAACCAACAAAGGAGGTCCCATGGACCTGTTCGAAGCCATCCACACCCGGCGCAGCATCCGGGCGTTTACGCCCGAGCCCGTGTCCAAGGAGGACCTGGAGCAGGTGCTGCGGGCGGCCATGGCCGCGCCCAGCGCCGGCAATGCCCAGCCCTGGCATTTCGTGGTCATCGACGATCGGAGCCTTTTGGACGCCATTCCCCTTTTCCATCCCTACGCGGCCATGTGCAAAACCGCGCCCATGGCCATTGTGGTGGCGGCAGAGGCGGCCTTGGAAAAATATCCGGGCTACTGGCCGCTGGATTGTTCGGCCGCCGTTCAAAACCTCCTGCTGGCCGCCCGGGGCCTGGGGCTCGGCACGGTGTGGTGCGGCCTCTATCCCCGGCCCGAGCGCATGGAGGGCATGGCCGGGCTGCTGCGGTTCCCCGAGGGGGTTACGGCCCATGCCCTGGTGGTCATCGGCCACCCGGCCCAGGACTTCAAACGCGTGGACCGGTTCAAGCCCGACCGCATCCACAAAAACGGCTGGTAGGCCGGGAGTTCGCCATGCACACCAACCTCGGGCCGGTCTGCGCCCTGTACCCCATGCCTTCCACCATCGTGGGAGCCCGGGTGGGCGGCCGGGCCAACTTCCTGGCCGTGGCCCATGTGGGCATCCTAAACAACGTCAAGCCCCAGTACCTGACCGTGAGCCTGAAAAAATTCCGGCACACCAGCCGGGGCATCCGCGAGACCGGGACCTTTTCCATCTGCCTGCCGAACACGGACATGGTCGAGGCCGCGGATTACGTGGGCGTGGTGTCCGGGGCCACGGTGGACAAGTCGGACGTCTTCGACGTCTTTTACGGAGAACTGCAAACCGCGCCCATGATCCGGGAGTGCCCGGTGAACATGGAGCTGCGGCTCGATCAGGTCATGGACCTGCCCGCCCACGAGGTGTTCGTAGGGGAACTGGTGGCCACCCACGTCGATCCGGAGGCCCTGACGCGCGGCAAGGTGGATCTGGCCAAGGTCGATCCGCTCCTGTTCGATTATTCCAGCGGCTGGTATTGGTCCCTGGGCGAGCCCGTGGCCCGGTGCTGGAGCGTGGGCAAGGGCTACAAGTAACAACGACCGTCCCAAAAGGAGAACCTGTCATGAAAGTATCCATCGGCGCCAAGACCATGGCCCTGCCCACGCCCACCTGGGTGGTGGGCAGCTACGACGAGGCCGGGAGTCCCAACATCATGACCGCGGCCTGGGGCGGCATCTGCTGCTCCAAGCCGCCCTGCCTGACCGTGTCCCTGCAAAAGCCCCGGCATTCCTATGCCGCCATCATGTCCCGCAAGGCCTATACGGTCAGCGTTCCGTCCCAGTCCCAGGTGGTGGCGGCCGACTACTGCGGCATCGTCTCGGGCCGCGACCATGACAAGTTCGCGGAACTGGGCCTGACCCCGGTGCGAAGCGACCTGGTGGATGCGCCCTATGTGGCGGAATTCCCCCTGGTCATCGAGTGCAAGGTCATCCAGGTCCTGGACCTGGGCCAGCATACCATGTTCGTGGGCGAGATCCTGGACGTGAAGGTGGACGAGGCGGCCCTGGTCGGCGGCAAGCCCGACCCCGAACGCATCCAGCCCATCGTCTTCGCCCCGGAAGTGCGCAAATACTATGGCCTGGGTCCGTTTATCGGCCAGGCCTTTTCCATCGGCAAGGAGCATAAATGATGGACGCCAAGGTTCGCCTCGATCCGACGCTGCTGCCGCCCATGCCCGTGGTCCTGATCGGGGTCATGGTGGCGGGAAAGCCCAACTTCATGGCCGCGGCCTGGGTGACGCGGGTGGGTTACAAGCCGCCGATGATCGGCGTCTCCATCAACCACCGCCAGTATACCGGCCAGGGCATTCGGGAGACGGGCGTGTTTTCCGTCTGCCTGCCCGGACCGGACCTGGCGGCGCAGACCGATTACTGTGGCCTGGTCTCCGGCCGCAATGCGGACAAGGCCGCGCTTTTCGACGTGTTTTACGGGGAGCTTCAAACCGCGCCCATGATCCGGCAGTGCCCGCTGTGCCTGGAAGTGCGCCTGAGCCAGGTGGTCGAGCTGTCTGCCAACGGCTTTTTCATCGGCGAGATCACGGCCGGCTGGGCCGACGGCGATATCCTCACGGACGGCGCGCCCGACGTAGCCAAATACCATCCCCTGATCCTGACCATGCCGGACAACCGCTACTGGACCCTGGGCGAACACGTGGCCGACGCCTGGAGCGTGGGCAAGACCCTCAAAGGAGAACGGAAATGAAGGTACTGGCCATAAACGGCAGCGCCCGCAAGGACGGCAATACCGCCATCATGCTGCGTACGGCCCTGGCCGAGATCGAGGCCGAAGGCATCGAGACCGAAATGATCCAGCTCCACGGCAAGGTCATCCAGGGCTGCATCGCCTGCATGCAGTGCTGGGAGAAAAAAGACGGCCACTGCGCCGTCAAAAAGGACATGCTAAACGAGATCATGGACAAGATGGCAGCCGCCGACGGCATGCTCATCGGCTCGCCCACCTACTTCGCCAACGTCTCCAGCAACATCAAGTCCATCATCGACCGGGCCGGCATGGTGGCCCTGGCCAACAACTATCTGCTGGCCCGCAAGGTCGGGGCGGCGGTGGTGGCCGTGCGGCGTGGCGGGGCCATCCATGTGTTCAATTCCATCAACCACTTCTATTTCATCAACCAGGTGGTGGTGCCGGGATCGAGCTACTGGAACCTGGGCCGAGGCTTGGACCCCGGGGATGTTGCAAACGACGAAGAAGGTGTTATGACCATGCAAAATCTCGGCAAAAACATGGCCTGGGTCATAAAGAAGCTCAACTCCTGAAAGGAGGCCGCCATGCCCGAATCCCTGCCCCTTGCCGGAAAAGTGGCTCTGGTCACGGGCGCAAGCCGGGGCATCGGCCGGGCTTGCGCCTTGGCCCTGGCCGGACGCGGGGCCGATGTGGCCGTCAACTGCCAGTCCCGCATCGAGGCGGCCCAGGAAGTGGTGGCGGAAATCAGGGCCATGGGCCGGCGCGGCGTGGTCTGCCCGGCCGACGTGTCCATGGCCACGGAAGTGGAGCACATGGTCGAGGAGGCCCGAGCCACCCTGGGCGAGGTGGACATCCTGGTGGCCAACGCCGGGGTGGCTGTCCCCCGGACCATCGAGGCCGTCACCGAGGCGGATTTCGAGGCCGCCCTGGCCGTGAATCTCAAGTCCGCCTTCCTGTGCGCCCAGGCCGTGGTGGCGGGCATGCGGCAGCGGCGCTTCGGCCGGCTCGTGTTTATCTCTTCCGTGGCCGCCCAACGCGGCGGCATCGTGGGGCCGCACTATGCCGCCTCCAAGGCCGGACTGCACGGCCTGGCCCATTTCTAC
The DNA here is from genome assembly GCA_964490985.1 of uncultured Desulfovibrionaceae bacterium. GTDB lineage: Bacteria > Desulfobacterota > Desulfovibrionia > Desulfovibrionales > Desulfovibrionaceae > Solidesulfovibrio. Next base: position 2,456 of record CAZBER010000111.1, on the reverse strand, counting down.
GCCGCCCACCTGGCCAAGGAGGGCGTCACCGCCAACGTGGTGGCTCCGGCCCTTATTGCCACGGACATGGTGACCCGGAATTTGAACGCCCGCCCCGATGTCCTGCCCGTGGGCCGCTTCGGCACGCCCGAGGAGGTCGCCTCCGTGGTGGCGGCCCTGGTCGAAAACGGCTTTGTCACCGGGCAGACTGTGGGGGTCAACGGCGGCTGGCATATGACGTAGTGTCACGGACACAAGGAGGTTGCCCATGTTGCGGATGGCGGTGGGGCACGCCCAGTGCCTGGACGCGGCCTGCGCCAGCCACGGGGCGGTGGAGGCGTGCCGGCGGGGCCTTGGCGGCGTCCCGCCCAAGGCTCTGCTCCTTTTTACCGGCGTCGGGTACGACCATGGCGCGGTGCTGCAAACCGTGGAGGCGGCCTTCCCGGGCGTGCCTCTGGCCGGGACCACCACGGCCGGGGAAATGTCGGCCGGCAGCGGCGTCACGGACGACTCGGTGCTGCTCGTGGCCTTTGGGGGCGAGGACGTTTTCGCAACCGTGGGCGTGGTCCGCGACATTGCCGACGGCTCGTCCGAAGCGGTCCAGGCGTCGGCCCGGGTCGCCCTGGAAACGGCCATGGCCGGGCTGGCGTCCCCGCCGGCGGTCTGCCTGGTCTTTCCGGACGGCTCCCATGGCGGGGTCGAATCGGTGAACCTGGCCCTGTCCCAGGTTCTGGGGCCGAATTGCCCCCTGGTCGGCGGTCTGGCCGGACGCCATCCCTCCGACGCCCTGCCTGTGCGCCAGTTTTTCGGCCGGGAAATCCTGTCCGGGGCCGCGCCCTTTTGCCTCCTGGCCGGAAACATCCCGGTGGCCGTGCGGCTGACCCAAAGCTGGCGGCCCGTGGGCGGCCGGGCCAGGGTCACCGAAGCCTCCGGCCGCCTGGTGCGCCGCATCGATTCCCGCAGCGCCCTGGACTTTTACCGGCATTACCTCGGCCCCCACGCCGAACCGGCCTCGGAGCTGCCCCTGGCCGTGACCTGCGACGAGGGACGGGATTATTACCTGCGGGCTCCAAGCTTTTTCAGCGAGGGCGACGGCAGCATCCTGTTCGGGGCCGGCATCCCCCAAGGGTCTGTGGTGCAGCTGGCCGAGGCCAACCGGTTCGAAGTGCTGGAAGACGTCAAGGCCTCGGCCCGGGAAGCGGCCAAAATGCCGGCCGGAGCCTGGACGCCAGCCGGGGCGCTCCTTTTCTCCTGCACCACGCGCAAGGAAATCCTCGGCACCAAGGCCGGCGAGGAAGCGGCCTGCCTGTCCGAAGCCCTGCCGCCCGGCACGCCCCTGGCCGGCTTTTACTGCCATGGCGAAATCTGTTCCTCGGCCCCGGGCAAACCCGTGCACCTCTACAACGGCAGCCTGGTGACCCTGCTGTTGGGCGGCGAGGTCCGCCCGGCCGAGCGGGACGCTCCTCCCCTCGAACTGCCTTGCCCGGCCAGCGTGGAGGATTCCCTGCGCCGGGAAGTCCGGTCCCTGGAACGCCAGCTCGCCCGCGCCACCGACTACCGGCAACGCCTGGAAGCCCAGAAGGAACATTCCCAGGCGCTCATGCGCACCATCAATGAGGAGATCAGCGAGGCCAAGCTCGAAATCCAGCGCAAAAACGAACTCCTGCGCCAGGCCCTGGCCCTGGCCGAGGAGGTGCAGCGCAACCTCCTGCCCCAGGCCGCCCCGGGCCTGCCCGGCTTCGATATCGCCGGCACGAGCCTGTACAGCGACGAAACCGGGGGCGACTACTACGACTTCATCGAAGCCCCCAACGAGCGCAAGGACCGCTTCGGCGTCATTATCGGCGACGTCACGGGCCACGGCATCGCCGCGGCCCTGCTCATGACCACGGCCCGGGCTTTCCTGCGCATGCGTTCCTTCCAGCCCGGCTCCCTGGCGGCGGTGATGGACGACGTCAACCGGCTCCTGTGCGCCGACCTGGCCGAAACCGGCCGGTTCATGACGCTTTTCTACCTGGCCATCGATACCGAGAAAAAACGCCTGCACTGGGTGCGGGCCGGGCACGACCCCATCATCCTCTACGACGTGGCCACGGGCGTGGTCCAGGACATCCCGGATAAGGGCGGGCCGCCGCTGGGCATCGTGGGCGAGGCCCGCTACGCCGAAAACAGCACCGCCGGCCTCACCCCCGGCCAGGTGGCCCTGCTGGCCACGGACGGCCTCTGGGAAGCCCGCAATACCGCCGGCCAGATGTTCGGCAAGGAGCGGGTGCGCGAGCTCCTGCGCCAACACGCCGACAAGCCGGCCGCCGACATCGTGGACGCCGTGCTGGCCGGCCTCAAAGCCTTCCTCGGCGAGGCCACCGCCGAAGACGACGTCACCCTCGTCGCCATCAAAGTCCTGCCGCATTGAATTGAGAAGATCGGGGCGCTGCCCCGAACCCCGTCGGGAGGGGGTCACCCCCTCCCGAACCCTC
>CAZBER010000110.1:0-10790 GCA_964490985.1 uncultured Desulfovibrionaceae bacterium | reverse complement strand
CCTGGCAGGGTCCGGGACGGAGTCCCGGCAGGGTCTGGGGCAGCGCCCCAGCATCAGGGCAGCGCCCCGGCCGCCGGAGGCATTCCTTCACTGCCTCACGGCGCGGCCGACGACAGCACGGCCGCGGCTATGTCCGGGTGGGCCACCACGGCCGCCTGGGCGCAGGCCTGCCTGGCCCGCCGGGCCAGGTCGTCGCGGTCCGTGACGAACAGGCAGTGCACCTGCGGCCCCAGGCCGACCAGGGCCTCCAACAGGGCCAGTCCGGATGCGCCGCCGCAGCAGAGAAGATGCGGCCCCTGGGCCAGGTCCAGGCCCAGGGCCGCATCCACGGCGCGAAGCCCGTCCGTGGCCGAGAAATCCCGCCACACGTCGGCCTGGGCCACGGTGGGGGCCACGGCCACGTCATGGCCGTCGTCCTCCACCCGGAAATGCTCCCGCTGCGGGTCCACGGCGTCCACGATGTCGTGGACGTGTTCCAGAAGGGCCAGGGAGTCGTCCGCATCCACGCTGCCCCGAACGTCCTGGCGGGCGATGACGGTTTCCCCGCGCCGGAATTGCAGGCCCGAGCCCACGAAGGCAAAGGCGCGCCAGGTGGGATCGGCCAGGAGCATGGCCAGACGGGCGTTGATGGACTCCAGCAGGGTGGCCTTTTCCAGGGACAGGGGAACCGCGCCCTGGCGGCCTTCGGCGTCCTGGTACTGCCGGCCCAGGGAGGCGGCGTAGGCGAAGGTCCGGGGCGGCAGGCTGGCCAGGTCCAGCAGGCCCGGCCCGGCCATGGGGCCCTGGGTCCACAGGAGCGGGCGCTTGGCCCGGGCCATGGCGAAGCGCGACCAGGCCACGGCGTTCCAGGCCGGCTGGGCCGCCGTGGCGAAGCGCTGGTTGGGTCCGCGTATGGCGCCGTCGAAATCGCCGAGCAATATATTGACTCCGTGGCCGGATATGGCCCGAAGCCCGCGCTTGACCGCGTCCCGGAAGGCGTGGTGGCGCTTGGCCAGGTGCCGGAAAAGCGCCTCCCGGCCGTCTTCCAGGTAGATCAGGTCGTTTTCGAGCTGCCGCGTCTCCTCGGCCAGATCCAGCGAGAGGGTCTGGTCCTCGGCAGCCTCCAGTTCGGCCAGGCCGTCGCGGTCCTCGGCCTCCTCGAGGCCGGCCAGGGCCTGGGACAGCAGGGCCGGGGCCTCGGGGGGCACGGACCGGCCGGCCAGGATGGCGGCAGCGGCTTGGCGGCGGGCCGAGACGGTCCGGGCCATAAGCGCGGTGAAGGCGTCCAGGGTCTCCAGGGGGCGCGGGGAGTCGGGGTGGTGTTTCATGGAAGGTGTCCTTTTGGCATTTCACAAGAAAACCGCGCCATTGGCAAAGAAAAAAAGACGGCTTGGGGCCGGCTGGCCGCATGTTGCCAAGCCCTTGGAATCCTGTCTCCTTACCGGCCCATATCCGGTCGAGACCCGGTTGTCAGGGGCGCGGCCGTGGGCTAGGGTAGGCCTGTTTTGCCTGGAGTTGCGTCATCATGCCCGACATCCGCATTCTCGGCCGCGCGCCCTATGGCCAGGCCTTGTCCCTGCAACAGGAAACCGCCCGAATGGTCATGGCCGGGGAGAGCGACGGCGCGATCCTTATCTTGGAGCATCCGCCGGTCATCACCCTGGGAGCCAACAAGCCCATCAATCGAGTGCTGTGCCCGCCCCAGGGTGTGGAGGTGGTGGCCACCAACCGGGGCGGCGGGGCCACGGTGCACAACCCCGGCCAGCTCGTGGTCTATCCGGTGGTGGCTCTGCGCTCGCTGGGGTTCGGGGTCAAGGGTTTCGTGGCCTGGGTGCTGGACCTGGGAGCCAGGCTTCTGGCCGGCTACGGCGTGACCGCTGCCTGCCGGCTGGACCCCCTGGGGCTGTGGGCAGGGGAGCGCAAGATCGCTTCCCTTGGCGTCCACGTCTCGCGCGGCGTGGCCACCCATGGCATGGCCGTCAACCTGGACAACGACCTGTCCCTGTTTACTTCCATAGTACCCTGCGGCCTGCCCGACGTGGCCATGACCTCGGTTGCGGCTGAGACCGGCCGGCCCGTGGACATGGGTGAGGCCATGGCGCGCATGGGGGAGATCGTGGCGGCAGGATTGAAGCGATATGATGCATAATGTACCGGTCCACCACAGACACCATGGCTTTTGATCCCGTCGACGACCTGCTCGCCTCCTACCACTTCGATCTGCCCGAGGACCGCATTGCCGCGCGGCCGTGCGCCCGGCGCGACGCCTGCCGGCTTTTGGTCCTTAACCGCGCCGCCGGCTCCCTGGCCCATGCCGTGTTCGCCGATCTGCCCGACCTGCTGCCAAAAGGCGCGCTTTTGGTGGCCAATGACACCAAGGTGGCCCCGGTGCGCCTCTTTGGCCGCAAACCCAGCGGCGGGGCGGCCGAATTTCTGCTTTTGACCCCCGTGGCCCTGCTTGCTCCCATGACCGATCCGGCCACGGGCTGGAGCGCGGCCCCGGCTTCCGGACTTTTGCGCCTGTCCCGGCCGCCCCGGCCCGGAGACCGCATCGATTTCGACGCAGACCTCTTTCTGACCGTCACGGCCCGGGGGGCCTTCGGCCACACCGACGTGGTCCTGTCCTGGCGCGGGGCGCTCCCGTCCATACTGGAGCGCATCGGCCACGTGCCCCTGCCGCCCTACATCAAGCGGGCCGACGACGCCGAGGACCGGACGTCCTACCAGACCGTCTACGCCCGCGACGACAAGCTCGGCTCGGCCGCCGCCCCCACCGCCGGCCTGCACTTCACCGAAGAGCTCCTGGCCGCCCTGGCCGCGCGGGGCTTCGGCTTTGCCACGGTCACCTGCCACGTGGGCCTGGGCACCTTTTCCCCGGTGCGCGCGGCCGACATCCGGCAGCACGCCATGCATAAGGAATGGATCGAGGTGCCCGAGGAAACCGTGGCCGCCATAGCCGCGGCCAAGGCCGAGGGACGGCCGGTGGTGGCCATCGGCACCACCGCCGCCCGGTCCCTGGAAGGCGCGGCCAAGGAGCGGGGCGGACTGGCTCCCTTTGCCGGCGCTACCGACATCTTCATCCGCCCTGGCCACCGCTTTGCCGTGGTCGACGCCATGGTCACGAATTTCCATTTGCCTGGATCATCGCTGGTGATTATGCTTGCCGCCTTGGCCGGACGCGAAGTCGTGCTTCGCGCCTACCGGCACGCCATTGACGCCGGCTACCAGTTTTTTTCCTACGGCGACGCCATGCTCGTCCTGTGACGGCGCGGCGTTTTCTGCCGCCATGATTTTCGGACGCTCAAGGCGGGCGGCCTCCCGCGGTCCGGGAGGCCTTCCCGCCAAACCCGCCCGTAGAGGAGTAACAGATGTCGCGGATCGCCATTGACGAGCAGCGCTGCAAGGGATGCTTCCTTTGCGTCGAGGCCTGCCCCAAGGCCATCATCGTTGCTGCGTCGCGCTTCAACGCCAAGGGATACAAAGTCGCCGAGGTCCCCGAGGCCGACATGGGCAAGTGCACGGGCTGCGCCTCCTGCGCCCGGATGTGCCCGGACGTGGCCATCACGGTCTGGCGCACGGTCAAATGCAAAGCCAAGGAGAATGCGGATGTCGACGGCTAAGCGCATCTTCATCAAGGGCAACGAAGCCATCGCCTACGGCGCGCTGGCCGCCGGCTGCCGCTGCTATTTCGGCTATCCCATCACGCCCCAAAACGACATCCCGGAACTGCTGTCCTCGGCCATGCCCGCCGCCGGCGGGGCCTTTGTCCAGGCCGAATCCGAGGTGGCCGCCGCCAACATGCTGCTCGGCGCGGCCGCCTGCGGCGTCCGGGCCATGACCACCTCGTCGAGCCCGGGCGTGTCGCTCATGCAGGAAGCCATCTCCTACATGGCCGGCTCCGAGCTGCCCGGCGTGCTGGTCAACATGAACCGGGGCGGCCCGGGCCTTGGCGACATCGGCCCCTCCCAGGGTGACTATTTCCAGTCCGTCAAGGGCGGCGGCCACGGCGACTACCGCACCCTGGTCCTGGCCCCGGCCACCTGCCAGGAATGCTATGACCTGACCTTCGACGCCTTTGCCCTGGCCTTTAAGTACCGCAACCCGGTGCTGCTTTTGGGCGACGCCATTGTCGGCCAGATGAAGGAGCCCGTGACCCCGCGCCAGGGCATCCCCGTGGACCCGGCCGAAGGCGGCGACTGGAAGCTCACCGGCCGGGGCGAGCGCGCCCCGAGGCTGCTCAAGTCCCTTTTCCTCAACGACGGCGAGCTGGCCGGCCAGAACCTGCATTTGCAGGCCAAATACGAGGCCATGCGGGCCGAGGTCCGCTATGAAGCCTTCGAGGCCGACGATGCCGAGCTGATCGTGGTGGCCTACGGCTCCATCGGCCGCATCGCCAAATCCGCCGTGCGCACCCTGCGCGCTGCCGGCCTCAAGGTGGGGCTTTTTCGGCCCATCACCCTTTATCCCTTCCCCGAGGCCGCGCTTCGCGACCTGGCCGGGCAGGGCAAGCGGTTTTTGACCATCGAGCACAACCTCGGCCAGATGGTCGAGGACGTGCGCCTGGCCATACGCGGCCTCGCCGACTCGGGCTTTTTCGGTTTTTACCCCGGCAACCTGCCCACGCCGGAAGAATTCGAGGCGCCGATCCGCTCGGCCCTCAAGGGGGCCTCACGCCAATGAAAGACGAACTCGTCTTCGACCGCCCGGACGTCCTGGCCGACGTCCCCACTCATTACTGCCCCGGCTGCCAGCACGGCGTCATCCAGCGCCTGGCGGCCGAATGCCTGGAAGAGTTCAAGCTGGTGGAAAAGGCCATTGCCGTCAGTTCCATCGGCTGCTCGGTGTTTTTGTACAATTACGTCATGGTTGACACCGTGGAGGCCCCCCACGGCCGGGCTCCGGCCGTGGCCACGGGCGTCAAGCGGGCCCGGCCCGAGGCCTTTGTCTTCACCTACCAGGGCGACGGCGACCTGGCCTCCATCGGCCTGGCCGAGATCATGCACGCCGCCAACCGGGGCGAGCGCGTCTCCGTGGTCTTTGTCAACAACACGGTCTACGGCATGACCGGCGGCCAGATGGCCCCCACCACCATGATCGGCCAGAAGACCACCACCTGCCCGGGCGGCCGCTGCCAGGAACGCGAGGGCGGTCCCATCCGCATGGCCGAGATCATCGCCAGCCTCGACGGCGTGGCCTACAGCGCCCGCACGGCCGTCAATTCCATCAAAAACATGGCCCAGGCCAAACGGGCCATGCGCCGGGCTTTTGAAGTCCAGCTTGCCGGCGAGGGCTTCGGTTTCGTGGAAGTCCTGGCCACCTGCCCCACCAACTGGAAACTCTCGCCCCAAAAGGCCAACGAGCGCATCGCCAAGGAAATGATCCCCGGCTTTCCGCTCGGCGTCTTCAAGGACGCGGCCAAGGAGGTCAAGCCGTGAGCCTCTACCAAGACGTGATCATCGCCGGCTTCGGCGGCCAGGGCGTCATGCTGATCGGCAACCTCCTGGCCTATGCCGGCATGGAACAGGGCTTAAACGTCACCTACATCCCGGTCTATGGCCCGGAAATGCGCGGCGGCACGGCCAACTGCACCGTGGTGGTCTCGGACGACGCCATCGGCTCGCCCATCATCCACAGCCCCAAGAGCCTGATCATCATGAATCGGCCGTCCCTGGACAAGTTCCAGCCCCAGATGCAAGACGGCGGCGTGCTGGTGGTCAACTCCTCCCTGGTGGACCCGGCCCTGGCCGACGCCGGCCGCGTGCGCCTCGTTGCCGTGCCGGCCAACGAGATCGCCGATTCCCTGGGCAACGTGCGCATGGCCAACATGGTGGCCCTGGGCGCGTACGTAAACGCCACGGGCATCCTGCCCCTGTCCCGGGTGGAGGAAAGCCTGGAGCACGTGATCGCCAAGCACTACAGCCACCTGATTCCCAAAAACGCCGAAGCCCTGCGCGCCGGCGCAGCGTATAAGAACTGAAGAAGCGGGGCGCTGCCCCGCACCCCGCCGGGGGGATCATCCCCCGGACCCCTGTACCGGGTGGGCTGGAATGCGAAGCGGTCTGTGCCGCCAGCACATTTCGGCCCATTCGCCATTCCGGTGAAGCCGGAATCCAGCAGGAGCGGTCATGAAGCGGCTTTTCGGCATCATCGGCTACCCGCTCGGCCACACCTTGAGTCCCTTGCTGCACAATTGGGGCTTTCGCCGCTTCGGCATCGAGGCCGAATACACGGCCTGGCCCACGCCCTCGGACGAGCTGCCCGAGTTCATGGCCCGCTTCCGGACAACGCCGATTTACGGCTTGAGCGTCACCATTCCCCACAAGACCGCGATCATGACCTATGTGGATATGGTGACCGACCTGGGCCGGGCGGTGGGCGCGGTCAATACCCTGTACTGGCGCGGCGGCGCGCTGTGGGGCGAGAACACGGATGTGGAAGGCTTTTGCCGGCCTCTGGTCGTGCGCGACGGCATTCCGGACTCGGCCCTGGTGCTGGGCAGTGGCGGCGCGGCCCGGGCGGCCCTGGTCGGGCTCACGCGCCTGGGCGTGGCTCGGATATTCGTGACCAACCGCACGGCCGAAAAGGCAAAGGCCCTGGCCGAGGAGTTCGGGGTGACTCCGGTGCCCTGGGAAGCCCGGGGAAGCTCCCGGGCGGCCCTTTTGGTCAATGCCACGCCCATGGGCATGTCCGGACCGTTCGAGGATATCTCGCCCTTTCCGAGCCAGGACCTGGGGCCGGACCGCATGGTCTACGACCTGGTGTACAACCCCCTGCACACGCGCTTCGTCAAGGAGGCGCGGGCCGCGGGGTGCCGGGTGGTGCCCGGACTGGAGATGTTCCTCTATCAGGCCGTGGAACAGTTCCGGCTGTGGACCGGCCGGATATTGCCCGATGAGGAGTTGCGGCCGGTTTTGATGGAAGCCCTGTACGGCAACAATCAGTAGCCCGTTGCTGCGACGCGGCAGCGGGGGAGGCGCGCCATGATGGAGACGATTCGCCGGCTGCTGGCGTTTTTCGAGGCCGTGGGCCAGGCCGTGGCCGTGGTCCTGCTCGTGGTCGTGGTCCTGCTGATGGTCCGGCTTGCCTGGCTTGGCCGGAAAAGCCGCCGCCTGCCGCCCAATGTGTCGCCGCCGGGCGGGCCGCTTCGCAGCAACGGGGAAAAGCCCAATTGGGTATCCACCACCGCTCCCGTCCGGGATGCGCTGCATTGCATCGCCCCCCGCCAAAGCCCGCGCAACCCCATCCCGGATGTCGCGGACCATCTGCGCCGGAAAGGCTATGTCGTGGTCGCCGCCACCGAGCGGTATGTCCAGGCCACCCAGTCGTCCAAACGCTTCGGCTTTGTGGACGACGTCGAATTTCTCTACGATCCCAAGACCTTGATGCTCCATGCCCGGTCCGCCTCCCGGGTGGGCTACAGCGACTTCGGGGTCAACCGCCGGCGTCTGGAAGGCATTTTCAAGGAACTCGGGCTGTAGGCCTTTCCGCAACATTTGGGCTCGCAACGAAAACGGGGCAACGGCCGAACATCGGCCGTTGCCCCGTTTGGCGTTTTCCGGATCGCGGACCGGTTTTAGTCCTTGCGGATGGTGATCTCCGCGCCGGCCTGGAGGCTGTTGGGGCTTTTCATGTTGTTCCAGGCCATGAGCGACGAGGGCTCCACATTGAATTTCCTGGCAATGGCCCACACGGTCTCGCCGGGGTTGACCTTGTAATTGACCGCCTTGGCCGGGGCCTTGGTCGCGCTGGCGGCCTTGCCCGGGGCGGCGGCCAGGGCCTTGGGAGCCGGGTCCCGGGAGGCCAGGGGCTTGGGCGCAAACGCCGCTTCCTTTGAGGCCAGGACCTTGGGCTCCGGGGCCGGGGCGGCGGCCGGCTTGCGCTCGGGAGCCGTTTCCTTGGTCGCCAGGGCCTTGGGTGCGGGAGTCGTTTCCTTGGACGCCAGGGCCTTGGGCGCCGGAGCCTGGGGCTTGAATGGCTGGGGAATGGTCAGCTTGTCGCCGGCCCGCACCTTGCCCGAGGCCAGGCGGTTGGCGGCCTGCAACTGCTTGGTGTCGATGCTGAACCGCTGGCTGATGGAGGCCAGGGTGTCCCCGGACTTGACCACATAGGTCCCGCTGTCCGTGGCCGCGGCGGCGAAAAGCGCCGGTTCCGGCGAAGGCTTGCCCGCCGGGGCCTTCCCGGGCTTGCCGGGAATGACCAGCGACTTGCCGGCCATGAGTTCCCTGGCCGAACGCAGGTTGTTGGCGGCCATGAGTTCTTCGGTGCTGATGCCGTATTTGGCGGCAATGCCCGAAGCGGTTTCGCCCCGCTGCACGGTATGGGCCGCGCTGCTGTCCGCCGCGGCAACCGGAGCCGGGGCGGGCTTGGCGTTTTCGGCCACGGCCTGGGACTGCTGGCCGCCCGGAATGACGATCCAGGTGCCCAGGGTCAGCCGGCCGGCACGCTTCATCTTGTTGGCGGCCAAAAGCTCCTGGGTGGACAGGCCGTATTTGCGGGCAATGGAGCCAATGGAGTCGCCCTTGTTCACGCGGTAGCGCTGGGGCTTGGCTGCGGCCACGAGCGGCTTGGGTTTGCAGGCGTCCGGGCCCTCGGCCAGGGCCGTGGCCTCGTCGCTGGAGGCGCTTGACGGCACGCGCACGGACTGCCCGGCGGACAGGGTCTCGGGCAGGGAGGCGTTGAACTGGCGCAGCTCGGCAATGGGAATGCCGGTGCGCCGGGAGACGTTCCACCAGGTGTCCCCGGCCTGGGCCTGATAGTTCTGGTAGCCGGCGGCGGGGTAGTTGTCGGGATTTTTCAGGAAGGCCAGGGCGGTCTGTTCCTTGGACACCGGAACATAGACGTTGACGGACTGGTCGGGCGGGCTCACCTGCCGGCGGAAAGCGGCGTTGGCTTCCCGGAACTGCTCCCAGGTCATGCCGCAGGCCTGGGCCAGGGCCAGCAGGTCCGTGCCCCCGGGCACGCTGACTTCCTTGAGGTCCGGGCCGGCCTTCCAGTTGATCTTCTTGAAGCCCAGGGTATCCAGATTCTGGAAGATTTTCAGGACAGCCAGGAACTTGGGCACGTAATGCTTGGTTTCTTCCTTGAGCAGGTTGGGGTCCTTGGCGATGTCGAAAAAGTCGCACTGCCCGCTGGCGGCCATGACTCTCGATATCTTGCCCTCCCCGGCGTTGTAGGCGGCCAGGGCCAGGTTCCAGTCGCCGAACATCTGGTACAGCTTGGTCAGGTACTTGGCCGCGGCCACGGTGGCCTTGTAGGGGTCTCGGCGTTCGTCCACCCACCAGTCCACGGTCAGGCCGAAGCGGCGGCCGGTATAGGGCATGAACTGCCACATGCCGCCGGCTCCCACCGGGGAATAGGCCATGTTGCTGTAGCCGGATTCGATAAACGGCAGCACGATGAGGTCCGGGGGCAGGTCGTAGCTGGCCAGCACGGCCCGCACATAAGGCAGGTGGGGTTCGGCCCGGGCCAGCCACCGTTCCATGGTGCCGCGCTTGTCCATGGAAAAATACTGCAAAAACATCTGTACTTCCTCGTTGTCCTTCACATCCAGGTTGAACTGGATGGAACCCCGGGAAGCCAGGGCCTGCTTCTCCTGCTCGGTCAGGGGGCGGCCCCGTTTCAAATCTTTTAAAATAAGGGAGTTATCCCAGACCTCAGGCTCCAGGTTGGCCTTCATGTCCACGTTGTCTTTTTCGTATTTGTGGCCGGCGCAGCCGGGCAGCAGGAACAGGACCGAGCAGAAAGCCAAAATAAGGTAGCGTGCCATGCACCTTCTCCAGAAAGGGGGGGAAATCGCAATGCGTATCCAGCTTCGCCGGGGGCGGGCCTCCGGTATCGTAACTGTAGCGATCTTTTAAGAATTAACTGCCTGCTAGCCTAAAGGAAGCAAAAGCGCAAGAAAAAAAATAGCTTGTGGTATCGGTCGGTTTGGGTCACCCTGAAGCATGCCCAGAAATGACCATCGCCCCCGGCCGGGCGTCGACCACCGCGCCGCTCCCCCAGCCCCTCCCGAGGATCTGCTGCCCGGACGCAAGCCCGTCCGGGACCTGCTGGCCACCCACCCCCGCGGCGTGGACGACGTGCTCCTGCGCCAGGGGCTTCGCGGCCCGGACATCGACGCCATCGTCACGGCCTGCACGGCCTCGGGCGTGCGCTACCGCTTCGTGCCCGCCTCGGAAATCGACCGCCTCTACCCCGGCAACCACCAGGGCGTCCTGGCCCGGCTCGTTGCCGCCACACTGGCCGACCTGGACGACGTGCTCGACGCCGCGCGAGAAGCGCCCCTGCCCGTGGCCCTGGCCCTGGACCGGGTCCAGGACCCGGGAAACGTCGGCACCCTGGCCCGCACCCTCTACGCCCTGGGCGGCGGCGGCATCATCCTGCCCCGCCACGAAGGCGCGCGCCTGGGACCCGGCGCGGCCAAGGCCTCGGCCGGCACCCTGGCCCGGCTGCCCATCGCCAAGGTCCCCAACCTCTCCCGCGCCCTGGAACAGGCCGCCGCAGCCGGCTTCACCATCATCGGCGCGGCCGGCGACCCCGAAGCCGAAAACGCTCTTGCCGCCACCCCCGACTTCCCCCTCATCCTCGTCCTCGGCAACGAAGACGAAGGCATCCGCCAAGGCGTCAAAAAACGCTGCCAACACCTCTACCGCATCCCCCAAGCCCGCCCCGTGGACTCCCTCAACGTGGCCCAGGCCGGGGCTATCATCCTCGGCCGGCTGGCCGGGTTGCGCTAGGGCTGTCGTTGGCGGGAGACGCCTCCGGCGGCCGGGACGCTGTCCCGGACCCTGCCAGGGCTCTGCCCTGGACCC
>CAZBER010000109.1:0-11094 GCA_964490985.1 uncultured Desulfovibrionaceae bacterium | reverse complement strand
CGAACGTGGTTTCGGGCTGGATGTTCGTGCTGCAAAGGAAAAGCCAGGCCCCGGACGAGTCCGGTCCGGCCTACGTCCGCACCGCCTACGCCTCCCTGCGCCGGGCCGTGAACCTGTGGGTGTTTAGCCCGGGCGCGTAAGGCCCTTAAGTCCTAAAAGTTGAAATAGATGAATTTCGTCGGCGTGGTCTTGACGTTGTAGGCCAGAAACACGGCAAAATAGAGCAGTCCGCAGGCCAGGCACACAAGCAGCCGTTTCATGGGGCGGCCTCCTTTCGGGCGATGGCGCACAAAAGCTGCTGGTGCAGCATTTTGCGGGCCTCGAACGTCAGGTGGATGAAATCCAGGTAAAAATCATCCGTCCAAGGGAAGAGGTCCGAGAAGTCGTAGTATTCGATGTGGTGGCGCGCCGCCAGGTCGGCCAGAACCTGCCGGTAGCGTTCCAGGAACCCCTCGGGATAAATGAGCGGGGCCTCCTGATGGCTGACCGTGGGCGTATTGTAGAGAACGAAGCGGACGTTTCGGGCCTGGCAGGCCTGTTGCAGGCCCACGATGGCCCGGCTGACGTCGCCGCCCTCGGCCAGGGTTTCGAACACGCCGCGCCGGGTCCATTCGAACACGTCGTTTTCCCCGTTTTTCCGGTCGCCGGGCAGGCTGTGGCTGGTTTTTCCCCGCACCCAGGCCGCGAACCGGGCCGGGAAGGCCGCCAGGTCGGCCGGGGCCAGGGGCGTGAACGCGGTCTCCCGGCTCCAATGGGGGTCGTGGCGGCTTTTGAGGCCAAGCCCGGTGGCCGCGTGGAACAGGAATTCCCGGAACTGGTAGCGCATCTCCGGCTGGACGAAGAGCCGCAGCAGATTCCTCGACGCCAGGGACAGGGGCCGGGCCTCGCTGTAGGGGCGGGACGGCAGGTTGAAGCCCAGGGCGTTGACCCCGGCGTAAAGCTGGCCCTTGAATGGGTCGGCGCTCTCGATGGGGCCGCAGTTGAGCGGGCTTATGCCTAAAACCAGGATGTCCACCCCTGGCGTGTCGATGACGGCCGCGCCCGCGCGCAGCCCGGCCAGGAGCGGATTGCTGCCCAGGCCCAGGGAGGCGGAATGGTACGTCTCCCCGTTCAGGGCGAATTCGAAATGGCCCAGCCACATGGTAAACGACGACCCGACCACGGCCACCCGCTTGGCCGGACCGGCAAACAGCGGCGAGCTGAGCAGGTTTCCCCGGAACTCGCCCGTGGCGTTGTTCACCCCGCCCTGGAAGCGCTCGCCGGAAAACCGCCGGTACACGGACACGTCGATCATGCGGCCGTAAAACAGGTACAGCGCGCCCAGGCAAAGCCCCATGCCCAGGGCCACTCCGGGCCAGGCCCGGCGCGCGGCCGTAAGCAGGCGCAGCCGGCCGGCCAGGGGCCGGGCCTTGGCCCAGGCCACGATTTCATGGGAGTTCGGGCCGGCCGCGCAGGCCAGCCCGGCCAGCAAAAGCCCGGCTTCGGCCCAGGCCAGATTCCACGGACCGCCCGCGCCCCAAAGGCCCGCCCACAGGCCGCTGTAGACATGGCCGGCCGCGGCCATGGTCTCGGCCCGGAAAAGCACCCATAAAAGCCCGACCAGGACAAAGGCCCGCGCCCGGCCGAGCCAAGCCGGCGGCCGGGGCAGGCCCAGCCCCGGCCACAGACGCTCCAGGGCCAGGAACAGGCCGTGCACCCGCCCCACAGGACGAAGTTCCAGCCCGCGCCGTGCCACAGGCCGCCGATGAGCATGGTGGCCAGCAGGTTGGCGTACTGCCGCGCCTTGCCCCGCCGGTTGCCGCCCAGGGGAATGTAGATGTAGTCGCGCAAAAAATGCGACAGGGTGATGTGCCAGCGCCGCCAGAAGTCGGTGATGGAAACCGACTTGTAGGGGCTTAAAAAATTCACGGGCAGCCGGAAGCCGAAAAAAAGGCCCAGGCCCACGGCCATGTCCGAGTAGCCGGAAAAATCGAAATAGAGTTGCAGGGTGTAGCCCAGGGCGGCGGCCACGGACTGGGGCCAGGCCAGGACGTGGTCCCGGGCCTGGGCGAACAGCGGGTCCACGATGTCGCCCAAGGGATCGGCCAGGACCATCTTCTTGGCGAAACCCAGGACGAAATAGAGCAGCCCCTCCAGGAACAGGATCTGCCGGTCCGGCTTCTGCCGTATCTGCCATGTCTGCCATATCTGGGGGATGAGGTCGGCATGGTGCACGATGGGGCCGGCGATCAGGTGCGGAAAAAACGTGACGAAAAAGACGTAGTCCAGGGGCTTGTGGTTCTCGATCTTTCCCTTGAAGGCGTCCACCACGTAGGCAATGGCCACGAAGGTGTAAAAGGAGATGGCCAGGGGCAGGGTGTCCATGCCCATGGCCGCCTTCTGTCCGGGACTCAGGTGGATGCCGCAGTTTTCGAGAATGAATCCGCCGTACTTGAAATAAAGCAGCGGCAGCAGGTTGCCGACCACCCCGGCCACGGCCCAGGCCTTGCGCCGGTACTTCAGGATGCCGTGGATGATGTACAGGTTGAGCAGGATGGAAAAGACGATGAGCAGCAGGGACCGGGCTTCCCAGTACGAATAGAAGAACAGGGAAGCCAGGATGATCCAGACGATGCGCTGGCGCGTGGAGCCAAGCGCCTCGAAGACGAAAAAGACGATCGGCAGGAAAAGGCCGAGGAATTCAAATGAGGTAAAGAGCATGGCCTGTCACCAGGCGAGGGGATACGGCGTGCGGCCCCTGCACTGTCCGGCTGGCGCGCGGCCGCCGGGCGTTTTTGCCTGCGCCCCCTCCCCGTAATTGCGTGCCAGGACTCTTAGCCGCAAGGCTGCAGCATGGTCAACAGGCCGGCATGGCGTTTCGATCGGCAACGGACTGCGCCGGCCGCAAAAAAGGCTTTACAAACGCGGCGAACCGTTTCATGGCCCTAGCCCAAGGCCATGGCCGGCCCGGCGCCAAGCCGCCGCAGGCCGCGTTTTCGGGGCAGGCATGCCGCTGGCGGCGACCGCCGGCCCTCGGGCCAAGGAGAAGCCTCCGTGCGCACCCAGACACCGTCCCTGGACATCGTCATCCCGGTCTACAACGAGGCCGAGATCCTGCCCCGGCTGTTTGCCGTGCTGGAGGCCACCTTCGCTCCCGATGTCCTGGCCCGGGAGGGGCTTGGCCGGGTGCGCTACGTGTTCGTGGACGACGGCAGCAGGGATGCCTCGGCCTGTCTCATCCAGGACTCCATCGCGGCCAAGGCTCCGGCCATGCTCGTGCGCCTGACCCGCAATTTCGGCCATGCCGGGGCCATCATGGCCGGCCTGGACCATGCCGACGCCGATCTCGTGGCCGTGCTGGACGCCGACCTCCAGGACCCGCCGGCCTTTATCCTGGACATGGTCCGCCAGTGGCGCGAGGGCTTCGACGTGATCCACGCCGTGCGCACCAAGCGCAAGGAGCGCCTGGCCAAGGTGCTGTGCTACAAGCTTTTCTACCGGATCATGAACCGGCTGGCCGACGTGGACATCCCCCTGGACAGCGGCGACTTCTGCCTCATGGACCGCAAGGTGGTGGATGTGGTGCGCAGGCTGCCGGAAAAGGTGAAATTCCCGCGCTACCTGCGCTGCTGGGTGGGCTTTCGCCAGACCGAGATGCCCTATGAGCGCCAGGAACGGGCCGCCGGGGACACCAAATATTCCCTGGCCCGGCTCTATTCCCTGGCCACCGGGGGGTTCATCTCCTCGGGCACCCGGCTTTTGCGCATGGCCCAGTTGTGCTGTATGGCCTTTTTGCTTTTGTCCTTCGCCCTCATGCTGGTGACCGTGGTCTTCGGCCTGGCCGGGCATTCGGCCTGGTCCCTGCTCCTTCTGGGCTGCTCCTTCGTGGCCTTTTGCAATGCGGTGCAATCCCTGCTCATCTATATTTTCGGCGGGTATCTCGGCCGGGTCTACCTGGAAGTCCAGGGCCGGCCGCCCTATCTCGTCCTCGAGGTGCTGCAATGAACGACTCGGCCCCGGGCAACCCGGCCCGGCCAGGGGCGGCAAACGTGGAAATGCTGTCCACGCCCCTGGACATCGTGTTTCCGGACGCCTGGTACGACAAGATCTGGTCCGAGCATTTCTGGGTCGTGTGGCGGCTTCGGGCCACGATCGGGCTGTGCCGGGACCTGGGCGTGGCCCTGGACGCCCCGGCCCGGTTCCTGGAGGTGGGCTGCGGCTCGGGCATCCTGCGCCGCCAGCTGGAGCAGGCCACGGCCTGGACCGTGGACGGCGCGGACATCAACCGCGACGCCCTGTCCCGCTGCCTGCCCGGCCGGGGCCGCAACCTGTGCTACAACGTCCTGGACCGGCGGCCCGAGCTGCTGGGTCGCTACGACGGACTGGCGCTCTTCGACATCATCGAGCACATCGACGACGTGACGCCCTTTCTGGACGCCGCCCTGGCCCACCTGCGGCCCGGCGGCCTGGTCCTGGTCAACGTGCCGGCCCTGCCGGCCATGACCAGCGTCTACGACCGCATGCTCGGCCATGTGCGCCGCTACACCCGGGCCAGCCTGATCCGGGAGTTCGACGGCCTGCCGGCCAGGGTGCGCCAGGCGCGCTACTGGGGCTTTTCCCTGCTGCCCTTCCTGGCCGCGCGCAAGTTCTGGGTGCGGGGCGAAACCGATGCCGCCCAGGTGGTGCAAAAGGGCATGGTTCCCCCCGGCCCCCTGGCCCATGCCGTGCTGCGCGCCCTCATGCGCCTGGAATCGTCCCTGGTCAGCCGGCCGCCCCTGGGCAGCTCCCTGCTTTTGGCGGCCGAGAAAACCACCTAGAAGGCCCGAAGGCCATGCCCTATTTTTCCCTGCGCCAGACCCTGAACCTGGCCCGCTCCTTTCTGCTCAAGACCTCGCCGACCTATGTGCAGTACTACCTGACCGCCCGCTGCAACCTGGCCTGCGAGCAGTGCAACATCGTCCATGCCCAGGCCGACGCCGAGGAGATGCGGCTGGAGCAGATCGAGGCCATGGCCGCCAACCTGCGCCGCATCGGCGTGGCCGTGGTGCTTTTGATCGGCGGCGAGCCCTTCATGCGCCGCGACCTGCCCGAGATCGCCCGGGCCTTTTCCCGGGAGGGCATCCATGTGCGCCTGCAGACCAACGGCTTCGCCAGCCGGGAAAAGCTGGCCGCCTGCTACGCCGCCGGAGCCCACGACATCAGCATTTCCCTGGACAGCCTGGCCCCGGACACCCAGGACGTGATAAACGGCCAGCGCCGCCACTCCTGGGAGCGGGCCCTGCGCACCGTGTCCCTGGTCAACGAGCTGTCCCCGCCAAACGCCACCGCCTTTTTCGGCACGGTCATCATGCCCCGCAACCTGGGCCATCTGCCCGATGTCCTGGAATTCGCCGACGCCATCGGCTGGGGCGTGTCCCTGGTGCCGGCCCACCACGCCCCCCCCGAATCCCCGCGCGGCTTTCGCATGTTCGCCGGCGACGCGCCCCTGGCCTTTCCCCCGGCCCTGTTCCCGGTGGTGGAGGAGGTGCTCGGCCGGCTGCGGGACATGAAGCGGGACGGCTTTCCCCTGTACGACTCCGACCTCTATCTGGACGACATCGTCCGCTTCCTCACCGGCCGGCCCCTGACCTGGCGCGACCGCTCGGGCGGGGTGTGCGACTCGCCCAACGCCTATTTCGCCATCGAGCCCGACGGAAGCATAAGCCCCTGTTGCGACTACAAGCTCGACCGCAGCTACCCGGCCTATCACCCGGATTTTCCCCGCTGGTTCCGAAGCGGCGAGATCCACGAGCGCGTCTTCGCCTTCACCCGGGCCTGCTCGGGCTGCATGTACGGCAGCTATCCCGAGATCACGGTCACGTTGCGCTCGCTGCGGGACATCGCGGCCCGGTTCCTGTATTTCAACGGCCGCCGCAAGCCCCTGGTGCCGAGTTCGCCCGAGGAGCTTTTGGCCCTGGCCCGGCGCATTCGCGAGAAAAACAGCGCCTTCCGGGAGCGCGTGGACCGGCTGGTGGCCAAGGCCTGCCCCCTGGAGGCCGCGTGAACGACTGCGAGACGACTGCGACCAAGCGGGCCGCCGCCCTGCGCTACCTGCTGCTGCGCCACCTCTGGCGGGCCGGGGACTGCCTGCCCCGGGACGCGGCCCGGGAAATGGTCCGCACCCTTCACGTCCAGGAGACCCCGGACGGCTATGCCGTGGCCTGGGAGGCGGCCGGGGAGCCCAAACGCCACGTCCTGGCCCGGGACGCCTTCCGCTTTTTCAGCCATCCGGCCGCGGGCTCGGCCGCCCACAGCCAGCCTCCGGGCGGCTCGGCCAACGACCGGGCGGCCACGGCCTTCCTGGCCCGGGCCCTGAACCTCTCCGCCTGGCCGGCCATGGACGCCACGGCCCCCTTCCGGCCGCGCTGGCGGTCCCTGGCCGCCAGCCTCGGCCTGCTTGGCCTGGCCGCCGGCCTGGCCGCCGGCGAGCCCTGGCTCGGCCTGCTTCTGGGCGCGGCCCTGGCCGCCGAAACTCCGGGACCGGGCCGGGGGATTCTGGCCTCGGCCGCCACGGCGGCCATGGCCCTGGTCGGCCATCCCCTGGCCGCCGGGCTGACCTTGTGCTTCCAGGCCCTGTGCCACGCCGCCGCCGTCATGGAGCCCCGGCCCGGCCTGGCTGCGGCCGGCTGCGCCGTTCTGGGCTTGCCGCTGGTCCTTTTGGGCGGCCCGCTCCACCTCTCCTGGTGGACGCCCCTGGCGGCGGCCCTGGCCGGGGCGCTTTTTTTGGCCCGCTGGCTGCGCGGAGCCCATTACCGGATCATGCCCCTGTGCCTGCCCGTGCTGGCCGTGGGCCTGGCCCTGGAAGGGGCGAATCTGGCGGCCGGCTGCGTCCTGGCCCTGGGCGCGGCCGAACTGTGGGCCGGGAAACGCTGGACCTGGTCCTGACCGCCAGGAGGGCGGACCCATGACGCATGCTTTCGCCGACCGGCTCCGGGGCGCGCTGTGGCACACGGCCCAGCGCCTGGCCCACGGCCACCGGCTGTTTTATTACCGCCACATCCTGGGCCTTTTGGCCCGAAGCGGCTGCACCACCTTCCTGGACCTGGGCTGCGGTTTCGGCACCATCGTGGAAGCCATCCGCCTCCAGGGCACGCTTGCGCGTTACCACGGCATGGACATCGACGCCCACCGCGTTGCCCTGGCCCAGAAGCGCCACGCCGGGCCGGACGTGACCTTTGCCCTGGGCGACGTCATGGAACTGCCCATTGACGGCCAATTCGAATGCCTGCTCTTGATCGGCCTGGCCCACCACGTGCCGGACGACACGTTTTTGCGCTACCTGGACCGGCTGCGGCCCCATGTCACGCGCTACGTCCTGACCCTGGACCCCCTGGCCGGCCGCACGGCCTGGGAGCGGTTCTACTGGGCCGCCCTGGAGGACGGGCGCTATCCGCGCTCCCCTGAGGATCACGCCGGACTCCTGGCCCGGGCCGGGCTTACCCCCGAGGCCGTGGAAATCACCCGGCAGCACCTGGGCTTTTTCGATTTCTGGGCAGGCCTGTACCGGATATGAGAAAAGCCCCGGGCACAGGCGACGCATCGGGCATCCGGACGCTTTTGGCCGGCCTGGGCCTGGCCCTGGTCGTGGCCGTGATCGGAGCCTGGCCGCACGTGCGTTTTTCCCTGGAGCTGGGCCAGCCGGCCTGGTTCAAGTACAGCTACGACGAGGAGGCCTACGCCCGCCAGGCCCTGGCCGGCGCCGTGCGGCCGGACCGGCTGGCCGGCGCCCTGGCCATTCGCGGCCTGGCCGCCGTTGCCCACAAAACCGGGGGCAATCTGCCCCTGGCCCTGGCCGGAGCCGACGCGGTCCTGCCCTTTGCCGTGGCCCTGGCCGCCTTTTTCGCGGCCGGCGGCGCAACCCGCCGCCTGGGCTGGCGGCTCCTTTTGGCTGTCCTGCTCCTTTTCGGGGAAAGCTTCCTGTCTCCGGCCTCCCGGCATGTGTGGCCCCCAGCGCTTTTCGACGCCCAGCAGCGCCTGGCCGCCGCCTCCACCCTTTTTCCGGCCCATGCCACCACCTTTTTTGCCCTCTACCGCACTCCGGACCCCCAGGTGTCCTGGATCTGGACCCTGCTGGCCCTGGGCTGCCTGGTCCGGCTGGCTTGCCGGCCCAAAGCCAGGGGTCCCTGGCTGGGGCTGGTGGGGCTCAATTTCCTGACGCCCTTTGTCTACGTCTTTTGCGCCGTGGCCGTGCTGGCGACCCAGGTCCTGTGGATTGGCCTGCTGGTCCGGGGACGCCCGGGCCGGGGGCTGGCCGGACGGGTCGGGTTGGCCCTGGCCGGAGCCGGCCTGGGCTATGCCCTGTCGCGGCTTTGCGTTCCGGCCGCCGCCTCCACCACGGGCCAGGCCCTTTTTGCCTCCCGCCTGCCCGTGGTGACCGTAAACGTGGCCCTGTCGGCCGGCCTGAGCCTGATGGCGGCCTGCCGGCTGTGGCGCGCCCGGCCCGCGGTTCCCGACCCCGCGGACCTGTTGGGCCTGGCCCTGGCCGCCCTGCCCATGCTCCTGCTCAACCAGCAGCTCGTCACCGGCCGCATGGTCATGGCCACCCAGTTCGAGCCGGCCGTAAACGCCATGGTCCTGGTTCTGGGCCTGGGGCTGCTTCTTCGCCGCCGCCCGGACGCCCCGGACCGGCCGGGCGCATCGGCCCTGGTCCCGGCGGCCTGCCTGGCGATCTGCCTGGCCATCGTGGCCTGGGGCCAGGCCAGGTCCTACGCCCTGTGGCTTCCCGTCAACGAACAGGCCCAGGCAGCGGCCAAGGCCGTGGACGCGGCCCGGGACCGGCTGCCGGATGGCGATTTCCGGGTGGACGGCCTGGACCCGGGCCTGCTCGACACCGTGGCCTTCCTGCGGCCCGGAACCCGGATGGTGTGTCCGTTTTCCCTGCTTTTCGACGCGCCCCTGGCCGGGCTGGACTCGCCGGAATTCCAGGAACCTGAAGATACCCCGTTCCGGGACCGCCTCTTCGAGCACTGGCTGCGAAACGGCTGGACGCCGCAAATGGTTTCGGACGTTTTGACGACCGAAGCGGACGCGGCTCTGGGCGGCAACATCCAGTTTTTCTTTTCGTTTCTGGACAGCTGGAAGCCCCTGTCCCTGGGCCGGGCCAGCCGGCCCCGAGACATGCTGGCCCGGGTGCCGCGCATTGCCGCGGACTATGCGGCCTTTGCCGGGGCCTGCCGGGGCGCGGACAAAACCGTGGCGCTCCTGTCCGCCTCGCCCCTGGCCGGCAGCCCGAGCCCGTGCCTGAACCTGTCGCCCCTGGCCGAGACCCGGGTGGGCGCGGCCACAGTCTTCGCCTATTGGCAGACGCCCCGCTGAGGACGATACGTGTCCGTCATGACCGCCGACCCGAAACGTCACACGCCGCGCGCCTGGCTCTTCCTGAGCCTGTACGTCGCCGCGCTCTACGGCCTCAAACATGCCCTGCCACCTGACATGATGGACATGTCGTACCGGTGCAAGATCCTGTACAAGCTTTTCAACACGTCCAGGCTCGGCGCGTTGTTCCAGTATGTCCCGGGCGTGTCCATACTGGAAAAATGGGACGATTTCGGCTTTTACTACCTGGTTTCCGTATACGCGGCCCTGGCCGGCCGGGTGTTCAAGAGCGCGGTGAATTTCTATGCCGCCACTGCCAATGTGCAATTCCTGCTCTTTCTCCTGCCGATCCCGCCGTTTCTGTTCCTGACCCGGCAGTGGTGGCCGGTTCTGGGCCTGGCGGCGGCCATGGTGGCCGGCTTCGGCCTAGAGGTCTTTCGCTGGTCCTGGAATTTCTACTGGGCTCCGGGGCTTTGCGTCGTCACGGCCTTCTTTTTCTGCTGCGCCTCTCCGGGTTTGCTCCGGCTTTCCGTGGCCAAGCGTCTGCTCTTCCCCCTGGCCTGCGGCCTGTGCGTCGGGGTGGCGGCCCTGGTGCGCCAGGACGGGGGGTTTATGGCCAGGGGCCTGGTGGCGGCCGCCTTCGCCCTGTTCGGGCTCGGCTGCCTGCTGCGCTGGAAACCGGCCCGGCGCGAAACGCTCAAACAGTATGCCGTGCAGGCCTGCCTCTTTATTCTGGCCTCGTACGCGCCGGCCCTGGCCATGCAGGGCGTCCTGGCCCTGCACCAGTCCGTCACGGGCGTGGACCACGCCACGGCCTCGGTGGGCCAGCACGGCGCCTGGCACAACATGTATCTCGGCCTGGGCGTGGCCCACCCCAACAACGTCTATGGCATCCGCTGGAACGACCTCATCGGGTTCACCCACGGCCGGCTGGTGGATGCGAATGTCAAATTGAACACCGACGGCTACCTGCAATCCATCAAAAAGCTTTACCTGGACCTGCTGCTGCACGATCCGGATTTCGTCCGGACCGGCTTGCGCGACAAATACCATGCCCTGGTGAAAGCCCTGCCGGACCATTTGCCCCTGGCCTGGCTCGCGGCCACGGCCGGGGCGCTCGGGCTCGGCTGCTTCCTGGACGCCCGGTTCTACGGCCTGGCCCTGCTGTCCCTCCTGTCCGCAGCCATCGCCGCCGTTCCGCCGCTGCTGACCAACCCGCTGCCCCAGTACCTGGTGGGGGTCAAGGCGGCCCTGGTGGCCGGCCTGGCCGGCATGGCCGCCTTGTGCGCCGCCTCCTTCGCCGGCCGGCGGAAAACGCTTCCCCAGGACAAGGCCGCCTTGGTCCTGGCCCGTTGCCACCTCCTGACGCTGCTGTGCGCCGCCGGCCTGGTCCTGCCGGCGGCCTGGTTTGGCCTGGACGCGGCCAGTGGGCGCCACCAACGGCAGGAACCGGCGCTGACCTCCCTGCCCGCCCTGATCGCGGCCATGGAGGCCTCGCCCATTGTCACGCGCGGCCGCGTCTTTGCCGGGGAAAACCGTCTGGCCCCGGAAGCCGCCCGGGAGGCGGCCGCCCGCTTCGGCCTGGTGACCGGCGGCGGCTGTGAAACGGACGCCACGGCCTGCACCGACTTCGACATCCTCAACGTCACCTATGTGGACAATTTTTTCGTGGTTCTGCTCAAGCCGCGCCGGGACATCCCCAGCGCCATTTTTCTGTACAAGGCTTATCCGTACAGGCTGTGCGACCTGTTCGGCACCAGT
>CAZBER010000108.1:0-11185 GCA_964490985.1 uncultured Desulfovibrionaceae bacterium | reverse complement strand
TTCGATTCTGTTGCCCATTCGCAAAAGCCCTTGACATCGGGCGGGTCCATATATGTTTTGGTCAGACAGGAATACTACCGTTTGGCCGCATAAAACCAGAAGATTGCCACGAAAAGGGAAAGACGATTTTCCCGCCAACGAAAGCGTCATGGGGCTAAAAGCGATGGGAAGACAGGTCGGACCGGCTCTCGAAAAACCTGGCCCAGACCCAGGCCGAAAAGGCCGACGGGATGATGAGGATCGAGAGCGCGCAATTCCATCGGGGCTCGGGGCCAACGCCCATGAAGCCGGATATATGGCTGCATTCGATTCTGTTGCCCATTCGCAAAAGCCCTTGACATCGGGCGGGTCCATATAGGTCTGGGGCAGCGCCCCAGCATCCAGGGCAGCGCCCTAGCCGCTGAAGGCGTCAATTCCGCCGATGCCCATGGCACGACGCCAGAAACAGCGTCACGCGCATGCGCAGGACGTGGCGGGGGGCGTGGTCCATAGTGTCGTGACCGGGCAGGGGAGCCATGGTGGCCAGGGCGGTTTCTTCGCGGCTGCGGCGGTCGCCGAAGCGCATGGTTTCCAATTCGGCCAGGGCGGCGGCAGCGTTGTGCTGTTCCCGGGCAAAGGCTTCGGTCAGGCGGGCGGCCTGTTCGGGCTGGCGGAAGTCGAGGACCTGGGGAGTGGCGTCGCTGGCTTTGGCGGCAGTGGTTTTCATGGCGTGCTCCTGGTGGGGTTCTTTTCGGCCGGGGCTGGGGAAAGGTTAGAGGCGGTAGGCGGATTTTTCCTGGCACGAAACGTGCTGTTTTTGTGGGCAAACCCGGAAAAACCATGCCTGTGAACATGACTGCCCCTGTCAAAGGTTTCTGGCCGCGTCCCTGTTGCACTCTGTTGTTCCTGTGGGCTGTGCTGCTTCTGGCCGCCTGGCCGGGGCAGGCGGCGGCTGGGCCGGCTTTGGCCGCCGTGCCGCCGGTGGGCGATGCCCTGACGGGCGACCGGCCGGCCGCTCCGGGTAGAACCGGGCTTCGGGTGGAGCTGCAAAAGAGCGCGCCCATGGAGGGCACTATCCGGGTGGGTGGCGCGGCCTCGTTTACGGGGCGCATCTTTGTCGGCGACCGGGAGGCTGGCTCCGACGCCTATGTGTGCCGCTGGCGTTCGGACGGCGGGGCGCGGTTTCTGGAGCCCGAAGGGCCGGCCACCAATACGGCGATTTTTTTGCGCCCGGGCCGTCAGCGCATCTGGCTGGAGGCCGTGCCCAAGTCCGGCCCCGGCACGGGCCTGGCTGCGCTCTCCGAGCCCGTGGAGCTGGATGTGGCCAGTCCGGTTTTCAATCTGTCCGTTTCGCCGCCCGCGCCCCTGGTTGGCGATGAGGTCACGGTCACCATCAGGGATTTTCCGGTTCATGACGGCGTGGAATTCCGTTGGGACCCGCTGCCGGCCAAGGCCAAGCTCGTCCAGGTGGGGGAGCGCAGCCTGACCTTTTATGCGACCGAAACCGGGTCCACGCCGGTGCGGGTGACGGCGGCCCTGGCCGGGGCGGATTTGGGGTCGGCCACGGTGGCGGTGGCGGCCAAGCCGTATGCAGTTGCGGTGGAGAACAAGGGCCTGGCCGAGCCACCGGCCGTGGTCTGGCGCGACGGTGGGGGGCCGGTGCCGGCCGACGGCGTGGCCGTGGGCCAGAAGGTGCTGTTGCGGGCCATGGTTTCCCCGACCCCGTCCCATCCGCCCCTGGCTTTTGCCTGGGAGCTTTGCCCCTCGGCCCGGTCCCAGGGTGGGGAAGGGGGGCGGGAAATTTGGGCCGCGCGTGAGGAGACCGGGTCCTGTCCGACTGCGGTTACGGTCCGAGACGGCCGGGGCATTGTCCTTGGCCGGGGCGAGGGCGCGTTTGCCGTGACCGTGTCCCAACAGGAATTGGACGCTGCCGCGGCCAATGCTCGGGAGACCGCGCGCCTGACCGACGAGGCCGGGCGGCTGTGGGAGGCCGGCGAGGCGGCCCGGGCCCGGGAGACGGCCGGCCGAGCCGTGGTTTTAAACCCCAAAAGTGAGCCGGCCTTGGCCGCAAAGGAGCGCATTGCCCGGGAAGCGGACCGGCTGGACGGGTTTCTGGCCCGGGCGGGTAAGGCCCTGGCTGGGGATGATTTCGACGAGGCGGCGGCCATGCTGGCCGAGGCCCGCAAGGTCAACCCCAAGGCGGCGGTCATCCCGGCCCTGCAACGCCGGGCCAGGGAGCGCCAGGAGGTGCTGGCCCGCATCGAGACATTCTTGAACAAGGCCCGGGACAAGTGGGACGCCGGCGAGGTGGAGGCCGGGCTGGCCCTGGCCGGCCAGGCCCTGGCCCTGGATGCCAACCATGCCAAGGCCCGGGCCGAGCGGGAGCGCATGGTGGCCGGCCGGGACCGGCTCATTGCGGCGCTCAAGGAGGCGGCCAAATTTTTAGCCGACAAGCGTTTCGAGAGCGCGGCTTCGGCCCTGGGCCAGGCCAAGGCGGTCAATGCCCGGTTCGCGGCCATTGCCGAGATGGAACAGGCCATTGCCAGCCGCAAGGCCCGGGCCTGGCGCATGGACGAACGCCTGGCCCGGGCCAGGGACCAGTGGAATGCCGGCGATGTGGATGGGGCTTTGGGCACCCTGACCGAAGCCATGTCCCTGGACCCGGAACACAGTGGCGCGGGGGCGGCCCGAAAGGCCCTGGCCGCGTCCCGGGAAAATCTGGCCCGGGCCGAGGACCGGGCCGAGGCGGCGCTTGGCCGGGGAAAGCTCGACGAGGCGCGGGCCGCCCTGTCCGAGGCCGGCCGGATCAATCCGCGCCATGCCCGATTGGCCGAACTCACGGCGGCCGTTTCAGGCCGGGAGCGTCGCGATGCCCGGCTGGCGGCCCTTTCGGCCGAGGCGGCCAAGCGGTTCGGGGCTGGCGATCTGGACGGCGCGGTTTTGGCCCTGGACGACATGCTGGCCCTGGCCCCCAATGATGCGGACCTGGCCGCCAGGCGGGAC
The DNA here is from genome assembly GCA_964490985.1 of uncultured Desulfovibrionaceae bacterium. Classification (GTDB taxonomy): domain Bacteria; phylum Desulfobacterota; class Desulfovibrionia; order Desulfovibrionales; family Desulfovibrionaceae; genus Solidesulfovibrio. Next base: position 8,203 of record CAZBER010000108.1, on the reverse strand, counting down.
CGCCTGGCCCGGATGCGAAACGCTGCTGTCGAGTCCTTGCATCGGGCCCAGGATTTTCTGGCCGGCCGGCGCTTTGATCTGGCCCTGGCCGCCCTGGACGAAGCCGCGAAGAGCAATGCCAGGCTGCCGGGCCTGGCCGCCTGGCGGGAAAAGGTGCTGGCCGAGCGGGGCCAGGCCGAGGGCGCGGCCGAAGAGCGGCTGGCCGAGGCCGAAGCCAGGCTGGACAAAAAGGATTTCGCCGCGGCCCGGCAGGCCCTGGAGGCGGCCCAAAAGACCGGCTCCCTGCCCGAACGCCTGGAGAAAAAGGCCCGGGAGGCCAGACGCCGCATCGAGGCGGGCCTGGCCCAGGGCGAGGCGGCCCGACGCGAGCAGGCGGCCCGGGACGCTTCCGCGAACAAGGCCGCGGACGCCGCGCGCCAGGCCAAATGCGAGGCCCTGGGCCGCGAGGCGTCGGACAAGCGGGCCGCCGGCGACCATGCCGGGGCCATCCGGGGTTACCAGTCCCTGTTGCAACTATGCCCGGATGTCTGCCAGGCCTACAACAACGTAGGTACATCGCTTTTTTCCCTGGGCTATGCCGCCGAGTCCCTGCCCTGGTTCGAGGAGGCGGTCAAATGCGCCCCGGGTGAACGGCTTTTTCGCGACAACGCCGCCCTGACCCGGGAAAAGCTGGCCGCAGGCAAGGCCCGGCTGGCCGGGGAGGCGGCCGGGATCTGCCAGGCTGCCTTTGGGGCGGCCGAATCGCGCCGCAATGCCGGCGACCTGGCCGGGGCCGTCACCGGCTACCGGACCGTGGTGGCCAGGTGCCCGGATTTCTGCGCCGCCTACAATAACATGGGCTTGTCCCTGCACAAGCTCGGCCGCACCGGCGACGCCCTGCCCTGGTTCGAGCAGGCCCTGCGCTGCGATCCCAAGGAGACGCTCTTCAAGGACAACTACGACCTCATGGCCAAACGCCTGCGCACGGCCGAACGCGGCCGATAATCCGGCGCGGCGGTGCGGCCGGGCGGGCGGCGGGCCGGGTTTGGGCCGGCTTGAGTTCTTGGCCAAAGCGGGTAAATTTATCCCCCAGAGTTCAAACCCGCCGCGGCGGGAACCTGCCCGAGGAGGTTGCATGGGCGACAGGCTCCTGGCCGAGATCGTGACTCCCGACGTTGTCGCCATATCCCCCCAGGCTCCGGTCCGGGAAGGGCTGGCCCTCATGCGCCGGCGCGGCATTTCCTGCCTGGTGGTGGAGCAGGACGGCTTACCCGTGGGCATCATCACCGAGCGCAACATCCTGTGGGCCGCGGCGCATCGGGGCGAGGAATTCCCGGACAGGCCCGTTGCCGACTTCATGAGCGCGCCCGTGATCACGGTCGCCGAAGACAGCGTCCTGGTCGAAGCCTATCACCTCCTGGCCAAAAAGCGCCTGCGCCACCTGGTCATGGTCGATGCCGCCGGAAAGGCCTGCGGCGTGGTCACCCAATCCGATCTGGTGGAGCGGCTGGGCTACGATTCGCTGTCCGAAATCAAGAAGGTCTCGGAAATCATGACCCGTGAGGTGGTGACCGCCCCGGGGAACATCACCGTGCGCGAGGCGGTGCGGCGCATGGCCGACCGCTCCATCTCCTGCCTGGTGGTGGCCCGGGAGAACCGCCCGGCCGGCATCATCACCGAACGCGACGTGGTGCGGCTGCTTGTGGACAGCCCGCACATGGGGCGGCTCAAGCTCTACGACATCATGAGCTGCCCGGTGGTGTGCGTGGAAGAGGACCGCCCGGTCTTCGAGGCGGCCCTGATCATGAAAAAGCGCCGCATGCGCCGCCTGGTGGTGGTGGACGACGACCGCAAGGTGCTTGGCCTGGTCACCCAGTCCGACATTGTGCGGGGCCTGGAAAGCAAATACGTGCGCACGCTCAAGTCCGCGCTCAAGGAAAAGGACGAAGCCTTGCGCGCGGTGGGCAAGTCCCTGGTCGAAAAGACGATTTTCCTGGACAACCTGCTTCGCAGCGCGGAGCTCGGCATTGTGGCCGTGGACGAGACCTGGCGGGTCACCTATTGCAACCCCTCGGCCGAGGCCATTTTCGGGGTGCGGGCCGCGGACCTGGCCGGCCGGGACCTGCGGGAGGTCCATGTGCAGCTCGACGTGGACCTGGGCGGCGTCGGCCGGGGCCTGGAGGCCGTAACCCCCACCCACAGCCACGATTTCGCCTTCAGCCTGGACCGGGACGGGAAAACGCGCCGCTACGTCGGCCGAGTCTCGGGCATCTACGACAAAGACGGGACGCCCGGCGGCTATGTGCTCATGGCCAGCGACGAGACCGAGCGGCGTCAGGCCGAGGAAAACCTGGAACGCCTGACCCGCAACCTGGAAAACCTGGTGGTGGAGCGCACCCGGGACCTCACCTGCCAGGCCCGGGAACTGGAGCGGGCCAACCAGCGGCTGCGGGGCATGGACGAGATCAAAAGCGCCTTTCTCTCCTCGGTTTCCCACGAACTGCGCACGCCCCTGACCTCGCTTCTGGGCTTTGCCAAGCTCATTGCCCGGGATTTCGGCCGACATTTCGCTCCCCTGGCCGCCAGCGACCCGACCCTGGCCCGGCGGGCCGGGCGCATCGAGGAGAACCTGGGCGTGCTGTCCCACGAAGGGGAGCGTCTGGCCAGGCTGTTAAACGACTTCCTGGACCTTTCGCGCATCGAATCCGGCCGCATGCAGTGGCGCGACCGGGAGATCGGTATGGCCGACGTGGTGGTCAGCGCGGTCTCGGCCACGGCCGGCCTTTTTGCCTCGCGCCCGGAAGTGGACCTGGAAACGCGCCTGCCCGATGTTTCCCCTGTGGTCCTGGCCGATCCGGACCGCCTGGAGCAGGTGCTTTTAAACCTCATCGGCAATGCCTCCAAGTTCACGTCCGTGGGCGCCATCACCGTGGGCCTGGCCGTCCCCGAGCCCGGCCTGGCCCGGGTGTCGGTGACCGACACCGGGACCGGCGTGCCGGCCGAGGACCGGGAAATCATCTTCGACAAGTTCCGCCAGGTGCGCCGGGCTCCGGACGGGTCCGCGCCGTCCAAGGGCACCGGGCTCGGCCTGGCCATCTGCCGGGAAATCGTGGAGCACTACGGCGGGCGCATCTGGATGGAGCCGGCCCCGGGGCGCGGCGCGTCCTTTATTTTCGAGCTGCCCACCATAGCGGCCGACCCCAAGGCCCGACCGAGCCGCGCCAGGCGCAACGAGGAACGGGAAACGCCGCTGGTGCTGGTGGTGGACGACGATCCGGCCGTGTCGTCCTTCCTCATCCAGTTCCTGGAAGAAGAGGGCTATCGGGTGGCCTCGGCCCATGACGGCCAATCGGCCCTGTCCGCCGCCGGGAAGCTCAAGCCCCACGTCATCACCATGGACATGGCCATGCCGGGCATGGACGGCAGGGCGGCCATCGCGGCCCTGCGCCGGGACCCGGAACTGGCCGCCATTCCCATCCTGGTCATCACCGGCCATGAAGGCGCGGCCCCGGCCGAAGCTGACGCGGTTTTGCCCAAGCCCCTGGCCCCGGAGGCCCTCCTCGACGCCATCGAAGGCCTGCTGGCCAAGCCGGGCCAGGGGGAAAAAGCCCTGGCCCTGCTGCCCCTGACCCAGGTCCCCTTTGCCCTGGAGGCGGACCTGGACCCGGACGGGGTGGAGTTTTTGCCCGAGGCCGAACTCCGGACCCGGCTGGAGGCGGGCTATGCCGGCCTGGTGTTGGTGTCCGCCGCCGAAGCCGGCCGCGACATCGTCCTGGCCCTGGGGGCGTGGCCGAGGGCGCGGGTGCGGATTATGGGGGAAGACCCTTTACAGGCTGGCGGGGATGCTTATTTATAAAGCAAGGGGAGTGGTTCCCCTTGACATATGAGGACAACGGCAACGGAGGGTTGCGGGAAATAAATCGTTATCCTCATAACCGCGCGATGAGGCGCTTTCCGAGATTCGCCAGGCGTATTAGGAAGTGTTCCTGAAGCATGATGCTTCGGAACCGGCTGTTGTAAGCAGCTCTTGCGCCGACGGCGAATCTTTTTTTGTGCCCTGTTCAGGTTTGGCCGGACCGGCAGGTTTCGCCGTTCCAATGCCGCAGCACCAGGTCGTCGAGATCCTCCCCGGGCACGGGCTTGGAGAAATAAAAGCCCTGGGCGCTTTCGCAGCGCAGCTCGGACAGGGCCGACTTGTGTTCGGCCAGTTCCACCCCCTCGGCCACCACTTCCAGTCCCAGCTTGTGGGCCATGGCGATAATGGCCCGCACGATCTCCATGTTCTGCTCGGCCTCGTTCATGTTGCCCACGAACGACCGGTCCACCTTGAGGCTGTCGAAGGGGAAGCGCTGGATATAGCTTAGGGACGAATACCCGGTGCCGAAGTCGTCGATGACCACCTTGACGGCCAGGGCCTTGAGCCGGGTGATGGTTCTGATGGCCTCGTCGGCATCTTCCATGAGCACGGATTCCGTGAGCTCCAGCTTGAGCCGGTCCGGAGCGATGCCGGTCTCCTTGAGGATTGCGGCCACCTCGTCCACGAAATCCGGCCGTTTGAACTGCCGGCCGGAAATGTTGACGCTCAGGCTCAACTGCGCGGTCTCGGGCCGGCGCTCGGCCAGTTCCACCATGCGCTCACAGGCTTGGCGCAGGATCATGGCTCCCAGTTCGTTAATAAGCCCCGTCTCCTCGGCAATGGGAATGAATTCCGCCGGCGGAATGAGCCCCTGGCGGGGATGGGACCAGCGGGCCAGGGCCTCGAAGCCGGTGACTTCCCCGGAGCGCAGGGACACGATGGGCTGGTAGTGCACGGTCATTTCCCCGCACTCCAGGGCGTGGCGCAGAGCCAGCTCCATTTCCATGCGCCGCTGGGTGAGCACCCGCATGCCGGCGTCGAAAACCGTGTAGTGGTCGCCGCCGTGCTCCTTGGAGCTGTACATGGCGTTGTCCGCATCGCGCAGCACCTGGTCGGGATGTTCGTAGGCCGTGGACCCGAGCACCACGCCGATGCTGCAGGTGACGAAGATTTCCTGCTTTTTGAGCTTAAACGGCGCGGCCAGGTGGCGCAGGACGGTTTCGGCCATGGCGCTTGCTTCCTCGGCGCCGTTTATGTCCTCGATCAGGATGGCGAACTCGTCCCCGCCGAACCGGGCCAGGGTGTCCACCTCGCGAAGCAGCTTTTGCAGCCGGTTGGCAATGACCATGAGCAGTCTGTCGCCGGTGACGTGGCCGAAGGTCTTGTTGACCAGCTTGAAGCGGTCCATGTCCAGGTACACCACGGCATACAGGGTGCCGGGGTTGCGCTTGAGGCGCTTTATGGCCTGGTCCAGGCGGTTGAGGAACAGGGCCCGGTTGAAAAGCCCGGTCAGGGTGTCGTGGAACGCATCGTGGAGGATGTGTTCCTCGAGCTGTTTTTGCCGGGTGATGTCCGTGAGGATGGCCAGTGCGCCGGGGGCCGCGCCGCGAAGCGGGGTGAGGCACAGCGAGCGCCAGGCCGGGGCCTGGAGCGGGCCGCAGGGCAGGTCCATTTCATAGCGCGGATTGCTCCCGGACAGCACGGCGGCCAGGCCTTCGCGCACGGCGGCGGCCGTGGACGCGGACAGGATCTTGGCGCAAAAATGGGCAAACGATTCGCCCAACGGCGCGCTGGGATCGATTTCCCGAATCAGGGCGCGGTAGGAGGCATTGGCGGCGACGACCGAACCGGCCGCGTCCAGGATCGCCGCATGGGACGGCAGGGATTCCAAGAGGTCCGGGAATTCAGGAAGCATGGCCCTTTGTTGCGGTTGAGGTGCAAGGGGGCGCGCCGTCTGTTGTCGCCCAAAATCTGTAAGGGTTTTAAAGCGTAACGTCAAAGGACAAATCCGGTCGGGCGCGATGGGCCGCAACCGGTTCCGGGCCTGGGCGGAAGGGTATCGGTGACACTTGGGCTGATATAAAAATTACGTAATAACTGTAGGTTATTGTCGTTTTTTTCACAACAGCGGGGCCTCGCGCCCGTTCTTGACTTTTCGCTTGAGCCCCGTCATAGACGAACTTCCCCGGGCAACGTGCCTGCCTGGGTGTTTTGGGGACAATGAGCACGTTTTTACGGCGTCTTGCATCCCAAGACAGCGGCGGATCCGAAAACGGCATCTTTCAGGGCGAATGCGAGCCCCTGGAGCGGCTGCGGACTGGTGGTGACATCCTGGCAACAGAGATTACAAACATGAAAGCTGGTGTTGCCACCGGGTCTTCGCCAAGAAGCCCGGGGGTGGCGCATCCAGGCAAAACCCCAAGGAGGACCGGACATGGCCATTGTTATCGATGACGATGCTTGCATGGGTTGCGAAGCGTGCGTGGAGACCTGCCCCGACGTGTTCGAAATGAACGCCGACGGCGACAAGGCTATCGTGAAAGACACCGATTCCGACGCGGATTGCGTGGACGAAGCCATTGACGCCTGCCCGGCCGAGGCGATCTCCAAATCCTGAATGAACTTGTCCGCGTAGGAAAACCCGCGCCGGGAAAAACCGGCGCGGGTTTTCTTTTTGCCTCGGGCGACCGCTAAGCCTCCCGGCCAAACGGCCGATAAGAGGTGCAAGGGTCCCGCCAGCGGGGCGAACGGGAACAGGTGTACACGGTACGCTTCTTGCTTATCTTTAAAAGGTACCGGGACTGTTTCCGCCCGAGGTGAAGCCATGAAGACTTTTCGTAACTACCTGCAACACCGACTGAATCCGGTCCACATGTACTGTCGGCTGATGGATTTCGGCGTCACCAAAAAGCGGGCTCGCCTCATGTGCGCCGTGTACGAACGCTTCATTTACCGCAACCTGCTGTTTCATTAGTCACCACTGGCCTTGCCTGCGGACCGTTGCCCGGCATGTTCCCGCCGTAGCCCCGGTTCGACCGGCCCGCCTCCCGCCTGGCTTCCCGGATTCGATCGTTTTCCCACCGCCCCGGTTCCACGGAGACGAGACACGCCGTGGCCGGCGCGTGGGTAAATATTGCACTTCCCCCATTCCCCTGTGGTCATTTTCGTAACCGTCTCCCGTCGGCTATCTGGAGTGCGTGCGAGTTGAGGGCCAAAGCGAGTTGGCGTAGAAATCGTGGCTGCCTGCAACAGCAAGGAGACGTGGATGGCCGAGCGCGCGCTTTGCCTGGACATCGGGTCCGGCACCCAGGACGTATTCTACTTCAATTCCGAACTCGAACCCGAAAACTGCCCGAAATTCGTGCTGCCCTCGCCGGCGCGCCAGGTGGCCGCCCGGTTGGCCGCCCTGACCGCCGCCGAACGGCCCGTTTACCTGACCGGCCGCAACATGGGCGGCGGGTTTTTCAAGGCCTTCCAGGCCCACCTCAAGGCCGGGCTGCCCCTGGCCGCCCACCCCGACGCGGTCTGGGCCCTGACCGACGACCCCCAACGCCTGGCCGCCACCACCAGCGTGACCATCACCAGCCGTCGCCCGCCAGGCTACGTGCCCATATCCCTGGCCGACTACGACCCGGGCTTCTGGAAGGCCTTCCTGGGCGCCGCCGGCCTGCCCGAGCCCGACGCGGTCCTGGCCTGCGCCCAGGACCACGGCCTGCATCCCGGCAAAAGCAGCCGGGAAGGGCGGTTTAAGCTCTGGGAACGGTTCCTGCGCCAGGCCGGCGGCCGGCCCGACGGCCTGGTCTACGATACGCCGCCGCCCGAATTGACCCGGCTGGCCGTGCTCCAGGAATCCATCGGCGGCGGCCCTGTGGCCGATACCGCCGCCGCGGCCGTGCTCGGCGCCCTGACCGACGCCGCCCTGGCCGCCCGGTCCCGGGAAACCGGCGTCATGCTGGTCAACATGGGCAACAGCCACATCCTGGCCGCGCTCATCTTCCGGCGGCGCATCCACGGCATCTACGAGCACCACACCGGCATGCTCAGCCCCGACGAACTCTGGGCCGACCTGGCCCGGTTCCGCCGGGGAGCCCTCGCCTGCCAGGAAGTCTTCGACCAGGGCGGCCATGGCTGCCTGACCCTGGAACTGCCGGCCGAGGCCGGCATCTTCCCCTTCACCTCGGTCATCGGCCCCAAACGCGGCCAGCTCCAAGGCTTCGACGCCGACTTCCCCAGCCCGGGCGGCGACATGATGCTCACCGGCTGCTTCGGCCTCGTCCACTGGTGGCGTACGCAGAAAAGATAATAAATAAGAGAAGATGCCTCCGGCGGCCGGGAGGGGGTCACCCCCTCCCGGACCCTCCTGATTAG
>CAZBER010000107.1:2061-11295 GCA_964490985.1 uncultured Desulfovibrionaceae bacterium | reverse complement strand
GGGCCGGCTGGGCTTTGACAGCCGGCCCGAAATCGCCCCCCTAATCGGGTGGGTCCGGGAGGGGGTGACCCCCTCCCGGCCGCCGGAGGCATTGTCTTTTCCTTCTACTTCTAGTTGGTAAGCGGAGGCGGAGGCGGGGGTGGGGTGACTTCCACGGATCCCCGGCAGCCGGCCAGGCTCAGAAAGCAAAAAACCACCAGCGCCAAAACGGTGCTCGTTTTCATGTTTCGATCCTCCTGCCCCGTGGCGTCGAGTCGGATACGCCGCCCGGGGCCCTGGCGGCGCATCCGGCTTCCCGGGGATTACGGCATGCCCAGGTAGCGGATGTCGATCCATCCCGGCACGCCCGAATCCACGACCACGATGCGCGCCCAGCCATTCTGGTATTCATAGACCCGAAGCGCCTGGCCACGGTAGACCACGGTGCGCACCTCGCACGAAGAAGAGGGGCAGGCGCGGACATTGACCGTATCAGCCCGTACCACCCGGACATAGCCGGCCGGCGGCGGCGGCGTCAGGTCCACGGCAACGGTGCAACCGATCGCCAGCGTGGCCAGGAGCAATCCCATCGCGAGCACACTTGTCAGTTTCGTTTTCATGGCTCCCTCTCTCCTTATGAGGTTTATTTATTATTACATGCCCGACTCCAGGTTTCTTGTCCAGGCAATCCTTGACTTTCCGCATGCATCATGGCCTCCCTTGCCGGGGGGCTTCATGGAACTGACCGTACTGGTGGACAACAACACCCTGATCGACCGGTATCTTTTGGGCGAACCCGGGCTGTCGTTTTACCTGCGCGACGGCGCATCGCGGGTGCTGTTCGACTGCGGGTATTCCGATGTCGTGCGCACGAACGCCGCCCGCCTGGACATCGACCTGCGCCGCCTGGACGCGGTGGTCCTGTCCCATGGCCACCTGGACCACACCTGGGGCCTGGCCGCGCTGCTTGCCCTGTTCACGGAAGCGGCCGGCGAGGGCCGGCCGGCATCCCGGCCCCGGCTGGCAGCCCATCCCCAGGCCCTGGACCCCAGGCGCGCGGCCGACGGTTCGGCCATCGGGGCGCTGCTTTCGCCAGCCGTGCTGTCGGAATTTTTCGACTTGACCCTGACGCCCAAACCCGTGTGGCTGACCGACCGCCTGGTCCTGCTCGGGGAGATTCCCCGGCGGCTGGCCTTTGAAGCCATAGAAGCCATGGGACAGCGGCAGACGCCCGCAGGGCTCGTGCCGGACCACCTGCCGGACGACACCGCCCTGGCCTACCGGGGACGGGAGGGGCTGGTCATCGTCACCGGCTGCTCCCATGCCGGCATTTGCAACATCGTGGCCCAGGCCCGAGAAGTTACGGGCGAATCCCGCCTGGCCGCCATCATCGGCGGACTGCACCTGCTCGACCCCGCGCCCGACCGCATGGCCGCCACCGTGGATTTCTTGCGCGATGCCGGCACAGCCGCCCTCTACCCCTGCCACTGCACCAGCCTGGCCGCCAAGATGGCCCTGGTCCGGGCCGCGCCGGTCTTCGAGGTGGGTGTGGGGCTGAAGCTTGAATTTTGACGGAAAAAAACAACATCGTTAATCGGGACAACCGTATATTGCTGAACAATGCGAAGATCGGGCACGGCGCGTCAGACAATCTCCCCCATGGCCGATGATTGGACCCTCAGGGTTGAGCAGCCAAATGAAAAAAGATAAAAAACTGACCATCATGGTTTCTTCCACGGTGTACGGCATCGAAGAGCTGCTTAAGCGCATCTATACGCTGCTTACGGCCTTTGGGTATGAGACCTGGATGTCGCACAAGGGCACCATGCCTGTCTTTTCCAGCCAATCCGCCTTTGAAAACTGCCTCATGGGCGTTGAAAATTGCGATCTGTTCCTGGGATTGATCACCCCCTGCTATGGCAGCGGCAAAGATAAGGACGGCCCATCCATCACACATCAAGAGCTTATGCGGGCGATTGCGTTGCAAAAGCCGCGCTGGTTGCTTGCGCATGACCATGTCGTCTTTGCGCGGAAACTTCTCAACGATCTCGGGTTCCCTGGAAAAGAAGGCCGCAGCAAGCTCAATCTCAAAGATCGGGCGACATCTTTGACCGACCTCCGCGTCATCGACATGTACGAGGATGCAATGCTCTCGCAGACGCCTTTGCCGCATAGACAGGGGAACTGGGTTCAGAAATTCCAGTCCGACGAAGACGCGCTTCTCTTTGCTTCCGCTCAATTCGCCCGCTATCAAGAGGTTGAAGCGTTCATCAAGGAAAATTTCTCCAATCAATCATTGACTCGCAAATTGATCGAACGCAACGGAGGTCGCCATGAATCGTGACACGCTCAGGCGACTCTTATTCCTTGGCGAAGAGCAACATATTGAATACAAAAAAAATATAACTATTAATATAATTGGAAAAAATGTTTGCGCATTCCTCAATTCCGGCGGTGGCTATGTTGTTTGCGGCATTGACGAGAAAGGCACAGTTGTCGGCATAGCCTCAGACATAAACATCGCCATGCTGGAACAGAAGCTGGTTCGTGGGCTTGCACCCAAGGCATTGGTCTCTGTTGCCGTTCAGGATATCGAGGACAAAAAAGCTTTGGTCATCGAAGTTCCGGCAGGCCAGGACATCCCCTATGGATTCGACAACCAAATATATGTTCGAGAAAAAGGCCGGAGCGTCAGGGCGGATATCGACACCATCCGGAACATGATCCTGAGTCGGCAGACGACGCAAGAACGATGGGAACGCCGTTTTTCATCCGCCGATTTGGAGTCGGATCTGAGCCTGGAAGAAATCCACGCTCTCGTGAACGCGACGAACAGCACCTATCGCATTGAATTTCGGGATAGCAGCAATCCCGTCATGGTGCTTGAAGATCTCGCGGTCGCCAAATTCGGCCGCCTGACCAATGCCGGCGACGTCCTTTTCGCCCGCAACCCCGCTCTCCGCGCCCCCCAGATTCGAGTCCGCGCGGCCTGTTTTGCCTCCGACAAGGCCGACAACGTCTACCGGGACATGAAATCCTTTGAAGGCCCTCTGGTGGCGATGCTTGAGCAAGTTTACGGCTTCATTCAAAGAAATATCCCGACCAAGGCCCGTTTTGCGGGCACTGGCCTGGCACGACGGGATGAATCGGTCTATCCTCCCGAAGCGATTCGCGAAGGGCTGGTCAATGCTTTCGCGCATCGAGATTATGCCGACTTTTCCGGCGGAATTACGGTACATGTCTATCCGAAGCGGCTGGAAATCTGGAATTCCGGTGAGCTTCCGGAAGGCGTGAGCCCCGCAACGCTGGCCACCGGCCATATCTCGGTGCTGCGAAACCCTGACATCGCCCATGTGCTCTACCTTCGCGGCATGATGGAGAAGCTGGGTCGCGGCAGCGTTCTGATCCGAAAAGCCTGTGAAAAAGATATGTTGCCGCCACCTCGGTGGGAATCCGAAACAGGGCGCGGCGTCACCCTTACCTTTTTTGCGTCGGAGCCTGCCGGGGAAGTCACCGGGGAAGTTACCGGGGAAGTCACCGGGGAAGTTACCGGGGAAGTCATCCGGCTCCTCCAAGCCTTGCGGGGCGAAATGAGGCGTGCGGAACTGCAGGAATTCTTGAAATTGAAAAACGAAAACCACTTTCGCCAAGCCTATCTCGTTCCCGCTTTGGAGGCTGGGTTTGTCGAGATGACCATCCCCGAAAAGCCCAGGAGCCAAAACCAGAAATATCGGTTGACGAAATCAGGGAAAAAAGTGTTACGGCGCACCAACCCGGAATAACGTTGAGGAAATACCGTCACCCCGCATGCGGCATCGCTCCACTTTCTCCTCTGCCGGCTTGGTCCGTTTGCCCAACGCTCCCTTTTGCTGTAAGAGTCGTTTTTGAATTCATATTCCCTTAACGTTACAAGGATACCTCCATGTGGGATGCCAAGCCCCCGCGCCATGACACTTCGCGCTTAACCGACCACGACATCTATCTGTTCAAGCAGGGCAACCACTTCGATCTGGCGGACAAGCTCGGTTCCCAGCCCATGTCGGTCGAGGGCGAGGACGGCGTGCATTTCGCGGTCTGGGCCCCCAATGCCAAAACCGTGTCCGTGATCGGGGACTTCAACGACTGGGAGCCTGAAATCCACCGCCTGGCCGTGCGCCACGACGCCTCGGGCATTTTCGAGGGCTTCATCCCGGGCCTGGGCACGGGAGCCCGCTACAAATACCACATCCATTCCCGGGCGGCCGGATACCGGGCCGACAAGGGCGACCCCTTCGCCTTCCACTGGGAGACCTCCCCCAATACCGCCTCCATCGTCTGGGACCTGGACTACGCCTGGGGCGACGCGGACTGGATGGCCTCCCGCCAGGACAAAAACGGCTTCAACGCGCCCGTGTCCGTCTACGAAGTCCACTTCGGCTCCTTCAAACGCGTGCACGAGGACCGCTACCGGTCCCTGTCCTACCGGGAAATGGCCGACCACCTGACCGAACACGTGCTGCGGGCCGGATTCTCCCACGTGGAATTCCTGCCCATCATGGAGCACCCCTTTTTCGGCTCCTGGGGCTACCAGACCCTGGGCTATTTCGCCCCCACCAGCCGCTTCGGCACGCCCCAGGACTTCATGGCGCTGATCGACCGGCTGCACCAAAACGGCATCGGCGTGATCCTCGACTGGGTGCCCTCCCACTTCCCCACCGACGGCCACGGCCTGTCCTACTTCGACGGCACCCACCTCTACGAGCACGCGGACCCCAAAAAAGGCTACCACCCGGACTGGAACTGCTACATCTTCAACACCGGCCGCTACGAAGTCCGTGCCTTCCTCATCTCCAGCGCCCTGTTCTGGCTCAAGCACTACCACGTGGACGGCCTGCGCGTGGACGCCGTGGCCTCCATGCTCTACCTCGACTATTCCCGCCGCGAGGGCGAATGGATTCCCAACATCCACGGCGGCCGCGAAAACCTGGAAAACATCGAATTCCTGCGCCGGCTCAATGAAATGGCCTACACCCGGTTTCCCGGGGTCGAAACCATAGCCGAGGAATCCACCTCCTGGCCCATGGTCTCCCGGCCGCCCTACCTCGGCGGCCTGGGGTTCGGCATGAAATGGAACATGGGCTGGATGCACGACACCCTGGCCTACTTCTCCCGGGACCCCATCTTCCGCAAATACCACCACGGCCAGCTCACCTTCAGCATCTGGTACGCCTTTTCGGAAAACTTCGTCCTGGCCCTGTCCCACGACGAGGTGGTCTACGGCAAAGGCAGCCTGCTGGCCAAAATGCCCGGCGACGACTGGCGGAAATTCGCCAACCTGCGCCTGCTCTACGGCTACATGTTCGGGCATCCCGGCAAGAAGCTGCTGTTCATGGGCGGCGAGTTCGGCCAATGGCAGGAATGGAACCACGACGCCGAACCCGAGTGGAACCTGCTCGATTCGCCGCCCCACCAGGGCGTTTTCCAGTGGGTCGCGGACCTCAATCGCCTCTACCGCGCCGAAACCGCCCTGCACGAACGCGACTTCAAACCCGAAGGCTTCGAATGGATCGATTTCCGCGACTCCGAAGCCAGCGTGCTGGTGTTCCTGCGCCGGGGCAGGCGCGCCGACGACATGGTGCTCGTGGCCCTCAACTTCACGCCCGTACCCCGGGAAAACTACCGCGTGGGCGTGCCCATCCGGGGCCTGTGGCGCGAACTGCTCAACAGCGACGCCGAGCTTTACGGCGGCTCGGGTCTGGGCAACGCCGGGGCCGTGCATACCGAAGATACGGAAAGCTTCGACCACCCCTACTCCCTGAGCCTGACCCTGCCGCCCCTGGCGGCCGTGTTTTTGAAGCCGGCGCAGGAGTAGGGCTGGAGTGACGCGGGAGATGCCTTCGGCGGCCGGGGCGCTGCCCTGGTGCCGGGGCTCCGCCCCGGACCCCGCTGGGGCGCTGCCCCAGACCCCGCCGGGACGCTGTCCCGGACCCTGCCAGGGCTCTGCCCTGGACCCGCCGGGGGGAGTCACTCCCCCCGGACCCCCCGATCGGCTTGGCCGGGCGGGAGGGTGTAGCTGGGATGTGGGGCCGGGATTTGGCTGGCGACGCACGCCGCAAAGCCGGCGAGCACGCCAGCCAAATTCCGGCCCCACGAGCCCGTCGCCCTTCGGGCGAAGGAAGATTGTTCTTACAGACCTTTCGCGTAACCCGCGAAGCCCATCAAAAGGTTTTTGGGGAAAGTGGGGGGTCCGGGGGGCGAAAACCCCTTTTTGCAAAAAAGGGGTTTTCGCCCCCCGGTTTCCGACTTCCGCAGAAGGAGAACAGCATGCAACGCAGAGCCAGCGGCGTCCTGCTCCATATCAGTTCGCTGCCGTCCCGGTTCGGCATCGGCGATTTCGGTCCCGAAGCGCGGCGTTTCGGCCAGTTCCTGGTCCGGGCGGCCCAGTCTTACTGGCAGATCCTGCCGCTCACGCCCACTTCCACCTACATCGGCAATTCGCCCTACAGCAGCGATTCGGCCTTTGCCATGAACGCGCTGCTCATCAGCCCAGAACAGATGGTGAAAGACGGCTGGCTGGAGGATGGCGACCTCGGGGAGTACATCCAGCGAAATCCGGTGGTGGCCGATTACGAGGGCGTTGAAATCCACAAGGACAAGCTGCTGCGCCTGGCCTTTGGCCGCGCCCAGGAGCGGCTGGCCAGGGACGACGAATACCGGAAATTTTGCGCCGCCGCGGCCTACTGGCTCGACGACTATGCCCTGTTCAAGGCCATCAAGCGCGAGCAAAACGGCGCGGGCTGGGCCGAATGGCCCGTGGACCGCCGCGACCGCCACGGCGAGGCCATGCGGCACATCCAGGAGCGCGACGCCGAGGAGATCGAATTCATCCGGTTCGCCCAGTACGTGGCCTTTTCCCAGTGGCATTCCCTACGGCGCTACCTGACCGAAAACGGCATCCTGGTCATCGGCGACATGCCCATCTACGTGACCCAGGACAGCGCCGACGTATGGTCCTCGCCCGAGCTGTTCAAGCTCGGGCCGGACAAGCGGCCCCTGTTCGTGGCCGGCGTGCCGCCGGATTATTTCAGCAAGACGGGCCAGCGCTGGGGCAACCCGGTCTACGACTGGCCGGCCCATAGCCACACCGGCTTCGACTGGTGGGTGCGGCGCATGCGCCACAACATCGGCCTGTTCGACTTCATCCGCCTGGACCATTTCCGGGGCTTCGAGGCCTATTGGGAGATTCCGGCCGGAGAAAAGACCGCCGTGCGCGGGCAGTGGGTCAAGGCCCCGGGCCTGGCCCTGTTCAAGGAAATGCTGCGCCGCTTTCCGTCCCTGCCGCTCATTGCCGAGGACCTGGGCGTGATCACGGCCGAGGTGCGCGAGCTCAAGAGCACCTTCGGCTTTCCGGGCATGAAGATCCTGCAATTCGCCTTTGGCCCGGGCATCGCGGACAACCGCGACGCGCCCCACAATTACGAGCGCAACTGCGTGGCCTACCCCGGCACCCACGACAACAACACCACCCTGGGCTGGGCCCGGGACGAGGCCGGCGAGGAAGGGCTGCGCATCCTGTTCGAATATCTCGGCCGGGAGGTGGCCCCGGAAGAAACGCCCTGGGAACTGCTGCGCCTGTGCATGATGAGCCCGGCCCGCACCGTGGTCGCCACCATGCAGGACCTGCTGTGCCTGGGCGAGGGGGCGCGCATGAACATGCCGTCCGTGCCCAAGGGCAACTGGAGCTGGCGGGCCACGGAAGACCAGTTCGACCACGGCCTGGCCGAACGTTTGCGGGCCATGACCGAACTGTTCGGCCGCAACCATTGACCCGGGACCCCTACCGCTCCCTGGCCGGGCTGTACGACCCGGTCACCGGCCCCTTTCTGGCTCCCGTGCGCCGGCAGGTCCGGGAGGCCCTGGCCGGGCTTGGGGCGCGCCGGGTGCTCGACGCCTGCTGCGGCACGGGACGCCCGACCGGGCTTTTGCGCCGGGCCGGCATCGGGGCCATGGGCGTGGACGCCTCGCCGGCCATGCTGGCCGTGGCCCGCGCCTCGCTTCCCCGGGGCGCGCCCCTTGGCCGCATGGATGTCCGCGACCTGGCCTTTGCCGACGCGTCCTTCGACGCGGCCGTGATCTGCCTGGCCCTGCACGAAAACGCCGAACCCGACCGGCTGGCCATGGGGCGGGAGCTGCTTCGGGTCGTGCGGCCCGGAGGACATGCGCTGCTGGTGGATTATGTCGCGCCGGCGCGGGTTTCGGCCATGGGCCTGCTCGTGGCCCTGGCCGAACGCCTGGCCGGGAAGGACCACCACCGCAACTACCGGGACTTTCTCAGTACAGGAGGGGTGGCGGATTTTGCCCGTCGCCTGGGCCGGCGGCCGGCGGCGATCCGTCCGTGCCTGGGCGGCCGGGCGGCGATTGCCCTATTGCCGGCGTAGCCCCCGCCCCGGGCCGGGTCTGGCCCGGGGCGGCCATTTCCTGGTGGGATTGCCGGATCTTCCAGAAATAGTCGATGCGTTCCAGCCGGAAATAGCAGTTGAGCACCGCCTGCCGCGCCTGCTCGCCCTCGCGCCAGGACAGGTCGGCCAGAACGGCCACGTCGGCCGCTTCCCCGGAGACCTTGATGTCCATGGGCTCGCGAAAGGCCAGGCGCATGTCGGCCTGGCGCTCCATCTTGGTGATATACGGCAGGCGCAGCACGAGCTCCTTTTTGGTGAGCACCCGCTTGTTCTCCACCAGGTACGGCACCATGCGCGCCCCGTCGGCGTACAGCCGGGCAACGGCCTTTTCGTCGCCGCTGTTGACGGCTTTCTGATACCCCATCAGAAAATCGTGGACGTTCTTGGCGTCGGCCGAGGCAAACCCCGTGGGCGCGGGGCCGGGGGACTTCCTGGGCGCGGCGCAGCCGGCCATCACCACCAGCGCGAACAATATTATCCAATATCGCATGCTCTTATCCATTCTTTCTCGCCCGAAGGGCGACGGGCTCGTGGGGCCGGAATTGGGCTGGCGGCACAAGGCGGCTTTGCGCCTTGTGCCGCCAGGGGGGTCCGGGGGGAGTGACCCCCCCCGGCGGGTCCAGGGCAGAGCCCTGGCCGCCGGAGGCATTCACCGCAGCACTACCCTTCCCCGACTTCCTACCCCCGTCCCTACCTCACTACCGCAGCAACACCGCCACCAGCCCGGCCACGTCCTCGGCCAGGTAATCCGGCTCGGACCGGGCCAGTTCGGCCAGGCTGACGCGGCCGCTGGCCACGCCGGCGGTTTGGGCGAACT
>CAZBER010000107.1:0-2013 GCA_964490985.1 uncultured Desulfovibrionaceae bacterium | reverse complement strand
GTGGCCACGTCCATGGGGTGGTCGCCGACCATGAGCGCGTGTTCGGGGCGTGCGCCCAGCACGGCCAGGGCGTCCAGGAGATGACGTGGGTCGGGCTTGACGTGGCGGGCGTCGTCCCGGGTCAGGACGACTCCGGCGAAGCGGTCGGCGTCCGGGAAAATCCGGGCCACGGCGGCGCGGCAGTTGCGGGTGATGATGCCGATGCGCAGCCCCGCGCCGGCCAGGGCGGCCAGCCGGTCCCGGATGTCGGGGAAAAGTTGGGCGTTGGCGGCGGCCTCCAGTTCCATGTCCTGGATGCGGCCGGCGGCATCGGCCAGGAAGCGCCGGGCCGCTGCGGCATCGGACCGGGCAATGGCCTGGGCCAGCTCGGCGGCGTATTCCAGGGCGGGCAGGCCGTTTGGCGACGGCACATCGGCCAGGTACGGCTTGGCCGCCTCGGCCACCAGACGTTTCATGGCCGCGAAATCGAGGACCAGTTCGGCCAGGGTGCCGTCGAAGTCGAAGACCACGGCTTCCAGGGAAATGTTTCGGTCATCCACGGCGTTGCCCTGTTGACGCATTGCCCGCTGCGGCTCCTGCGCGTATGCTTTCCGGGTTTGTCGTGTGGCGTCCGCAAAATCCGTTTATACGAATTTTTCGGATAAGACTCTAATATTACTATTTTTTCCTGAAAAACATCTTCATGTTTTTCAGGAACGCAACAGTAGTCACAGCCGCCTTCCTTGGCAAGGCAGCCACGAACGGCGGCGAAGAGAACCTTTTGCCCTCCGACATGCCATGACCGCAACACGAGACGCCATCATCGTGGGCGCCGGCCCGGCCGGGTCCACCGCCGCCTACGTCCTGGCCAGCAAGGGGATCAGCGCCCTGGTCCTGGACAAGGCCGAGTTTCCCCGGGACAAGCTGTGCGCCGGGCTTCTGACCTGGAAATCCGTGGACGTGCTGGACCGGGTCTTCGGCGAAACGCCCCAGGCCCTACTGGCTTCGGGCGTGTTCAACAGCGCCACGGTCGGCTACCGCATCCGCTTCCGGGAACGCACCATTGCCCATGGGGAGATGTTCTATCCCTTCCACTTCGCCACGCGCCGGGTATTCGACAAGTATCTGCTGGACCGGGCCGTCCGGGCCGGAGCCGACGTGCGCACCGGCCGGCAGGTGGCGGCCGTGGACCCCGAGCAGGGCACGGTGCGCCTGGCCGACGGCGAGACCGTGACCGGCCGCTTCGTCATCGGCTGCGACGGCGTGGCCAGCGCCGTGCGCCGGGCCTGCCCCTTTGACGCGGCCGCCTGGAAGGCCAACATGGGCGGGGCCATGGAATTCTACCTGGACCGGAACGATCCACGCCTGACCGGGACCGTGCACGAGGACCTTCGGGCCGCGTATCCCACGGTCTACGCCGGATTCCTGCGCGCCGGCTATGCCTGGGTGTTTCCGCACCAGGACAAGCTGGCCATCGGCATCGGCGGGCACAGCACCCTGCACGGCAAGGAATTTCGCAAAAAATTCCGGGAATTCCTCGACTTCCTGGGCCTGCCCCCGACCCTGGCCGACACGGCCAAGGGCCACGGCCTGCCTTACGGCAACTACCTGGAATCCCCCTGGCACGGCCGAACGCTTCTGGCCGGAGACGCGGCCGGACTGGTGGAAACGCTCTTCGGCGAAGGCCTCTACTACGCCCTGCGCAGCGGCGAACTGGCCGGCGAGGCCGTGGCCGCCGCCCTCTCCCGGGGAGTCGACCCCACGGCCATCTACGGCCAAGGCCTTCGGCGCGACATCCTCCCGGAACTCGTCTGGTCCCGCAAACTGCGACGCATCCTCTACGCCAGCCAATCCATCGGCTTCCTGCCGCTGCTGTGCTTCGTACGCGGCGGCGGCCGCCTGCTCGGCGAAATGGTCCACGGCATCCGGTCGTACCGGCTGCTCATGCGCAGAGCTCAGGGACCGATGTAAAGGCCAATGCCTCCGGCGGCCGGGAGGGGGGCACCCCCCCCCCGGCCCACCCGAGTAGGGGGG
>CAZBER010000106.1:0-11378 GCA_964490985.1 uncultured Desulfovibrionaceae bacterium | reverse complement strand
GGAGCGAGGCCCCCCGGACCCCCGTTACCGCTTGGCCGGGCGGGATGGTGGGTGGCGGGCGTGCAACCGTCGGTGGTGCCGGAATCGGGCCGGCGTGCTCGCCGGCCCGATTCCGGCACCACAGTGGCCAGCGCCTGCGGCGCACACAAGAAAAGATGGGTCAATCTGTCGGAAGGGATGACGCGCTTTCAGATTCACTCGGTTTGGGGGGCGATTTCGGGCCGGCTGGGCTTTGACAGCCGGCCCGAAATCGCCCCCCTAATCGGGTGGGTCTGGGAGGGGGTGACCCCCTCCCAGCCGCCGGAGGCATTCCTCTCTTACTCTCCCAGCCATTGGACCCATATTTTACGATTCCGGGGGCCGTCCCATTCGCAGAAAAAGATGCCTTGCCAGGTGCCGAGCTGGATGCGGTCGGCGTCGACGATGAGCGTCAGCGACGGTCCGACCAGGGTCGTCTTGATATGGGCGTCGCTGTTGCCTTCGGCGTGGCGGTAGCCGGCGTCCCGGGGGACCAGGCGGGAGAAGGCCTGGGTGATGTCGGCGGCCACGCTGGGGTCGGCGTCCTCGTTGACGGTCAGCGCGCCGGTGGTGTGCGGGCAGTAGACCACCAGCGCCCCGTCGCGCCAGCCCTTCGATTCCACGAGTTTTTGCAGGGTTTCGGTCAGCCGGAACAGTTCTTCCCGGCGCGTGGTCCGGATTTCGAGCTTTTCCATGAAGCCTCCCCGTCGCCCTGGGCCGGCCGAAAGCCGTGGCCAAAGGCGGGATCGTAGAGTTTCGAGGCGGTTTCCCTGCCTTGGCCCGGAAGTACCAGAAAAATGGTCTGCCGGTCGATGCCGGCCTGACGCACCAGCTCGGCCAGAGTGTCGACGGTGGCCCAGAAGCAGTGTTCGCCGGGCCAGCCCAGGCGGTGGGCCACGGCCACGGGCGTATCCCCGACGTAGCCGCCCGAGCGCAGGGCCTGGGCCACGCCCTCGGGGTCGCCGGCCGAGAGGTAGATGGCCAGGGACGCGCCGTGGCGGGCCAGTTCGGCCAGGGACTGGCCCGGCGGCATGGGCGTGCGGCCGGCCAGCCGGGTCAGGATCAGGGTCTGGGTGGCTTCGGGCACGGTGAAGGACACCCGGAAGGCGGCGGCCGCGGCCGAGGCGGAAGTGACCCCGGGAACGATGGCGTAATCGATGCCCTCGGCCTCAAGGAGCCGGGCCTGTTCGGCCACGGCCCCGTACAGGGCCGGATCGCCGGTGTGCACTCGGGCGGCCAGCCCGCCGGTCCGGGCGGTTCGGGCCAGCAGGGCATGGGTTTCGGCCAGGGTCAGGGGCGAGGAGTCGACGACCTGGGCCTCCGGCTTGGCCAGGGCCGCCACCCCGGGCGAGACCAGAGAGCCGGCGTAGAGCACCAGATCGGCCTGGCCGATGATCCGGGCCGCCTTGACGGTCAGCAGTTCGGGATCGCCGGGTCCCGCGCCGATGAAATAGACCCGGGGCGAGCGGTCGGTTTCGGAGAATGCGTCAGGCATGGTCGTCCTTGGCGGCGGCCAGGATGAAGACCGGATTGCCGGCTCGAAGCCGGACATCCCCGGCCAGGGGCGTGGACAGGCTGGCCTGGACCTGGGTCAGGGTCGTGGAAAAACCGAGCCGGACCAGCTCGGCCATGGCCCGCTCCAGGGAGCCCAGGAGCACGGTGTTGGCCACCAGCCGGCCGCCCGGCCGCAGACGGCTGCCCATGGCGGCCAGCAGGCCGGGGTGCTCGGACAGGCCGCCGCCGACAAAGACGCGGTCCGGGTCGGGCAAGTGGCCGAAGCAGTCCGGGGCCTGGCCCAGGACCGGCCGGACCGTGAGCGCGCCTGTGCGCTGGATGTTTCGGGCCAGCAGGGCGTGGCGGTCCGGGTCGCGTTCCACGGCCAGGACCGGGCCGCCGGCATTGAGCAAGGAGGCTTCCAGGGCCACGGTCCCGGTGCCGGCTCCGATATCCCAGATGACGTGGCCCGGCCGGGGGGACAGGGCGGCCAGGGATACGGCCCGCACCGGAGCCTTGGTGAACACCGCGTCCTGGCGCAGGAGCGCATGGTCGGCCAGGCCCAGGGCCAGGGGAACCTCGGGCGGGCGGGTGCGTTCCAGATAGATCAGGTTGAGGGGCGAAAATTCCAGACTGGCGGCTTCGGCCAGGGACAGATGGCGGACGCGCTCATCGGGCAGGCCCAGGTTTTCCAGGACCGTGGCGGTGAAAACGTCCCCGGCCCGGTCCAGGACCGAGGCGGCGATGATCGCGGGGGTGTTGGCCGCGTCGGTGTAGGCCATGGCCGCTCCGCTTTGGCTCAGGGCCGCGAAAAGCGGCGTGAAATCCTGGCGGCCGTGCAGGGATGCCACGGCTAGGTCCTGCCAGGGCCGCTTGAGCCTGGCCGCGGCTGCGGCCACGGCCGTGACATTGGGGTAAAAGACCAGGGCGTCCGGGCCGAAACGGTTCAACAGCGCCCGGCCGATGCCGAAGTAGAGCGGGTCCCCGTCGGCCAGCACGACCAGACGCAAACCGGCGTCCCGGGCCGCGGCCATGGCGTCCAAGGCTTGGGACAGGGGTGCGGCAATGGGGATGCGCTGACCCGGGTGATCGGCAAAGGCCGCCAATTGGCGCGCCCCGCCGACCAGCACGTCGGCCCGGGCCACGGCTTCCTCGGCCGCGTCGTCCAGCCTGGGCTGGCCCAGGCCAAGGCCGACAACAGCCACGGTCGGGGCGGTCATGAAGGGTTCTCGCCAAGCATTCCTGGTCCTTTACCCGGGCCTGGGGCCGGGGTCAAAAGGGGGCTTGCCCTTTGCCCCGGCATGGGCCAGGAAGGTGGGGGGAACATGTCCGGCAAGGAGGGGACCATGACGCAACGGCAGGTGGAGATTGGGTTTTCCGGCGGCGTGTGGGCGACGTTCGGCTATTCCATCCTGTACGCCATCCTGGCCGCGTTCATGATTCCGGCGGCCTGGGGCGCGACCGCGCTTTTTGCCTGGTGGACCGGCAAGCTGCGGTTTGCCGACGGCACCCGGGCCGCGTTCGAGGGCCGGGGCGGGCAGATATGGGTTCTTTTCGCGGTGCTGGTCTTTCTGGGATACCTGCCCGAGATCGCCCGGGCAGTGGCCCAGACGGAGCGGGCCACCACCGTGCACCTGCTGCTGACCGTGCTGCTTCTGCCCCTGGTGGCGGCGGTAAGGCTCCCCGTTTACCGCTGGGCCATCGAGAACATCCGCCTGGACCCGGGCGGCCGGCCTCGGCTGACGGCCTCCTATGCCGGGTATCTCGGCTGGACCGTGCTCCTGGCCGTCTCCCTGGTCACGATCATCGGCTGGGCCTGGGTAGCCGTGGCCATGATCCGCTGGTTTTGCCGGCACACCGAGGGCGACGGGTTTACCGTGGCCTTTGACGGCACAGGCTGGGGCCTGCTGTGGCGGGCCGTGGTCTGGATCGCCTGCTCCATTTTGATCATTCCCATCCCCTGGCTGATCCGCTGGATGTACGACTGGTTCACGTCGAACCTGGTCCTGATCCGCGAAGACGAGCTCGGTTACGACTCCCAGCGCTAGGATTGGCGTCCGCAAAATCCGTTCATACGCATTTTTCGGAAGCAACAAGAGACCTTACGCTGTAACAGCGTAAATCCATTACGGGTTTCTAGAGGGCGGAGCCCTTTGGTCGCCGAAGGCTTCAAAAACGACTTTTTTGCAAGAGTCTCATGAGGCGCGGGCCAGCACGGTTTCGTCGAAATCGAAGACCAGCAGAGTCAATTCCGGGCCGTTGCCGGCAAAGCGGCGCATCGCGGCCAGGGCCTGCCGGGCCAGGATATCGGCCAAGGCGATCTTGGCCGTTGGGCTTGGGGCCATCTCGAAGGCGTGGCGGGCCGTGTTGGCCGTGGCCGCGGCCCGGGCCAGCTCCGGAGGCCAGCCGGCGGCCGTGCACCAGCCGGCCAGGGCGGCAAAGTCCGTCTCGCCCTGGTGGGCATGAGTGTTTTCCAGGCCTTGGGCCATTTTCACCAGCTTGCCGCAAAAAGCGGCCCAGACAAGGTAGGGAAAGCCCCGTCGGGCGGCCTGGGCCAGGGCAAAGGCAAAGCAGTCCGCCGCCTGGATGCAGGCCGTTTCGGGCAGGTGGGGGAATTCCCGGCGCAGGAGCGCCTCGCTGCGCCGGCCCGTGGAAAAGCCCACGGTCTGGTGGCCCAGAGCCTGGGCCACGTCCAGGGCTTCGGCAATGGAGGCCTCCCAGGCGGAGTGGCTGAAGGGCCGCACAATGCCCGACACGCCCAGGATGGAGATGCCGCCCACAATGCCCAGGCGCGGGTTCAGGGTCTTTCGGGCCAGGGTCTCGCCGTTTTCCACTTCCACGGTGACGGTCAGGGCGTCAGTGGAGGCGGCTTCCCGGCTGGCCTCGGCCACGGCGGCCTTGATCTGGGCCTGGGGTCCGGGATTGATGGCTGGTTGGCCCACGGCCACGGGCAGCCCGGGCAGGGTGACGCGGCCCACGCCCGGTCCGCCCTGGAGCACGATTTCCCCGGCCGCGCCGGACGCAAGCTTGGAGACCCGGCAGGCAATGCGCGCGCCATGGGTCACGTCCGGGTCGTCGCCGCCGTCCTTGACCACCACGGCCCGGACCGCATCCCCGATCCGGCTGGCCTCGGCCACGGCCAGGACCATGCGCCCGTTGCCGGGCAAAGGCACATCCACCTGATTTGGCGCATGGCCGGTCAGGAGCAGGAGCGCGGCGGCCTTGGCCGCGCCAGAAGCGGCCGTGCCCGTGGTGAAGCCCTCGCGCAGGGGCCGGCCGGGCTTCACGCGCCCTCCGCGCAGGCGGCCGCGAAGTGCCGGGCCGCCTGAGGATTGCTGCCGAAATGCAGGTGCACGTAGCTCCCCAGGGTGTTGCCTATGAGGAACCCTTCCCGGACGTCCAGGGCTCCCTGGCGGCCGGACAGGGCATAGGCGGCGGTGACCGTGGCCTTGTCCTCGGCCAGGCGGGAATAATGGAATTCGTGGCCGCGAAGGATGGTGCCGGCCGACCCCAGGGGCGTGGCCCGGCGGGTGGTGACCTGGCGGTAGCCCAGGGCGGCCAGGCGCTGGCCCATGACGGCCCGCAAGGGAAACACCCCGGCCATGGGAACGGTCCGGCCGTGCGTATCGGTCAGGGACTCCATGAGGTACATGAAGCCGCCGCACTCGGCCACAACCGGCCGGCCCGAGGCGCAAAAGGCCTGCACGGCCTGGCGCATGGCCGCGTTGGCGGCAAGCCGTTCGGCCCACAGCTCGGGATAGCCGCCGCCGAGATAGAGCCCGCCCAGATTTGGCGGCAAATCCGTGTCGGCCAGGGGCGAAAACGGCACCAACTCGGCCCCGGCCTGGCGCAAGAGACGCAGATTCTCCTCATAATAAAAACAAAACGCCCGGTCCCGGGCCACGCCAATGCGCACCCTGGTTTCCCGTGCAGGGGGTCCGGGGGGGATGATCCCCCCCGGCGGGGTCCAGGGGCAGAGCCCCTGGATCATCCCCTCGACATCGCAATGCGCCTCGATCCAGTCGGCCAGGGCCTCCAATCGAGCCTCGGCGTCCTCCAGGTCGCCGGCCGTGACCAGGCCCAGGTGGCGCGAGGGCGCGGCCAGGGTTTCCTGGCGCGGCAGCACGCCCCACAGGGGGACCCGGGACAGGGCGGCGGCCATGGCCTGGCGCAGGAGCGCGGCATGGGAGGGGCTGGCGACGTTATTGAGCACCACCCCGCAGAAGACGATATCCGGGTCAAAATGGAGATAGCCGCCGACCAGGGCGGCCACGGACCGGGCCATGGAGGCCGCGTCCGCCACCAGGAGCACGGGCAGCCCCAGCAGCTTGGCGGCGTGCCCCGTGCTGCCGGCTTCGTCCGTGGCCGAGAAGCCGTCGAAAAGACCCATCACGCCTTCGACCACGGCCATGTCCGCATCAGCGAGGTATCGGGCGAAGATGCCGCGCACCGTGTCCGGGTCGCACATCCAGCCGTCCAGGTTGTGACTGGGCCTCCCCGTGGCCAGGGCGTGGTGGCCGGGGTCGATGAAATCCGGGCCGACCTTGAAGGCCTGGACCACCTGGCCGCGCCGACGCAGGGCGTGCATGAGGCCCAGGGCCACGGACGTCTTGCCGCAGCCGCTTCTGGTGCCGGCCACCACCAGGCCGCGAGGCGCTGTCGTTTGCACGCGAGCACTATAGGGAAAGAGACGCCGGGAAGCCAGGGCCATGCCCGGCCGGGCTGGACGTCCGACCAGGGGGCGAGTACAGCCTAGGCATGGATTTCCTCGGCAGCGTCCTTGACCTCATGCTGCACCTGGACACGCGCATTGCGGCGGCCAGCGCGGAATACGGGGCGTATCTCTACGCCATCCTGTTTTTCGTGATTTTTGCAGAAACCGGCCTGGTCATTGCCGCCGCACTCCCCAGCGACACCGTGCTGTTCGCGGCCGGCGCTTTGGCCGCCCAGAGCGTTCTTTCGGTGTGGCTGCTTTTTTTCGGCGGCATGCTGGCCGCATTTTTGGGCGACCAGCTCGATTACGCCGTCGGGGTCTGGCTGGGAAAATCGTTTTTCGCCACACGCGAGCTGCCGGGCCTTCGGCACAAGCATTTCTGGGAGGCCAGGCGCTATTACGCGAAATACGGCGGCGCAACGGTCATCGCCGGCCGGTTCGTGCCGGTGCTGCGTTGCGTGGCTCCCTTGGCCGGCGGCATGGTGGGCATGCCCTGGCGGCGGTTTATGATCTACAACGCCCTGGGCAAGCTGGTGTGGACGCCGCTGTTTGTTTTCGGCGGCTATTTCCTGGGCCGTATCCCTTGGATTGCCGAGAACTTCGCCATGGTCATCCTGGCAGCCCTGGGCCTCCCCTTTGTCATGACCGGCGTGCGCCTGGCCTGGGTCACGCTCCTGAAAAACTACCGCCTGCCTTGAGAAGGAGTGCCATGTCCGAAAACGGCGAGCCGAAAGGGCGCGGCCCGGCTAATCAGGATCGCATGCTGCACGATCACGAAAGCTGCTACCGGGCCTACAAGGCCAGGGATGCGCGCTTTGACGGCTGTTTTTTCATCGGCGTGACGTCCACGGGCGTCTATTGCCGGCCGGTATGCGCCGCCCGGCTGCCCAAGCCCGAGAATTGTTGTTTCTTCCCCAGCGCGGCGGCGGCCGAACAGGCCGGGTTCCGGCCGTGTCTGCTGTGCCGGCCCGAGCTTGCGCCGGGCCATTCCAGCGCCGATGCCGCCCGGCGTCTGGCCCTGGCCGCCGCCCACCGGATCGGGGAAGGGGACCTGGAGGCAGGCGGCCTGGACGCGGTCAGCGGCCGGCTGGGCGTTACGGCCCGGCATTTGCGCCGCATCTTCAAGCGGCAATTCGGGGTGTCGCCCGTGGCCTTTGCCCAGACCCAGCGGCTTTTATTGGCCAAACGCCTGCTCACGGATACGGCCATGCCGGTCACGGACGTGGCCTTTGCCAGCGGGTTCGGCAGCCTGCGGCGGTTCAACGCGCTTTTCCGCAAGCGCTACCGCCTGGCTCCCACGGCCCTGCGCAAGGCCGCGTCCGCGCCGTCCCCATCGGATGCGCCCGTGCTGGAGCTGGCCTTTCGGCCGCCCTACGACTGGGACGGAATATTGGCGTTTCTGGGAGCCCGGAGCATCGGCGGCGTGGAAGCGGTGGAAGCGTCGGTTTATCGCCGCACCCTGGCCCTGGCCCGAAACGGCGTCACGCACGCCGGTTGGCTGGAAGTCGCCCCCATGGCAAACAAAAACGCCTTGCGGGTCACGGTGGCCGCCTCCCTGGTTCCGGTCTTGCCAACGGTCTTGGGGCGCGTGTCGCACCTGTTCGACCTGTCGTGCAATCCGCACGTGGTGGCCGAGGGCCTGGGCGGCCTGGCCGATGCCCATCCGGGGCTTCGCGTGCCCGGGGCGGCGGACGGCTTCGAGGTGGCGGTGCGGGCGATTCTCGGCCAGCAGGTGACTGTGGCCGGGGCGCGCACCCTGGCCCGCCGCTTTGCCGCCGCCTTTGGCGACCCCCTGGCGACGCCGTTTGCGGCCCTGACCACGGTCTTTCCCAGCCCGGCCCGGGTGGCCGGGTTGTCCGTGGACGCCATTGCCTCCCTGGGCATCACCGCGATCCGGACCAGAGCCATCATCGCCCTGGCCCGGATGCTTACGGAAAAGACCCTGACCCTGTCGCCAGGGGCGGACATCGAGGCCACGCTGACAGCCTTGCAAACGCTTCCCGGCGTGGGGGAGTGGACGGCCCAATACATTGCCATGCGGGCCCTGGCCTGGCCGGACGCCTTTCCCCATACGGATTTTGGCGTCAAAAAGGCCCTTGGCGAAACCAACCCCAAGCGCGTGCTGGAGATGGCCGAGGCCTGGCGGCCCTGGCGGGCCTATGCGGTCATGCACCTGTGGCGCTCGCTTACGGAGTGAACTTATGGATATCTTTACGTATTACGAAAGTCCGCTGGGAAAGATGGTGCTGACGGCCCGGGACGGGGCCATCACGGGCTGTTATTTCGTGGGCCAGAAGCATTACCCGGCCCAGGCGGAGTCGTTTCAGGAAGCGGCCGACAATGCGTTGCTCAAACGGGCGCAGGAGGAACTGGACGAATATTTCAGCGGCAAGCGCCGGGATTTCGACCTGCCCCTGGCCCCGATAGGCACGGTGTTCCAGACCAAGGTCTGGCAGGCCATTGCCGGTGTGCCCTACGGCCAGACGGTGTCCTACGGCCGGCTGGCCGAGCCCCTGGGCTCGGCCAAATGCGTGCGCGCCGTGGGCGCGGCCGTGGGGCGCAACCCCATCTCCATCATCATCCCCTGCCACCGCATCGTGGGCTCGGACGGCAGCCTGACCGGCTATGCCGGGGGCCTGGAGCGCAAGCGGGCCTTGCTGGACCTGGAACACTCCACCCCTGCCTGATCCTGCCTCTCGCCCGAAGTGCGACGGCTCGTGGGGCCGGAATGGGACCGGCGTGCTCGCCGGCTTTGCGGCGTGCGTCGCCGGGACGATTCCGGCCCCACAATGCAGCTACGCTACCCCGCACGGCCAAGCCGGTCGGGGGGTCCGGGGGGAATGATTCCCCCCGGCGGGTCCAGGGCAGAGCCCTGGCAGGGTCCGGGACAGCGTTCCGGCAGGGCCTGGGGCAGCGCCCCAGCATCCAGGGCAGCGCCCTGGATGCCGGAGGCATTAACCGCAAGAAGGCTCGTCGCTACGAAGCCCTCGCCGATCCGCCACCCGGATGGTCTTGCCCTGGCTGCGCTCCAGGCTGCCCGGCTCCACCAGGCGCACGGTGAACCCCACGCCCAGTTCCGAGGCCAGGCGGCGTTCCAGCTTGTCCACCAGGGCCTGGTGTTCGGCCACCCGGTCGAAGAGCAGTTCCTCGGTGGGCTCGACCTCGACCAGGGCCTCGTCCAGCGCGCCGCGCCGCTCCAGCACGATGCGGTAATTGGGCGTGGTGCCTTCGACTTCGAGCAGCAGCGCCTCGACCCGGGACGGGAACACGTTGACCCCGCGAATGATGAGCATGTCGTCGGAGCGGCCGATGATGCGGGCGATGCGCCGCATGGTGCGGCCGCAGGCGCATGGCTCGGGAATGATGCGGGTGATGTCGCCGGTGCGGAAGCGGATCATGGGAAAGGCTTCCTTGGTCAGCGTGGTCAGCACCAGCTCGCCTTCCTCGCCGTCGGGCAAGGGCTCGCCGGTTTCCGGGTCCACGATCTCCATGAGGAAATGGTCTTCGTTGACGTGCATGCCGGCCTTTTCCAGGCATTCGCCGGCCACGCCCGGCCCCATGATTTCGCTTAAGCCATAGTTGTCCGTGGCCGTGAGTTTCAGGCGATCCTCGACGGCCGCGCGCATGGATTCAGTCCAGGCCTCGGCCCCGAACAGGCCGTAGCGCAGGGACAGGGCGTTGACGTTGACGTCCATGGCGCACAAGGTCTCGGCCAGGTGCAGGGCATAGCTCGGCGTGGCCACGAAGACCGTGGTGCGGTAGTCCTGCATGATAGTCACCTGGCGGCGCGTGCCGCCGCTGGAGGCCGGGATGACCGCCGCGCCCACGGCCTCGGCTCCGTAATGAAAGCCCATGCCGCCGGTGAAAAGCCCGTAGCCCAGGGCGATCTGCACCACGTCGTCCTGATTGGCCCCGGCCGCGACCAGGACCCGGGCCACCAGCCGGGACCAGGTCTTGACGTCGTTTCGGGTGTAGCCGGCCACCACGGGCTTGCCCGTGGTGCCGGACGAGGCGTGCAGCCGCACCACATCCCGCAACGGCACGGCGAAAAGCCCGTAGGGGTAGGCCTCGCGCAGGTCGGCCTTGGTGATAAACGGCAGGCGGCGCACGTCGCCGAGGTCCGAGAAGGTCTCGGGATCGATATCGCGTTCGGCAAAGCGCCGGCGATAGAGCGGCACGTTGCGCGCCACCCGGTTGAGCGTGGACTGGAGCCGCTCCAACTGCAACTGGGCAAGCTCCCGCCGGTCCATGGCCTCGAAACGCGGCTCGAAACATTCGCGCATGATTCCCCCCCGTCCGGCTTATACCAAAAAGAGATTTTTTTTCTCAATCATAACTGGCGTTATGATTGAGAAAGGGAATTAAGCGTCCCGTTCACGCCCCAGATAGGCCCGCTGCACGTCTCGGTTGGCCAAAAGCTCCTCGGCCGTGCCGGACAGGAGCACCCGGCCGGTCTCCAGCACATAGCCCCGGTCGGCCACGGCCAGGGCGCTCTTGGCGTTTTGCTCCACCAAGAGCACGGTCAGGCCCTTGTCCCGACGCAAGGCCGACACATGGCGAAAAATCTCCCTGCACACCTGGGGAGCCAGGCCCATGCCCGGCTCGTCCAGCAACAGACAGCGCGGCCGGGCCATGAGCGCCCGACCGATGGCCAGCATCTGCTGCTCACCGCCGGACAGGGCCGCGGCCTGCTGCCGCCGCCGGTCCAGCAGCACCGGAAACATGGCGTACACCTCGGCCAGGTCGGCCTGCACCTCGCCGCGCTTCCCAAATCGCGTATACGCCCCGAGCAGCAGATTGTCCTCGACCGTCATCGGCCCGAACACCAGCCGCCGCTCCGGCACCTGGGACAGCCCCAGCCGCACGATACGCTCGGGCCGCACCCCTGCAATGGCCTTGCCGTCAAACGCCACCTCGCCGCCGGAGACGCGCAACACCCCGGAAATGGCGGACAGCAACGTGGTCTTGCCCGCGCCGTTGGCGCCGATCAAGGCCACGATCTCGCCCGGGGCCACGTGCATGGACACCCGCCGCACGGCCTGCACCCGGCCATAATGTATATCCACATTACGTAGTGTGAGCATGGTGTGGTCTCCAGGAGAACCGGGGGGCGGAAACCCCCTTTTTTGAAAAAAAGGGGGTTTCCGCCCCC
>CAZBER010000105.1:0-11553 GCA_964490985.1 uncultured Desulfovibrionaceae bacterium | reverse complement strand
GGAGTGACTCCCCCCGGCGGGTCCAGGGCAGAGCCCTGGCAGGGTCCGGGACAGCATCCCGGCATCCGGGGCAGCGCCCCGGCCGCCGGAGGCATCTCTCGCCCTCCGCCACCGCCCCGCCTATACTTTCCCCGTATGCCCAAAGCCGCCGCAGCCGCGCCTGGTGTCGCCGAGCTCGTCCACGGCCAGGATGGTGGCGGTGTGCACGGGCATGAGGATGAGCTGGGCGATGCGTTCGTGGGCCGTGACGGTTTGGGGTTCGGCTGCGGTGTTGAGCAGCCAGACGATGATTTCGCCCCGGTAGTCGGGGTCGATGACGCCCACGCCCTGGGCCACGGTCAGGCCGTGTTTGGCCCCCAGTCCGGACCGGGAGAAGACGAAGCCGGCGATGCCGGGCTGGTCGATTTCGATGGCGATGCCTGTGGGGATGGCGGCCCGGGCTCCGGGGGCGATGGTCAGGGACGGCGCGTCCAGGTCGGCGCGCAGGTCCAGGCCGACCGAGCCCGGGGTGGCGTAGCCGGGCGGATGCTGCCGGCTCGTTTCGCGGAGAAATTTGATGCGCATGGTCAGCGGGGAGTGGGGCACGGTCGGGCCTCCGGGCAGTGAATTCGGGGGGCTGATGGTATCCATTCTCCTGGAATTGTAAATAAAAATTAATTAACTGAAATAACTTGTTTTTCTCTTGAGCGGCAACTTGGTGACGGTTTGCGGCCGGCCTTGCCTTTTCCGAGGCGTTGTGGGTAGAACCCAGGCTGCATCGGGGTTCGCGGCACACCTGGCCGCTTGAAATCGATCCGTCGAGAGAGGGGAAGCGTATGCAGCCGTTGCGCGTCTACAGTGTGGTGCCCAGGTTGCCGGCGAAGTTGAAGCCGTTGTGGGAGCTGGCCTACAACCTGCTTTTTTCGTGGGACGACGACATTATTTCGCTTTTCGCCCAGGTGGACCGCAAGCTGTGGCGGGAGTGCTACGGCAACCCGGTGGGTTTTTTGAACCGCCTGCCCCAGAAGACCCTGGAGAGCCTGGCCGAGGACGATTTTTTCGTGGAGCGGCTCAATGACCTGTTCCAGAGCCTGCGCACCTACCTTTCCCGCAAGACGACCTCGATTCCGTTTCCCAACCGCGACGGCGCTCCGGTGGTGGCCTATTTCAGCCTGGAATACGGCATCACCCAGTGCCTGCCCATTTATTCCGGGGGCCTGGGCATTCTGGCCGGCGACCACCTCAAGTCGGCCAGCGACCTGTGCGTGCCCCTGGTCGGTATCGGCCTGTGCTACCAGCAGGGGTTTTTCCGCCAGTACCTGACCCCGGACGGTTGGCAGCAGGAGCGTTACCCCATTTACGATTTCGAGCAGCTGCCCCTGACGCTGTGCCGGGACGAGGCCGGCGAGCGGGTGATGATCTACGTGGACCTCAAGGGCGAGCGGGTTTACGCCCAGATATGGAAGGCGCAGGTGGGCCGGGTGCCGCTGTATCTCATGGACTCCAACGTGCCCGAGAACCAGCCCGGTTCGCGCCAGCTCACCAACCGGCTCTACGGCGGCGACCTGGAGACCCGGGTGCGCCAGGAATACCTGCTCGGCATCGGCGGCATCCGCACCTTGGAGGCCTTGGGGTTGAAGCCCGAGGTCATCCACATGAACGAGGGCCATTCGGCCTTTGCCGGCCTGGAGCGCATCGCCAATTTCATGGCCAAGCACAAGCTGTCCTTCGAGGCGGCCATGGAACTGGTGGCCTCCAGCTCCATCTTCACCACGCACACGCCCGTGCCGGCCGGCAACGACCGGTTCCCGCCGGACCTCATCCAGGCCTATTTCGAGGATTACGCCCGCAAGCTCGGCCTGGCCTTCAAGGTCTTCATGGCCCTGGGCCGGGAGGACCCGAGAAACGATTCCGAGCATTTCTGCATGCCGGTTTTAGCGCTCAAGCTTTCGCGCTTCAACAACGGCGTGTCCAAGCTGCATGGCGTGGTGTCGCGCCGGATGTGGAACCGGGTGTGGAGCCAGTATCCAGTGGAGGACGTGCCCATCGGGGCCATCACCAACGGCGTGCACGTGCCCACCTGGGTGGCCCAGGACGTGGCCGCGCTTTATGACCGCTACCTGGGGGCCAACTGGCGGGAGGACCCGGATTGCGCCCGGGTGTTTTCCCAGGCCCAGCTCATTTCCGACGCCGAGTTGTGGCGCACCCACGAACGGCTGCGCGAACGCCTGGTGGGATTCGTGCGCGAGCGGCTGCGGGAGCAGCTCCTGGCCCGGGGGGCCAAGCGCAAGGAACTGCTCATGGCCGAGGAAGTCCTGGATCCCCAGGCGCTGACCATCGGCTTTGCCCGCCGCTTCGCCACCTACAAGCGGGCCAATCTGCTGCTCCAGGACCGGGAGCGGCTGATCAAGATCCTTTCCGATTCCACCAAGCCGGTGCAGTTCGTGTTTGCCGGCAAGGCCCATCCCCATGACAACGAAGGGAAAAAGATCATCCAGGACCTGGTGCAGCTGTGCAACAGCCCGGAATGCCGCTACAGCATGGTGTTCCTGGAAGACTACGACATGGAGATCGCCAGCTATCTGGTCCAGGGCGTGGACGTGTGGCTCAACACGCCCCGCCGGCCCCTGGAAGCCTGCGGCACCAGCGGCATGAAGGCCATGTGCAACGGCGTGCTCAATTTCAGCACCCTGGACGGCTGGTGGGCCGAGGCCTGGAAGCCGGACAACAGCGTGGGCTGGGCCGTGGGCATGGGCGAGGAATACGAGGACGGCGGCTACCAGGATTTCGTGGAGAGCCAGACCTGCTACAACATCCTGGAAAACGAGATCATTCCGACGTTCTACGAGCGGGGGCACGGCAATTTGCCGCGCAACTGGATTCGCAAGATGAAGGATTCCATCAGTCAGCTTGCCCCCATCTACAACTCCCACCGCATGGTGGAGGACTACGCCCGCATCGCCTATGTCACGGCCCTGGAGAACTACAACCGCCTGACCCGGGACGACTGCGCGGCGGCCAAGGACCTGGCTTCCTGGCGCATGGACATGATGACCAAGTGGAGCAGCCTGGACATCCGCAACATTCGGGCGGCCGAGCCGGAACAGCTCCATGTGGGCGAGCCGGTGCGGGTGACGGCCGAAGTGCACTTGAACGGCATCCGGCCCCAGGACGTGGAAGTGCAGATCTATTCCGGCCGGCTGGATTACGAGGGCAAGTTCGCCCAGCGCGAGACCCTGGTCATGGAGCCTGGCGAGGTCACCCCGGACGGCTGGCAGATGTATGCGGGCGAAATCATGCCCATGGAGGCGGGCCGGTTCGGGTTTACGGTGCGCATCCTGCCCCACCATCCGCTGCTGCTCGATTCCCACTCCCTGGGCCTTATCCGTTGGGCGCAGACCTCTTAACGCCTTGCAGGGGGCCGGACCGGTCTTGCGATGGCCGGAACCGGCCCCCGACCAGCCACAAGCCAAAGGCCGCAACCCCGAAGGCCGCGCCTACGCAGCTTGCGCCGGTCCAGCCCCAGGCGGCATAGGCCAGGGAGGACAGGGCCGACCCGACAATGCCGCCCGTGAAAAAGGAGAACATGTAGGCCGCGGTCACGCGGCTTCGGGTCTCGGGGCGCAGGCGGTAGATTTCGCTTTGGTTGGTGATGTGCAGCCCCTGCACGGCCAGATCGAGCAGGATGATGCCCAGGACCAGGACCGGGACCGACCGCTGGCCCAGGCCCAGGGGAATCCAGGAAAGGGCCAGCAGGGCCGTGGTGATGGCCGTGGATTTGCCGGCCAGGCCCTTGTCGGCCAGGCGGCCGGCCAGGGATGCGGCCGTGGCCCCGGCCAGGCCGGCCAGGCCGAACAGGCCAATGACCGTGGCCGAATAGTGAAACGGCGGCCCGGAGAGCAGAAAGGACAGCGGCGTCCACTGGACGCTGAACCCGCCGAAGGCCAGGGCGCCAAGCACGGACCGCCGGCGCAGCACCGGCTCGGCGCGCCAAAGCGTCCACACCGAGCGCAGAAGCTGCGGGTAGCGCAGGCCCGGGACTCCGGGATAGGCCGGCAGGCTGCGGCGCAAAAGCCCGGTCAGGACGAACATGACCCCGGCCGCCAGCCAAAATACCGTGCGCCAACTGCCGAAGCCGGCCACGAAGCCGGCCACGGTGCGGCCCAAAAGCAGGCCCAGCAGCAGCCCGCTCATGACCACGCCCACCACCCGGCCCCGCTGCCACGGCGCGGCCAGGGAGGCCGCGAAGGCGACAATGACCTGGGCCGCCACCGAGAACACGCCCAAAAGCCCGGCAGCCACAAGGGCCAAGGCAGGCGTGGGGGCAAAGCCCATGGCGGTCAGGGCCAGGCCAATGGCAAGGGTCATGGCCGTAACCAGGCCCCGGCGCTCCCACAGGTCGCCCAGGGGGACGATGAAAAGCAGTCCGGCGGCATAGCCGATCTGGGAGGCCGTGACCATAAGGCCGGCCGCAGCCAGGGGCATGCCCAGGTCCAGGCGCATGGCCTCCAGAAGCGGCTGGGCGTAATAGATGCTGGCCACGGACAGGCCTGAGGCCGTGGCCAGAAGCAGGGCCAGGGCGCCGCCCACGCCCTTTTCGGGCTCCGGCCAGGCCGGCGGCGCGGTACGGACGTTGCCATCCGGCATATCGGGCATGACGCAGGCTCCGTTGGTTGTTGGCGCCCGGCAATGCGCCGGGCAGCGCAAACTGCCTTTGGAACCCATTTTCCGGCCCTTTGTCCAGTCGGCAAAAGACTTCGGCCCTCGGCGGTCAGCGCAGGCCGCAGGCCCGCTGGCAGCGCTGCCGGACGACGTCCGGCGAAAGGCCCAGGTGGGCGGCCACGCAGGCCTGGCACAGGGTCAGGGGCTCGGTTTGCGCCAGGCCGGCGTCGGCCGCCCGGGCCATGACCATGGTGAAAACCGCCTCGGCCACATCGGCCCGGGCCGGGGCGAATGCCGGCGATCCCGGAGCCGCCCTGGAAGCCGTCCGGGGGGCCGCGTCCGGCCCGGTTGCCTGGCCGCTCAAGCCTCCGGCCGCCAGGGTCGCCAGGGCCAAAATACCCCCCATTGCCACGATGCGCTTGACAACCCGCATGGTTTTCCTCCCGCCGGCCCGGCCTTTACGCCGGGCCGGGCCTGTGCCATAGGCGTTTTGCGTCATGGGCAACGTGTAACGCGCCGGCCGGGGAGCGATCCAATCGCAATGCCGGAAGGGGGTCTTTTGAATCCCCGAAGGCGCGGCGACGCCGGGAGGGGCGTCATGGAACACTACCACCTGCGGACTTTCGTGGCCGTGGCCGAGGAAGAGCACCTCACCCGCGCGGCCGAGCGCCTGCATGCCAGCCTGCCGGCCGTCAGCGCCCACATCCGGGGGCTCGAGGACGAGCTTGGGGTGGCGCTTTTCGCGCGAACGCCCCGGGGCATGCGCCTCACCGTCGAGGGCAAGGCCTTGCTGGCCGAGGCCAGAAGCGTGTTGCGCAGCATGGAAGCCTTTCGGGAGCGGGCCGGGGCCTTGCGCCGGGAGGTCGTGGGCGTGGCCCGGGTGGGGCTTAACAACGAGGCCGCGCGCATGCGCGTGCCGGAGTTTTTGACGATCATGGCCCGTCGCCATCCGCGCGTGGAAATCCACCTCATCAATTCCAGCTCGCCGCGCATCCTGGACAATGTGCGGGCCGGAAACCTGGACCTGGGGTTTGTCTACGACAACATCCTGGAGTCCGGAGGCGAGGTGGCCGCCGTGGCCTTGGACGACGTGGCCATGGCCGTGGTCGGCCCCACGTCGTGGGCGGAGCGGGTCTGCCAGGCCAGTTGGGAGGAATTGGCCAGGCTGCCGTGGGTGTGGTTCTCGGAGAAGTGCCCGTTCCAGTTCCTGCTCCAGGAGGCGTTTTCGAGCCGGGGACTGCCCATCAACAAGGTGATGGTGGGGGACAACGACGCGACGCTGCGTACGCTGGTGGCCGCCGGCTGCGGTCTGACGGTGCTGCGCCGCGACGACGCCCTGGAGGCCGAAGCCGCCGGCGAGGTGTGCCTGTGGGGCGAGGGCGGGCTGAGGCTGGGATTGTCCCTGGTCTACCGGCGGGATCGGGCCGCAGACCGGGTAATCGAGGCGGTTGCGGCCGCCGTGGCCGAGTCCTGGAGCCTGCCGGGCCGGCGACGGTAAGGGGATTGGCAGGGCAGGCATTCTGATTTTTTGCGCAGGAGAGATGCAGGATGAACGAGGTGGCGACCCTCGACCAGGGCTTTCGGCCCTGGCGGGCCGTATGCGGCGTGGTCGGCCTGATTGTGGCCCTGTCGGTCATGGCCCTGGCCCAATCGAGCTATCCGGACACGGATCCGGAAGCCAACCAGGTGGTCTCGGGCGGGGCTTTCGGCTACTGCGACCCCGAAGGCAAGCGGGTGCTGGTGCCGGTGGAAACGGCCCTGGCCCGGGGCATGGGACGTTTTTCCAAGGCCGTGGTCGCGCCCGGCCGGGTGGTGAATCTGCGCTATGCCGGAGCCCAGCGCCCTGGCGACGGCGGCATCGGCCGGCAAACGCCCGAACGGTTCGACGACACGGCCGGGGCGGTCTTTGACGCCGCCGAGCCTCTGGGCGCGGGCAGGGACGTGCTGGTGACCACGGACGCCTTTCTGGCCAGCCGCCAGGTCCTGGCGCTGACCCCCTTGAACTATTCCAACTGTTCCCCGGAACTGGAGGCAGCGCTTTCGGCCCGGTCCGGCCGGTCCGTGCTCTGGTGCAAGGACCTGGCCAGCCTGGAGGACGGCGGCAAACTGTCCGTGGCCCGGTTTTCGCGCAAGGGGCAGCAGGAGCTGGTCACCCTGGCCTATAGCGGCCCTGACGGGTCGGCCTACCTCGACCATCCGGCCGACGTGGATCCGGGCGGCACCTGGCGGGTCGATGACGGCGGCAATTTCACCGTGGCCGACTACAAGCCGCTTTTCGCCTTCCGCACCAAGGCCGGGCTGGAGCTGGCCGTGCGCTGGTCCGGGGCCGAGGGCGAGGCCATGAACCTGTACCGCCAGGAAGGCGACGCCTTTGCCCCGTTCGTGGCCGCCTCGTGGTACCGGATGGAAGAATAGGGGCATTGCGCAGGTTTCCCATGGGTAACGACAACACGCCCCTTCCCTATGAGGTGGCCCAGGCTCGCCGGGAAGGCGCAAGCCGCATCCGGGCCTGGCGGGAGCACCTGGGCGTGACCCAGGAGGAGCTGGCCCGGCGTATGGGCGCGTCTCCGGCGGCCGTGGCCCAGATGGAGGCCAAAAACGCCCGGCCGCGCGCGGCCACGCTCAAGAAGGTCGCCCAGGCGCTCGGGATCGACTGGGAACGGCTGCGGGACTAGCATCGTGTCCTTGAAATTCGTTTCTACGAAATTCAAAAGCGGCATATTTGAATGGTTATGTTTTTTTAAAAAATAGTGTCCTATTTTTTAGGGGGCGCGGGACTAACGGCCTACGCCTGCGCCAGGGAACGAATTCTGCCCCGCTGTTTCCGGACCGACCGGAACAGCGGGACATTTTTTTCAGGCGCGGCAAGATGTTAAAAAGCCTGGCCGTCGGCCACCGTGGCCGGGCGCAGGTTGGCTATGGCCTTGATCATGAACAACAGCAGGGCCAGTGCGCCGATGATGATGAGCGTGTCCGGCAGGAGGCGGACCTGGCCGAGGGTGGCGATGGCCTCCTGGTTCCAGAAGGCGTTGGACCGGGCGTGCCAGAAGCCGTTGTTGATGTTGTCGAAGATCTGCAGGAGCCCGACCGGCAAAAGCGTCAGCAGGAACATGGCGGCCAGTCCGATGTTGGTGGCCCAGAATGTCACCCGGATCAGCCGTTCGTTCCAGCCTTTGGGCGTGACCATGCCCCGCATGGAAAAGAGCAAAAGCCCGATGGCCAGCATGCCGTAGGTGCCGAAAAGGGCGGTGTGGCCGTGGTTGACGGTCAGATAGGTGGCGTGCTCGTAATAGTTCATGATGGGCGTGGTAATGGACAGGCCCATCACGCCCGCGCCCAGAAATTCCCAGAAGACCGAAGCCATGAGGAAGAGCACCGGATAGCGGTAGGGATAGTCCGAGCCGGCGGTGAAAAGCGCCCGCTGCCCGTGCCAGACCTCGGCCAGAAGGAGCAGCATGGGCACAGGCTCCAGGGAGGAGATGACCGAACCCAGGGCCAGCCAGAACGAGGGCTCGCCGAACCAGTAGTAATGGTGGCCCACGCCGATGATGCCGGAGAAAAGGGCCAGGGCCACGGTGAAATACATGGCCCGCAGCCCGGACTTGAGGTCGGCCAGGCCCAGGTTGACGAACACGAAGGCGGCCGCGGCCGCGGCAAAGAATTCAAATGCGCCCTCCACCCAGGTGTGCACCACCCACCAGCGCCAGAAATCCGCCAGGGTCAGATGAGAGTTGGGGTCATACAGCAGGCCGAAACAGAAAAAGCCCACCACCGCGATGCCGGAATAGGCCAGAAAATGGGGCAGGCCCCACTTGTCCTGGCCCCGGGCGAAATGGCTTTTGAGCGCCCGCACCACCAGGGCCAGCCAGATGAGCAGGCCCACCAGCAGAAGGATCTGCCAGAATCGCCCCAACTCCAGGTATTCCCAGCCCTGGTGTCCGAACCAGAACCAGCCGGCCTGAAGCACGCCCTTGATGCCCAGCACCTCGCCGGTCAGGCTGCCCACGGCCACCACCAGCACGGCAATGAAAAGAACGTCCACCAAAAGGCCCTGGGACTTGGGCTCGCGGCCGCCCACGCTGGGGGATACGAAAAGCGTCATGCCAAGCCAAGCCGTGGCGATCCAGAACACGGCCAGCTGCAAATGCCAGCTTTTGACCCAGTTGTAGGGAATAAAGGCGGCCACGGCGTCAAGGCCGTAAAACGTGGCCGGATGCACGGTGTAGTGGGCCATGAGGCCCCCGATGAGAAGCTGTATGAAAAACAGGGCCGCCACCACCAGGAAGTACTTGGCGGTCTTGCGCTGGCTTTCGGACAGGGGCGCGGCCGCCAGCGCGTCCGCTGTCTCGCGGTTGGGGCCGCGATGGCCGAGGTTGAAGCCGTAGCGGTGGAAAATATAGATCATAAGCCCCAGGCATACGCCGAAGGCGACCAGGGAGGCCGCGGACCAGACCAGGGATTCGCCCGAGGGGAGGTTGCCGACGCTGGGATCATGGGGCCAGTTGTTGGTATAGGTGTATTGCCCGCCCGGCCGCAGCACGCCGGCGCACCAGGCGGTCCAGAAGAAAAAGTCGGCCAGGGCCTGGCGTTCGCCGGCATCGGTAATGGTGTTGGCCCGAATGGGGCCGTCGGGTTCGCCTGTGGAGAAGAGCGTGTCGTAGAACGCCCTGACCTGGGTCAGGGCGTATTCCTGGAGCGGGGTGAGGACCAGGTCGCCTGTGGCCGGGTCGTAGCGGTTGCTTTTTACCTGGTAGACGACCAGGCCGTCCACGCCGCCCTTGTTTTCCGGAGAGAGACCGGCATACGGGCCGCCGTATTTTTCGGAGGCATGCCGGTCGCGCATGAACTGGCCGGCCATGTGCAGGGTCTGGGCCGTAAAGTCCGGGCCGCGATACGTGCCGTGCCCCCAGACGCTGCCCAGGTCCATGAGGCCGTATTTCTGGAAGGCCTGCTGGCCGGCCATGATTCGGGTCTTGTCCGTGAGCACGGCCCCGGTTTCGGACACGACCCGGACCGGGTAGGGCGGCAGATCCCGGGCGGTGTAGACGTAGCCGATCAGGGCAATGGCCAGGGAACCGAACAAGGCGGCGAGGAAGTAAATCTTGAGGCTTTTGCCGATCATTTTTCACCTCCAAGATATTGGGCCGCCAGGTCGGTCATGAGCTCGTGGAACGCCTCATGGACGCCAGGGCCGATGCGCTGGGATTCGATATCCCGGAAGCAGGCGGCCAGCTCTTCCTGACGGGCGGCGGAGAGGACCTGGTCCGCCATCCGGAACAGCACGTTGTTTTCCTTGGCGATGTGGGCGCTGAGCAGCTCGATGTAGTTCTCGGCCGCGCCGGCAAAGCCCTGGTCGTCGCCACTTTCCAGGGCCTGGCTCATGGCCGCGACAAATCCCCGTCCCAGGTCGTGCTCGTGCAGCATGACGCCCAGCGGACCGCCCTGGCGCGGCACTCCGGCTTGTTCCATGGCCGGAAACAGGAATTCCTCTTCCTTGCCGTGGTGGCACTTGTCGGCAAAGACTTTGAAGAATTCGATGATCCGCCTGGCCTGATTCTTGTCGAAGCCTTTGCCGTTCCGGGCCTTTTGGGCGAAAACGCCCAGCACCTTGAGCATGAGGGTAATGCCTTCGTGTTCGTCCCGAAGCTCCTGCGTCGCCTGCATGTCACGCCTCCTGGCAGGTTTTCGGCCGCGCCGGGCCGGTCCAAAGGGGAAAACGCCATACTATGGCAGTTAGCACCCTTTTGGGCGCGCAGGCAATGATTGTAAGCGAAAAAGAAATGCGATGGAGGGAGGGAAATGGATTTATCGATGTACTTGTAGGTGTTGGGACATGGTGACGCCACGGTCCATTGACCCTGGTCGCGACGGCCTCTATCATTTATTTACAATCTATTGATCGGAGCATGACCATGGTCCAAAACGACATCCCGCAACGCGTCAAAAACGCCGTGTGTCGCCTTGAACCCGAGGCCGTTGTCATCCTTTACGGTTCGCGGGCCAGGAACACGCCGCAGCCGGATTCGGACTGGGACTTCCTTGTTCTGCTCGATGGTCCGATCTTTTCCTCCCGCGTTGAAGCGATCCGTGATCTGCTTTACGATCTGGAACTGGAAACAGAGCAAATCATCTCGGCCATCATTCGGGACCGGCGGGAGTGGGACCGGCCGCCGCTGCTGCATACGCCGCTGCACCACAACGTGGAACGCGAAGGGCGGCGGTTGTGAACGAAGAATCCAGGATTGTCATCGACTACAGGCGACAGCGGGCTTGGGAAACCCTCAAAGACGCCCGTATCCTGGCTGATGCCGGGCGACTCAATGCTTGTTTGAATCGCTTGTATTATGCCTGTTTCTATATGGTTTCGGCCTTGCTTCTGACGCAAGGCCTCTCTGCATCGAAGCATTCCGGCGTGCTTGGCCTTTTTAACCAACGGTTCATCAAACCCGGAACATTGTCGCGAGAGCATGGAAAGCTGTTCAAGGAGTTATACGAGAAGCGTCAGGAAGGGGATTATCTGGATTTCGCCTCATTTGAACACGACGATGTGATACGCCTTTTCCCCAAGGTCGAGGCCTTTCTTGAGGCCTTGGAGGCGCTATTGGCCCGGATGCAATAGCGGCTACCCCAGCCGGGCCGTGGCCCGCTCCAGATGCTCGCGCCACACCTCGGCGAAGGCCTGGCGCTCGATGAGCCCGGCCAGGGCCGGACGGCAGCGGATGCCGGCCGCTTCCAGCACGCCGCGCCAGGACGCGGCCTTTTCGCCGGCCAGATCGTTCCAGGCATGCATCCCGGCCACGGTGAAAAACGGCATGAGCCAGGCCGCGCCGACCCCGGCCGCCGCAAGCGCGTCCCGGATGCGGCCGATGTCCAGGCAGACCGCGCCCGCTTCCCGGGGCATGGTGCCGAAAT
>CAZBER010000104.1:0-11627 GCA_964490985.1 uncultured Desulfovibrionaceae bacterium | reverse complement strand
AGTCGTTTTTGAAGCCTTCGGCGACCAAAGGGCTTTGCCCTTTGGAAACCCTTAAGGATTCAGGGCGTTACAGCGCAGTGTTACGGGCCGGATCAAACCCGGCCTAGAAACAGGAAATAATTCCACAGGCCGCCGTAAGCCGGCCGCGTTTCCTGGCGCACCGTGGCAAAGCGCGCGGCCAGGGCCGGGAGCAGATGCCCGTCCAGGCGCACGTGGTTGACCCCCATCCAGGCCCGAAACCAGGCCAGGGGCGAGGCCCCGAAATCCGCCACCGCCACCAGCCCGCCCGGCCGCAGATGGGCCCGGGCCGCGTCCAGAGCCTCGGCATAGCCCGGGTTGAACATGGACAGGGCATAGGAAAAAATGACCACATCCGCCGCGCCCTGGGCCAGGGTCTCCAGGCCGTAGGGCGCGCACGTCAGACGGGTCCGGTCGGCCGCGGGCCGCACCGATCGGGAAGCCCGCTTGAGCATGGGCGCGCACAAATCCACCCCCGTCAGCCGCGCCTTGGGCAGCGCTTTGGCCAGGGCGGCCAGATTGCGGCCCGTGCCGCAGCCGACCTCCGCGATGTGCGGCTCCTCCACACGCTCCGCCGCCAGGGCCTCGGCCACCAGCCGCACCAGCCGCTTGCGGCCAAAGAGAAAACTCCACCGCGTACCGTCGTAGATGCGGGCGTGCCAGCGGTAATAGCCCTGCAAGGGATGCGCGGCCAGGCTGTTCACGCCACCACCGCCAGATGCTGGCTGCCGTAGGTGCCGACCCGGTCCAGGGCGTGCAGGGGCTCGGTGATCTCCGGGAAAAACCGCAGCCGCTGCCGCGCCTGCCGGGGTACGAACGCAACGTCGAGCCCGGCCGAGCGCATGAGGATTTTGGCTCCAGGCGCGGCATGGTCCAGGATCAGCCCCCATTCCTCATCCAGGGCCTTGGGCGCGTGCCAGGCCAGCCAGTCCTGGTGGTCGAGCAGGACGAAATGGGTGTAGGTCCCGGAAACGCCGCGTAAAAAGCCGCTTAGGGTGCCCGTATGCGTGCGGAGGCGGGCCAGGCGCTCCTGGATGGATTCGAAATGGGCTTCCTTGAGGTACTGCGGGCAGCACTGCCGGGTGTAGCGGCCGGTGCAGTAGACGCGCCAGAAATAATTGTCCTTGGCCGGCACTTCGGTGAACACCCGGCGCACTTTGTCCCGGACAAACCCTTCCAGGCCGCCGGGATGTCTTTCCTTGATCAGGGCGATCTGGGGGCGCGGCACGCCGAGCAAGGCCATGGTGGCGCTTCGCCCCACCAGCCAGCGGCTGAGGCGATCCCAGAACACAGGCTCGATGCGCGCAAACAGGGCGTGTTGCTCCTGGGGCGAGCCGGCGTCGAGCAGGCGCAGCATGTTTTGCCGCAGGCCCGGCTTGACCAGGTGCAGCAGCCTGGAAAAGGCCCAGGCCACGGCTCCGGACGTGCCGTGGTAGTAAAAGGAGCCCAGAAGTCCGGCGGCCCGGAAGTAGCCGATGTTTTTGTCCCAAAAGTCGGCAGCATAGGCCGGCAGGGTGTGGCGGACGCGGGCGTAGACGGCGGCGCAGCCGGGGCCGCCGCCGTCGCCGAAAAAGGTGAAGAGCTCCTCAAAGGAGCCGTGCCGGAAAAGCGCCCGCTTGAGCTCCAGCAGGGCGTTTTGCCGGAAGTTCACGTCCACGCAGTCGATGTGCGCCGGCGCATCCAACAGGTAATCCAGGGCATTGTCCCCGGCCGAGGTGATGACCGCTACCCGGGAATCCGGCCCCAGTTCGAGCAATTGCCGGTCCAGGCGCGGGTCTTCCCAGCAGGTGTTGTAGACGAGGCGGTTGCCGTGGACCAGGCCGAACAGGGCGTCCTGCAGACACTGACGGTATTTCTTGGGTATGTGCATGCGGGGATTCGGGGGAAGCGATTTTCGATTCCCCTGCATAGCGGGAAGCCAAGGCCGGTGAAAGCGACGTTTGGGTGACGCCGGTGTGCGGGTGCGCGCGAAAACGGGCTGCGTGTCACGGGGCCATCAGGGGGCCGGGTCCGGCCCCCTGACAATCTGCGGCCTTCGGCCGCAGGTTAGGCTCCCAGCCCGCCCAGGCAGGTGTATTTGAGCACCGTATACTCGTCGGTGCCGTAGCGCGAGCCTTCCCGGCCAAGCCCGCTTTCCTTGACCCCGCCAAAGGGCGCTTCGGTATTGGAAATAATGCCCTCGTTGACCCCGACCATGCCGTATTCCAGGGCCTCGGACACCCGAAAGGCCCGGCCCAGGTCGCGGGTGTAGAAGTAGCTGGCCAGGCCGTAGGGCGTGTCATTGGCCGCGGCAATGGCCTCGGCCTCGGTTTCGAATTTGAAGACCGGGGCCACGGGGCCGAAGATCTCTT
Organism: uncultured Desulfovibrionaceae bacterium; assembly: GCA_964490985.1. Lineage (GTDB taxonomy): Bacteria > Desulfobacterota > Desulfovibrionia > Desulfovibrionales > Desulfovibrionaceae > Solidesulfovibrio. The sequence continues at coordinate 9,258 of CAZBER010000104.1, read as the reverse complement.
CCTGGGCAAAGGCCATGTCCTGGGTGGCGTCGGCAATGACGGTGGGTTCGAAAAAGTTGCCGCCCAGGCTATGGGGTTTGCCGCCGCAGGCCAGCCGGCCGCCCTTGGCCAGGGCGTCGGCCACCAGGTTTTTCACGTGGGCCAGGGCCTTGGAATCGATCAGCGGCCCCTGGGCCACGCCCGGGGTCAACCCGTCGCCCACGGACAGGCCGCCCACGGCCTCGGCCAGTTTGGCCACAAAGGCCTCGTAAATGCCGGACTGGACGTAGAAGCGGTTGGCGCACACGCAGGTCTGGCCGGAATTGCGGTACTTGCTGGCCATGGCCCCGGCCACGGCCGCGTCCAGGTTCGCGTCGTCAAAGACCAGAAACGGCGCATTGCCGCCAAGCTCCATGGACACCTGCTTGACCGTGCCGGCCGACTGGGCCAGGAGCTTCTTGCCCACTTCCGTGGAGCCGGTGAAGCTGATCTTGCGCACTTCGGGATTGGTGGTCAGCTCCAGGCCGATGGCCCGGGAATCGCCGGTGACGATATTGAGCACGCCCTTGGGCATGCCGGCCCGGATGGCCAGCTCGCCCAGGGCCAGGGCGGAAAAGGGCGTCTGGGAGGCGGGCTTGACCACCATGGTGCAGCCCACGGCCCGGCCTTGCGGGTGATCATGGCCGTGGGGAAGTTCCAGGGCGTGATGATGCCGCATACGCCCACAGGCTCCCGGGTGACCAGGATGCGCTTGCCCGGCCAGGGAGACGGCACCACATCGCCGTAGACCCGGCGGGCTTCCTCGGCAAACCAGCGCAAAAAGCCGGCCCCGTAGGCGATCTCGCCGCCGGACTCGGCCAGGGGCTTGCCCTGCTCCAGGGTCATGAGCCGGGCCAGGTCGTCCTTGGCGGCCAGGATCAGGTCATGCCAGCGCAACAGCACATCGGCCCGGGCCAGGGCGGTCATGGCCCGCCAGGCCGGCCAGGCAAGTCTCGCCGCTTCCACGGCCCGGGCGGTCTCGGCCTGGCCGCATTTGGGCACCGTGCCCACGATTTCCCCTGTGGCCGGGTTGTCCACCTCCAAAACGGCACCGCCGTCCGCCTGGACCCACTGCCCGTCGATCAAACACGCCTGGCGCAGCAGCGCCGCGTCACTGAGCATTGTCATACCTCCTTGGCTCATGCCGTCCATCCCGAGGGACAGCGGCCATGGCGTTGCCATGTCGTGCCATGGCTTGGTAGTCGCGAACATACATTATGTCAAAAATGACCGAATAATAAAAAACCACTATTTTTCCCGGTCAGGGCAACCAAAAAACCCGCTCTACCCGCCTGGGTAGCCTGTTTCAGGCCCTTTTCCCACCCCTGTCGCCAAAATAAACAGTCCACCAAAAATCAGGTGTCCCCGCCTGGTTGCCTGTCGGACCGACTTTCTACATTTCTGTCGGAAGCAAAGCGACAATTTTGTCGAATCATCTTATGCTTCATTATTTTATATATTACTTTCAATAGCTTATTTTCTGGCATGGACCTTGTAAAAGCCCGATCATCCCGGCCCCTGGTGATCGGGAAAAGGAGTTTTCATGGAACAGGCCATTTTCGAGGAACGGCGGGACCAGATTCACCGCACGGGCGAAGGCCCCTTTGAGCTGGCCTGCAACCGGGACAGCCTGGCCGGGGCCGTGTCCCAGCGGGCCTGCGTGTTCTGCGGCTCCCGGGTGGTGCTCTACCCCATTGCCGACGCCCTGCACCTGGTGCACGGCCCCATCGGCTGCGCCGTGTACACCTGGGACATCCGGGGAGCCCTGTCGTCCGGCCCGGAACTCCACCGCCTGAGCTTTTCCACCGACCTCCAGGAACGCGACGTCATTTTCGGCGGCGAAAAAAAGCTCAAGGCCGCCCTGCTGGAGCTCATCGCGCGCCATAAGCCCAAGGCCGCCTTTGTCTACGCCACCTGCATCGTGGGCATTATCGGCGACGACGTGGCCGCGGTGTGCCGGGAGGTGGCCGGGGCAACCGGCATTCCGGTCATCCCGGTCCAGTCCGAGGGTTTCAAGGGCAACAAGCGCGAAGGCTATGCCGCCGCCTGCAAGGCCATGTTCACCCTGACCGGCACAGGCGACATAACCGGCATTTCGCCCCTGTCCCTCAACATCCTGGGCGACTTCAACCTGGCCGGGGAAATCTGGATCATCCGCGACTACTTCGAGCGCATGGGCGTGTCCGTAGTGGCCAACATCACCGGCGACGGCCGGGTGGCCGACATCAAGCGGGCCCACGGCGCGGCCTTGAACGTGGTGCAGTGCTCCGGGGCCACCATGGAGCTGGCCCAGCAGATGAAAGCAAAATATGGCATCCCGTTTTTGCGCGTCTCCTACCTGGGCATCGAGGACATGGCCGATTCGCTCTATGCCGTGGCCGATTTCTTCAAGGACCGCGACCCGGGCATCGTGGCCCGCACCCAGCAGCTCGTGCGCGAGGAGCTGGCCGCGCTTTTGCCCAAGCTCAGGGCCTACCGCCAGGACCTGGAAGGCAAGAAGGCAGCCGTTTACGTGGGCGGCGCGTTCAAGGCCTTTTCGCTCATCAAGGCCTTCCGCCACCTGGGCATGCGGGTGGTGCTGGTGGGGTCCCAGACCGGCACCAAGGAGGATTACGAGGAACTGGCCGCCATCTGCGACCCGGGCACGGTCATTGTGGACGACTCCAACCCCCTGGAGCTCTCGAAATTCGTCAGGGAACTCGACGTGGACCTGTTCGTGGGCGGGGTCAAGGAACGGCCCATCGCCCACAAGCTCGGCGTGGGGTTTTGCGACCACAACCATGAACGCAAGGAAGCCCTGGAAGGCTTTGTCGGCATGCTCAATTTCGCCAGGGAAGTCCACGCCTCGGCCACCAGCCCCATCTGGCGCTTCGTGCCCCGACGCCAGGCCCCGGTCATGGCCCATGCCATGGGAGAAAGCCTATGAGCGACTCGCTCTATGTTTCCACCACCAACGCCTGCAAGCTGTGCACGCCGCTGGGCGCGGCCATGGCTTTCCGGGGCGTGGAAGGGGCCATTCCCTTCCTGCACGGCTCCCAGGGCTGCGCCACCTACATGCGCCGCTACATCATCAGTCATTTCCGCGAGCCCATGGACATCGCCTCCTCGGCCCTGGGCGAAAAGCAGGCGGTCTTCGGCGGCGGCCCGAACCTCAAAAAGGGCATCCTCAATGTCATGTCCAAGTACGGGGCCACGGTGGTGGGCGTGGCCTCCACCTGCCTGACCGAAACCATCGGCGACGACGTACCCAGGCTTTTGGCCGAGTTTCGCAAGGAATTTAGTGACCTACCTCTGCCCGAGATCGTCTGCGTCTCCACCCCGAGCTATTCCGGCACCCACATGGAAGGCTGGCACGCGGCCGTGGCCGCCCTGGCCTCCCAGCTCGTGCGGGAAAAGGCCCCGAGCGCCCACCGGGTCAACCTGCTGCCCGGGTTCGTCTCCCCGGCCGACATCCGCTACCTCAAGGAGGTCCTGGCCGACTTCGGCGCAGCCGCCACCATCCTGCCCGACATCTCCGAAACCATGGATCGGCCGGCCCTGCTCGACTACGAGAAAATCCCCAAGGGCGGCGCGTCCCTGGCCGACATCCGGGCCATGTCCGGGGCCTTGGGCACCATCGAATGCGGCCGAGTCGACCACATGGCCGAAAGCGCCGGGGCCAACCTGGAACGCCGCTTTGGCGTGAAAAACCACCGCCTGGGCCTGCCCATCGGCATCCGGGAATCCGACGCCTTTTTCGAGACCCTGGAGCGCCTAACCGGCCGGCGCACCCCGGCCCGGCATATGGACGAGCGCGGCCGGCTGGTGGACGCCTACGTGGATGGCCACAAGTACGTGGCCGGCAAGCGGGCCATCGTTTACGGCGAGGAAGACATGGTCGTGGCCCTGGTGGCCTTTCTGGCCGAAATCGGAGTCAAGCCCATCCTGGCCGCCACCGGAGCCACGTGCAAGAATTTCAAGGCCTCCCTGGCCGCGGTCACGGACGGCATCCTGCCCGAGCCGCCCGAAGCCCGGGAGGGCGTGGATTTCCACGACATTGCCGAGCAGGCCAAGGAGCTGGCCCCGGACATCCTGGTCGGCCACAGCAAGGGCTACCGCTATGCCCGGGCCATGGGCGTGCCGCTTTTGCGGGTCGGCTTTCCCATCCACGACCGGTTCGGCGGTCCGCGCCTGCGCCACGTGGGCTATCGGGGCGCCCAGGAACTGTTCGACCGGCTGGTGAACACCTTCCTCGAACGCAAGCAGGACGAAAGCGCCGTGGGATACGGCTACCTCTAAAGGAGCGCTGCATGACCGCCACCAAGGACCTCTCCAGGCACCCCTGCTTCAATCGGGGCTCCGCCGGCACCTGCGGCCGGATGCATCTGCCCGTGGCCCCCAAGTGCAACATCATGTGCAATTTCTGCAACCGCAAGTACGACTGCGTGAGCGAATCCCGGCCGGGCGTGACCAGCGCCGTGCTCTCGCCCGGACAGGCCGTGCTGTACGTGCGCAAGGTGCTGGAGCGCGAGCCGCGCATTACCGTGGTCGGCATCGCCGGTCCGGGCGATCCCCTGGCCAATCCCGAGACCCTGGAGGCGCTGCGCCTGATCAAGGACGCCTATCCCCGGATGCTCTTTTGCCTGTCCACCAACGGCCTGGCCCTGCCGGCCCAGGCCGAGGAACTGGCCCGGCTGGGGGTCAGCCACGTCACGGTCACGGTCAATGCCGTGGACCCGGAGATCGGAGCCAAAATCTACGCCTGGGCCCGGGACGGCAAGATCATCCACCGGGGCGAGGCCGCGGCCGCGCTCTTGCTCGAACGCCAACTGGCAGGCATCGAAATGCTCAAGGAACTGGGGGTGGTCGTCAAATCCAACACCATCGTCATTCCGGGCGTCAACGACCACCATGTTCTGGCCGTTTCCCGAACCCTGGCCGAACGTGGCGTGGACATCCAGAACATCATGCCGCTTTTCCCGGTGGAGGGCACGGCCTTTGCCGAGACGCCAGCCCCCGAGCCCGGGCTGATCCAGGCCCTTCGCAACCAGGCCGAAGCGCTTCTCCCCCAGATGCGCCATTGCAAGCGCTGCCGGGCCGACGCCGTGGGGCTTTTGTGCCACGACCGCTCGGCCGAGCTGGCCGGCGACCTGGCCGCCTGCTCCCGGGTCGCTCCGGGCGCAGACCTGTCCGCCCGGCCCTATGTGGCCGTGGCCACCCGGGAGGGCATGCTGGTCAACATGCACCTGGGCGAGGCCCACAAGTTCCAGATCTGGAAGCAGGACGGCCAGGGGTTTGCCCTGGTGGAGGAGCGCTACGCCCCGGATCCAGGCGCGGGCCCCAAGCGCTGGGAGGAACTGGCCAGGGTCTTGTCCGACTGCCGGGCCGTTCTGGTGGCCGCCTTCGGCGAAACCCCGCGCCAGGTCCTGACCGCCTCGGGCCTGCTGCCCTATGCATGCTCGGGCTTTCTGGAGACGGCCCTGGCCGAGGTCTACGCGGCCGGGGACCTTTCCCGGCTCAAAAGCCGGCGCAAGGGCCTGGGCAAGGCCTGCTGCGGCGGCGCAGGCGGCGGCGAAGGCTGCGGTTGAGCCGGGATCGGGCGCAACCGGCCTCCGGATATCCGGCCATCACGACGCGGTCCGTTCCCCGGGGAACGGACCGCGTTCGCATTGTGACATTTCCCTGGACGCGGCGACTTCCTCCCCAAAACACGGGCCGTGGCGTAAACAGCCCGCGCCCCGCGTTTCTGGTTCCGGACCATGGCACTGGCACATCTTTCAACAAAATCGTGACGCCCTATACAAGGACCCAACATTCCCCTATCTTTCCTGCAATATTGGCGCATGCTTCCCGTTGCTGTCGTTCGCGGCGGCCAAGGCGGGAACCAGGCCGCAAGAGACGGTTCCGATGCTCGATTCCAATGCCCTGCCGCCGCTGCTTCTGACCCTCAAGGTCTCCACCCTGGCCACGGCCCTGGCCACCGTGCCGGCCGTGGGCCTGGCCCGCCTGGCCTGCACCAAGGAGTTTCCCGGCCGGGACCTGGCCGACGCCGTCCTCACCCTGCCCATGGTGCTGCCGCCCACGGTCCTTGGCTACTACATCATCGTGCTGCTGGGCCGCCGGGGGGTCATCGGCTCCTATCTCTGGGAGACGTTTGGCGTCTCCATCATGTTCACCTGGGAAGGGGCGGTGACTGCCGCCGCGGTGGTGGCCTTTCCCCTGGTCTACCGGTCGGCCCGGGCGGCCTTCGAAGGCGTGGACCAGAACCTGGAGAACGCGGCCCGAACGCTCGGGGCTTCGGAATGGTCCATCTTTTTCCGCGTGTCCCTGCCCCTGGCCCTGCGGGGGCTTTTAGCCGGGATCATGCTGGCTCTGGCTCGGGCCATGGGCGAGTTCGGGGCCACCCTCATGGTGGCCGGCAATCTGCCCGGCAAGACCCAGACCCTGTCCCTGGCCGTGTACAGCGCGACCCAGGCCGGCAACGACGCCCTGGCCAACGAGCTGGTGCTGCTGATCTCCGCGGTCTGCGTGACCCTGCTCGTGGTCGTGGCCAAGATCATCAAACCCAAAGCCTGAGAGGAGGATGTCGACCATGCGAAAGATCCTGCTGTCCCTGGCCCTGGTTGCGGCCATGGCCCTTCCGGCCGCTGCCGCCGAGCTGACCGTGTCCGCCGCCGCCAGCCTTACCGACGCCTTCAACGAGGTCAAGGCCGCCTTCCTGAAGGAACATCCCGAACTGAAAATCAACATGAACTTCGCCGCCTCCGGGGCGCTTTTGGCCCAAATGGAACAGGGCGCGCCCGTGGACGTGTTCGCCTCGGCCGACCAGAAGACCATGGACATGGCCACCGAGAAAAAGCTCATCGACACGGCCACGCGCGTGAACTTCGCCCAAAACGCCCTGGTCCTGTCCGTGCCGGCCGGCAATCCGGCCAAGGTGCAAAACCTCGATTCCCTCAAGGCTGCCGCGGTCAAGCGCATCGCCATCGGCAACCCCGATTCCGTGCCCGTGGGTCGCTACACCAAGGCTGCCCTGACCAAGGCCGGAGCCTGGGACGCCCTGGCCCCCAAGCTCGTCATGGCCGAATCCGTGCGCCAGGTCCTGGATTATCTCAGCCGGGGCGAGGCCGACGCCGGCTTTGTCTACGCCACCGACGCCGCCATTGCCGGCAACAAGGTCAAAATCGTGAGCGAAGTGCCCCTGGAAACCTCGGTGAGCTACCCCATTGCCGTGCTCTCCGCCTCTGCCGATAAAAAGGACGCGGCCGCCTTCGTCGCCTTTGTCACCGGACCCAAGGGCCAGGAAATCCTGACCAAGTTCGGATTCAAAAAACCCTAGGCCCAACCATGCGCGTCACCGTCGGCATCAAAAAGGCCTACAAGTCGGCCACCCGGGGATTTCACCTGATGGCCGAATTCGCCACCACGGATAACCGGGTGGTGCTCTTCGGCCCGTCCGGATCGGGAAAAACCCTGACGCTCCGGGCCATTGCCGGGCTCATGCGCCCGGACTCGGGCTCCATAGCCCTGGATGGCCGGGTGCTTTTCGACGCCGCCCACGGGACGTTCGTGCCCCCGCGCGAGCGCCACATCGGCTACGTCTTCCAGGATTACGCCCTGTTTCCCCATCTGACCGTGCGCCAGAACGTGGCCTTCGGCCTCAAGCCCCTGTTCAGGCGGCTGTCCCGGACCAATGCCGACCGGGTGGAGCGCATCATGGACCTGTTTGGCATCGCCGCCCTGGCCGAGGTCCGGCCGGCCCGCATTTCCGGCGGGCAGCGCCAGCGCGTGGCCCTGGCCAGGGCGCTTGTGGGCGAGCCGCGGGCCCTGCTCCTGGACGAGCCCTTCTCGGCCCTGGACATCCCCCTGCGCCAGCGGGTGCGGGTGGAGCTGGCCGGCATTTTGAACCGGCTGGACATCCCCTTGATCATGGTTACCCATGACCCGGCGGACGTGGCCTTTTTCGGCGGCGACGTGGTCACCTACGCCGATGGCCAGGCCCTGGAGGTGCAGCGGGCCGAGGAGCTGCGCCGCTCCCTGGTGCGGGTGGCTTAAGGACTGTTCTTTTGCGCAAGCGGCCGGTAGAACCCGTCCATGGTTTCCGTGGTTTTGCCGGCCAGAAACGCCGCCGCGACCCTGCCCGCCGCCCTGGACAGCCTGCTGGCCCAGACATTAGCCGATTTCGAGGTCGTGGCCGTCAACGACGGCTCGGACGATAGCGGCGCCACCCGGGACATCCTGGACGGCTTTGCCGGCCGCGACAGCCGGGTGCGGCCCCTCCACCTGCCCCACGGCGGCATCGTGGAGGCGCTTACGGCCGGCCTGGCCGCGGCCCGGGGCCGCTACGTGGCCCGCATGGACGCCGACGACGCCTGCCATCCCCGCCGCCTGGAGCTCCAGGCCCGTTTCCTGGACGCCCGCCCGGACATCGGGCTGGTGTCCTGCCGGGCGGCCTTTGGCGGCGACGCCCGGGCCGCAAAGGGCTACCTGGCCCACCTGGAATGGGCCAACAGCCTGCTTTCTCCCGAAGACATCCGCCTGGGCTGCTTCCGGGAATCCCCCCTGCCGCACCCCACGGTCATGTTCCGGGCCGAGCTTCCCCGGCTGTACGGCGGCTACCGCCAGGGCGACTTTCCCGAGGATTACGAACTGTGGCTGCGCTGGCTGGAGGCCGGGGTGGCCATGGCCAAGCTGCCCCAGGCCCTTTTGACCTGGAACGACCCGTCCACCCGGCTGTCGCGCACCGACCCCCGCTACCACATGGAGGCCTTCCACCGGGTCAAGGCCGGCTACCTGGCCAGGCTCCTGGCCGCAATCAATCCCCACCACCCGGACATCATCGTGGCCGGGGCCGGCCGCATCACCCGCCGCCGGGCCGAGCACCTGCTGGCCCATGGCGTGCGCATCGTTGCCTGGCTGGATATCGACCCACGCAAGGTCAACAAGGTCGTGGCCGGCCGGCCGGTCCTGCCTCTGGCCGCAGTGCCCTCGCCCGAGGCCTGCTTTGTGGTGCCCTATGTGGGCAGCCGGGGGGCCACGGAATACCTGGCCGCGTTTCTGGAAGCCCGGGGATTCGTCCTGGGCCGGTCCTATCTGCCAGCGGCCTGATGCCATTTCCCAGGCATCGGTGCAATGAAGAGGAAGTGCGGAGGCACGAGTTCGAAAATTTGCAACAGCCTGAATCCATAGGGGTTTCCAAAGGGCAGAGCCCTTTGGTCGCCGAAGCAACGGTGTTTCCTGTCAACCCACTAAACTTCCGGG
>CAZBER010000103.1:0-12567 GCA_964490985.1 uncultured Desulfovibrionaceae bacterium | reverse complement strand
CAGCAGGGTCCGGGACAGCGCCCCGGCGGGGTCCGGGGCAGCGCCCCGGCCGCCGGAGGCGTCCCCCGCCCTCGGTCAGCCTCGGCTCGACTACGCCCCCTGTCCGCGCAGACGCAGGCCGACGAGGCGGATGAAACCGGTAGCGTCGGCCTGGTTGTAGACTTCGTCTTTTTCGAACGTGGCCAGCTTGGGGTTATAGAGGCTGTTGGGCGACCGGCGTCCCAGGGGGTAGGCCTGGCCCTTGTAGAGCTTGAGGCGCACGCTGCCGGTGACGCGCTGCTGGGCCTGGTCGATCATGGCCTGCAGGGCCTTGCGTTCCGGGGCGTACCAGAAGCCGTTGTAGACCATTTCCGCGTACTTGGGGATGAGCCCGTCGCGCAGGTGCATGACTTCGCGGTCCAGGCAAATGCCTTCCAGGTCGCGGTGGGCGATGTGCAGGATGGTGCCGCCCGGGGTTTCGTAGATGCCCCGGGACTTCATGCCCACGAAGCGGTTTTCCACCATGTCGATGCGGCCGATGCCGTGCTTGCCGCCCAGGGTATTGAGGGTCTTGATCAGAGCGGCGGGCGAGAGCTTTTGGCCGTTTACGGCTACGGGATCGCCGGCCTCGAAATCGATGGTCACCACTTCCGGGGCATCCGGGGCTTTTTCCGGCGGCACGGTCAGGAGATAGGTATCGGCACTGGGTTCGTTCCAGGGGTCTTCGAGCTCGCCGCCCTCGAAGCTTAGGTGCAGGAGGTTGCGGTCCATGCTGTGGTCCGAGCCCTTTTTGTCCGAGGGTACGGGAATGCCGTTTTCCTTGGCGAAATTGATCAAGTCGGTGCGGGAGGCGAAGTCCCATTCGCGCCAGGGCGCGATGGTGCGCAGGTCCGGGGCCAGCACGCCGGTGGTCAGTTCGAAGCGCACCTGGTCGTTGCCTTTGCCGGTGGCGCCGTGGGCCACGGCCTGGGCGCCCTCGGCCCGGGCCACCTCCACCAGGCGCTTGGCGATGAGCGGCCGGGCAATGGAGGTGCCGAGCAGGTAGCGGCCTTCATAGATGGCGCCGGCGCGCAGCATGGGGAAGATGAAGTCCCGGGCGAACTCCTCGCGCAGGTCGTCGATGTAGGCCTTGGCCGCGCCGGTGCGCAGGGCCTTTTCCTCCAGGCCGTCGAGTTCCTCTTCCTGGCCCAGGTCGCAGGTGACGGTAATGACCTGGCACTCATAGGTCTTTTTGATCCATTTGAGGATGACGGAGGTGTCCAGGCCCCCGGAGTAGGCCAGGACCACTTTTTCGATCTTGCTCATGGCATGGTGTCCTTTTGGGTACGCGGCTTCAGGCCTTCGTAAAAATCCATTCCAGAATGGCCTTCTGGATGTGCAGGCGGTTTTCGGCCTGATCCCAGACAATGGAGGCCGGGCCTTCCATGACGGCGTCGGTGATCTCCTCGCCCCGGTGGGCGGGCAGGCAGTGGAGCACCTTGGCGCCGGACGCGGCCACGGCCAGGAGGCCGTCATTGATCTGGAAGGAGGCGAAGACCTTGGCGCGCGCTTCCTGTTCGGCTTCCTGGCCCATGGAGGCCCAGACATCGGTATAGAGGTAGTCCGCGCCGGCGGCAGCCTGGCGCGGGTCATGGGTAAGGGTGACGTCGGCCCCGAGGCTTCGGGCTTTTTCCACGATGGCGGCCTGAGGCTCGTAGCCCTTGGGCGTGGCCACGGACAGGCGGATGGGGAAGCGGGCGGCGGCATTGATCAGCGAATGGGCAACGTTGTTGCCGTCGCCGACAAAGGCCAGCTTGAGCCCTTCCAGGCGGCCGGAGTGCTCGCGCATGGTGAGCAGGTCGGCCATGATCTGGCAGGGGTGGTACTCGTCGGACAGGGCGTTGACCACGGGGATGGAGCCGTGGGCGGCCAGTTCCTCGAGCTTGTGGTGGCCAAAAGTGCGCACGATCAGGGCGTCGGCGTAGCGGGAGAGCACGCGGGCCGTGTCGCGGATGGGCTCGTCCCGGCCGAGCTGGGAATCGTTTTGGGTCATGAACACGGGCCAGCCGCCCAGGTGGCGCACCGCGACCTCGAAGGAGACGCGGGTGCGGGTGGAGGCCTTTTCAAAAACCAGGATGCAGGTTTTGCCATCGAGGAGGTTGCCGCGATAATCGGCGGCCTTCATGGCGGCGGCCCGATCGAGGAGGCGGGCGGCCTGATCGGGGGACAGGTCCAGGATGGTCAGGAAATGTTGGGGCATGGCGGTATCCTTGCGAAACAACTTCCCGGAAATTAATGAAAAGGGAATTAATAGTCCTTTCGACTCCCCAATGTAAAGGGGATATCAGGCCGGTTTTTGGCCCCACACCACATTGACCTCGTATGTGCCCAATGTTAAAGGCCGTAACAATGGCAATTTTCAGTTGCTCCGGCCAGGCGGGCGGGAGCAGGCGGCGACGAACACGCAAACCGGGCACAATCGCCCACAAGCCAGGAGGGGTGACGCATGAACGCTGTGCGGGGGATGTTTCTGTTGCTGGCCTTGACGGCCCTTTTCGCCGTTGCGGGATGTACGGTGTCGGCCGGTCCAGGCCCTGGGATACGCGCCGGGGTCGTTGTGCCGCCACCGCCGCCGTGTCCGGTCGGCTATTACTGGTCGCCGGGCTATGGCTGTCTGCCGCTGCCTCCCGGCGCGGTCGTGCCCCCCGGGGCAAGCTATGCCGTAGTCAACAGGGATTATCTCAGCCTGCGCTCGTGCGCCTCGACCAAATGCGGCATCATCGATTCCCTGAGCCTTGGCGAACAGGTCCAGGTGCTCGGCTACGAGGGCGGCTGGACCCATGTGTGGGCCTATGCGCGCGGCAAGGACGGCTGGGTGGCCAGCAGGTATCTGAACTGATCCTGAACGTGACCAAGCGGCGGACCGTCCCCTGCCGGGCGGTCCGCCAGGTTGCGCGTTGTTAAAGGGACGCAATGCCTTCACCCTGGCCAAGGACCCGAAATTTCCTTAGAAACGGTCGATGACGGCCAAGCCCCCCCTTCCTCTCGACGCGGCCCTTTTCCAGGCCATGCTGGACGCCACGCCGGACGTTTTTTTCTTCAAGGACAGCGACTTCGTTTATCGGATGTGCAACGAGGCCTTGTGCCGGCTGTTCAAGCTGCCCCGGCAAGCCATCCTCGGGCGCACCGACTTTGACCTTTTCCCCCTGGAAAACGCCAAGCGCCACCGCCAGGCCGATCTCGAAGTCCTGTCCGCAGGGCGGCCGCTTTCCTTCGAATACGAGGTCCACTTCCACAGCCGCCCGGCCTGGCTGCAGGTGCTCAAGTCGCCGGTGCGCGACCCGAAGGGCCGGGTTCTGGGCATTTTCGGCGCGGCCCGCAACATCACGGACCAGAAACGAGCCGAGACGGAAAACCTGCTTGCCCGCACCATACTGGAAAAACGGGTGAGCGACGGGACCGGCCGCCTGCGCCAGGCCAACCAGGAACTGCGCCTGCAAATCCTGGAACGCCACAAGGCGGAAAAGGCCCTGGAAGAATCCCTGCGCACCTTGAACTGCATCCTCGACAACAGCCCCATCGGCATTGCCTTTGTCTCGGAGCGCGTCGTGCGCTGGGCCACCCCCCGTTTCCACGCCCTGTTCGGCCGGCCGCCCGGCTCCATTGCCGGCCTGTCCACAGCCAGCTTCTACCCGGACCAGGAGTCCTTCGAGGCCTTTGGCCAGGCCTTCTACCCGCTTCTGGCCAGGGGCGAGCGCGTGGACACGGTGCGGATCATGCGCCGCACCGACGGCCGGGACTTCTGGTGCCGCATCATCGGCCAGGTCCTGTTCCCGGACCGCCCCCAGGAAGGCTCCATCTGGCTCATGGAGGACGTCACCGAACGCCGCCTGGCCGAAGAGGCCGCCCAGGCCGCGCAGCGGCTCAAGCACGAATTCATGGACAACATGTCCCATGAACTCCGCACGCCCTTAAACGGCATCCTGGGCATGGCCGAACTGCTGGCGGCCACGCCCCTTTCCCCCGAACAGCGGGACCACGTGGAAGTCCTCCAGGAAGCGGCCCAAAACCTGACCACGCTCCTGGAAAGCATCCTCGACTTCTCCCGCCTCGACCCCGAGGAGGCGAAACTGGGCCGCGCCCCGTTCGGTCTCAAGAATCTCATTCAGGGAGCCATCAATTCCTTTGGCTCCTCGGCCCTGCAAAAAGGGCTCTCCCTGACCTGGCGGCTGTCGCCAACCGTGCCCGAGGCGGTCATCGGCGACGGGGCGAGCGTGCGCCGGGTGCTGGCCGCGCTTTTGAGCAATGCCATCAAGTTCACGAATACGGGCGGGGTGGAGGTCTCCGTGGACTGCACACAGTGCCCCATCGCCCCGGCCCCACCCCCGCAGCAGATGGGCGTGGAGCTGGTTTTCACCATAAAGGACACGGGCATAGGCCTGTCCCAGGATCAGATTGAAACCATTTTCGAGCCCTTTCGCCAGGCCGACGGCAGCATGACCCGCCGCTACGGCGGGGCGGGCCTGGGCCTGGCCATAGCCCGCAAAACCGCCTCGGCCATGGGCGGAACCCTGGCCGTGGAAAGCGAACTCGGCAAAGGGAGCGCCTTTCGCTTCACCGCCCCCTTTGAACTGTTGGAAGACGCCTAGGGCCGGCCGTCTTGACCTGGGATAGCGGGCGAAATGGCGACCCTGGCGACCGTGGCCGCGCCCGGAGCGGGCTCGGAATCAAGAATGGAGACGAGGCGGAATCAACGCGGATCATGACATGACAGCGGCTGTGGCCCGCCTGTCACAACCGAACAGCGGCCACGGCCGCTTGTCACGACCGAACAGCGGCCACGGCCGCTTATCATAACCGAACAGCGGCCACAGCCGCTTCTGTCAGGGCCTCCATGGCCGGGCCGTGGTCCAGGCCGGCCAGATGCAAAAAGCCGTGGGCCAGCAGGCGGACCAGATGGGCGGTGGGGTCCTGGCCGTAGAGGAACGCCTCCCGGGCCACGGTGTCGGCGCTGACAGCCATCTCGCCCAGATACTCCGGCCGGGCCGGGTCCTCGGCCGGAAAGCTCAACACGTTGGTCGGACCGCCAAGGCCCAGGTAATCCCGGTTGAGGCAGGCCATTTCGGCATCCCCCACCAGGCGCAGGTCGAACTCCCGGCCGGCCAGGTCCAGGGCGGACAGAATCCGTTGGGTCAGGTCCGAAAGCTCCCCCCGGGACAAGGGCAAATCGGGATGGAAGAGCCCCCGGGCCAGGCCGATCATGCCGCGTGTTCCGCCGCGCCCTTGGGAGTCACGGCGCAGACCGGCTCTTCCTTGGGCTTGCCGTTTTTGGCCCCGGCCCGCTCCGCGCTGGGATATTCGATGCGCTGGTGGAAAATGCCGGTCAGGATGCGGTGGAAGGTGTCGGTCAAAAGGGTCAGGTCCTTGAGCGTCAGTTGCGAGTCGTCCAGCTCGCCCTCGGTATAGATCTTGCGCACGATGTTTTGGATGTGCCCCTTGATGCGGCTGGGCGTGGGATCGACCAGGGTGCGGCTGCTGGCCTCGATGGCGTCGGCCAGAAGGATCAGGCCGGCTTCCTTGCTCTGGGGCTTGGGGCCGGGATAGCGGTAGTCTTCCTCGCGAATGGGCTCGTCGCCCTTGGATTCGGCCAGTTCCTTGGCCTTGTGGAAGAAATAGGCAATGAGCGTGGTGCCGTGGTGCTGGTGGATGAGATCGGAAATGGCCGGCCCCAGGCGGTGCTCCCGGGCCAGTTCCACGCCCTTTTTGACGTGGGAGATGAGGATGAGCGCGCTCATGGACGGCGCCAGCTTGTTGTGGCGGTTTTCCTTGCAGGAGATGTTCTCGATGAAATAGTGCGGATTTTTGAGCTTGCCGATGTCGTGGTACAGGGCGGCCACCTTGGCCAGCAGAGGGTTGGCGCCAATGGCCCGGGCGCCGGCCTCCACCATGTTGGAGACGATGAGGGAATGGTGGTAGGTGCCCGGGGCCTTGACCATGAGCTCCTGCAAGAGCGGCTGTTCGAGGTTTAAAAGCTCCATGAGCCGAAATCGCGAGGAATAGCCGAAAATAAGCTCCATGATGGGGGCCATGCCGAGCACGGCCAGAAGGGACAGAAAAGACGACAGGGCCACAAAGGCCAGGCCCGCCCCGGCCACGGACGGGTCGCTCAAGTCCATGAGATTGATGGCCGCCCACATGGCGCTCAGGCTGGCAAAAAGGGGCAGAACGCTTTTGAGCACCTGGGGCCGGGTTTCGGAGCGCTTCATGAGGTAGACGTAGATCATGGACCCCACAAAGTAGTAACAAAAGATGCCCACCCCGCCGCTCACCATGTTCGAGGCCAGAAAGCTCAGGATCAGGCTGACGAAGATGCACAGCCGCTTGGGGAAAAAGAGCGCCAGAATGCCGCCCGCCCCGGCTATGGGCAGGCTGAAGGCGAAATACATGGCCCGGGTGGTTTCCGGCAGTCCGCCGCCGCCCGGCAGGCTGACCACGTCGCCCACCTTGGCCAAGGTGCCGAAAATAAGCAGGATCACCCCCAGGAAAATCCAGTCCGTGCTGCGCAACCGGCGGATGCCCGAACGCTCCAGGGAGGCGTACAGCACGGCCAGAAACATCAGGCACATGCCGAAAATGCCCAACGCCCGCAGCATGTTGTAGGTGCCCTTGCGATGGGAGTACAGGGCCTGGAGCTTGAGCTGCTGGACCGGCCCCACCCGCTCGCCCTGGCGCACGATCACCTCACCCTTCTTGATGCTGTAATACAGCGGCTCCACGGCCCGCATGACCTCGCGCTTGCGGGCCAGGGTGGTCTCCTGGTTAAAGGTCATGTTCGGGGCCAGGAGCGGATAGATCAGGGTGTAGATGGCCTTGCGGATGCGGAAGGGCTTGTTCATGGACACCTTGAGCATATGCTCCAGGTCGTCTTTCACCTGCTTGAGGTCCTTGACGTCGTGGGTGTCCACCCGCAGCGTTTCCATGAGGGACGGCAGGTCCCGCATGAGGATGCCGTTTTTGTACGGCACGAAAAGGCCGGTGGTGGCAACCACCCCGGGTTCGAAATTCTGCTTGAGCCAAGGCAGGACATCGTTTTTGACCAGGGTTTTGAAATCTTCCTGGCGCCAGATATCAATGGTGTCGCCGCCGATGTCGGTGTTGAGGTTTTCGGCGATCTGCCAGCGCAGCTTTTCCAGGTCCTCGCCGCCGGCGCTTTGCACGGCGTTTATGATATCCTCGACGCTTTTGGCCAGGGCTTCGTACGGCAGGGGGCTGACGTCGAAAACCGGGGGCTGGGCCTCAGACACCTGCTCGCGCTTGCGATTGGTGGCGTCCACGTCCTCGATCTGCAGGTTCTGGTCCGCGGCGACATCCAAAGAAGCGATCTCGCCGGCAGTAAAGACCTTCACCGCATTGTCGAATCCCAGGCGGGCCACGAAACTGAGGAGAAATACGGCGGACAGGAAGAAGACAAATCCCGGCACGCCCTGGGGCAGCGTAAGATTCCGGGCGACCTGGGCCGCTGGCTGGGATTTAATCTTCTTTTTTACCTTGTCGACTATCTCGCTCATATGCCTGTACAATCCTTCCCACTAGGGGATGGCGGATAACGTCCGCCTCGCTAAAGGAAACAAAGGCGATGCCGCGAACATCGCGCAGCACCCGCTGCGCCTCCACCAGGCCGGATACCGCCCGGGGCGGCAGATCGATCTGGGTCACGTCGCCGGTGACCACGGCCTTGGAGGAAAGACCCAGGCGGGTCAAAAACATCTTCATCTGCTCGGGAGTGGTATTTTGGGCCTCATCCAGGATGATCAGGGCGTCATTTAAGGTGCGGCCGCGCATAAAAGCCAGGGGAGCCACCTCGATGACCCCGGTGTCGAGCATCTCCCGGACCTTGCGAAAATCGAGCATGTCGTTGAGGGCGTCATACAGGGGGCGCAGGTAGGGATTGAGCTTTTCCCCGGCTTCCACGGCCGGACGGGTCAGGATGAGCCTCTTTACCCGCCGCTCCAGCAAAAGCCCCACGCCCATGGCCACGGCCAGATAAGTCTTGCCCGTGCCGGCCGGCCCGATGCCGAACACCAGGTCGTGGCGGCGGATGGCCGCCAGGTAGTCCCGCTGGGTGGCGGTCTTGGGCATGACCGTCTTTTTGGGCGAAACCGCCAGGGCCTCTTCCCGATAAATGCGCTGCAGACTGGCCTCGGGCTCCCGGGCCAGGACGCTTACGGCCTGTTCCACGTCGGCCGGATAAACCGGCTTGCCCTGGCGCAAGAGCCCATAGAGCTGCACCAGCACATTGGCCACGTGGGACAGGGTTTCCTCGGAATCGGCATGCAGGATGACCGTGCTGCCGCGGGTATCGATGCGCGCCCCGGACTTGCCGGCGATCAGCACGATGTTTTCATTGTGGGGCCCGAAGAGGTCCCTGGCCAGCTCCGAGTCGTCGAACTCGAGCCGCCGCTCATAGCCCAGCGTTTCCATCGTCATAATGTCACAACGCCCAGGCCTGGGTGGTTGCGGCGCGAAAGCCAACCGGACATCCATATCCAGACGGCTGGCGGTGGTACGAAGTCCGCGCACGTGGCCCGTTATCCCGCATAATACAACACCACACCGAGTACAAGTGAAACCGTTTTGTCATTCAGGTTCGCGCAATTTTTCCAGGGCCGGATCCAGGGCCACCCG
This sequence comes from uncultured Desulfovibrionaceae bacterium, assembly GCA_964490985.1. Taxonomy (GTDB): domain Bacteria; phylum Desulfobacterota; class Desulfovibrionia; order Desulfovibrionales; family Desulfovibrionaceae; genus Solidesulfovibrio. The sequence goes on along the minus strand of CAZBER010000103.1, from coordinate 3,924 downwards.
AAGCGTCATGAGCACGGCCTCCACCGACACCCGTCCCATGGCCGCCCCTTTTATCCGCCGCACATCAGCCACCCGGGCCACCAGCACGTCAGCCTTGGCCGCCCCGGAGGCGTAACTGGCCAAGGCGGCCAAGCCGGCCGCCTCCTCCAGGCTTTGCCTGGGCACGTCCCGGCCCGGATGGTCACGGCGCACGATCACATGGGCTCCAGGACCGTCGGCCACATGGAGCCAGAAGTCAAACGGGCTGGCCAGGCGCAAAAGCTTGTCGTTGGCCGCGGCGTTTCGACCGCGAAGCGCCAGGAATCCGTCGGAAGTACGGTAACAATGGGCGGCCACGCCCTTGATGGAGCCAGGCCGGGCCTGGGCCGGTCGCGTCTGCGTCGTTCCGTGTTCCCGACCTTTTAAGTACTTTTTTTCATCTTGCAAGTCCCGCCTCCGGGCGGCAATGGCGGCCAGCCCGCGCTCGCCCTTGGCCACCAGGCGGTAGAGCCGCTGCATGTTCTGCACCACGGTCAGGGACGGGTCCAGGACGACCTCCAAAGGTTCGTCCCGCTCCCCCGGCACGGTAACGCGGGTCTGCTTGGCCCGGCCGTCCAGGGCGTGCAGGTTTGCGGCCAGGGCATCGGCCTCACGGCGACGGGCGATAAAGGCGCGCATGCGGGCCTCGTCGGCATCGAGCTTGGCCAGGGCCCGAGCCAGGCGGCGCTTGGTCGCGGCGCGAGCCGCAGCCTCGGGGGCCGCCTCCCGGCCCAGGACCTCGCCGAAGACCAGGGGCTCGCCAAAAGCCGCGGCCGCCGCCAAGGCGGTTTCAAACCGCCGCACCGCCCTGGCCTGGCCTGCCTGCTGCGGCCAGGCCCAGGGCCAGACCGCTTCGGGCATACCCTGGCGGTATTCCACGAAAAACCCGTCCGAAACGTCGCGCGCCGCCCCGGCGTACAGAGCCTCGGCCGCGTCCCGGGGGAGTCCGGCCAGTCGGCGGCGCAGCTCGGGCGACAGATGGGGATGGGCCTGCCAGATATCCGGCTCGGCCAAAACGACATCCAGAGGCGGCCACGTGGCCGTGCCCTCGAAATCTTCCGGCACAGCCGTGACAAGGGCGGGGAAAGTTCTGGGGTCAAGCAGCAGGTGCGGACCGTCGCCGGCCATGACCAGCAGGAGACGGCGGCGCGGCCAATCCCCGAGAACGCGCTCCACGCGCCGGGCGCGCACATGCTTGCGCAGGCGCATGGCCTCGGCCGGGGCGCGGTCGGGCTGGGCGGTCTTTTGAGCCGAGAGAAAGAGAAAAAAGCGGCCCGAACCATAGCGGGCATGCAGATACAGGGTCCGTTTGGGGGGCAGGCCCGGGACGGCGCGGCCAAAAGGGAGATAGAGCGCCAGGCTGATGGTGTTGGGAGCCGGCAGATAGACCTTCTCCACCCGGGCTCCGGCCAGGGCGCTGGCCATTTCCCGGGCCAGGAATCGAAAAAAAACGGCTTCCATGCCGACTGGTCGGAAAGGGGGCTTCGGATATCCTCAAAAAACAGGAATCTGTCTTTCAAGGAAAAAACGATCTCTCGAATACGGCATCATGACGGCACGCAGGGGAAAAAAGCCGAACGCCATACGGATTTTCGAGCCGGACTGGCGCAGGCGCGGACGAAAAGCGGGCACACGCCGGAACAGCGCACCCGCGCGCTTAATCTCCCCGCAAATTCTCTTCCGCCTCCTGACGGCTTTTGCATTTGATGCACAAGGTGGTCACGGGACGGGCCTTGAGCCGGGCCACGCTGATATCCTCGCCGCATTCCACGCACTCGCCGTAGGTGCCGTCCTCGATGCGCTCGATGGCTTCCTTGATCTTTTTGATCAGCCGGCGTTCCCGGTCGCGCAGACGCAGGGTAAAAGCGCGGTCGGACTCGGCCGTGGCCCGGTCGGCGGGGTCGGCATACACCTCGACGGTGTCGGTCATGTCTTCGATCGTTTCCTCGCCCTTTTTCAGGATGTCCTGAAGCATACCGTTTAAGAGTTCACGGAAATACTCAATGTCCTTGGAATCCATGCAATCCTCCTCAGAGCCCATGGCCCGAGACGACTCCGGCTTGAAAAGAGATTCCCTTTAATGCAAAGTTCGCTTAAGGTAAAGAGATTGTCGCATCCGGCGGTCTCCTGCCCAATTTATCCAACCCGCTAAGGACAGAAACTTTTTGTTTCCCCCTGCCGCGGGCCAAAGCCCGGGCCGGGAAAAATCGGCAAGCGGTCGGCATCCTGTCGGCCTGCCGGTTTTTTTGAGGGGGGCGCGAATCGATTTCCGCAAAAACTTGTTGACGGTCTCCGGGACCTCGCGTAAACGTCTCTTTCTCGCGTGCGCCCGTAGCTCAGCTGGATAGAGTGCCGGACTACGAATCCGTAGGTCGCAGGTTCGAATCCTGCCGGGCGCACCAAATGAAATCAAGGCCTTAGTCCACAAAGCTAGGGCCTTTTTCTTTGGTACCACTCCATTTTGGTCCCACCATGGTCCCACTTTCTCGGGAAGACGTGGGAGTACGGCGGCGCGCGATTCGGCACTGATTTGCGTTTTGTTCGGCACGCCGCCTTCTCGGCCTGCCCCTCTACGTTAACGCGGCTTCGGCCTTTCGGATTTGCTCGGCGGCAAGGGCCGCGTACTCTCCCGACAACTCCACCCCGACAAACCGTCGCCCCGTCTCGATGCACGCCAGCGCCGTGGTGCCGCCGCCCATGAAAGGATCGAGTACGCACGCGCCGGCGGGGCTTATCGCCAGCAGGTCCTTGACCAGGGCCACCGGCTTGCCGGTCAGGTGAACCTTGTCGGCTACGACCACCCTGTGCGCGTAGACGCCCGGAAAGCAGCGCCGGGTCCAGACCTTGGCCGGGGCCTTGACGGCGTGGACCACAAACTCGGCATCCCTTCGGAAACTGCCCACCATCGGCCGGGCGCTCGGCTTGTGCCAGACGACGATGCCGCGCCACTCCCAGCCGGCGGCCTGAATGGCGTCTGTCATGGCTGGCAATTGCCTCCAGTCCGAAAACACCAGGGCCGGCGCTCCGGGCCTGGCCAGCCGCCAGCACTCGGAAAGCCACAGCGTGGCCCACATGACAAATGACCGCTGGTCCTTGCAGTCGCCGAGCATCGGCGGATAGGTCCGCATCGTCCCGGTCGACTGGTATTTTTTGGCTGGGTCGGTCCGGCGGGCGCCGGCATGCAGTCCGCCGCTCGAATACGGCGGGTCCGTCAGGACCATGTCCACGGAGTCTTCGGGAAGCTCCCTCAAGACCGCCAGGGCGTCCCCTGTATGAAGGACGCCGTTGTCAAAGACCTCTTGAGGCACGCGAGCACGCCTTGTCTTCCCCTGTCCGGGGCTTTTCGGGGCTCGCGGCCCTCACGTGGTTGAGGGTGTGGCAGCGGGGACATTTGATTTCGATGGTCCCCGTGCCCTTGGCCAGTAAACGTCCGCATTTGCCGCAACGAATCTCCATGCCTGCCTTTACAGGTTGGGCCGGAAGCGGTAGCCCTCCAACGCTCGTGCACGAGCAGGGAGCGCAGCTTCGGCCGTGGTGCGATGTTGCGTCATCGCGTCGGTGGGGCGGTGTCCGCCGCCCTGCCGCTCCTCTTTTTAATATTTCGTCACCCGTTCGCCCCCCTCGTCGGCCTCGATGGCCCCCCGGCAGTGTCCGGCGCCGAAGACCGCGTCCAGGCAGCGTTCCAGCGCCCGGCCGATCCGGCTCCCGGCCGACGCGGCCTTGCCGACCCGCGACGACACGGTCTCGTCGGGATCGCCGCCGGTCAGCACCGACAGGAATTGATCCAGCCCCAGCAGCACATTCCAAACATAACGTTTCATGGATTACCCCAAGGTGGGCCAAATAATGTCGGACAGGACCGCTTGCACGGCCTGCTCGTCCGTCGCCTCGCGTACCCGTTTTTTG
>CAZBER010000102.1:0-12593 GCA_964490985.1 uncultured Desulfovibrionaceae bacterium | reverse complement strand
GGGCCGGCGACGCACGCCGCAAAGCCGGCGAGCACGCCGGCCCGATTCCGGCCCCACGAGCCCGTCGCCCTTCGGGCGAGGGAAGAATTTTAAGGCGTTTTGAGCCGAGCGAAGAGAAGGTTGTTGTGGGGCGGGGCATTCCCGTTATTCCGGCGAAAGCCGGAATCCAGGACGCTTGGTCGGGACGTGACTCACGGGCCAAAGCCCGCTCGAATTTTCGAGGATGGGGTCGGGGGGAACTTCCGGCAGGAGGTTCCCCCCGGCCTCTTCCGTATCCTTGCGGAGGCAGCAACAATGATGACGGCAAACGAGATTCGCGCCAAGTTCCTGGAATATTTCGCGCAAAACGGACATCAGGTGGTGGCCTCGTCGCCGCTGGTGCCGCGCGAGGACCCTTCCCTGCTTTTCACCAACGCCGGCATGGTCCAGTTCAAGAAGGTGTTCCTGGGCCAGGACAAGCGCGCCTACAAGCGGGCCACCACGTCCCAGAAATGCCTGCGCGTGGGCGGCAAGCACAATGACCTGGAAAACGTCGGCCGCACCGCCCGGCATCACACCTTTTTCGAGATGCTCGGCAACTTCTCCTTTGGTGACTATTTCAAGGAAGACGCCATCCGCTACGCCTGGACCTTCCTGACCGAGGTCATCGGCCTGGACAAGTCGCGGCTCTATGTCACGGTCTACCTGGACGACGACGAGGCCCACGGACTGTGGCAGAAGGTGGCCGGCGTCTCCCCGGACCGCATCTTCCACCTGGGCGAAAAGGACAATTTCTGGTCCATGGGCGACACCGGCCCCTGCGGCCCGTGCTCCGAGATCATGTACGATCGGGGCGAGGAAGTGGCCTGCGGCCCGAACTGCGGCATCGGCACCTGCGACTGCGACCGGTACCTGGAAATCTGGAACCTGGTCTTCATGCAGTACGACCAGATCGAGCCGGGCAAGCGCATCGCCCTGCCGCGCCCGAGCATCGACACGGGCATGGGCCTGGAGCGCATCGCCGCCGTGGTCCAGGGCGTGCACTCCAATTTCGACACCGACATCTTCAAGGCCATCATCGCTGCGGCCGAGGCCCTGGCCAAGGTGACCTACGGAGCCGACGACGAGCGCGACACGGCCCTGCGCGTCATTGCCGACCACAGCCGCTCCGTCGCCTTTCTCGTGGCCGACGGCGTACTGCCGTCCAACGAGGGCCGGGGCTACGTGCTGCGCCGCCTGATCCGCCGGGCCCTGCGCTTTGGCAAGCTCATCGGCCTGAGTGACCCGTTTCTCTACAAGACCGCCGGCACGGTGGTGGATGTCATGGGCGAGGCCTATCCCGAACTGGTGGCCAGCCGGGATTTCATGGAACGGGTGGTGCGCGAGGAAGAGGAGCGCTTCGGCGTGACCCTGGACAAGGGCCTGGTCATCCTGGCCGAGGAGCTCGACCGCCTGGAGGCGGCCGGCGGCGCGACCATTTCCGGCGAATTCGCCTTCAAGCTCTACGACACCTACGGCTTCCCCCTGGACATCGTCAACGACGTGGCCGGCAAGCGCGGCATCGTGGCCGACGAGGACGGCTACAAGGCCTGCATGGCCGAGCAGAAGGCCCGGGCCAAGAAGGCCTGGAAGGGCAGCGGCGAGACCGATCCGGCCGTGCTCTTTCTGGAGCTTCTGGAATCCGGCCTCAAGACCCGGTTCGTGGGCTATGACGCGCTTTCGGCCGAAAGCCGGGTCAATGCGCTCATTTCCGCCGAGGGCCAGGCCGTGGAGCGGCTCGTGGCCGGTCAGACCGGCTATGTGGTCTGCGCCGCCACGCCCTTTTACGGCGAATCCGGCGGCCAGGTCGGCGACATGGGCAAGATCGCCACCCTGACCGGCGAGGCGGCCGTGATCAACACCATCAAGGCCGGCCCGGAACTGACGGCGCATCATATCGAGGTCAAAACCGGCGAGGTGCTGCTCGACCAGGAAGCCGAACTGACCGTGGACGCAGCCGTGCGCGCGGCCACGGCCCGCAACCACACCTCCACGCACTTGCTCCACAAGGCGCTCAAAAGCGTGCTCGGCGCGCACGTCAACCAGGCCGGGTCCCTGGTGGGTCCGGACCGGCTGCGGTTCGACTTCACGCACATTTCGGCCATGACGCCCGAGGAACTGTCCCGGGTCGAGGACGAGGTCAACGCAGCCATCCTGCTGGACGCGCCTGTATCCACCGAGGTCATGGGCATCGAAGCCGCCCGGGCCAAGGGAGCCACGGCGCTTTTCGGCGAGAAGTACGGCGACGAGGTGCGCGTGGTGGAAGTCGAAGGCGTATCCATGGAGCTTTGCGGCGGCACCCATGTGGCCGCCACGGGCCGCATCGGCAGCTTCCTCATCCTGTCCGAGGCGGGCGTGGCCTCCGGCACCCGGCGCATCGAGGCGGCCACGGGCTTGAATGTCCTGCGCCACGTGCGCGAGATGCGGGGTGAACTCGAAGAGGGCCTGCGCGCGCTCAAGGCCAAGCCGGGCGAGTTGGCCGGGCGCGTCAAAAAGCTTTTCGACGACATCAAGGCCCTGTCCAAGGAAAAGGAGCAATTGGCGGCCAAGCTGGCCTCGGGCCAGGGCCGCGACCTCATGGCCGGCCTGGAAGAGGTCGGCGGGGTGAAGCTTTTGTGCGCCAAGGTGGACGCGCCCAATGTCAAGGCCCTTCGCGAGGCCATGGACGACCTGCGCAGCAAGCTGCCGTCCGGGGTCATCGCCCTGGCCGCCGAACAGGACGGCGGCAAGGTGAGCCTGATCGTGGCCGTGAGCAAGGACCTGCACGGCCGCTTCACCGCTCCGGCGCTCATCAAGGACGCGGCCGCGGCCGTGGGCGGCTCGGGCGGCGGCCGCCCGGACATGGCCCAGGCCGGCGGCGCCAACCCGGCCGGCATCGACGAGGCCTTTGCCAAGGTGAAAGCGCAAGTGGCTGGCTAGTGTTGCGTCTTTTAGAAACGATGCATGACTCATGAAATCCAAGGCCCTTCTCTTTTTCCTGGCGGCGGTCTCCTCCCTGGTGTTCCAGGAGGCGCTGGCCCGGCAGGGCCTCTTCGACGTCTGGATATGGATCGGCGGGCATCCCGCCGCGGCTCTGCTCAACCTGCTGCTGGCGGCGGCGGTCTTGGCCGGGAGCATGGCCCTGACCGGGAGGTTCCGCCTGGGCCTGGGCCTGGGTTGCGGCCTTCTGGCCTTGATGGCCCTGGTCAACGCGGTCAAGATGACCATGCTCAATGCGCCCTTTTTCGCCTGGGATGTGCTGTACCTCCGCCAGATGTACGCCCTGGGCGAGGCCATGGTCTCGGGCCGGGCCATCCTGGCCGTCTGCCTCCTCGTCGCGGGCATGCTGGCCTGGTGGTGCCGTGGGGGCAAGGGCCGGCTCACCCTGGGGAGCCGGGCCGTCCTGCTTGGCCTGGCCGCCGGGCTGGGATCGCTTTTCGTCTTTGATTCGACAAACCCCGTGGAAATTTTCGGCATTGAGAACATGGTCTGGAACCAGGCCGAAAACCATTCCCGCAACGGCTTTCTCCTCTCCTTCTCCATGAACGCCGCCCCGCTTTTCGTTTCCCGTCCGGACGACTACGACGAAGAAGTGGTGGCCCGCCTCCTGGCCCACAACGCACAACTGTGCGAGGAGGCCCCCGGCTCCACGAAGGAGCCGGTGAGCCTTGTCGTCTTCATGAGCGAATCCTTTTCCGATCTTCCCGGGGTTCTGTTCAGCAGCAGCGAAAACCCGCTGGCCAATTTCCAGCGCCTGTCGGCCCAATTTCCCAGCTTCCGGCTCATCTCGCCCGCCTTTGGCGGAAACACCAGCCTCGTCGAATTCGAGGCCCTGACCGGCCTGTCCAACGCCCTGCTGCCCCAGGGCGTCATCCCCTACGACCACTACCTGCGCCGCCCCACGCCGTCCCTGGCCTCCATCCTCGGCGGTCGGGGCTACCGTACCGTGGCCGTGCATCCCTACCACGGCTGGTTCTGGAGCCGGGACGCCGTCTATCCCAACATCGGGTTCGACTCCTATCTGTCCCTGACCAGTTTCGACGAGTGGGCCACGCGCGGTTATTTCATCTCGGACGAGGCCCTGGTGGACAAGATCATCGAGGTGATCGAGGCCGGGGAAGGCCCTTATTTCATCCACGCCGTCTCCATGCAAAACCATGGCCCGTACATCCCGGGCCGCTTCGGCCCGGACGAAATTCGGGTGCAAGGGAATTTTCCCGAGGAACTGGGGCGGGTGCTGGGCACCTATCTCAGCGGGGTGCGCGACGCCGACCAAGAGCTGGCCCGCCTGCTGCAATACCTGGAGACACGCAAGGAGCCGGTCGTCTGCGTGTTCTTTGGCGACCACCAGCCCTCCATCGCCAAGGATCTGGCTCCCTACCGTCTTGCCGGGGAGGATTCGCCGGGCGAGGTGGACGAGGACATCATTCTGGCCGACACGCCGGGACTGATCTGGGCCAACCGCCCGGATCTGCTCGACGCCGGGGACATCCCGGAAAAAATCAGCCCCTCCTATCTTCCGGTCATCCTGCTGCACCAGATGGGTCTGACCTTGCCTCCCCACATGTTCTACCTGCGCCAGGGGCTGGACGCCTATCCCGTGGTGCACCGCAAGTTCGTCATCGATCGGGATGGCGTGGTGACGCCCTTTGCCGCACTGCGCCAGGAACAATATTTCTGCGGCCTGGAGGTGCTTCAGTACGATCTGCTGTTCGGCTCGAAGTATTCCGTCACGCAATAATCCCGGGCCATGACGCCATCCCTTTCCGGGTGGCCTTTTTCATCCAGCGCAAGCAAAAGGGCGGCGGCCATGGGGGCAGGGCCGTAGCCGGGGAGGGGATGGGTCGCCCCCGCGTTACGCGCCTTCCCCAAACGTCCCCATCCGCTCCTTCCCCCACCGCACGCACGGGGCCGGTTTCCCCTGCATCACGTGTTTCAGGCACAGGGAACAGCCCGGCAGGCACGGCACAATGGGCTCGTCGATCTCGCCGGCGGCTTTTTTCGGCCACAGCGGATCGGCGAAAAGCACCCGGGCCAGGCCGATCAAATCGGCTTGGCCGGCTTCCAGAATCCGCTCGGCCGTCTTTGGGCTCTGGATGCGGCCGGCGGTTATGATCGGCGTGTCCGGCACGGCCTGTTTGATGGCCGCCGCGTCCGCCGCCATGAACCCCTCGTGCTTCTCGCGCTCCAGGTATTCGGGCGTGCCGAACGCATCATAGCTGCCCACCATGACCGACAGATAGGCCGCGCCCCGCGCTGCCAGAGCTTTGGCCAGGGGAACGGAATCCTCGATCGTCACGCCGCCGGGCAAAAGCTCGTCGGCCATGAGCCGCCAGCCCACGAGATAGTCCGGCCCCACGGCCTGCCGCACGGCGTCCATGACCTCCAGGGCGAAGCGCATCCTGTTTTCCAGCGATCCGCCATAGGCGTCGTCCCGCTGGTTGGTGCGCGGCGACAGGAACTGCATGGGCAGATAGCCTGTGCCGCCGTGGAGCTCCACGCCGTTGAATCCGGCCTGCCGCACCCGGCGCGCCGCCTGGGCGTACTCTGTAACCACATCCCGGATGTCGGCTGCGGTCATGGCCTTGGGCGCAACGCCCCAGGTGGGCACGGCCGAGGGGGCCAGGCGGTCCGGGCCGCCGGCATAGCGGCCGGCATGGTTGATTTGCAGGATGGCGGCCGCGCCTTGCTCCTTGATGGCGTCGGCCAGCCTGGCCAGTCCGGGGATGAAACGGTCGTCGCTGGCCAGCATGGTGCGCGCCTTGCCGATGCCCAGGGGGCTTACGCCCGCGTTTTCCACCACAACGAGCGCTGCGCCCGAGGCGGCCATGGTCCGGTAATGGTCCAGCACCAGCCGTCCGGCCATGCCCGTGGTCTCGGGATAAGCCAGATAGAGCGGGGCCATGGCGATGCGGTTTTTGAGCGTCAGGGAACCCAGGCGAAACGACGAAAAAAGCAGCTCCGGCTTGGACATGGCAGCCTCCACGGCGGTTTGGCGCGGGCCGGCCTGGGGATCATTCCCCCCAGGCTTCGCGGCTGCGATTGATCTTCTTTTTGACCGTGCCCCAGGTGTCGGTGGTGGGAAACGACTCGCGCCAGCGGGCCAGAAACGCCTGGTAGAGCGCATACGGCACGGTGAACGTCATTTCGTCGGGCTTCATGAACTTGCGCGCCGAGGGGTCGCCGCAGCCGAGCACGGCCCGGCTGCGGCCCCTGGCCCGGTAAAGGAGGGGCCAGGTGACCATGAAGCTGCAACCCGCGCCGAATGGCGCGGCCACGGCCTCGAAATCGTCGGTGACAAAGGTGGCCAGGTTGGCCAGGCCAGTCAGGACCTCGCCGCGCCCGAAAAACGACACCAGCTCGGGCGTTTCGCCGGTCACGAATTGGGTCACGGGCTTGAACACGCAAAACCGGGCCGGCGCGGGCCGGGGATCGATTTCCGTGAAAAACCGGCGCGCCGACTCGGGCGAGGGCAGGTAGCGCTCGCCGTGCACGGGCGTGCCCGGAATGCCGGTGGAGACGTAGCAGGTGATGAAATCGAGCTGGGGCTTGTGAAAGCCCAGGTAGAACGAGCCGCCCGGGCAGCCGTAGCGGCTGGCGTCGAAATAGGCGGCCGTCCTTTTCTTGCGCGCCAGCCACACCTTGCCGAGCACGCACGAGAAGTTCTCGAACACCGTGGGCCAGTCCACCTTGCCTTGGCGCTCCAGGTCCAGGGACAGGGGCGGCCCGGCATGGGGGGCAAACCCTTCCCCGGGTTCGACGTCGGTGTAAAAGATGCCGTATGGCTCTTCGGTAAGTCCCAGGGCGTCCAGGAATTCGGGCAATTGCTCGTTCATGCCGGGTCCTCCGTGGTTGGCCCATACGTAGCATGCCTTGCCCCGAAAAACCAATGCCCCGGGCCGGGCGGCCTCGACCGGGACTCTTGACAGCCGCGGCCTTTTTCGTTGCATGGAAGGCATGACCTTGGGAGGTGAGGCCATGAACCGCTGGGGCATGGGCACAATGCTCTACCGCGCCACCATCCTCTATGTCTTGCTGGCCATTGTCTATGACGCCATCCTGCTTTCCGCCTTTTGCGGCCGCCTGGTGCCGGCCGGCCTGGGCGTTCCGGCCGGGGCGGCCCTGTGCGGCCTGGGCCTGATCGTCTACTGGCTCGGCACGGTTTCCATCTATCGAGCCATTCATGACAAGCAACTGGCCACCCGGGGCATCTATGCCGTGGTGCGCCATCCGCTCTATGCCGCCTGGGTGTGGTGCCTGGTGCCGGGCGCGGCGCTCATGCTCGGCACGCCCCTGGCCCTGGCCGCGCCTGTTGTGGCGGCGGTGTTCTGCCGTTTGTGCATTCCCCTGGAAGAGGCGCACCTTCTGGAACGGTTCGGCCGCGCCTACCTGGACTACAGCCGGCGCGTGGGCGGCATCGCGCCCCGCTGGAGCCGGGCCTGAGCGACGTTGCGGCTTGAAAAGCCGGGCGGCCTCTTGGAGGGAACGGCCTGGGGCCGTTTCGGCCAGGATCCGCAACCCCTGCGTTTCCGTGTTGCTCGCGCGCCTGCAGACAAAAGCCTTCGGCGACCAAAGGGCTTTGCCCTTTGGAAACCCACGATGATTTTTGTCCCAAAAAGTATTGTTACGACCGTGGCCAAGGCTTAAACTGGCTTTGACAATCCGTTCGTTGACCATCTGCCGCGTCACGCGTTTTCCGTAACCGCGTCACCGAACCGTAACAGACCGATCCTACCTTCCGCGCGTGACCCGGGGCAATTCGCGCCAATCGTGGCGCGACAACATCTTTGAGGAGGGAATCATGAAAAAACTCATTGGGATCGTGGCTGCGTTTTTGATGCTCGCTTCCACCGCCTTGGCCGAGACCAGCATCAAGGTCGACGGCTCCACCACCGTGCTGCCCATCATGCAGAAGGTCGTGGAGGCCTACATGAAGGCCCACCCGGATGTGAAGATTTCCGTGAACGGCAGCGGCTCGGGCAACGGCATCAAGGCCCTCATCGACGGCGCCACGGACATCGCCATGGCTTCCCGGGCCATGGAGCAGAAGGAAATCGACCTGGCCAAGAGCAAGAGCATCAATCCCAACCAGATCGTGTGCGCGGTCGACGCCATCGTGCCTGTGGTCAATCCGGCCAACAAGCTGTCCGAGGTCACCCTGGCCCAGTTGAAAGACCTCTACATGGGCAAGATCACCACCTGGAAGGACCTGGGCGGCGAAGGTCCGGTGGTGGTCATCTCCCGCGACACCTCTTCCGGCACCTACGAGACCTGGGAAGGCCTGGTCATGAAAAAGGAGCGCGTGTTCCCGGGCGCCCTGATGCAGGCTTCCAACGGCGCGGTGGTCCAGGCCGTCAGCAAGAACAAGAACGCCATTGGCTATGTGGGCATCGGCTATCTGGACGCCTCCCTCAAGCCGCTCAAGGTTGACGGCGTGGACGCCACGCCCGAGACCGCCAAGTCCAAGAAGTACCCCATATCCCGCGACCTGTACCTCTACACCAACGGCGCTCCGGCCGGCCCGGTCAAGGGCTTGGTCGACTTCGTGCTGTCCGCCGACGGCCAGAAGCTGGTCAAGGAAGCCGGCTTCGTGCCCTTGAACTAGTGTTGCGTCCCTTAAAAAAGAGTCATTTGTTCGAGGATGCGACACGAGGTTCCCCGCAACGCACCAGGCGCGCCCCGGCCGCAGGCACGGCCGGGGCGCGCTTCCTCCCGGGAGACGGCCATGGCCTTATCGCGCAAGACCAAAGACGTCCTGATCCGAAACGTCTTTTTCCTGACCGCCCTGTCCTCCATCGTGGCCCTGGGCCTGATCATGCTCTACCTGTTCCTGGAGGGCCTGCCCATTTTCCGGGTGGTTTCGGTCAAGGACTTCTTGTTCGGCACCCAGTGGTATCCCACCTCGGAGCCGCCCGATTTCGGCATTTTTCCCCTGATCGTGGCCTCCCTGGCCGTGACCGCCCTGTCCTCGGCCATCGCCATACCCCTGGGCGTCATGACGGCCATCTACCTGGCCGAGATCGCCAGCCGGCGCACCCGCAATTTCTTCAAGCCCGTGGTGGAGCTCCTGGCCGCCCTGCCGTCCGTGGTCATCGGCTTTTTCGGCATGGTGGTGGTGGCCCCGTACCTGCAGGACACCTTTGATCTGGCCACGGGCCTCAATCTCTTCAACGCCGCCCTCATGCTGGCGTTCATGTCCGTGCCCACCATCTGCAGCGTTTCCGAGGACGCCGTCTACAGCGTGCCCCGGGAGCTCAAGGAAGCCTCCCTGGCCCTGGGGGCCACGCATTTCGAGACCATTGCCCGGGTGGTGCTGCCGGCCTCCCTGTCAGGCATTTCCACGGCCATCATGCTCGGCATGTCCCGGGCCATCGGCGAAACCATGGTGGTGTTGATGGTGGCCGGCGGGGCGGCCCTTGTCCCAAATTCGATCTTCGCCCCGGTGCGGCCCATGCCTTCGAGCATTGCCGCGGAAATGGCCGAGGCCTCCTTCCGGGGCAACCACTATCGGGCGCTTTTCGCCATCGGCATCGTGCTGTTCCTTTTCACCCTGGCCTTCAACCTGGTGGCCAGCCATATCGCCGAAAAGCACAAACAGGTCGGCGCGGCCACCCTGTAGTGTGGCGTCCCTTAAAAAATACGATCGTATTTTTTAAGAAAAAATAAATTATCCGAGTAAGTATCTTGTCCTCATAATTCGTATGCTCGAACTTCGAGGATACGACAGTAGGCTCCCAAGGAGCACCGCCATGAACGGCATCGCCATCACGCAACAGGGCCTGGCCCGCCGGCATCGCACCCAAAAGGTCATGTGGGGGGTTTTCGGGCTCTCCTCCCTGGTCAACCTGGCCGCTTTGGTCCTTATCTGCGTCTTTTTGCTGATCAAGGGCCTGCCGGCCATCTCCTGGGGATTTCTGACCGAAATGCCCCGGGATTCCATGACCGCGGGCGGCATTTTGCCCTGCATCCTGGGCACCATCTCCCTGAGCCTGGGCACCATGGTGGTGGCCTTTCCCCTGGGCGTGGCCTCGGCCGTGTACCTCAATGAATATGCCCGGCCGGGCCGCATGCTGCGGCTCATACGCCTGGGCATCAACAACCTGGCCGGCGTGCCCTCGGTGGTCTTCGGCCTGTTCGGCCTGGCTTTTTTCGTCACCTTCTTCGGCCTGGGGATCAGCCTGCTTTCAGGCATCCTGACCCTTTCCATCCTGGTTTTGCCGGTGATCATCGGCACGGCCGAGGAGGCGCTCAAGGCCGTGCCCCAGACTTACCGCGAGGCGTCGCTGGGCCTGGGGGCCACCAAATGGCAGACCATCCGGCTGGTGGTGCTGCCGGCGGCCCTGCCCGGCATGCTCACCGGGGCCATTTTGGGCCTGTCCCGGGTGGCGGGCGAGACCGCGGCCATCATGTTCACGGCAGCGGTCTTTTTCACGCCCTACCTGCCCACCAGCCTCACGGACAGCGTCATGGCCCTGCCGTACCACATCTACGTCCTGGCCACGGCCGGCACCGAGATCGACAAGACCCGGCCTTTGCAATACGGCACGGCCCTGGTACTGATCATCCTGGTGTTGGGCATGAACCTGGGGGCCATCCTGTACCGGGCCAAGCTGCAAAAGCGGCACTAGGCCGCATCAAGGAAACGGATTTGCCCAGGTTCTCGAAATTTTTGGCAGGAGCGGGCGGCGTGGCGCGGAGAGCGCTGCGCCGCCTTTTTCGTGCGACCAGGCGTCGCCGCAACCGTGGAGGAGCGCATGCGTGAAAACGGAGCCCAGGGGCGCAAGAACTACGTCCTGGATACCAACGTCCTGATCGAGAACCCGCAGAGCATCCTGAAGCTGCGAAACGGCGTGGAAAACGAAATCCACATCCCGTACCACGTGCTCATGGAGCTGGAAGGGCTCAAAAAGACCCCGAAGCTGCGCCACATCGTGGCCAACGTCATCCAGATCTTAAGCGACAACCGCGATTCCATCCATTTCATCCAGAACGACAAGAGCCATTCGCCGTTCACGGACATCGTGGACAACCACATCCTGGACGAGGTCCAGGCCTCGTCCATCGAGGACCCGGTCCTGGTCACCAACGACCGCATCCTCAAGCTCCAGGCCGAGCTGCGGGGGATAAAAAGCGAGGAGTTGCGGGATTCCAAGCCGTTTGAATCCGAATCCCAGCGCTACACCGGCTTTGTGGAGGAAAACGAGCAGCCCGCGCCCAACAGCTTCTCCTGGCGCGACGGCAAGCCCGTGCTGCACGCGCCGGACGGGGAGCGGGTCATTGCCTATACCTGCGACGTGTGGAACGTGCGGCCCCGCACCGTGTACCAGAACCTGGCCCTGGAACTGATCATGGCCCCGCACATCGACCTGGTCTCCATCCAGTCCGAGGCCGGGTACGGCAAGACGTTTCTGGCCCTGGCCTCGGCCCTGTACGCGGTGCAGGAGAAAAAACAGTTCGAAAAGATCTTCGTCTTGAAGCCCACCATCGAGATCGGGGCCAAGCTGGGCTACCTGCCCGGGGACGTGTCCGAAAAGATGGAACCGTACGTGAAATACATCTTCGACCTGCTGGTCAAGCTGCACCGCTGTCGGGCGGCCAACAAGGTGTTTCTCAACCCCAACGACGAAATGCTGCGCATCAACCCCAAAAAGTTCGAGATCCTGCCCCTGGCCTTTGTGCGCGGCATGAACATCGAAAACGCCTTTGTCATCATCGACGAAGCCCAGAACCTGTCGCGCACCGAGGTGCGGGCCGTGCTGACGCGCATGGGCGAGGGGGTCAAATGCGTGGTGCTCGGCGACACCTCCCAGGTGGACAACCCCTATCTCAACGAGGCCAACAACGGGCTCAACTGGATCGTGCGCAAGTTCAAGGGCTTCCCCAATTACGCCCATATCGTGCTCAAGGGCGAGCGCTCGCGGGGACCCATTACCGACATGGTGCTCAAGTCGAAACTGTAATTGGGATGATTTGTTTGTCTTAAGCCGCAAGCGTTTCCGTTGTGTTCGGAAAAGAGAAAGAAATGGCGCGGCCAAGGCGGCCCGGGCCGACGATGCGGCCCGGGAGGGCGATTGACAGGAACCGGTTTTGCTTCCATACGCCAGAATGGACCAGCCCCGCCCACCAGTGGGCCGGGGCATCCCCAGCCGGGGAAAGGAGGCAGTATGAAACCGTTTTCCGTGTTGATCGGCATTGCCACAGTGTCTCTCGCGGCCGGTGCGGCCGGCGCGGGTTGGAGCGGCCCGGCGGATGGGGCCGGCGCGGCCGGAAGCGTGGTGGTGGCCCAATACGAGGGCACCGGACAGCCGGGTTCGCCGTACATGTCCGGAAGCTCGTCCCCCAGCGACTCCGGCCAGGACCAGACCGGCAAGCCGGGCCTTTCCGGCCGGGACATGATCCCGGGCTCGGCCGGCTCGACCGGCACCGGGACATCGACCGGCACCGGGACATCGACCGGCACCGGGACATCGACCGGCACCGGGACGTCGGGCCGGGGCCAGACCACGCCCGGAGGCGCGGGCAACGACCAGAACCTTTTCCCCTCCGGCACGTCGGGCATGTCGGGCGCGTCTCGTCCCGACACCTCGGGCACGCCG
>CAZBER010000101.1:0-12658 GCA_964490985.1 uncultured Desulfovibrionaceae bacterium | reverse complement strand
GACCCGCCGGGGAGCGAGGCCCCCCGGACCCCCGTTACCGTTTGGCCGGGCGGGGCGGTGGGTGGCGGGCGAGTGACCGTCGGTGGGTCCGGAATGGGGCCGGCGACGCACGCCGCAAAGCCGGCGAGCACGCCGACCCCATTCCGGCCCCACGAGCGCCAGCGCCTGCGGCGCATAAAAGAGAGCTAGGCCTGGCGGAAGGGCGTGATCCGCTTCTGGATACTTCTGGTTAGGGGGGCGATTTCGGGCCGAGCAGGCTTTGATGCTCGGCCCGAAATCGCCCCCCTAATCGGGAGGGTCCGGGAGGGGGTGACCCCCTCCCGGCCGCCGGAGGCATCTTTATTCTTTACACCGTCTTCGGTGTAAAAAATCGCAAGCGCAAAGCGTTGGTGACCACGGTGAAGGAGCTGAGCGCCATGGCGGTGCCGGCGATCATGGGGTTGAGCGTCGGGCCGCCGAAGAGGTGGAGCGCGCCGGCCGCTACCGGGATGCCGATGGTATTGAAGGCAAAGGCCCAGAAAAGGTTCTGCTTGATGTTGGCGATGACGGCCCGGGACAGCTCCAGGGCGGCGGGCACGCCGCGCAGGTCGTTTCGCATGAGCACCACGTCGCAGGATTCCACGGCCACGTCGATGCCCGAGCCCATGGCCACGCCGAGGTCGGCGGCGGCCAGGGCCGGGGCGTCGTTGATGCCGTCGCCGATCATGGCCACCTTGCGGCCTTCGGCCTGAAGCCGGGCCACTTCCTCGGCCTTGCGTTCGGGCAGGACCCGGGCCACCACCCGGGTCACGCCCAGGCCTTTGGCCACGGCTCGGGCGGTTTTTTCCGCGTCGCCGGTGAGCATGACCACATCGATGTTTTGGGCCGTCAGGTTGGCCACCACCGCGGCCGCCTCGTCCCGGGCCGTGTCCGCGATGGCCAGGACAGCGGCCGGCCGGCCGTCCACGGCCAGGCGCACCACGGTCTTGCCGGCCTCGGCCAGGGAGGCGGCGGCCGTGTCGGCGGCTTCGGAGACGGTTATGCCCTTTTGCCGGAGAAATTCCGGCGTGCCCACCAGCACGTCTTGGCCCGAGATGCGGGCGGCCACGCCGTGCCCGGGCACGGCTTCGAAGGTTTCGGGCGCGGGCGGGGTGAGATTTTTGGCCGTGGCCGCACCGGTCACGGCCCGGGCCAGGGGATGTTCCGAGCGGGCCTCGGCCGCGGCGGCCAGGGCCAGCAGGTCGTCGGGGGACATGTCCGTGCCGTCCGTGGGCACGAGGTCGGTCAGTTCCGGCTTGCCGTGGGTGAGCGTTCCGGTCTTGTCGAAGACCACCACGCCGATGTCTCCGGCGGTCTGGAGGGCGGCCCCGGATTTGACCAGGATGCCCAGCCGCGCCCCCCGGCCCGTGCCCACCATGATGGACGTGGGCGTGGCCAGGCCCATGGCGCACGGACAGGCAATGACCATGACGGCCACGAAGATGCGCAGGGCAAAGGAGAAGTCCGCGTGGCCGAGGAAGTGCCAGGCCAGCCCCGAAGCCAGGGCCACGGCCATGACCGAGGGCACGAAATAGAAGCTTACGGTGTCGGCCAGGTTGGCGATGGGGGCCTTGGAGCCCTGGGCCTCGCGCACCAGGCGCACGATGCGCGACAACGTGGTGTCCGCGCCCACCCGCTTGGCCAGCATGACCAGGCTGCCGGTGGTGTTGAGGGTGCCGCCGGTGACCGCGTCGCCGGGACGTTTGGACGCGGGCATGGGTTCGCCCGTGAGCATGGACTCGTCCACGCGCGACGCGCCTTCCAACACCTCGCCGTCCACGGGCAGGCGTTCGCCCGGTCGCACCAGCAGCCGGTCGCCGGGCTCGACCTCGTCCACGGGAATGGAGGACTCGGCGCCGTCGCGAAGCAGCGTGGCCTTGTCTGGAACCAGGCGCACCAACGCCGCGATGGCGTCCGAGGTTTTGAATTTGGCCGAGGCTTCCAGGTACTTGCCCAGAGAAATCATGGCCAACAGCACGCCGGCGGACTCGAAATAGAGGTCCATGGCCCGGGCGGCCGGGTCGGAGCCCATGAGGATCAAAACGAGGTTGGCCAGGCTGTAGGCCAACGCCGCGCCCGTGCCCACGGCCACCAGGCTGTCCATGTTGGGGCCGCCGCGCAAAAGCGCCGGGATGCCGTCGCGGTAAAACCGGCGGCCCAGCCAGACGATGGGGGCGGTCAGCGCGAGCTGGGTCAGGGCGAAGGCTGCCGGCGCGGTCTCGGGGTGCAGGAAATGGGGCAGGGGCAGGCCCAGCATGTGGCCCATGGACACGGCCAGGAGCGCGCCGCCCAGGATCAGGGCCGGGATGAGCTCCCGTTTGCGGCGGGAAAGCTCGGCCTTGGCCTCTTCCTGCTGTTTGGCGAAGCGGTTGCCGGCGGCCGTGACCACCTCGGTGGTGAATCCCAGGTCGGCAATGGCCTGGCGCAGGTGGCGCTGGCTGAGCACGGCCGGATCGAAGACGAACGTTCCGGAGGCTGCGGCCAGGTTGACGTCGGCCCGGATAAGCCCGGGCAGTTTTCGGGTCACGCGTTCGATGCGCGAGGAGCAGGCGGCGCAGTGCATGCCGCCGATGGCCAGCTCCAGGGAGGTCTCCGAGGCCGGCGGGGCCAGGGTGAAGCCGAGCTCGGCCACGCGTTTGCCGATGTCGTCCAGGGACAGCCGGGCCGGGTCAAAGGACACCCGCATGGACTCGTCGGCCAGGTTGACGCTGATCCCGGCCACGCCGGGCATGGCTGAGACGGCGCGTTCGATGCGGGCGGAGCAGGCGGCGCAGTGCATGCCCTTGACCGGAACCTGGAGGGTGACGTCTTGGGCGATGGGGGGGGCGGGGTTGTTCATACGTGATAATGATAATCGTTGGCAGGGGGAAGGGCAACCCCGGCCCGCCAGGCGGCGGGGAAGACTGGCAATCCCGGGCCGGTACGGGTATAGGGCCGGCATGCGCCACGGCAAAGGAGCCCGGACCATGCAAGCCGATTCCTTGGCTTCCTTTTGGGATGCCTTCCAGCGGGAACACAATCGTTGGGAAAAGCTTCGCGACGTGTTCGAGAAATTGCGGATGGTCCTGGAGACGCCCGGCCTGGGCGTGCGGGGCGTCGACGATCTGCTGGAGCAGCTGGAGCTCCGTTTGGCCGAGGCGTCCCAGCTCTTTCCGGAGCCGGACTGGCTGGCCGTGGATGCGGGCCGGCCCGAGGGCATCGAGTGTTACTGCGCCAACCACGTGGGCGCGCTGCTGGAAATCATGGCCCAGGCCCTGGAAATCCTGGCCGAGGCCCGTTGCCGGGAAGGGAGCGGGGCTGTCCCGGAGGAAGCGGCGGGCCGGGAGTAAAGCCGGAAACCGGCCCGGGCGTGCGCTATGCACAGAAAAAGGGGTTGCCGTATCTCACGGCAACCCCTTGAAATGTCTGGTCGGGATGAGAGGATTCGAACCTCCGACTTCTGCGTCCCGAACGCAGCGCTCTAGCCAGACTGAGCCACATCCCGACGTGGAGGAAATGGCTTTAATGCATGATCCGGGCTTTGGCAACCCCCAATGTCGGTTGTCAGACGGGCAAGCTTCATCTAAATCATTGGGTGTGCGGCGGGTTGCCCGCAAAATCGGCCTGTTCGGGCGGCAGCCCCGCCGCGACGCGGCGCCGGCGCAATCAGGAGCTCTTCGTGATCAAGGTAGTGGTGGTGGACGACTCGGCGTTCATGCGCAAGGCGCTGAGCACCATGTTGGGCAAGGACCCGGAGATTCAGGTGGTGGCCACGGCCCGCGACGGCGAAGAGGGGCTGGAGATGATCCGGCTCCATCAGCCCGACGTGGTCACCATGGACATCGAGATGCCCCGCATGGACGGCCTGACCGCCCTGCGCCACGTCATGATGGAGATGCCGCGCCCGGTGCTCATGGTCAGCTCCCTGACCACCGAAGGGGCCGAAGCCACGCTCAAGGCCATGGAGCTGGGAGCCGTGGATTTCATCCCCAAGCAGCTTTCCAAGGTGTCCCTGGACATCGTCAAGATCGAAGACGACCTGCGGGCCAAGGTCAAGCTCATCGCCCGCCGGCGCATGAGCCATCTGACCCGCTCGGTCCTGGCCGCGCGCTCCCGGAGCCTGGCGGCCCGGCCCGCTGCCCCGGCGGCCGACGGCCCTGCCCGCACCGCGACTAGGCCTTCGGGAACGCCGGTCCGCGACCTGGTGGCCATCGGCGTGTCCACGGGCGGCCCGCCGGCCGTGCAGAAGGTGCTTTCGGTCCTGCCCCAGGATTTTCCGGCCGGCATCCTCATTGCCCAGCACATGCCGGCCGCGTTTACCGGCCCCTTTGCCAAGCGTCTGGACAGCGTGTGCCGCATTGCGGTCAAGGAGGCCGAGGACGGCGAACGCCTGCAGCACGGCGTGGCCTACGTGGCTCCGGGCGGCAAGCATCTGCGCATCGACCAGAAGGTCAGCCGCATCGACGTGCGGGTGGTGGAGGAACCCCGGGAGGCCCTGTACAAGCCCTCGGTCACGGTGCTTTTCGATTCCGTGGCCGTTGGCGTGGGACGCCGGGGGCTGGGCGTGGTGCTGACCGGCATGGGCAGCGACGGCCTGGAGGGCATGCGCGCGCTCAAGGCCAAGGGCGGCCGCGCCCTGGCCCAGTCCGATTCCACCTGCGTGGTGTACGGCATGCCCAAGGCCATTGTGGATGCCGGGCTGGCCGATGCGATCGTGGACATCGACGAGATGGGCGAGGCCATACTCCACAACCTCTACAAATGACCGTTTCCCAAAAGGACGGCCAAGGACGCGGCATGGCGGACTGCAAGGACCTTTGCCGGAAATTCGACGTCGACGATGCGGACGCGCTGCGGGACGCGGCCTACGAGGCCGGCGAGGCCGGCTGCCAGGAGGCCGTGCCTTTTCTGGCCAGGCTGCTGTGTTCCCAGAACCTGGGGGTGCAGGAGGCGGCGGACACGGCCCTGCGCAAGATCGGCGGCAAGGAGGTGGTGGCGGCGGTCAAGCCGCTTTTGCGCTCCGACGACGCCCCCACCCGCAACGCTGCCATGGACATCCTGCGGGCCGTGGGCGTGCATGATTTTCCCACCCTCCTGGAACTGCTCCACGACGCCGATCCCGATATCCGCATCTTCGCCTCGGACATCCTGGGCTCCACGGACAGCCGGCTGGCCGTGGGACCCCTGTGCGACGCGCTGCTCAAGGACCCCGAGGTCAATGTCCGCTACCAGGCCGCGGTGAGCCTGGGCGATCTGTGCTTTCACGAGGCGGCCTCGTGCCTGGGCAAGGCCCTGTGCGACGAGGAATGGGTCCAGTTCGCGGTCATCGAGGCCCTGGCCAAGATCCGCGACGCCTCTTCGGTGGGGGCTCTGGTCAAGGCCCTGGACAAGAGCTCGGACCTGGTGGCGTCCATGATCGTGGACGCCCTGGGCGAGATCGGCAACATCAAGGCCGTGACCATGCTGTTAAAACGCATGGACGCCTCGCCCGGGGTCTTGCGCAACAAGATCGTCAAGGCCGTGGTGCGCATCCTCGGCGGCAAGGCCCTGTCGCTTTTGAGCCAGTCCGAGCGGGACCGGTTCCGGGAATACCTTCTGGCCGCCCTGGCCGACGACGAGGAAGATGTCCAGGACGCGGCCGTGGCCGGACTCGGGTCCGTGGGCGGCGAGCAGGCCGCCGGCGCGGTGTTGGACCATGCCGCCGGCCTTGACCGGGACGTTCATCCGGAACGCTACGAGCACGCCGTGGCCGCCCTGCGGGACATGGGGCCCTGCGACGCCCTGGCCCAGGCCCTGCGCCAGGGAGCCGACGCGCGCCGGCTGGTCGCCCTGGACGTGCTGGCGGCCCTGCCCGGCGCGGCTTCTTCCGGGTGCATCATGGACGCCTTTCCCGACCTGCCCCCGGCCTTGCGCCAGCCCGCGGCCAGGGCCTTGTCCATCATAGCCGGGACCGAGGCCGTGGATTTTTTCCTGGACATGCTCACGCGCGACGAAGAGCCGTTGCTTCTGGAGGCCCTGGGTTTTCTGGGCGGCAAGATGCGCCTGGCCGCGGCCGGAGAGCGGGTCTTCGACCTGCTCGGGCATCCCTCGGACGCGGTCAAGGAAGCCGCCCTGGAGGCCTGCGTGGCCATCGACGGCGAGGTCCTCGACGCCCGGTTCCGGGAACTGGCGGCCAGCCACGAGCCCATGGAACGCCTCATGGCCGTCTATGCCCTGGGCAAGATGGGCGTGCGCGACCATCTGGACATCCTCAAGGCGGCCCTGTCCGACGCGGTGCCGGACATCCGCAAGATCGCCCTGGAAGCCCTGGCCGAGATGTGCGGTCACGAGGAGTGGGGGCTGCCGCTGATCGTCAGTTGCCTGGACGACGAGCACCGGGACGTGCGGCTGGCCGTGGTGGAGCTTTTGGGCGGGTGTGACAGCGACAAGGTTTTTCCCTATCTGGTTCGGGCCCTGGACGACCCGGACGACTGGGTGCGCGTGCGGGCCGTGGAGGCCATGGGGGTGCGGGGCGAACGGCAGGCCGTGGCCCGCTTGGCGGCCCTGGCCGGGGAACCGGGCAAGCTGGTGGCGCTTAAGGCCGTGGAAACCCTGGGCGAGATCGGTGGTCCGGATGCCTTTCAGGCGCTTTTGGGGCTGGCTGCGGCGGATGATCCGGAGTTGGCCGAGGCCGTGGACGCGGCCATTGCCAGGCTGCAGGACGAGCAAGGGGAGCGCTAGTCCATGACCTCGCTTTTTTCCAAGACGATTTCCCTGCGCAAGGACCTCAAGATCTCCGACGCGGAGTTTGCCCAGCTGCGGGACTTCATCTATGCCCAATCCGGCATCTATGTGGCCGACAACCGCAAGTATCTGGTGGAAAACCGCCTGGCCGGGCGGCTGAAGGACTTAAACCTCAAGAGCTTCGCCGAATACCACGCCTACCTGCAATACGATCCGGGCCGCCGCCAGGAGCTCAACCGGCTTTTCGAGGTCATCACCACCAACGAGACCAGCTTTTACCGCAATCCGCCCCAGCTCAAGGTGTTCCAGGACATGATCCTCAAGGACGCCCTGGACCGGCTCAAGGCCCAGAGACAGCGGCGGCTGCGCATCTGGTCCGCGGGCTGCTCCACCGGCGAGGAGCCCTACACCATTGCCATCATTTTGCACGAGGTGCTGCGCTCGGAAATCGCCGCCTGGGACATCCGCATCACGGCCAACGACCTGTCCGAGGCCGTGCTGGCCACGGCCCGGGAGGGCCTTTACAACGAATACACCCTGCGCACCACGCCCAAGGAGATCGTTGCCCGCTACTTCGCTCCGGAAGGCGGCAACTTCCGGCTCAAACCCGAAGTCAAGCGGCTGGTGTCGTTCGGGCAGATCAATTTGAGCGACCGGGTCCAGCTCAAGCGCGTGGAGCGGTCCCACATCGTGTTTTGCCGCAACGTCATCATCTATTTCGACGACGAGATGAAAAAAAACGTCATCAACGCCTTTTACGACAACCTGACCCCGGGCGGATACCTGCTCATCGGCCACTCCGAATCCTTGCACAACATTTCCCGGGCCTTTCGCCCCAAGCATTACCCCGGGGCCATCATCTACAGCAAAGAGGAGTAAGGCGATGGCACGGGGAAAGGCCAGGGCGTTTCCGGAGCGGCCGTGGCCCAAGTTCTGGCCATAGCCAACCAGAAGGGCGGGGTGGGCAAGACCACCACGGCCCTGTCCCTGGGGGCGGCCTTGGCCAGGATGGGCCGGCGGGTCCTGGTCATGGACCTGGACCCGCATGGGTGCGCTTCGGCCCATATGGGCATTTTTCCCGAAGCCGTGTCCGCCTCGGCCGCGGACGTGTTTCTGGCCGAGGACCCGCGGGCCGTGCCCTGGCCCGAGGTGATCCGGCGGCCGGCCCGGGCGGCCTTTGACCTGGCCCCGAGCCAGGTGCGGCTTTCGGATATGGAACTGGATCTCAAGGATCGCAAGGGGAAGGGAGTGCTTTTGAAAAACGCGCTGGCGGCCGGGCCCCGGTACGACCACATCATCCTGGACTGCCCGCCGCATACGGGCGTGGTGCTGGTCAACGCCCTGGTGGCCTCCAACCTCCTGATCATTCCCATTCAGACGGATTTTTTGGCCCTGCACGGCGTGCGCCTGCTGTTCGACACCCTGCGCACCCTCAACCGCGCCCTGCCGCGCCCCATTGCCTACCGGGCCCTGGCCACCATGTTCGACCGCCGGGCCAAGGCCTGCGCCCGGGTGCTGGCTCTTTTGCGCCAGAAATTCGGACCGCGCATGTTCGCCACGGTCATTGGCCTGGACACCAAGTTCCGGGAGGCCAGCGCCAACGGCAAGGTGGTCCAGGACATCGCCCCGGATTGCCGGGGAGCCCGGGAATACGCCAGCCTGGCCGAGGAGGTGGCGGCCCTGTGAATACCGCGAATTCCATTCTGGAAAACTATTTCGAGCAGCAGGTGTCCTTGCCCGAGGAGGCCCCGGTCGGCGGCTATACCGTCTCGGAGCGGGCCTTTCTGGAGCGCTACCTGGGTTCGGATTTCGAGGCCTCCCTGGATCGGCAGGGCCTGACCCGCCCGGCCGTGGTGGAATCCGTGTCCGGGCCGCTGGCGTCCAAGGCTTTGGCCGCGCCCGAGGCTCCGGCTTCCCCGGACTCGTCCGCAGAGGCGGCGTCCGTGGAAGCGGCCCTGCGCCAGGCCCGGGAGCTCAAGCTGGTGGGCTTTCGCACGGGCGGCCAGGAACTGGCCGTGCCCATCGCCCAGGTCCAGGAAGTGATCCGGGCCGTGCCGCCGACCCGGCTGCCGGCCGCGCCGCCCCACATCTGCGGCATCATGAACCTGCGCGGCCGGGTGGTTCCCCTGGTGGACATGGCCGGCCTCATGGACCTGTCCAGGACAGGCGGGGAAAACCGGTTCATCATCGTCTGCCGCCGCGGCGACATGCAGCTCGGGCTCATGGTGGAAGCCATCGCGGCCATGCATCAGGCGTATGGAGAGGACGTCGAGTGGGGCGTGGAAGCCCGGATCGGCGTGGCCCCGGTCTTTATTTCCGGGCTGCTCAAGGTCGGCGACGCCCTGGTCAAGATTCTCTCCATTGACAGCCTTTTTCAAAAGGTTTTGAAGAGTTGAGGAGGTAGGTCCATGTCCAAGCATATCCTCATCGTGGACGACTCGAAAACCGTGCGCAACCTGGTGGCGTTTATCATGCGCAAGGAAGGCTTCAAGGTGACTGCCGCCGAGGACGGCCTGGACGGTCTGGAGAAGCTGTACACCGATCCGCAGGTGGACCTGATCATCACGGACATCAACATGCCGCGCATGGACGGCATCACCTTCATCAAGACCGTCCGCGAGCAGGACGCCTATCGGGACATCCCCATCGTGGTGCTGTCCACCGAGGGCGAGGAACGCGACATTCACGCAGGCCTGTCCATCGGCGCCAATCTGTACATGGTCAAGCCGGCCCAGCCTGAAGTCATGGTGCGAAACGTCAAGATGCTGCTGGGCTAGGACAACGCCCGGCTTTCCAGCGACAGCCGCGAGGTGCCTTGATGAGCCAGGAGTTCATGGATCCGGAATTGTTCGCCGATTTCATCGTGGAGGCGCGGGAGCATCTCGAAACCATCGAGCCCAACCTCCTGGAACTCGAGCGCAAACCGGACAATTTAAGCCTCCTCAACGACATTTTCCGCCCCATGCACTCCCTCAAGGGAGCCTCGGGCTTTCTGGGCCTAAACGCCATCAACGGCCTGGCCCACAAGGCCGAGAACATCCTGGACGAACTGCGCAAGGGCAATATCGGCGTCACGCCCGAAATCATGGACGTGATCCTTCTGGCCACGGACCTGCTGCGCACCATGATCGAGAATCTGGAGCAGAAGGGCTCCGAGGGCGAGGTGGACACCTCCGCGGTCATTGCCCGCATCGCCGCCCATCTGGAAGGCGGCTCGGTGCCGCCGCCAAAGGCCCGGCCCGCTGCTTCGGAAGAAGCCTTTCCCATGGAGGACGCCGCGGTCGCGCCGAACGCCCCGGGCGGCGTCCCCCCCGCCCAGGACCCCGAGCCCGCCCCCAGGCCCGAAGCGGGCATCGAGGACCTGCCGCCCTTCGAGGCCGAGCCCTATCCGCTCACCTCCATCGGTGAGGGGCATATGGCCGACTTCCTGGAAGAAGGCCGGGAAATCATCGAACGCCTCAATGCCGCCCTGCTGGAGCTGGAATCCTCGGGCGAGGGCCGCTCCGAGCGCGTCAACGACATCTTCCGCTATTTCCACAACCTCAAGGGCAACAGCGGCATTATCGGGCACAAGGAATTAAACGGCCTGACCCACGAGGCCGAAACCCTGCTCAACCGCGTGCGCAAGGGCGAGATTCAGGTCTCGCCGGCCATGGTGGATTTGCTGCTTTCCGTGGTGGACCAGGTGGAAGCCCTGGTCAGCCGGATCGATCCGGTCTCCAGCGTGGCCACGCCCCTGGACATCCGGCCCCTGGTGGCCCGGCTCAAGCAGGCTTCCGAGGACGGCGTGGTGGCCGAGGCCCCCACGGCCAGGCCGCAGCCGGCCGCCGAACCGGTCGTTGCCGACGAGCCGGCTCCCGAAGCCGCCCCTGAAGCCGCTGCCGAGCCCGAACCGGAACCCGGGGACCAAAAGCCGGCCTCCCCGGGCTACGACCCCGAGGATGTCAGCATTTTCGAGTCCACCATCGGCCAGCAGCTCGAACACATGCACGTGGCCTTAAGCGGCCTGGCTGTCGATCCCGATTCCAAGGACATGGTGGACGGCCTGTACCGGGCCCTGGTCACCATCCAGAATTCCTCGGGCTACATGGGTCTGGCGGACCTCAAGACCCATGCCGAGCGCACCGCCGGCCTGGTGGACCAGGCCCGCAAATCCGGCCTGTCCTTTGACGCGCTCTTGGACATCCTGCGCCAGGAATGCGCCATCCTGGCGGACATGATCACGGCCGCCCTGGCCAAGCTGCGCACGGGCGACGCTCCGCCGGCCCCGCCGGCCGCCTCCCTGCCTCCGGCCCAAGAACCGGCCCCGCAGCCCGAGCCCGAACCGGAGCCCGCGCCGGCCCCGGAGCCCCAGCCCAAACCTGAACCGAAGCCCGAGCCTGCGCCCAAACCGAAGCCAAAGCCGGAACCCAAGCCCGCCCCGGCCCCCAAGCCGGCCGCTGCGGCCGAGCCAAACGACGCGGGCAAGCCCAAGGTCTCGGCCACCATCCGGGTGGACCACGAAAAGCTCGACCACCTCATGAACCTGATCGGCGAGCTCATCATCAACCGCAACCGCTTCGCCATGCTGGCCCGGTCCCTGGAAGAAGGCAAAAACGACGTGGCCCACATCGGCCAGCAGCTCACCGAGACCACCTACGCCATGGCCCGCATCTCCGACGACCTGCAAGACACCATCATGAAGGTGCGCATGGTGCCGGTGTCCACGGTGTTCTCGCGCTTCCCGCGCCTGGTGCGCGACCTGTCGCGCAAATCCGGCAAGGAAGTCACGCTCATCACCGAAGGCGAGGAAACCGAACTCGACAAGTCCGTGGTGGAAGTCATCGGCGATCCCCTGGTGCATCTTATCCGCAATTCCGTGGACCACGGCATCGAGACCGAGGCCGAACGCACGGCCGCCGGCAAGCCGGCCGTGGGCCGGGTGTGGCTGCGGGCCTATCACCGGGGCAATTCCGTGGCCATCGAGATCGAGGACGACGGCAAGGGCATCGATCCGGCCAAGATGCGCGAAGTGGCCGTAAAAAAGGGCCTCATGACCGCCGAAGAGGCCAAGAGCCTGGATGACCGCGACGCCGTGGACATCATCTTCATGCCCGGCTTTTCCTCGGCCGAAAAAATCACCGACATCTCCGGCCGGGGCGTGGGCATGGACGTGGTGCGCACCAACATCAAAAACCTCAAGGGCACGGTCAACGTGACCTCCGAGGTGGGCAAGGGCACCAAGTTCACCCTGTCCCTGCCGCTGACCCTGGCCATCATCGACGCCCTCATGGTGGTGGTGGCCGGCCAGACCTACGCCTTGCCGCTGGATTCCGTATCCGAGACCACCAAGCTCGAAGTCCGGCGCATGACCGAGGTCAACAAGCGCAAGGCCGTGACCCTGCGCGGCGAGGTGCTCGGCATCGTGGAGCTGGCCGAAATCCTGGATTTGCCCCAGGCCCAGGCCAACGACGACATCGTGCCCGTGGTCATCCTCCAGGACAACGACCGCCGCCTGGGACTGATCGTGGACCGGCTCCTGGAACGCCAGGAAATCGTCATCAAGCCGCTCGGCGCGTATCTCTCGGAATTCGACATGCGCGGCATCTCCGGCGCCACCATCATGGGCGACGGCTCGGTCGTGCTCATCCTCGACCCCCACGAAATCTATTTGATGTCCACTCCAGGGGGACGGTCGAAGTAGGTGAAGTAAGAATGCCTCCGGCGGCCGGGAGGGGATCATCCCCTCCCGGACCCTCCCGATTAGGGGGGCGATTTCGGGCCGGCTGTCAAAGCCCAGCCGGCCCGAAATCGCCCCCCAAACCGAGTGAATCCGAAAGCACGTCATCCCTTCCTAGTAACCTGACCCATCTTTTCTTCTATGCGCCGCAGGCGCTGGCGCTTGTGGGGCCGGAATGGGGCCGGCGTGCTCGCCGGCTTTGCGGCGTGCGTCGCCGGC
>CAZBER010000100.1:0-12889 GCA_964490985.1 uncultured Desulfovibrionaceae bacterium | reverse complement strand
GTTCGCGGACGCCTTCGCCCGGGCCTGGTTCAAGCTGACGCACCGCGACATGGGCCCGCGCTCGCGCTATCTCGGCCCCGATGTTCCCGCCGAAGAGCTGATCTGGCAGGACCCTGTGCCCGCTGTCGACCATGACCTGATCGACGAGAAGGACATCGCCGCCCTCAAGGCCAAGATACTGGCCACGGGCCTGTCCGTTTCCCAACTGGTCTCCACCGCCTGGGCGTCGGCCTCCACGTTCCGTGGCTCCGACAAACGCGGCGGGGCCAACGGGGCCCGCCTTCGCTTGGCGCCGCAGAAGGACTGGGAGGTCAACCAGCCTGCCCAACTGGCGAAGGTGCTTGAGACCTTGGAGGCGGTCCGGAAGGAGTTCAACGGCGCGCAGGCAGGCGGCAAGAAGGTCTCGCTGGCCGACCTGATCGTCCTGGGCGGTTGCGCGGCCGTGGAGAAGGCGGCCAAGGCCGCCGGGCACGAGGTGACCGTCCCCTTCTCTCCGGGGCGCACGGATGCCTCGCAGGAGCAGACCGATGTGGCGTCGTTCGCCGTGCTCGAACCGAAAGCGGACGGATTCCGGAACTACCTCAAGGCCAAGTACTCCGTGACGCCGGAGGAAATGCTGGTGGACCGCGCGCAGTTGTTGACCCTGACCGCGCCCGAGATGACTGTTCTCGTGGGCGGCATGCGCGTGCTGAACGCCAACTTCGGCCAGTCCCGGCACGGCGTCTTCACCAACCGGCCCGAAACGCTCACCAATGACTACTTCGTGAATCTGCTCGACATGCGCACCGTGTGGAAGCCCGTCTCGGAAGAGAGGGACGTGTTCGAGGGGCGGGACCGAACGACAGGCGAACTCAAGTGGACCGGCACCCGCATCGACCTGGTCTTCGGCGCCAACTCCCAGATCCGCGCCATCGCGGAAGTCTACGGATGCGCGGACTCCCAGGAGAAGTTCGTGAACGACTTCGTCAAGGCATGGGTCAAGGTCATGAACCTGGACCGCTTCGACCTCGCCTGATAAAGGGCGCATCCCTTGGGGGCCAGACGCATTCAATGGCGTCGCCATCGGAGCATGGCCAGGATTTGCGGCCATGAAGCGATTGCCGCCCCGGCCCCATGAGGGCTCCCGGCAAACAAGAAGCGCGGCGTTTCAGTGCACTCTGGAGCGCCGCGCTCTCCTTTTGGCCGTTTCTTCGCCCTTGCGTCGAGGTGGAAGTCCTTACGAAATTGAAGTGTGACGATTTGCGTCGGGGTTTGCCTTTCCCGGGGCGGCCTGCTAGTTTGGCATGGTTGCCATTTTCAAGTTTCGCGGCGAACCATCCGCCAGGAGGCGTTTATGCGGCGCGTGCTTGCCTTGGCCCTGGTTTTTCTCCTGACGCCGTGCGGCGTCCTCCCCAAGGCCCTGGCCCAAAGCGCCAGGGCGGCGGGCCTGCGCGCCGAGGCCGGCCTTGCCCCCTACACGCCTCCCCAGGCCTTTCTGGACGGCTATTTCATCGCCGACGAGATGCGCCCGGCCTACCTTTTCGGCCCGGTCAAGGAGTTCGTGGCCGCCCGCGCCTGTCCCACGGCCTGGCTCATCGAGGAAGGGGAAAAGGAGCGGCGTGACCGGCGGTCCCCGGATAACCCGGTCTTCGAGTACACCCTGACCCTGGAAGAGGACTGCCCCCAGGGCGTCACCCACTATGTGTTCGTGGACCAAAGCGCCATGACGCCCAAGCAGTGGATCGAATGGCGGCGGCAGTTTCACAAGAACAAGGCCGAGCCTGAATACGCCGACGCGGTGGCGCGCCTGGAAAAGGCCATTCTGGGCGGCTATCCGGTAACGGGCGAGCTGCGGTTCGTGTCCCGGGACGGCCGGCTCGATCCCACCCCGCCCCAGGAGCTTTTGCCCACGGCCCTGGCCTGTCCGCCGCGCTACGACTGCGAGACCGGCCAGCCTCTGGGGAAATAGGACGCACTATGGCACGAAGACGCGCTGTTCGGGCGTCCCGGGGCCAGGAGGCGGCCGCCTGGGCGGTGCTGGCCGCCCTGGCCGCCATTGCCGTGTGGCTATACATCCGCCAATCGGCCCCCAACCCGGCCGTGGAGCTGGCCCTGCGCCCGCCCCAGATGGCCGGGGCCGTGCGCCCCGCCGGCTCCCGCAGCTTTGCCACGGCCGCCTTCCTGGACGCCCTGCCCGGGACCGCTCCTGTCTCGGCCGTGGACAGCTACGATCCCGACACCTTATCCGACCGCATCGACGGCAAGGCCGAACTCTATTTGGCCGCCCATTTCCAGGAGATGTCCTGCCGGGCCTTTGTTGCCCCGGACGGGGCCCGGGTCCAGGTTTACGTCTACGCCATGCAAGCGCCCCGGGACGCCTTTGCGGTCTTAAGCGCCCAGCGCCGCCCCGGAGCCGCGCCAAGCGAGGTTTCCGCCGACGCCTATCAGACGGAAAACGCCCTCTATTTCACCAAGGGCCGCCATTACGTGGAACTGGTGGCCGACCGGGCCGGTCCGGAAACCCTGGCCGGGCTTTCGGCCATGGCTGCGGCCCTGGCCGGGCTGCTTCCGGACGACGCGGCCACGGGCCGGGCCGAACTGGCCGAAACCGCGCTTTTCCCCACCGACGGCCTGGACGCGGCCAGCGTGCGCCTGGCCGCCTCGGACGCCATGGGCATGGCCGGGTTCTCCAACGTCTATACCGCCGACTATGCGCTGCCCCAAGGCCCGGCCACGGCCTTTCTGGCCGTGCGGGACGCCCCGGACGCGGCCGAGGCCGACGCCAGGGCCTTTGCCGCCTTTTTGAGCCAAAACGGCTATGTCCCGCAAACGTCCCCGGACGCTCCTGCCGGGGCCACGGTCCTGGCCGCGGACGGCTCGTTTGAAATCATCTTCACCCGGGGCCGGGTCCTGGCCGGGGTCCACGACGCCCAAAGCCTCTCCGCGGCCCTGGACCTGGCCGGGCGGCTGTCCCGGGCCCTGGAAGGAAAAATGCCATGATCGGTCCTGTGGACGCCGACAACCAGGCCGAAATCGAGGCCGTCAACCGCCGCGACTTCCTCAAGCGGCTGGCCGGAGCCTCGGCCCTGGCCCTGGCCGCCGGCGGACTGGGCTGGAGCCTGGCCGACACCATCGGCCCGACCGCCGCGCCAAGCCGCCAGGTGCTCACCGGCCTGGGCGATTTTTCCGTGGCCGCGCCCCAGGCCGGCAAACCCCGGCTGGCCGAGGTCCACGGCACGGACCGCAGGGCCATGTTCGAGGCCGGGATCAAGGCCCTGGGCGGCATGGAGGCCTTCGTATCCCGGGGCGACGTGGTGCTGCTCAAGGTCAATGCCGCCTTTTCCTCGCCCCCGGCTCTGGCCGCCACCACCCATCCGGAACTGCTCGCTGCCGTGGCCGGTGCCTGCCGGGCCGCGGGCGCGGCCAAGGTGCTGGTCACGGACAACCCCATCAACAGCCCGCAGTCCTGCTTCGAGATTTCCGGCCTGGCCGGCGCGGCCAGGCAGTCCCAAGCCGCTGTCCTGATCCCGGCTCCGGGCCTTTTTTCGCCCGTCACCCTGCCGGAAGCCCGGCTGATCAAGGACTGGCCGGCCCTGGCCGGGGCCTTTTCCGGCGTGACCAAGGTCCTTGCCCTGGCCCAAGTCAAGGACCACCACCGGGCCGGGGCCTCCTTGAGCCTCAAAAACCTTTACGGGCTCTTGGGCGGCCGGCGAAACGTCTTTCACCAGGACATAAACGGCGTCATTGCCGAGCTCGGCCGCCTGGTGCGGCCCACGCTGTTTGTCCTGGACGGCGTGGTGTCCATGATGACCAACGGCCCAACCGGCGGGTCGCTGTCCGACCTCAAGGCCACGGCAACCCTGTACGTCTCCGCCGATCCCGTGGCCACGGACGTGCTGGGCGCGGGCCTGCTCGGCCGGGCTCCGGACGATCTGCCCTACCTGCGCCTGGCCGAGGCGGCCGGGGTGGGGACCCGGGACGTGGCCGCGCTCAATCCCGTCACCATCAACACCGAACCCGCGGCAGGCTGATCCCATGCGCATTGTCGTTGCCCGGCGCATAAGCCAAGGCTTTTTCCTGGCCCTTTTCATCTGGCTGGCCGTGGTCGCCACTGTGGGCGACCGGTTGTGGCAACTGCGGGGCTGGCCCGTGGGCTGGATCCTTTCCCTTGATCCCCTGGCCGCCCTGGGCACCGTCCTGGCCACTCACACCCTTTTTGCCCCTTTGCTGTGGGCCATGGGCGTTTTGGCCCTCACTCTTTTCGTGGGCCGTTTTTTTTGCGGCTTTGCCTGCCCCCTGGGCACGCTCAACCATATGACCGGCTGGCTGGCCAGGCGCAGGATCGGCCGGGCCAGGCGCATCGCGGACAACCGGCCCGGTTCCGGGCAGCGCCTGAAGTACCTGCTTCTTTTCTTCCTCCTGGCCTGCGCCGCCTTGGGGTCCCTGCAGATCGGGCTCATTGCGCCCCTGCCGCTTTTGACCCGCAGCTTCGACCTGGCCGGCCTGCCCCTGATCGATTCCGGCGGCGGCCCGATTTTCCCCGAGGCCCGCCACTATGCCGGGGCCTGGCTCATCGGCGGCATGCTTTTGGCCGTGCTGGCCCTCAATTTCCTGCGGCCCCGGTTTTTCTGCCGCACCCTCTGCCCCCTGGGCGCGCTCTTCGGCCTGGCCACCCGGTTCGCGCCCTGGCGCGTGGGCAAGGCCAAGGCCGGCTCCTGCGGAGCCTGCCATGTATGCGAGGAATACTGCGAAGGCGGCTGCTCGCCCTCGACTGAGCTGCTCCTGAGCGAATGCGTGCTGTGCTTCAATTGCCTGGACCGCTGCCCCACGGGCCGCATGCGCTTTGCCGGCCGGCCCTCGGTTTCGGGCGAACGGCCCCTGCCGGACCTCGGCCGGCGCGGGGCCGTGGTGGCCGTGGCCGCCGGAGTCCTGGCCGTGCCCTTGTGGCGGGTGGGAGCCCTGGCCGGCGTCGGCCGGGACCCGTCCCTGGTGCGGCCACCCGGAGCCCTGGACGAGGACCGGTTCCTGGCCCGGTGCCTGCGCTGCGGCCTGTGCATGCGGGTGTGCCCGTCCAATGTCATCCAGCCGGCCCTTTTTTCCGCCGGCATCCAGGGCGTCTGGACCCCGGCCCTGGATTTCCGCCTGGGCCGGGCCGGCTGCCTGCAAAACTGCATTGCCTGCGGCCAGGTCTGCCCCACGGCCGCCATCCGGCCCCTGTCCATCGAAGAGCGCCTCGGCATCGGCGCATTCTCGGAAAAAGGCCCCATCCGCCTGGGCACGGCCTTTGTGGACCGCACCCGCTGCCTGCCCTGGGCCATGGGCCGGCCCTGCATCGTGTGCCAGGAAGTCTGCCCGGTCAGCCCCAAGGCCATTTACACCCAGGCCGTGTTCGAGCCGGTGCGCGACGGCCGGTTCATGCCCGTGGCCGCCTCCGGGGCCAGCCTGCGCCTGGGCGCGCCGCTGGCCCTTGGCCGCAACCTGGCCGGGGGCGACTATTTCGCCCGATCGGCCGACGACCCGGCCGGCGCGCCCTCACGTATCGTCGCGGCCACGGACGCGGAACTGGTTCTGGAAAAGCCCCTGCCCGACGTCCGCACCGTGGAGATCGTGGCCCGGCTCCAGCAGCCCCACGTGGACCCCGCGCGCTGCATCGGCTGCGGCATGTGCGAGCACGAATGCCCGGTGTCCGGGCTTCGGGCCATCCGCGTGACCAACGAAAACGAATCCCGATCCGGCCCGGGCCGCATGTTGGCCTGAGGCCGCTTGACACCATAAAGGAGGATCGCCATGACGCGCGAAAAACGCTCCGGCCTGACCCGCCGGGACCTGATGAAGACCCTGGGCGCAAGCGGCCTTGTCGCCGGCCTGGCCGGGCTTCCCGGCAGCGCCCTGGCCGCCCCCGCACCGGCGGACAAGCCCGGGCTGGCTCCCATGCCCAGGCGCACCCTGGGCAAGACCGGCCTGGAGGTGTCCATCCTCAATCTCGGCGGCATGTTCGACACCATCAACAACCAGCTTCTGCTCAAGCAGGCCCTGGCCTGGGGCGTCAACTTCTGGGATACGGCCGAGGCCTACGGCAACGGCCTGTCCGAGGAAGGCTTCGGCCGGTTTTTCTCCAGAAACCCGGACGCCCGCAAGGATATCGTGCTGACCACCAAGCTCGTGTCCAAGGGCGGCGCGTTCACCGAGCGCCTGGAAGCGGCCCTGGCCCGGCTCAAGACGCCGTATGTGGACCTGTTTTACGTCCACGGCATCTCGGATATTGCCGAAATGGACGGCCAGGTGAAGGACTGGGCCGATCAGATGAAAAAGGCCGGCAAGATCAAGTTCGTCGGCTTCAGCTCCCACAACAACATGGAGGAGTGCCTGGCCGGCGCGGCCAAGCTCGGCTGGATCGACGCGGCCATGGTGTCCTACAACTTCCGGCTCATGCATGAGCCCAAAATGCAAGCCGCCCTGGCCGCGGCCAAGGCGGCCGGCATCGGCGTGGTGGCCATGAAGACCCAGGGCGGCGGGCCGGTCAAGACCGACTCCCAGGCCGAACTGGACATGGCCGGGCACTTTCTGGAGAAGGGATTCACCGACAAGCAGGCCAAGCTCAAGGCCATCTGGGCCAATCCGGACATTGCCGGCGTCTGTTCCCAGATGCCCAACCTGACCATCCTGGCCGCCAATGTGGCCGCCGCCCGGGACGCCACGTCCCTGGCCCGGGAGGATTTCGAGGTCCTGGGCCGCTTTGCCGCGGCCACGGCCGGGGACTACTGCGCCGGCTGCGCCGCGGTGTGCGGCGGGGCCATGGGCGGGGCCGTGCCCGTGGCCGACGTCATGCGGGCCATGATGTATTACCGGGATTACGGCCAGCGGGAACTGGCCCGGGAGCTCTTGGCCAGCCTGCCCGAGGCGCTTCGCGGCCGCCTGGGGAGCCTGGATTTCGCGCCGGCCGAAGCGGCCTGCCCCCGGGGCGTGCCCATCGCGGCCATTGTTCGGGACGCGGCCGCGCTCCTGGCCTGAGCCGCGCCGCCAGGCCTATATCGTCATTGCCAGTGATTTCAAAAGGGAATACAGGTTTTCGATACAAAGCCTCAGACAAGGAGACGCCCATGCGACGCTTTGCGCTTCTCGCCTGCCTGGCCCTGTCCTTCTCCCTGCTTCTGTCCGCCTGTAGCGGCCTCTATGCCATCAAGCCATCCGATCTCTCCACCAAACCTTCGGCGTACGCCACGGTGAACAAGGAACCCAATCCGCTGCTGGTGGGCTGCTACGTGCGCAGCCGGCCCAGCGAATACAACCGGCCCAACAAGTACGAGTTCTGCCTGGTCAAGGAAGGCGGCCAGTACGCCCTGTACTATTACGTCATGGGCGGCAAGAACCTGTCCACGTTCAAGGACTGGTCGCCGGCCACGGTGGACGGCGATTCCGTCACCAGCGGCTACGACGGGTCGCGCTATTTCGTGCAAAACGGCGAGGTCTGGCAGATGACCACCACCGGCGGACCGCATCGCATGCTGCGCATGCCGTGACGCGGCCGGGGCGGGCCAGGGCGTTTTTTCGTCCCTGTCCCGCCCGGCCCCGGGCCAGTCCTTTTGGCTGAAACGGCATTGCCCGGATGACAGCGACGGGCTTTCCGGCTATAGCGGCCCCATGTGGGAAACGATCATCGTCTTTGCCGCCATCTTCATTATCCTCAGCGCCGGCCTGTGGTTTTTCATCCGTCAGACGACCCGCAAGCGGCATGACGCCATCCCACCGGGCAAGTTCGATTTCGATGCCTTCAAGTCCCGGGAAATCGCCCGCCGGGGCATCCACGACACCACCAGGATCGGCAAGGAACGCTAAGCCGCTTTCGGAAACTTTCGCTCGCAACCGTGGCGGGCAGATTCGTCCGCGCCCATAAGACGCCCAAGGAGTTTGCCATGCACCGCTGCGCTGTTGCCGTTTTCTCCCTTGCCCTGCTCCTGGCCAGCCATTTCGCCTGGGCCGGGTCCGAATCCCCGTCGCAGCTGGCCGGCATCGGCCTTGGCGATGCGGTTCAGTCACACAAGAACCGCATCCGCCCGGGCTCGGCCAAGGCCCTGGAAAGCGCGCCCTGGCTGCGGCGCATGACCGTGGCTCCGGACAAGTTCTTTTCCGGCGGCTACGTGCTGGTGGGCACCTGCGCCGCGCCCGGACGGGTGGCCCGGGTGAAAATGCGCTACCGCGACGACAGCATGGAGTTTTTCCGCAAGGTCGCCGGCGAGATGCTGTCGCGCTACGGCGATCCGGGCGAATACAAGGGCGACATCGACGGCCGGGTCATGGGCAACAAGTGGTCGTTTTCCGATCCCTGGACGCGGCCGGTCAGCCTCATCCTCCAGCGCGCCGAGGGCGAGGACCCGGAAGCCGGCAGCGGCAACACCGTAAAACTCACCAACTGGGGCCTGCTCGAAGCCGAGCGGGCCTGCTGGCAACAGCGCCACGCCCCGGCCGCGACCAAGGCTCCGGCCCAGGCCGGTCCGGCCGGCAAGGACAACGGCTACCTGCCCCGTTAGCCCATTTTCCCCGCTTTCCCGCTCTCTTCGAGCCGGCCTCGGCAAAACCGGGGCCGGCTCGTTTTTGTTTCCCGCCCTGGGGACTGCCGTCACCTGCGGCAAACGCGAACCAAGCTTGCCAAATCGCCGCGAAAGGTGTTTACTCTGGCACAAATCCCTGTTTGCGAGGTGCCCCAATGAACATAGGCGAACTGTATCAAAAGGCGGACTGGAAAACGGAAAAGCATGTTCCGGTGATCGAATGCCCGGACACGGTCCAGGCGGATGCGTTTTTCGACGTCCGGGTGTCGCTCGGCAAGGAAATCGCCCACCCCAATGTCACCGAGCACCATATCCGCTGGATCAAGGTCTACTTCAAGCCCGACGCCGGCAAGTTTCCCTATGAGGTGGGCGGCGGCGAATTCTGCGCCCACGGCGAATCCGTGGACGGCCCCAACACCGGGCCGGTGCACACCTTCCACGGCGTGACCCTGTCCATGAAAACCACGGTCCCGGGCACCCTGATCGCCACGGCCTACTGCAACATCCACGGCCTCTGGGAATCCTCCCAGGCCATCAAGCTGGCCTAGGTCCGGCCAGGCGACGCAACTGAGGCGGCGTCCGTCGGCTGCGGCAGGACGCCGCCTGAACCTTACGGAGCACCCGGCTATGCAAGAAGCGACCGCTCGACGATACCACCGGTGGCTGGGCTTTTTCCTGGCCGTTTTTTTGATCGTGCAGGCCGCCACCGGCCTGCTGCTCAGCCTTGGCAACCTGTTCGAAGGACATTCTCATAACGCAGCGGCAGCACAAGGCGAGACGCTGGAAGGCACGTTCGGCGCCTTGCACCACGGCGGCGGTGCGGCCGGGGACATCTACCGCCTGTTTCTGGGCGCCGCGACATTGGGCCAGATTCTCCTGGGCGGGATCATTTTCCTGAAAATCCAGGCACGGGGCAGACATCGCTGAGCTTGCGCCAGGGGCGCGGACCGGATAGGTCTTGGCCGCGTCATCCACCCGCCGTTCCCCTGGAGATGTCCCCATGCAAGCCTTGACCCTCGACGCCTCCCTGCTCACGGGTTTTACGTCCATCGACGAACAGCACCGGCTTTTTCTGGAAATGCTCTCGGAACTGGGCGCGCGCATTGAATCCGGGCAGCACCGCCAAGGGCTCCTGGACGCCCTGCAAGGCATGAGCGCCTATGCCGACGGGCATTTTGCCGACGAGGAAGCCCTCATGGCCCGGCACGGCTATCCCGAACTTCCGGCCCATGGCCGCCTGCACGACGAATTCCGGGACATGATCGAAGAACTGGAAAGCCGGGCCGTCCAGGGGCCGGGCCTGGTGTCCCTGGAGACCCTGGAATATCTCGGGGGCTGGTTTCTCGATCACATCCGCGACGCGGACCAGCGGTTCGCGGCCTTTGTCCGCTCCTGACGCCATTTCCAATGCATCGGTGAAGCAAAAAAGGGAACATTTTCTTCAATCATAACTGACGCTATGATTGCAGTGGAATGGCCCGGCCGGTTCAGTCCCCCATTCGGGGCGGTGCGGCGGCCACGCCGGACCGATCTTGCCGCACGGCCGGGGGATTTTCCCGGTCCAGGGCGAAAATGTAGCGCTCCACGGTCTCCAGCACCACCACGTCCGGTTTCTCGGCTTCGATGATGTCGGGCGCGAAGTCGTGGGACCACAAAAAGACCGACCGGGAAAACCGTTCGGCCAGAAACGGGATCATGGGCCGGGTAAAGGAGTCGTGGAAAAAAACCGCCCGGGGCCATTCCGCCCGGCCGGTTTCCATGGCCACCCGGGCCCGGTCCGGATGATCGGCCGGATCGGCATAGGGGCCGGCCGGCCCGGGCCTGGCCCATGTCCGGCCCTTGGGCCTGGGCATCAGATCATGCTCGGTCATGGTGTCGGGCAAAAGCAGCATCTCGGCCAGATCGCCCCCGGGCTTTTCCTCTTCCACCACGTCATAGTCCCGGTCCGCCAGCTCAGGCGCATTGGGGCAGGACTGCCGCACGGCCGCCACAATGGCCGACGACGCGGCCAGGGCTCCCCAACCGTTCCAGTGGGTGTCGGTCTTCTGGTAGGCTTGGCGCCGGGCCTTGGCCTGTCCCAGGGCCTCGCGCAGGTCCACCACCGCCACCCCGGCTCGGCGCAGCGGCCCGAGCAGTTGGTCCAGCCGGGAGACCGGCCCCAGGCGCGTAATCCCCTTGGGCAGGTATTCCGGATAGACCGTGGCCTTGTTGGGGGCCACGGCCACCACATAGGCAATGCCCCGGGCGGCCAGCCAGTCCCGGCGCTCGACCTGGATGCGCACCATGTCCCGGATGTCGTCCGGCGACAGGGGAATGGCGTTCAGGTAATCGTCCAGGGCGGATTCCTGGGTGAAATAGAGCCAGCCCTGCCGGCCGACCAGCACCGCCGGCACCGGGGACTGGCCGAAAAGGGCCAGGCACAGCCGGCTGTCGGCCCGGATCAGGTGGTCGCGAAAGGGCGCGGCGTCGCGCACGTAGG
This sequence comes from uncultured Desulfovibrionaceae bacterium, assembly GCA_964490985.1. GTDB lineage: Bacteria > Desulfobacterota > Desulfovibrionia > Desulfovibrionales > Desulfovibrionaceae > Solidesulfovibrio. The sequence goes on along the minus strand of CAZBER010000100.1, from coordinate 1,882 downwards.
CGGCCAGGGCCGGTCCAAAGGCTTTGGGGTCTTGCCAGGCCTGGGACAGGGCCGGGGCCTTGGCCATGGGCCGGTTCTCCACGGCCAGCCGGCCGGCCGGAACGCCAAGCACGGGCAGCACGGCTGGTGCAGCCAGCAGGGCCGCGAAGAGCAGGCTTTGGATCAGGGCAAAGGGGCGAAACATACGGTTAGAACCTGGCATAGATAAACGGGCTGTAGGCTCCGGCGGCAAGCTGCATGGCCGAAGCCAGAAAAAGCCCGGCCAGGGCCACGGTGCGGCCGATCTCGGCGGCAAGGGTTCCAAAGCGCCCGATCCGGGCCGTGGCCCGGGTCCAGAGGCCGCCCAGGGGCAGGGAGAACATCGCGGCGGCAACCAGGGCCGTCAGGCGCTGGTGGTTCACGGCCGTGGCCAGGGTGTAGGCAAACCCGTCCAGGGAAAAGGAGAAAAGCGCCTGGAAATAGGCCAGGGCCGCTCCCAGGTCAGTGGCCCGAAACAGCACCCAGCCCAGCATCACGGCCAGCAAGGCATAGGCATGACGCACGGGCGCGGGAAACCGGTCCAGGCGCTGGCCGAACCGGGTGCGCTCCAGAGACAGGAACACGCCGTGCCACAGGCCCCAGACCAGGAAATTGAGGGTGGCCCCATGCCACAGGCCGCACAAGGCAAAGACGATCACCAGGTTGGCCCGCACCCGCCAGGGGGAAACCCGGCTGCCGCCCAGGGGAATATAGAGGTAGTCCCGAAACCAGGTGGACAGGGAGATGTGCCAGCGCCGCCAGAACTCCCGCACGGACTTGGAAATATAGGGATGGTCGAAGTTCTCGGGCAGGACGATGCCGAACATCCGGCCCAGGCCCACGGCCATGTCGGTATAGCCCGAGAAATCGAAGTATATCTGGGCGGTGTAGCAGGCCAGGCCCAGCCAGGCCGTGGCCATGTCCAGGCCCGGGCCGTGGGCAAAGGCGGCATCGGCCAGGGGGCCGAGGGCGCCGGCCAGGAGCGTCTTTTTGGCCAGGCCCACGGTGAAGCGCCAGGCCCCGTCCCGAAACCCGGCCAGGCTCGGCCTGGGCCGGGCCAGTTGGGGCAAAAGCGGCCCGAACCGGGCAATGGGGCCGGCCGTGATCTTGGGAAAGAGGCTTACGGCCAGGGAAAATCGGGACAGGCTGGTTTCGGCCGGCAGCACGCCCCGCTTGACGTCAACAAGGTAGGCCACGGCCTGAAAAGTGAAAAAGGAAATGCCCAGGGGCGCGACCAGGCTGCTGTACTTGAAAAAGGCCAACAGGCCGATGTTGGCCGCCACGCCCACGGCCGTCAGCCAGGCTTGGCGGACGGGCGCGGCCCGGCCGATGGCCAGGCCCAGGAGATAGTTGCCGCAGGCCGCGCCGGCCAGGACAGGCAAGCCGGCGGCATCGGCCAGGAAATAGTAGCCCAGGCTGGCCACCAGGAGCAGCCCGGCCCGGGCCGAACGCGGGCACAAGGAAAAAGCCGCCAGCACGGCGGGCAGGAAAAAATACAAAAACAGCGGTGAATCCGGGATCATGCAACGCCACTCCCCAAACCGGGCCGAGAGTGCCGCGTCACGGCACCGCTGTCCAGTCCTTGGCCGAAGGCCTGGGCCTGGCGGGGCCTGAATTTGGCTGGCGTCAAGGCGGCTTTGCGCCTTGTGTCGCCAGCCAAATTCAGGCCCCGCACGACGGTCGCGCGCCCGTCCCCTACCCTTCCGCCCGACCAAGCCGGCCGGGGGGTCCGGGGGGAGTGACTCCCCCCGGCGGGTCCAGGGCAGAGCCCTGGCAGGGTCTGGGGCAGCGCCCCAGCGGGGTCCGGGGGGTACAGGTCAATGTAAAGGGTTACAGGTTGGCCAGAGGTAAAGGTAACACCTCA
>CAZBER010000099.1:8168-13276 GCA_964490985.1 uncultured Desulfovibrionaceae bacterium | reverse complement strand
GGGGGCCTCGCTCCCCGGCGGGTCCAGGGCAGAGCCCTGGCCGCCGGAGGCATCTCCCGCACCACACACACCATCCCGCCCCGCCCCGTGCCGTACCGCGCCGCCCAGTCTCAGCCCCGCAGGAACTCCCCCGGCGTTTTGCCGAAGGCTTGCTTGAAGGCGCTGATGAAGGCCGAGACCGAGTCGTAGCCGCATTCGATGGCTGTGCGGGTCACGCTTTTGCCGCTTTCCAGGGCGCTTAAGGAAGCCAGCAGCCGGGTGCGTTGCCGCCATTTGCCGAAGGTCAGCCCGGTTTCGGCCGGGAAGAGCCGGCCCAGGGTGCGTTCGGTCATGCCGGCGCGGCTGGCCCAGGCGGCCATGTTGCGGTTGTCGTGGGGCGTGGCGCGCAGGGCTTCGCAGATGGCCACCAGGCGGGGGTCGGTCGGCCAGGGCAGGGTCAGGCCGGTTTCGGGCAAAAGGGCGAGCTGGTCGAGGAGCACGGCCGCCAGCCGGCCGTCAGGTCCGTCTTCGGCGTAATCCGGGGGCAGGGCCGAGGCGGCCTGGATCAGTTCCCGGGCCAGCGGCGTGACGGCCAGCACCCGGCAGCGGGGCGGGGCAAAGGCGGCGGCAGCGGCGTCGATGTACAGGCTTCGCATTTCGGCCCGGTTGGAGGTGACCACTTCGTGGGGCATGCCGGGCGGCACCCACACGGCGCGTTGGGGCGTGGCCACGTGGCTGGCTTCGGCGGTGCGCACGACCAGGACGCCGGAGCTGGCCCAGGAGAGCTGGGCCCAGGGGTGGCTGTGGGACCGGGCCACGGACCCGGCGGGCAGGCTTTCGCTGCGGCCGTAGACCGGCCGGGGCAGGCGGTCCAGGTTGGGCAGGGCGCGTTCGACGGTCATGTCTGTTTTCCGCTATATCTTATCGTTTTAGCGAGAGACAGCATACCCGGCCGTGCCTATGTTGCCAACAGGCAGCCGCCGGGATGTTCCGGCGGGACATGGGCAGTCAAGGAGACGGATATGGTGGCGCGTTTGTTGGGCAAGATGGTTCGCGACTGGTTTTTGGTGGGCATGATTTCGGCGGTTGTGCTGGCCACGCTTTTCCCCGGGTTCGGGGCGGCCGGCGGGGCCATGCATGCGGATGTGGCTTCGGACGTGGGCATTTTCATGGTGTTCCTGTTTCATGGCATGGCCTTGTCCACGCAGAGCCTGCGCCAGGGCATGTCCCGGTGGAAGTTGCACGTCCTGGTCCAGGTCTTGACCTTCATGGTGTTTCCGCTGCTGTGGATACCGTTTAAGTTTGCGTTTTCCGGCGTGATTCCGGAAGGGCTCATGCTCGGTTTTTTGTACCTGTGCGCCTTGCCGTCGACCATTTCCTCGTCCGTGGCCATGACGGCCATTGCCAAGGGCAACGTGCCGGGGGCCATTTTCAACGCCACGCTGTCGAGCCTGCTCGGCATCTTCCTGACCCCGGCCATTGTGGGCCTGGCCAGCGGCATGGAGGGCAGCGGCGGGTTGTCCCTGGGCCATGCCGTGGCCAACATCGCGGCCCTGCTGCTGCTGCCTTTTGTGCTGGGGCAGGTGCTGCGTCCGGTTTTCGGGACGTTCGTGTCGCGCCACAAAAAGCGGGTCAACACCTTTGACAAGCTGGTCATCCTGATGCTGGTCTACGGCTCGTTTTGCGACTCGGTCAAATCCGGGTTGTGGACCAACCACGGCTTCGGCGTCATCGGCCTGACCCTGGCCGGGGCGGCGCTCTTTTTGGGCGTAGCCCTTTTTGTCTCGACCAAGGTGTCCAGGTGGATGGGCTTTCCCGTGGAAGACCGGATCACGGCCGTTTTCTGCGGCTCCAAAAAGACCCTGGCCTCGGGCGTGCCCATGGCCAGGCTGCTTTTCGGGGCGCATCCGGCCCTGGGGCTCATTGTGCTGCCCATCATGTTCTACCATCAGTTGCAGCTTTTCGTGTGCTCCATCCTGGCCGGCCGGTATGCCCGGCGTTTCGAGACGCAGCCGGCTGATACGGATGCGGATGCGGCCCGGGCGGCCGGGGCTGTCCTGGCTCCGGCCACGGTTCGCGTCAGTGAGCGGTAAGCGACCGGTAACGGCGGGCGTAAGGGAAGGGCGGCCCGGCGCGGCTTAGGCGCGCCGGGCCGCTTTATTTGGCGATGGAATTGCGGAAGATCCAGTCGTTGATCAGGAAAATGCCGTCTTTCCCCACCTCGGCGAAACGCACGAATTTCTCGTTTCGGATTTCGCCGGCCTCGATGAACTGCAATCCCACGTATTTTTTCTTCAGCGGCCTGTAGTCGCGGATGCGCTTGATCTCCAGGCGAAGGCCCAGCATGAGGTCGGGCATGTTCTGCTTGCCGGCCAGGTGCAGCAGGGCCAGGAGCGGATATTCCCGGTTGCGCTCGATGAAGTATTCAAAGGCCGGGGCCTGGCGGTGGATTTCCAGCATGAGTCCGCCGGCGGACAGGTCCTTGACCTGACAGTGGGAGGCCGCGTCCGGGATGATGCACAGGGGATGGGGCCAATTGTCGCGGTTGCCGAAGGCGGACCAGTCGGCGTGGCCGGCCGGGGCGCTCAGCTCGAAGGCCAGGACCCGGCTGGGGTCCGGGGTCATGCGCTTGTGGGTGCGGCGGGTCAGCTCGAAGGTGGTGGGGATGGCGACTTCCACCAGGCAGTGCCTGTCGTCGGCATCGGTGACGGACAGCACCTCGGTGCGGAAATCGCAATAGGTGCTTTTGGGGCCGCTGCCGGTGACGCAGAAATAGCCGTGCACGTTCTGGCCGGGGCGGGATTCGTTGAGCTTGTTGCCCCGGGGCGATTGCAGGACCATGGAGGAATCTTTCAGGGACTTGATATAGCAGGGGTTTATTTCCGAGTCCACGGTGTCCGCGACCAGACAGAAATACAGGATGCTTTTCTGGTCCATGGCGGCCGTGAGAAAGGACCGCTCTTCCACCATGTGGCCCCGGCTGGGCTTGGCGTTTTTTTGCTGGATGGCCTTGGCCGCGGCCAGCGTCCGGCGCAGCCAGAAGACGGCCCCGATCTTGTTGGCCAGGGCCAGGGGCGGCTCCGTGCCCAGGCGGAATCGGGCCTCGGGATATTGCCGGTTGCACTGTTCGTCGAAGCGGGCCAGGGCCAGGCGCAGCAGGTCCATGACCCCGATATCCTGGGAAGGGGTCCGGGATTCGGCGCCCAGCAGTTCGGCGTGGAAATCGTCCAGGGCGATGATCTTGGGGATGTCGCCCATCACCAGCAGGCCCCAGCGCGCCAGGTCCTTGTCATGGTAGGCGGCGGCAAACTGTTTCTTGAATATGTCCACAATGAACGATGTCTTGTACTTGGCTTCCAGAACCTTGCCGGTATACTCGAAAATGGGCTTGGTGGCGAAATCGAGCAGCGTTATGGTGCCAATGGATCTGATGTACCAGGAGTATTCTTCGGTGTCGGGCGAAATGCCCGATGTCATGATGGTATCGCCGAGTTTGATAACGAAATCTCGTGTGTTGAGGGAAATGCAGTAGCCGTTGTCGCACAACTCGGATATGCGCCGCACGGGCCAATGCCGTTTCTCGTGCGCAGCCGACCACAGCCAGCCGTGGAACTCCAATTCGCCGCTGAGGTAATCCAGAAAGCGGCGGCGATGAAAGGCGTGGCCGAGGATATCGGAGACAGCCGACTCCAGTTGGGCCATGTCGTTGTTGCAGCGCACGAGCCCCTTGTTGACAAGCCATTGGGGCAGGGCGTTTTCCTTATTGAAGATGTGGCGTTGTACGGTGGCGTCGGCCTGGCGGTTCGCGGCCGCCTTGAGGATGTGTTCCGAGATGTGGCGCGCCAGGCCCGCGGCCGCGCCGCCCAGGGCGGCCTGGTCGCCGGCTTGCGGGGCAAGGGGCGTCAGGCGGCCGAAATGGAGGTCGAGGTTGGTGCGGACAAGGGATTCCAAGAAATCTTCCATGACGCCAATTTCCTGTCCAGACAGCGTTGCACGGGAACCATAATGCAATACGTAAGCATTGTGTACTCATTTTGTATTGTCTGCAATGCCCGAGTGGGCAATGAACCGAAAGAAAACAGTTTACCGGGACAGTGCGGCGACCGTGTCACGAGCCACCCAGCCCAGGCGGTCGGCTCCGGCGTCCACGCGTTGGTAGCCGTCCCGGACCGGGCCGAGCCGGACCAGGCGGCCGGGGGGCAGGGTGAAAAGCGTCTCGGCTCCGGGCTCGGGAGCGCTGGCGGCCGGCGTCTCCTGCAGGGTCACGGCCTGGGGAAAAAGCGCGGGCCGCAGGTATAAAAAGCCGGCCTCGCCCCACAGCCACAGCATCACGGCGGCAACCGACCACACCAACGGGCGGGGAAGCCGCCGGCCCATCAGGCGCGATGCGGCCAGGGCCAGCCAGAAAAGCGTGCCTGCGGCCAGGGCCGCTGCCAGCACCAGGCGCGGCGGCAGCAGGCCGCCCAGGGGCAGACAGGGGCCGGGCGCGTCCAGGCCGGCCGCGTCGAGGGCCTTTCGCACCTCCCGATCGCCCGGGGCCAGCAGGGAGGCCCGGGCCAGCCACAAGGCCGCCCGGCCGGGTTGTCCGGCCTGACGCCAGGCCGTGGCCGCATCCAGGTACAGGGAGGCGTTTCGCGCGCCGGCCCAGGCAGCCTGCTCCAGGGCCTCGGCCGCCCGGGCGAACTGGCCCGCGGCGTAAGCGGCGCGGGCGGTTTTGAGGAAGATGCGGGGACTTTCGGCCCGGGCCGAGGGCAGGGGAGCCGTTGCGGCCAGGATCAGCAGCAGGACAAGGGTAAGGCCGCCAAAGCGCTTCATGACTCCCTCCGGTGCAGAGCGGCCCGGCCTGCGTCCATGGCCTCGGCCAGGTCTGTCGGGCTGGCCGGCTCCCCGGCGTAGAGCAGCCGATCCAGCCGGTCCAGGGCCAGGCGGCAGGCTTCCCGGTCATGGGATTGGGAGGCATGAGAGGGTCGGGCCACGGCCTGGCGCAGGGCCTCGGCCACGGCCTGGGGACTGGCCCCGTGGGGCAGAATCGACGCGTCCGGCCGACGCCCCCAGGGCCGGCTCAGGACGAAAAACGCGGCCGGGGCCAGGGCGGCCAGCAGGGCCACGGGCCAGGGCGGCAGGGAGGC
>CAZBER010000099.1:0-8135 GCA_964490985.1 uncultured Desulfovibrionaceae bacterium | reverse complement strand
GTCGACGGTTTCGTCCTCCTGGCCCGTGCGCAGGCGCAGGGGCGGGGCCAGGGCAGGGTCTTCGGCCGGGGCCGGGGTCACGCGAAGCTGCATGCTTCCGGCCCGCAAGGTCTTGTAGTCCCCGTCCGTCGGATCGAACACCGTGACGGCGATTTCCGGCAGGGCATAGGTCCCGGGCCGGGCGGCGGTCAGGACATAGCGGAAGGTCCGGGAATCCGACAGGCCGGCCGGAGGGCCGAGGGCGTCCTCTTCGGGGGGCAGGGCCTGGACCGCCAGGCCCGGCAGCCTGTCCAGGACCGGGGCCGGCGCATGGGCCAAATTGCCCTGGCCCGAGACAGTCACGCTCAGGGTGGCCCCCTGGCCGGCGGGCACGCTGGGTTCTTCCAGCCGGGCCGTCAGCGTCAGGCGGCCCACCAGGCCGGAGAACGCGCCTGGCCCGGGAAAGGGCGGCAGGGGCCGTACGGTGATGGCCAGGCCGGGACTGGCGCAGGACAGGGCCTGTCCGCCCGAAGCGCCTTGGCAGGCGGCCGTGGCCGGGGCCAGGAGGAAATGGCCGGAGGCCTGGGGCGTGAGCACCGCGTCCACCTCGGACACCAGGTAGCGTCGGCCGGCGGCCGTGATTTCGTAATCGCGCTGGCCGGGCAGGGAAGCGGCCGTAAAGCCCGGGAAATCCGGCGGCGTCACCGAGGCCGCGTCCACGGACACGGAGCGGTAGAGCCGCACGGTGTAAAGGAACGGCTCGCCCCTGTACGGCGCGGTATTGGAGGCCACGGCATCGAGATACACGGCCTGGCCGGCCAGTTCCCGGGGCGGGGCCGGCCGGGCGCGCACGCGCACCAGGGCTGGGGCGGTGGTGAAGCGGTCGTGGCCCACGGTCACGGCGAGCCCCGGCACCACCAGCTCGCCCACGCGCCGGGGCGAAAGCTCGAAGCGGTAGACGCTTATCGGACCAGAGTTGGCGCTGGTTGCGCGCAGGCCGGTGATGCGGCCCCGGGGCGTCACGGAAAAATCCGTGAGGGGCGAGGTGTCGATTGCGGCCGGCGCATCCCCGTCCACCAGCACGCGCAGCAAAAAGGCGTCGCCCTGGTAGATTTCCTTGGGGTCCACCTCGGCCCGGACTCCGGCCCAGCCCGGGGCGGCGGCCAGGACCCAAAGCAGGGCCGCAAGCGCGCGGATGCGGACCGGCCTCACCAGTCCTTCTCCACGCCGGGCCGGCCGTAGACCGGGGGCTCGGGCAGGCCGGGCAGGTCCGGAATGCGCTCCAGCCAGGCCTCGTCGGCCCGGCCGGCGGATTGGGCCTGGCGCAGTCCGGACTTCTGGCCTTCCCGGGCGGCCACCGGAACCTTGGCCTCGCCGGGTTTGTCCGTATCCATGCGGCCCAGGGCCTGGGCCGAGGATTCCTTTTGCGACCGGTCCTGGCCGCCGTCCTTGTCCTGTCCCACGGGCGACGGGGCTTGACCTTCTCCCTGGGCCTGGTTCGAGCCGTCCGGGCCTTTTGGCCGGGGCCGTTCTGGCCTTTGTCGTCAGGCTCCTGGGCCGGCTGTGCCGCTTCCTTTCGGGAACGCAGGAATTCGAGGTTGACCTTGGCGTCGGCGTCGTCCGGGGCAATGGCCAGGGCGGCCTCGTACAGGGCCATGGCCTTATGAACGTCGCCCTGGCGAAAGGCGGCATTGCCCTGGTTGTACAGGGCCTTGGCCCGAAGCCTTCCCTGGGCCGTGTCGGCCGCCCGGCCAAAGGCGGCCTGGGCCTTGTCGAAGCGGCCCAGGCGGTAATAGGCCGCGCCGATGTTGAAGAGAATGGCCGGGGCGTCCGGGTCCCGGGCCCGGGCGGCCAGGAAATGGTCCAAGGCCCGGTCAGGCTGGCCATGGTCCCAGGCGGCCAGGCCCTTGTCCACGGCCGCGGCCGCGGCCGTGGCGGCCCGGGCCGGCCCGGCTCCGAGCACAAGGACCAGGGCCGACAGCGTGGCTGCCCGGCCGGCCGGGGCCAGCAGCAGGTCCAGCAGCAAAAGGGCCAGGCCGGCCCCCAGGCACAGGCCGGTGCGGTCCCGGGGCCTGGTTATTGTCGTCTCGCCGGTGTGGGCCGGGGCCAGCCGGGCCAATTCGGCCGCGATGTCCCCGGCCGGGTCCGGGGCGTCCGGGGACAGGCGAAAGGCCGCGCCCTTGGCCTCCCGGGCCAGTTCGGCCAGGGCCGCCACATCCACCCCGGCCCGCACCGGGTTTCCGGCCGCATCGCGCAGGACTCCGCCGGCCCCGTTCGGGATGGTCGCGCCGGCCGGGCCGCCCACGGCCACGGTGAAAACCGGCGGCCCCAGATAGTCTGCCCCGTGGGGCAGGGGCGTCGTTTCCTCGCCGTCGGAAAGAAGCAGCACCGCGCTCCCTTGGGCCGGGCTCTCGGCCAGGGCCAGCCGGGCGGCCTCCAGGGCGGCGGTCAGGTTGGTGCCGCCCAGGGGCTCGTCGGCCGGGGAGGCGGCGTCCAGAAAGAGGGCAAAGGCGGCCCGGTCAAAGGTGATGGGGCAGACCAGACGGGCCCGACCGGCAAAGGTCACCAGGCCGGCGCGCAGGTCCGGCCGCCGGGCCAGCACGTCCAGGACCAGGGCCTTGGCCGCGGCCAAACGGTCCGGGTTGACGTCCCGGGCCAGCATGCTTTTGGAGCAGTCCAGGGCCACGATCAGGCGCGTTTCCTGTTGGGACACGCGTTCGGTGGCCGTGCCCAGGCCCGGGCCGGCGGCGGCCAGGGCCAGCAGGGCCAGGCCGGCCAGGAAACAGGCGGCCTTGATCCGCCGACGCCAGAGCGAGGCGGCGAAATGGGGATAGGTGGCCAGAAAGCGGTGCCTGCGACTGGCCCCGGCCGCCAGAAAGAGCGCGGCCAGGGGCACGGCCGCCAGGCACCAAAGGTATTCCGGCCGGGTCAGGGTCACGGCAGCCTCACGTAGCGCAGGCCGGCCAGCCCGGCATAGGTCGTGAGCCACAAAACGGCCAGGGCCGCGATCATGGGGGCCAGGCTGGCCTGGGTGGCGGCCGTGGTCACGGTGATGTCGCTTTTTTCCATGGCTTCGATGCGCCCGGCCGCCTCGGCCAGGCCCACGGCGTCGTCGGCCCGGAAAAACATCCCGCCCGTGGCCCGGGCCACGGCTTCCAGGGTGGCTGCGTCCAAATCCGCCTTTTCGTAGACGATCTGCTTGCCGAGCAGGGGATGGGTAACCAGAAACGGAGCCGGTTCGTCGCCGCCCACGCCCACGGCATAGACCTTGATGCCGTGCTGTGCGGCCAGGCCGGCCGCGGCTTCCGGGCTTACCTCCCCGGCATTGGAGCGGCCGTCGCTGAAAAGGACGGCCACCTTGGACACGCCCGGGGCGTCGCGCAGCCGCTTGACGGCAATGCCCAAGGCGTCGCCCAGGGCCGTGCGCCGGCCGGCCGCGCCCACTTCCAGTCGGGACAGGGCCTGGCCCAGGGCCTTGTGGTCGGCGGTGGGCGGAATCACGGTATAGGCCCGGTCGCCGAAGGCCACCAGGCCGATGCGGTCGCCCGGCCGGGCCGCGACAAAACGCTCGGCCGCCTCGGCCACGGCGGCCAGCCGGCTGACCGAGCGCTCCCCCAGGTGGAAATCCAGGGCGGCCATGGATTCGGACAGGTCCACGGCCAGCACGATGTCCACGCCCCGGCCGTTATAGGTCACGGCCTGGCTGCCCAGGCGCGGCCCGGCCAGGGCCAGCACGGCCAGGCACAGGCCCGCCAGCCGGCAGGCCGGAGCCAGCCAGGCAAAGCCCAGGCCCGAGGCGGCGGCAGCCGCCGCTTGCCCGTCCGGCACGCCGAGCGCGGCCCGGGGCCAACGACGCCGCCACCAGAAGGCCAGGACCACAAGCGGGGCCAGGGCCAGGACCAGGGGATGGGCCAGGGAAAACAAGGCGGCTATCCTTTGGCCACGTTGCGGGCTGTTTGCAGGTCTGTGCGGCGAAGGCTCGGGTCCGGGGCGGCCCCGGCGTAGCGGGCCGGATCGGCCCGGCCCAGGGCCTCGGCCACGGCGGTTTGCAGGCTGCCGGGCAGGGCCGATCCGGCCAGGCGGGGCAGGATTTCCTCGGTGGTCATGGCCGTGGCTGCGAATTCCAGTCGCGCTTCCAGGGCCCGGCGCAGCAGTTCCGCCAGGCGGTAATAGAAGGCCCGGTCGTCCAGGGCCTGTTCCGTGGCGGCCAGGGCCTTGATGTCGGCCAGAACGGCCCGGGCCAAGGTTCGGGCCGGTGAAGCGGCCATGCGCCGCCAGCGCCACACGGCCAGGCCGGCCACGGCCACGACCAGGCCCGCCCCCACCAACTCCGGCCACGTCCAGTCGCTTGGCAACGCAACAGGCGGTTTAATATCTCGAATGTCGTCCATATCGCATCCCCGGGTGGGGTGGTCCAGGAGGGGCCGAGCCCCTCCTGGCCGCCGGAGGCATCCACTCCTCCCATCTCACCACCGCCTCACCCGCGCCCGTCGCCGGAAAAAGGCGAACAGGGCCGGGGCCGGGGGCTGGCCGGCGGGCAGTTCCAGGATGTCGGCCCCGGCTCCGGCCAGAGAGGCCCTGGTTGCCTCGCGCCGGGCGGCTACGGCCGCGGCGTAGCGCCTCCGCGCCCGGGGATCGCCGCAATCCAGGGTCGCGGTCCGGCCGGTTTCCAGGTCGGCCACGGCCACAATGCCCCCGTCCGGCAGGGCCTGGCCGTCCGGCGCGGCCAGCAGGCCGGCCACCACGTCGTGGCGGGCGGCCAATCGGCCTATTCCTACGGCAAATCCCTCGGCCAGGAAATCGGAAAGCACGAACAGGATGGAGCGGTGGGTCAGGGTCGTTGCCGCCAGGGCCAGGGCCGGGCCGGGATCCGTGCCCCGGCCTTGGGGCCGGGTTTCGGCCAGGGCCGCCGCCACCCGGAAGGCCTGGGCCGGTCCCTTGCCCGGGGGCAGGAAGCGTTCCACCCGGTCGGAAAAAAGGAGCAGCCCCACCCGGTCCCGGCTGGCTATGCCGCTGACGGCCAGGACCACGGCCGTCTCGGCCGCGGTTTCGGCCAGGGGCGGGCCACCGGCCCCAAAGGTCATGGACCGGCTGACGTCCACGGCCAGAAGGACCGTGCGTTCGCGCTCCTCGCGGAAGCGTTTGACAAAGGGCCGGCCCATGCGGGCCGTGACCTTCCAGTCGATGGCCGAGACGTCGTCGCCCGGGGCGTATTCGCGGACTTCCTCGAATTCCATGCCCGCGCCGCGAAAGGCCGACCGGTATTGCCCGGCCAGGGCGGCGTCGGCCGTTTTCCGGCTGCTGATGGGCACGCGCCGGGCCCGGGCGAGCAGTTGCGAAGCCAGCATGGTTACGGCGTCTCCAAAGCCCAGGCTATCAGGGGCGAAGCAAGCGGGCAAGGCAGGGAAGACATGTGTCACGTCCTTGTAATTCGGTATGTGAAACGGCAATGGGCGCTACGGTTGACAGATTGAACCCGTTATGGGTTTCCAAAGGGCCAAGCCCTTTGGTCGCCGAAGGCTTCAAAAACGACTCGTTTGCAAGAGTCGCTCGTGTTTTCAAGGCGCGGCTAATCCCGCTTCATGGCCGCCACCCGGGCGGCGGTTTCCCGGACATCGGCGGCGCAGGCCAGCATGCCGTGCACGAAGCTGAAAAAGTGCATGACTTCGCTCAAGTCATAGGCGGCCGGGGCGCGTTCCCGGCGCATGGCCACGAGCTTTTCCCGGGTCCTGGCCACGGCCGTTTCCATGGCCCCAAGCTCGGGCAGGGGGGCGGCAGCGCGCAAATGGGCGGCCAGGGCCGTCAGGGCCTCGGCCGTGGACGCCTCCAGGCCGGCCAGCTCGTCGGGCATGTGGCGGTGCAGGCCTTCCCGCCGGGATTCGGACACCACGTGGTCCATGGCCAGAATGTGCTCGAAGAGGCGCTCGCCCCGAAAAAGGAGCATGGCGTGCAGGGCCGCGTCTTCGCTGCCCCGGCCTTCGGCGTCGGCCTCCAGGCGCAGTTCCCGGCAGCGGGCCAGGGTGCGCAGGATGCGGTCCTTGAGCGAAAAAACATGGCGCTCCGGATACTCCTCCCGAAGCCGCCCTTCCACCACCACGGCGAAAAGCGAGGCCAGGTCCTCGAAGGTTCTGGCCAATCCCCGGTCCAGGGCCTCCCGGGCCCGGGACGGAAAGACCACGGTCGAGATGACAAGGGCCGTGACAATGCCCACGGAAATTTCGATGAACCGGAAAAGCCCGAGCCAGGCCGGGGCTTCGCCCGGATGCCCGGCCAGGATGACGATGACCGCGGTGATGCCGGCCACCCGGGCGCTGTCGCGAAGGTGCGGGACCAGGGTGCAGATGGTGATGGTGGCGAAAACGGCCAAGCCCACGGCCAGCCAGCCCTGGCCCAAGGCCATGGCGGCCAGGATGCCGAAAATCGCGCCCACGGCCGTGCCGGCCAGGCGGGACCAGCCGGCCCGGATGGAGCCGCCGAGATTGGCCTGCATGACAATGACCGCCGTGATGACGGCCCAATAGCCCTGGGGCAGGCCCAGGGCTTCCACCAAAAGCAGGGTGGCCACGGTGGCCACGGCCGTGCGCGCGGCGTGCTTGAGGCCGCCGATCCGGGCCGCCCGGGCCAGGGCCTTGGACATGATGTTGCCGGACATGGAATCTCCTCGTCAAAAAGCGCGCTGTCTACTCCGGGGCCGGCCGGAAGGGAAGCCCCGGCCGGGAAGGCGTTTTGCCGTTATTGTGCAGGATTTTTCCATGTGCTAGGAAAACAACTGTTTTTAGGCAAGCCCATCCGGGACATGGTTGTTTTTTCCGAGCGGAGACGATCGGGTGGATGAATCGCGCTGTTTCGGAACCGATCCCGAGGCCGACGCTGCGGCCGGCCAAGACGGGCCGTCCTGCCACCAGGCGTGGCATGAGGCCCTGCTGGCCGGCTTTTCCGGCATGGTCATGGCCTGCGACGCCGACGGGAAGATCGTCTACGGCAACGACCTCCTGACCATCCGGATCGGGCAGGACCCGCGCGGCCTGTCCTGCTTCCAGGCCATGCACGGCCTGGACGCTCCCTGCCCCTGGTGTCCCAGGGACCGGGTCCTGGCCGGCGAGACCGTGACCCAGGAAATCCAAAGCCCTCTGGACGGCCGCTTCTTTCGCATGGTGGGCACGCCCCTTTGCCTGCCGGGCCGGCCGACCCTGGTCCTGAGCCTGCTCACCGACGTCACCGAACGCAACCTGGCCCTGGCCCGGCTCAAGTCGCTGAACAAGGACCTGGAACGCCGGGTGGCCGAACGCACCGAAACCCTGGCCCGCCAGGCCGGAGCTCTGGCCGAGGCCAATGCCCGCCTGGTCGAGCTCGATGCCCTCAAATCGGGGTTCCTGGCCACCGTCACCCATGACCTGCGCACGCCCCTGACTTCGGTTCTGGGCTTCGCCAAGCTCACACGCCGCGAATTTCTCAAGGAATTCATGCCTTTTTCCGACGTCAGCGAGAAGCTGACGCGCAAGGGCATGCGCATTGCCGACAACCTGCGCATCATCGAAAACGAAGGTGCCCGGCTGACCCGGCTGGTCAACGATTTCCTGGACCTGTCCAAGATCGAATCCGGCCGCCTGGACTGGAACGACCGGGACGTGGACCCGGCCGAGGTGGTGCGTATGGCCGTGGAGGCCGTGGGCGGGGAATTCGAGCAGAACGAACAGCTCGTCCTGGTGGTGGATGTCTCCGAGTCCCTGCCGTGCCTGCGGGTGGACCCGGACCGGCTCATGCAAGTGCTGGTCAACCTGCTGACCAACGCGGTCCACCATGCCGGCGAGGGCGAGGTGACCCTCTCGGCCCGGCGGCTGGAGACGGGGCGGCTGGAATTTAGGGTGGCCGACACCGGGCCGGGCATCCCCGACCAGGAGCGGGAGCGGATTTTCGACAAGTTCCACCAGGTCCGCCAGGGCGACACCACCTCGTCCGAACGCCGGGGCACGGGCCTTGGCTTGGCCATCTGCAAACACATCGTGGAGCGCTACGGCGGCGACATCCGGGCCGAGGCGCGCCTCCCCCGGGGCACGTCCTTTGTGGTCGAACTGCCTGTCCGGCACGGCCAGGGTCATGGGCCGTCGAGACTCCGGCAGGGTGCTGCGGTGAATGCCTCCGGCGGCCAGGGCGCT
>CAZBER010000098.1:1459-13661 GCA_964490985.1 uncultured Desulfovibrionaceae bacterium | reverse complement strand
GGGGATGATCAGGTTGAAGCGGGCGCCGTCGGCGTATTGGCGGTCCAGGCTGATGGCGCCGTTGTGCTCGAGCAGGATTTCCTGGGCCAGGGCCAAGCCCATGCCGGCCCCGTCAGGGCGGGAGGAATAGAACGGATCGAAAATATGGAGCCGGTCCCGGGGAGCAATGCCCGGGCCGTTGTCGGCCACGGACAGGTGGACGTGATCGTTGGCCAGGTTGGCGTCGACCCGGATGTCCACCTGCTCCTGAGTCGCGAACTCCACGCTGTTGCGCAAAAGCTCTCCCAGGGCCGAGGCCAGAAGCTCCCCGTCCCCGACCAGTTCCACTTCCGGAAGCGCGATGCCCCAATTCACGAAACGGCCCAGGCTCCTGGCCCGGTCCTCGGCCTGGTGACGGGCGTCGGCCACGATGGCCGCCAGGCCCTTGCGCTCCAGGCGCAGCCGGGACAGGGCCGCGAACCGGCCCACGGTTTTGACAATGGTTTCCAGGCGGCGGGCCTCTTCCAGGATGATGTCCGGATAATCCGATTCAATGCCATGGGCTCTAAGCAGGTGGGACAGACGGGCGGCAAAGCCGCCGATGGTGAAGGCCGGGTTCCTGATCTGGTGCGCCACCGAGGACGCCAGCTTGCTTAAGCAGCGGATCTTGTCTTCCTGAACCCGGTTTATCTCCTTGAGAATCTCGTTTTCACGCTGCTGCATCCTGGACAGTTCCGTGATGTCGTGGAGGATGACCACCACGCCCACCAGGGTCGCGTCGTCTTGCAGATAGGAACTGGTGATGGACAGGGTGAGCTTTTCGCTGTCCGGGGTGACGTAGGGGACCTCCCGGCGAAGCCCCACCAGTTCCTTTTGGATGACGTCCACGAAGACCTGATTGAACAGGTAATTGTCGTCATTTTCAAAAAAAAGTTCCCCCCAGCCCCGGCCCAGGAGTTCGGCTTGGGAAAATCCCAGGATGCTGGCGGCAGCGGGGTTGACCGTGACGATGGACCCGGTCTGGTCCACGATGAGCACCCCCACCGGCAGGCTGTTCACGACGTTTTGGGAGATGATTTCGTTTTTATCGGACATGGCGTCCTTGTCCCTGGCAGGATGTGGGGACTCGGTGCGGGGACTACAGGTCCTTTTGCCAGAGGTTTTCCCGGCTTTCAAGGTTGTTTGGCCGGCTTGGGAAGAGCGGCCGGCCAAGTTTGGATGTAAGGTTTGAAAGGAAGTGGACAGAAGGCTCCGAAGCGTCTACTTCACCCCTGTTTTGCGACGCTTCCAGGGGCCGGCGGCAACAGCCGGCCGGGGTAGGGCAATGTCCATTGAGTTTTTGAAACATCTTATCGAACAATACGGCTATGTTGCGCTTTTTATCGGCACCTTCCTCGAGGGCGAGACCATCTTGCTTCTGGCCGGATTCGCGGCCCATTCCCCGGATTTCAACCTGAACCTCGGCTATGTCATCCTGGCTGCCTTTGCCGGCAGCCTGGCCGGGGACCAGACAGCCTTTTTCATTGGACGCCATTGGGGCAAGAAGCTCATTGCCAGAAACGAGAAATGGCGGTCCCGGGCCGAACGGGTCCATGCCATGCTCAAGAAGTACCACGAAGTCCTCATTCTTTCGTTCCGGTTCTTTTACGGCCTGCGCAACCTCACGCCCTTTGTCCTGGGATCGGCCGACATCAGCGTCAGGAAGTTTTTCATCCTAAACGCCGTGGGAGCCGGGGTGTGGGCCGTGGCCTTTGCCGTGACAGGCTATGCCTTCGGCAGCCTTCTGGAAAACGTCCTGGCCACGCTCATCGACAACGTGCACCACGTGGAGCTGGCCATCCTGGGCCTGGCCATGCTGGTGGCCTTGGCTTTGTGGCTGCGAAAGCTGTTGCGCCGCCGCCGCTAGATTCTCGGTTGTCCCGGCTGCCTCCTGCTGCCGCTTCATGAGGAAGTCTTTGAGTTTCACGGAAAAACGTGTACTCATTGCCGCACACGCGGCAAGGCGGCCGTGCCGCCGCATCTTCACGCCCTGGCGTCGGGGCGTTGGGCAACGCCGCATCAGGGCCTGCGGTATGGATGGGGGCCATGGGCAACACCACTGACCTGGCGCAAGCCGCTCCGGCGCTCCTGCGGCGGTGCCGGTCCGCCCTGAACGGCATGAAGCACGGCCTGTCCTCGGTGATGCAGGGACGGGAACGCGATTTTCTGGCCCTGGGCGAAAATCTCATGTCCTTGCAGGCCGGCTGCGAGGAACTTTCGGCCAAGGCCCAGGCCCTGGTGGAGCTGACGTCGGACCAAGCCAGGCATCTGGCCCTGGACAGCCTGTCGACGCGCCTCAAATCCATCACCGACATCGATGCCCATGACGCTTCCCGGCAAAGCCTGGAAGAGATCGACGGCGTCTCCCGCATTGTGGAAGAGCTTTCCGGCATTGTGGCGGCCTTTGCCAAGATCGTGAAGCACTTGAGCATGCTTGGCATTGCCACCCGCATTGAAAGCGCCCGCCTGGGGGCCGACGGCCGGGGCTTTTCCACCCTGGCCGATGACGTGGAAAAGCTGGCCCATGCCATTGTGGACCACTGCGCCGGCATTGCCGGCCGGATCGAGGCCTTGCGGGGTCACGTGGCCTCGGCCCGGGAGCGCACCCTGGCCATCATCAAGGCCCAGCAGCAGTGCTTTGCAACCATTGACGGGCAGTTGGAGGCCAATATCCAGGGCCTGGGGGAACTGGCCGAGCGATCCGCCGCCTTGTCCCGGGACCTGTCCGGAAGCGCCGCGAAAATTGCCGCCGACATTTCCCAGGCCGTGCAGTCCCTGCAGTCCCACGACATTGTGCGGCAGCAGATCGAGCACGTGGAGCACGCCCTGGCGGATATGGTCCAGACCTTGGACGGCCAGTCCGCCACGCAGCCGGGTTCCGGGGAAAATCCCCTGGACCTGGTCGCTTTCGCCGCCGACATCCTCACCTTGCAAATCTCACAGCTCGACAGCGCGGACCGCCATTTTGCCGAGGCTGCCAATACCTTGCGAGGCACGCTCCTGTCCCTGTCCTCCCGCATCCTGGACATTGGCCAGTCCATTGCCGAGGCCTTGGGCGGCGGCGGTCCGGGCCAGGACACCCCCCTGGCCCGGGTCGGGGCCGGCGTGGCCTCGGTCAAGGCCCAACTGGGCGATTTCGCCGCCCAGGGCGAGGCCTTGGGCGGCATCATGGATTCCGTGGCCCAGACCATTTCCGACATGGGCGGGTCCATCGAGGCCATTGAGGAAGTGGGCGCGGAAATCGAGCTCATCGCCTTAAACGCCAGCATCAAGGCCGCTCATACCGGCTCGGCCGGCGCGGCCCTTGGGGTTCTGGCCTCGGCCATCCAGCATCTGTCGGCCGACGCCCGTCGCCAGACCGATGCCGTGGCCCGCATTCTGGGGGATATTTCCAGCGCTTCCAGCGCGCTTCAGGAAAACGCCGCCCGCTACAACGATCAATCCGAAGCCTGGCATGTGGTGGAAGAGCTGGATACGGTCCTGGCCGACATGACCGACACGGCCAACCGCGGCGACGCCCTGTTCACCGACCTTTCCGCCACCAGCGCCCGGCTTGGGGCCCAGGCCCGGGACCTGGGCCAGGGCATTGTTTTCGACCAGGATGTGGGCGGGCGGCTGGCGGCCATCCGCGCCACCCTGCAAGAGCAGGCCGACCAGGCCCGACAGCTCGTTCCTGACGGCGGCCAGGGCAGAAGCGCCAGCCTGCGCGCCCTCTACGACCGGTATACCATGGAGGCCGAGCGGGCCGTTCACGAGGCGGCTTTCGGGCTGACCCCGGCCAAGGCCGGCGGCGCGGCGGCCGGTCCTGCCGGGCCGGCTCAGGAAGATGCCGGAGAATTCGGTGACAATGTCGAACTGTTCTGATCTCTCCCCGGACCGCCGACAGGAGCGCGCCAGCCCATGATGTCCCAGGACGACCTCCACCGCCACGCCTATCTGGAGGAAGCCAGGGAACTTTTGACCGACCTGGAAGCATCGCTCCTGGAGTTGGAAAGGCTGCCGCACGATGCCGACCTGCTGCACAAGATTTTTCGCGCCCTGCATACCATCAAGGGTTCCGGGGCCATGTTCGGCTTCGACGACATTGCCGACTTCACCCATGATGTGGAATCGGTTTTCGACCGCATCCGCAACGGGATTTTGACGGTCAACCGGGAAATCCTCGACCTCTCCCTGCAGGCATGCGACCATATCCGCTGCCTCCTGGAGGCCGATGACGGTCTGGGCCAGGATCGGATCGAGAAGGGGCAGCGGCTTCTGGACGGATTTCGGGCCTTCGACAGCCTGGAAACGCCGGAACCGGCCTTGTCCGTCCCGCCTGCTCCGCGCGAGCCGGCCCCCGCCCTGGGGCCTGTCCGCATCTTCCGCCTGCGCGTCAAACCCCATGCCGGCATCCTGGCCACAGGCAACAATCCCCTGCATCTGCTCGAGGACCTGCACGCCCTGGGGGACTGCTCTGTCTATGCCCACCACGATGCCGTGGGAGACCTTGCTTCCATTGATCCCTGCGCCTGCCTGACCTGGTGGGACTGCGTCCTTCGCACCGAGGCCGGACACGATGCCCTGGCCAATGTGTTCGTGTTCGTGGAGGACGAGTGCGATCTGACCATCGACCTGCTCGATGACGGCTGCCTGGGCGATGGCGAGGCGGCCCACCGGCGTCTGGGCGAAATTCTCATCGCACGCGGCGACATCACGCCCGATGACCTGGAAGCGGCCCTGGCCAACCAGCAGCGGCTGGGCGACATCCTTGTGGCCAGGGGTGCGGCCACCCCGCCGCAGGTGATCTCGGCCCTGGCCGAGCAGGAGGTCGTGGCCAGGCTGCGGCAGGCAGGGCCGCACCGGCCGGACACGGTTTCGAGCCTGCGGGTGGCGGCGGACAAGCTCGACGCCCTGGTGGACCTGGTGGGCGAACTGGTCATTGTCCAGTCCCAGATCCGGCAGGCCGTGGAAGAGCAGGGCGATCCCCGCCTGCGGGGCCTGGCTGAGCACCTGGAACGCCTCAGCAACAACCTGCGGGATTCGACCCTTTCCATCCGCATGCTGCCCATTGGCACCATGTTTGCCAAATTTCACCGCCTGGTGCGCGATCTGACCATGGAACTCGGCAAAAACATCGATCTGGTCACCAGCGGCGAGGAAACCGAACTCGATAAGACGGTCATCGAGCGCCTAAGCGATCCGCTGGTGCACCTGTTGCGCAACAGCATCGACCACGGCGTCGAACGCCCTGACGTGCGCCGGGCGGCCGGCAAGCCGGAAAAAGGCACCATACGCTTAAGCGCCGCCCATGCCGGCGGGGAGGTGCGCATCACCGTGGCCGACGACGGCGCGGGCCTGGATGCCGGGGCCATCCGGGCCAGGGCCGAACAGCGGGGCCTGGTGCCGTCCGGAATCGAGCTGTCCCCCAAGGAACTCTACCACCTCATTTTCCTGCCCGGCTTTTCCACGGCCCGAACCGTTACCAACATTTCCGGCCGGGGCGTGGGCATGGATGTGGTCAAACGGGCCATCGACGCCTTGCGCGGCACGGTGGACATCGATTCCGAGCCTGGCCGGGGCACGGTCATTTCCGTGCGTCTGCCCCTGACCTTGGCCATTATCGACGGATTGCAGATTCAGGTTGGCGCGGAATATTACGTCGTGCCTCTGGCCCTGGTGGAGGAATGCGTGGAGCTGCCCCGGGCCGAGGCGGACGCGGGCCGGGGCATCGTCAACCTGCGGGGCGAGGCCGTGCCTTGCCTGCGCCTGCGCGACTTCTTCGGCATAAACGGCCAGCCTCCTCCCATTGAGCCCATTGTCATGGTCACGGTGGAAGGCGGCCTGGTGGGCATTGCCGTGGACCGCGTGGTGGGCGAGCACCAGACCGTGATCAAGAGCCTGGGCCGGCTGTACCGCAACGTGGAAGAATTCTCCGGGGCCACCATCAAGGGCGACGGCGCCATGGCCCTGATCCTGGACGTTCCCGCCCTGGTGCGCCGTGCCGCCCAGGCCGAAGAGGACCGGCAATAGGAGGATGGCATGGCACAGACCGCAAGCCGCAACGATAACCAGTACCTCACCTTCACCCTGGACCGCGAACTGTTTGCCCTGGATATCGCTTCCGTGCGAGAGGTCCTGGAGCTGGTCAACATTACCCGGGTCCCCCGCACGCCGGACTATATCCGGGGCGTCATCAACCTGCGCGGCCGGGCCGTGCCCGTGGTGGACCTCAAGAAGCAGTTCGGCCTGGGCGAAACCGCGCGCACGGTCAATACCTGCATCATCATCGTGGAGGTCTCCCTGGACGGGGAGTGGACCGCCCTTGGCGCCCTGGCCGACTCGGTCCAGGAGGTTTACGAAATGGAAACTTCCCAGATCGAGCCGCCGCCCCGCATGGGCACGCCCATCAAGGCCGACTTCATCCGGGGCATGGGCAAGACGGGCGAGCAGTTCATCATCATCCTGGACATCAACAAGGTCTTCACTTCCCTGGAACTGGCCGGCCTGGCCCAGGGCCTGGGCGAGGCCGGACCCGGGTTGGCGGAGGCTTAAGTCCCATGGCTTCTCCAGGCGTTTCCTCCGGCCGCATTTCGGGCCTTGTGGGCATGAGCGACAAGGATTTTCGGCGCTTAAGCGAATTCGTCCATGCCGAATGCGGCATCAAATTGCCGCCGTCCAAAAAGGTCATGGTCGAGGCCAGGCTGCAAAAACGCCTGCGCACCTTGAGCATGCCGGGCTATCGCGAATACTACGATTTTCTCTTCAGCCCCAGGGGGCTGGACGAGGAACTGGTGCACCTGATCGATGTCATCACCACCAATACCACGGAATTTTTCCGCGAACCCCGGCACTTCGAAATCCTGACCCGGGAGGTGCTGCCCCTGTGGCGCGCCGAGCATGGGTTTGGACGCATGTTTCGCCTGTGGAGCGCCGGCTGCTCCACGGGCGAGGAGCCCTATACCCTGGCCATTGTGCTTTCCGAGTTCGCCGCCGGCGCGCCGAACTTTCGCTCTTCCATTCTGGCCACGGACATCTCCACCAGGGTCTTGTCCCTGGCCCGCAACGGCGTCTATCCGGAAGAACGGGTGGGCAAGCTGTCTGTGGAACTCAAACGCCGCTACCTGCTGCGCAGCAAGGATCGGACGAAAAAACTGGTGCGCCTGGCCCCGGAGATCCGGTGCATGGTGGATTTTCGGCGGCTCAATTTCATGGAATCCTTTGCTTTTCCCGAACCCATGGACATCATTTTCTGCCGCAATGTGATGATCTATTTCGATAGGACGACCCAGGAACAGTTATTGCGCAAGTTCTGTACCCAGTTGCGGCCGGGAGGATTTTTGTTCATCGGCCACTCCGAGAGCCTTACCGGTATGGAGCTGCCCTTGCGCCAGCACGCCCCCACCGTGTACAAGAAGATATAAATGCGACTCAAGCGCCTGTAACCTGAGGTCGAGCGTGAAGAACACGATCAAGGTCCTGGTGGTGGACGACTCCGCCCTGGTCCGCCAGACATTGACGGATATCCTGTCGTCGGACCCGGACATAGAAGTCATTGGCGCGGCCGGGGACCCCTATGCCGCGGTGAAGAAAATGGAGGCCCAGGCTCCGGACGTCATTACCCTGGACATTGAGATGCCGCGCATGGACGGTTTGACGTTTTTGCGCAAGATCATGAGCCAGCATCCCATCCCGGTGGTCATCTGCTCGACCCTGACCGAGGCCGGGTCCGAAACCACCCTACGGGCCATGGAATACGGGGCCGTGGACATCATTCTCAAGCCCAAGCTCGGCACCCGGCAGTTCCTGGAGGAATCGCGCATCCGGGTAGTGGATGCGGTCAAGGCCGCCGCCCGGGCCAAGATGCAGAAATTGCTGCCGCTTTCGCCGCTCAAGGTCCAGCCCAAGCTTTCGGCCGACGCCGTGCTGCCCGGTCCCACGGGCAAGGCCATGTTCCAGACCACCGAGAAGGTGGTGGCCGTGGGAGCCTCCACCGGCGGCACCGAGGCGTTGCGCGAGTTCCTCGAGGCCATGCCCCAGGACTGCCCGGGCATTGCCATTGTCCAGCACATGCCCGAACAGTTCACCGCCGCCTTTGCCAAGCGCTTGGACGGCATCTGCCGCATCGCCGTCAAGGAGGCCGCCGACGGGGACACGATCCTGCGCGGCCAGGCCCTGATCGCCCCGGGCAACCGCCACATGCTGCTCAAGCGCAGCGGGGCCCGCTATTTCGTGGAGATCAAGGACGGGCCGCTGGTGCGCCGCCATCGCCCCAGCGTGGACGTGCTGTTCCGTTCGGCCGCCCGCTATGCCGGGAAAAACGCCGTGGGCGTCATCATGACCGGCATGGGCGACGACGGGGCCAGCGGCATGAAGGAGATGCACGAGGCCGGGGCCTATACCATTGCCCAGGACGAGGCCTCCTGCGTGGTCTTCGGCATGCCCCAGGAAGCCATCAAGCTCGGCGGAGTGGACAAGATCATGCCCCTGGCCGGCATTGCCCACGAAGTGGTGCGGGTATGCGCCCACTGAACCTGCCTTGCCGGCGGCTGTGATTCCATGAAGGGCGTGCGGCCGAGGCCTTTTCCATCGACCGGCAGGGGAGGAACGCATGGCTGGCGACGTCGCCGCATCCGGGCTTGAGATCGAGACCAAATTCAAGGTGCCGGCCTTTGCCCCCATCCGGCAGGCTCTGGCCCGGGCCGGCGGGGAGCGGCTGTCGCGCCGTTTCGAGGAAAACCTGGTGCTGGACACCTCCCAGGGGACGCTGCGCGGCCAGGGCATTCTTCTGCGGCTGCGCCGGGACGCCGCCGCCAAGGTGACCCTCAAGCTCCCGGCAAAGGCTCCGGAGGGCAGCGGCCTGAAAATCCGCCGGGAGATAGAGACCGAAGTGGCGGATTTCGGGGCCATGCAGGCTCTTTTGGGTCACCTGGGCTATGTTCCGGCCCTTTGCTACGAAAAGGTCCGGGAAACGTGGCGTCTGGGGGATGTCCTGGTCTGCCTGGACGAACTGCCGTTCGGGCATTATCTGGAGATCGAGGGCCCGGCCGAGGCCATTGTCCGGGCCGCCGCCGAATTGGGCCTGTCCATGGACCGCGCCTTGGCCGCCACCTATCACGACCTGTTCCAGGAGCACCTGGCCAGCCAGGGCCTGCCCCTGGCCGACAGTTTCGTCTTCGAGGCGGCTGACCGCCAGCGCATCCTGGACGAACTGGACCGTGTCCCTGCGGATGATGCGTAGTCGAATATCAACGATTCCAGATGGATCCAAACGCGGTTGTCAGTGGCCGCGTTTTTTTTTACCCCCTATCATAGAGCGAAAGCAAAGCGGGCCGCCCGCGCGGCCCTCGGCCGCCCCTCGACAGGACGGCGCGGCGACTTATATATTCTCGGCAAATGGGGAAATGGCGGCATCCGTCCCGCCATTGTTCGAAACGGTCTGCAAGAGGTGACGGCAATCTCATGAGCCATCCCATGCATCAAGAAGAACCCGGGTTGGGCGTTGGCGTCGAAGAGGACGTGCGCGAACCCAAACGATACAAGGTTCTGCTCCACAATGACGATTACACGACCATGGAATTTGTGGTCAAAATCCTCGTCGGCGTGTTTCATAAAACGGAAAACGAGGCGACCCAGATCATGCTGAACGTCCATAACAACGGGATCGGCGTGTGTGGCGAATACACGGCCGAGGTCGCCGAGCTCAAAGTCTCCCTGGTGCATCGCCTGGCCCGGGAGAATGGCTATCCCTTAAAATGCAGCATGGAAGAGGTTTAAATGCTGAGCAAAAAATTGGAACGGGTCTTGACCAGCGCCGTTAAAGAGGTCAAACGCCGCAACCACGAATACCTGACTCTGGAGCATCTGCTCTACGCCATGCTTCTCGAAGAGATGGGCCGGGATATCCTGGTTCATTGCGGTGCCAACGTCGTGCGGCTCAAGCACCAGCTCGAACGCTTTTTCACCGACCACATGGAAACCCTGCCCCAGGAAGCCTCTTCCGAAGTGGTGCAGACCCTTGGCGTGCAGCGCGTGCTGCAGCGCGCCATCATGCAGATGCAGTCCTCGGGCAAGCAGCAGGTGGAAGTGGGCGACGTGCTGGCCGCCATTTTTGACGAAGAGGACTCTTACGCCGTTTATTACCTCAAGTCCCACGGCGTCAGCCGCCTGGATGTGCTGGAATACATTTCCCACGGCGGCGGCGCGCGCGACCAGTTCCAGTCCGAGGGCGCGGGGCAGGCCGAGGAGACCCGCGATCCCAAGGCCGGGGGCACGGCCCTGGAGCAGTATACCGTTGACCTGGTGGAAAAGGCCCGCAAGGGCGAGATCGACCCTCTCATCGGCCGGGACCAGGAGCTGACCCGCACCATCCACGTGCTGCTGCGCCGGCGCAAAAACAACCCCATTTTCGTGGGTGACCCGGGCGTGGGCAAGACCGCCCTGGCCGAAGGCCTGGCTCTGCGCATCGTCAACGGCAATGTGCCGGATAGCTTCAAGACGACGCGCATCTTTGCCCTGGATATGGGCGCGCTTCTGGCCGGCACCAAGTACCGGGGCGATTTCGAGGCCCGGCTCAAGGGCGTGCTGTCCGAACTGGAGCAAAAGCCCGGGGCCATCCTGTTCGTGGACGAAATCCACACCATTGTCGGCGCCGGCGCCACCAGCGGCGGCACCCTGGATGCCTCCAACATCCTCAAGCCCGTGCTGGGCTCGGGCAAGCTGCGCTGCATCGGCTCCACCACCTACGAGGAATACAAGAACCACTTCGAAAAGGACCGGGCCCTGTCCCGCCGCTTTCAGAAGATCGACGTGAGCGAGCCCACCGTGGAAGAGGCCGTGGAGATCATCAAGGGCCTGCGCTCCTACTACGAGGAGCACCACGGCGTGCGCTACACCCCGGCGGCGCTGCGGGCGGCCGTGGAACTCGCGGCCCGGCACATCAACGACCGCTTCCTGCCGGACAAGGCCATTGACGTCATCGACGAGGCCGGAGCCGTGCGCAAGCTGGCCGGAACGGCCGCCAAGGGAGCCATCGGCGTGGCCGAGATGGAAAAGGTCGTGGCCAGCATGGCCAAGATTCCGGCGACCCGGGTCACCTCCTCGGACAAGGTCCGGCTGGAAAACCTGGAAGGCGAGCTCAAGGGCCTGATCTTCGGCCAGGACCAGGCCGTGGAGGCCATGGCCAAGGCCATCATGCGCTCCCGGGCGGGTCTGGCCAACGCGGGCAAGCCCACGGGCTCCTTTCTCCTGGCCGGCCCCACGGGCGTGGGCAAGACCGAGATGGCCAAACAGCTGGCCGCTGTCCTGGGCATCCACTTCCTGCGCTTCGACATGAGCGAATACATGGAAAAGCACGCCGTGGCCCGGCTCATCGGTTCGCCTCCGGGCTATGTCGGCTTTGAGCAGGGCGGGCTTTTGACCGACGCCATCCGCAAGCATCCCTATTCGGTGCTGCTTTTGGACGAGATCGAAAAGGCCCATCCGGACATGTTCAACATCCTGCTCCAGGTCATGGACTACGCCACCCTGACCGACAACAACGGCCGCAAGGCCGACTTCGGCCACGTCATCCTGCTCATGACCACCAATGCCGGCGCTCGGGAGATGGCCACCAAGAGCATCGGTTTTGGCACGGGCAAGGCCGAGGACAAGTCGGACAAGGGCAAGAAGGCCGTGGACAGGCTGTTTAGCCCCGAGTTCCGCAACCGCCTGGACGGCATCATCTCGTTTAAGCCGCTGACTCCGGAGATCATGGACCGCATCGTCACCAAGTACATCCGGGAGCTCAACGCCCAGATGGCCGAGAAGCGGGTGTTCGTCAGCCTGACGCCGGCGGCCGTGGAGCGGTTGGCCGAGAAGGGCTTTGATCCCGACTATGGGGCTAGGCCCCTGGCCCGGGTCATCCAGGTGGAGATCAAGGATGCCCTGGCCCATGAAATGCTCTTCGGCAAGTTGCAGAAAGGCGGCGAGGTCACGGTGGACGCCGCGCCCGAGGGGGCTCCGGAACTGTTCACCTTCACCTTCACCGGCCGGGCCGCCGCCCGCAAGGCCGCGCCCGAACCGGCGGAAGTGTAGTAGTTGTAAGAAAAGGCAGGAATGCCTCCGGCGGCCGGGAGGGGATGATCCCCTCCCGGACCCTCCCCAAAGGGGGTTGTGGAAGTACGGCTGGCAGTGCCGCACAAGCCCCCTTTCGAGGGGGACCGGG
>CAZBER010000098.1:0-1449 GCA_964490985.1 uncultured Desulfovibrionaceae bacterium | reverse complement strand
GAGGGGATGATCCCCTCCCGGACCCTCCCCGCTCTCGGGCGGCCGGCCTTGGCTGGGAAGTCCAGCCAAGGCCGGCCGCCCGAAGGGCAAGGGGCCGGAGGCTTTATTTTTTTGAGAAACAGTGCGCCATGCCGCTTTTTTTTCTGACCGAAGCGCCGATTTTTCCGCATCCGTCCCTGGCCGAGCCGGGCGGGCTTCTGGCCATGGGCGGGGATTTGAGCCTGGAGCGGCTGCTGGCGGCTTATAGCCGAGGCATCTTTCCCTGGTACGACGACCAGACCCCCATCCTGTGGTGGTCGCCCAATCCCAGGCCCATCGTGGTTCCGGGCCGGGTGCACGTGTCCCGGCGTCTGGAGCGCACCATCCGCTCCGGCCGGTTTCAGGTCACCCTGGACACGGACTTCGGCGGCGTCATCCGGGGCTGCGCCGGGGTGGAGCGGATCAAGGGCGACGGCACCTGGATCGTGCCGGAGATGATCGAAGCCTATGAAAGGTTGTTTGCCGCCGGCCACGCCCACAGCGTGGAGACTTGGCAGGACGGGGAACTCGTGGGCGGGGCCTACGGCGTGGCCGTGGGCAGGGCCTTTTTCGGCGAATCCATGTTCCACCGGCAGACCGACGCCTCCAAGGTGGCTTTCGTGACCTTGGCCCGCTTCCTGGCCGCCCAGGGTTTTCATTTCATCGATTGCCAGCAGACCACCGGCCATCTGTGCCGGTTCGGGGCTGTGGAGGTGACGCGAAACGAATTCCTGCGCCGCCTGGACCTGGCTCGACAATATCCCGGCCTGCCCGGGCCGTGGCGGCTTACAGACTAAGAGTGGTCTGAAATTTCGTCTACGTCGGCTGCCGGTTACAGGTTGGAAGCGACTTGCTCCAGGGCTTCGCTGGCCAGGGCATTGAGGCTTTTTCCCTTTGCCGCGGCAACCATGGCCGCCCTGGCGTGGAGTTCCGGCGATACCCGCAGCATGATCTTGCCGGAGTAGGGCTTTTTCGGCGCGATTCCCGCCTTGGCGCAACTCTCCAGATAGTCGTCTACGGCTTCGGTAAACGCGGCACGTAGTTCCTGCACCGTCTCACCGTGAAAGCCGATGATATCTGTTATGCCAGCTATGTGGCCGACAAAACACCCGTCCTCGTCGCTGTATTCAATGCGGGCGGCATAGCCTTTGTATGTCATGGGATTCATGATTTTGGCTCCTTTTACATCGGGGTGATTCCTCCCTAGGTTGCTTACTCTGAATTCTGTCCTAAGACTAGCCTAGTAGTACAGATAATCATATCAGCGCAAAAGGAGAAAATCTCGTATCAATATTTCCTCATCTGTTGGTTTTGTAGTGGATTCGATTTGCCTTATTTTATTTAGCCAATAGACCATTCCCTTTTTCATTAAAAACGGAGACCAATGCACGGCGATTTGTGATAAAGTCTTGTAAAAATATGCGGTTAGTG
>CAZBER010000097.1:12060-13735 GCA_964490985.1 uncultured Desulfovibrionaceae bacterium | reverse complement strand
CAGAGCCCTGGCAGGGTCTGGGGCGGAGCCCCAGCATCCAGGGCAGAGCCCTGGCCGCCGGAGGCATTCCCCACGCAACGCAACAACGCCGCGCGCCGGCCTATCCCCCGGCCCGCAGCAGCGTCAGTTCCAGGGGACCGGAGGGGACGCGGCAGCGGGCGGTGGCCGGCGGGGCGTCGGCGATGCCGCGCAGGTAGCGCCACACGCGGTCCAGGGGCACGTGGGAGCGCAGGTAGTCTTCGCAGTTGGAGAAGCTGTAGTGGTGGGCCAGGCTGCGGCCGAGGACCGCCACCTTCATCTTGCCCTCGTGCAGGACGTGATTAATTATTTTTTCGGCCGTGGTTGGCTGGCCGGCCAGGCGCTGGGTGGGGAAGGGCAGCACCCGGTCCATGAGGCGGCGGTCGAAGGCCGCGCAGTTGATGGTCAGGTAGCCCACGTAGCCGTACTTGGCCGGGACCTCGCGCAGGTAGACGTCGGCCATGTTCTCGTAGATGAGCTTTTCCCAGATCCAGCGGTGGTAGACCCAGTTTTCCTCGATGGGCGGCCCGCAGTACATGTGGCGTTCGGAAGGGTAGGCGGTGCGCAGGAACCGGTTGAGGACGTGGCGGCCCGGGGGGCTGACCGGGATCAGGGGCATGACCAGGGGCACGTCGGGCCGTTCGGCGTGGTCCAGGTAGCCGTCGATGAGGTGTTCCAGCCAGTGGGGCGTGACGAAGAGGTCCTCGTCCATTTTGATGATCACGTCGTCCAGGTGGCTGGCCAGGATTTCGTTTTGGGCCGCATGGACGGCGGGCATGCGGCCTTGCGGCCCGCGTTCGACCACGGTGACGTTGGGGTGGCGCGCGGCAAAGCCCTTGGCCAGGGCGGCGTGTTCGGACGTGACGGCATTGGCCACGACGTACGCGTGCTTGAGCCGGGAGAAGTCGGTGAAGCGTTCCAGGCAGCGGATGCAGACGAGGAAGCAGTCGAGCCTGTGCGAGGTGAGCAGCACCAGAACCGGTCTGACGTCGCCGCGACGCGGCCGTAGATAGGTGATCTTGCCCATGGCCTTCCCTGGCTTTCAGGCATCCCTGCGTAAAAAGTTAAAACTCCGCCTACATCACCCTTTTCGGTTCCCTCCACCAGGAACTTTAGGCCGGAAAAAAGTTTTTTGGACGTATTGTAATTCCCCGCCACGCCGGGGTTTTTTGCAACCGAGCGTATCGCCGCCCCTCCCTTGACAGGGCGTGCGGCCGAGGCTAAGGCTTCCTGAACCAAAATGACTTCTCCCGGTCTTTTCAATAACATAGTGATATGTCAGGAGATTTTTGCCGGGACAGCCAATACTGCGGAGGTTGGCCATGGGATATAAGATTGTCGTCGACACGGACAAGTGCATTGGCGACGGCGAATGTGTGGATGTGTGCCCGGTGGAAGTCTATGAGATACGGGATGGCAAGGCCGTGGCCGTGAATATGGAAGAGTGCCTGGGTTGCGAGTCCTGCGTGGAAGTCTGCGATCAGGACGCCATCGTCGTCACGGAAGAATAATCATTTCAAGCAAGTAACCGGCAGCGGGAGCGGGCGGTCGCCGTCCGCTCCCGCTGCCGTCTCCGGCCCTCGGAGCCTTTTTCGGCGTGGCTGCGGCCGCGCCGGGAAGCGCCCCGGCCGGGCCGGGCGCGGAGCCGCCCATGCCT
>CAZBER010000097.1:0-12050 GCA_964490985.1 uncultured Desulfovibrionaceae bacterium | reverse complement strand
GATTTCACGCCCGCCTTTTTGCGATACGAAGCCATTGCCGCCGAAGCCGACGCGCTTTTCGCCAAGGTCTCGGCCGCCTGCCCCGGCCTGGTGACCTGCGCCGCCGGATGCAGCGACTGCTGCCATGCCTTGTTCGACCTGACGTTTATCGAGGCCCTGTACCTCAACCATCATTTCAACAAGGCCTTTCCGTCCGGCCCTGGCCGCGACGCCATTCTGGAGCGGGCCAACCGGGCCGACCGCGACCATTACAAGCTCAAGCGCAAGGCCTTCCGGGCCGGCGAGCGCGGGGTGTCCACCCGGGAAATCCTGGAGGACCTGGCCAAGGAGCGCATCCGCTGTCCGCTTTTGGGCGACGACGACCGCTGCGTCCTCTACGACCGCCGTCCCATCACCTGCCGCCTTTACGGCACGCCCCTGGAGATCGGCGGCGCGGCCCGCACCTGCGGCAATGCCGGCTTCGTGCCGGGCGGCCGCTATCCCACGGTCAAGATCGAAAAGCTCCAGGACCGGCTCATGGTCCTGTCCCAGGAAGTGGTGGCCGCCCTGCCCACCAAGCTGCCGCTGATGGGCGACATCCTGGCGCCGGTGTCCCTGGCCCTTGTCACGGACTATGACGATGAATATCTGGGCATCATCACCGAGGACGACCTGGTGAAAATGCCCGAGCCGCCCGTGGCTCCGGCCGCTTCGGCCGACCCGTTCGGGCCGGCAGGCTCCTCGTGCGGCTCCTGCGGCGAAAAGCCCGGGTCCACGGCCTGCGGCGGCTGCGACGGCGGCTCCCACACCTGGGTCATCCCCGGCCCCAAGCCCGAGGAGGACTAGATGCCCCCTACGCCGGAAGAGTTGGCGGTCCTCAAACGGGCCATATACGACAAGCTCAAGCCGCGCCGGCGCAAGTTCATCGACAAGATCGGCTATGACAATTGGGATCCGTTCCAGGAGCCCATGGACCCCCTGGACCTGCGCGAGGACGCCTCGCGCCGCACCGGTCAGCAGCTTGTCACGGAATTTTTGGCCAGCCTGCCCAAAGAGGTGGTTTCCGACGAATTCGCCAAGGGCGCCTGGGAGCTGTGCATGGGCGTCATGAGCGGTTCCGAGCGCCACCGGGGCATGTACGCCTTTTGCAAATGGCACAGGGAACTGCTGGCCCGGGAAGGCATTGCGGCCGATCTCGGCCCGGCCAAATAACGAGAAGGAACCCCATGGATTACACCGCCCGCACCCCCGACGAATTCATCGACGAACTCAAAAAGCGCCTCCAGCAGAACCCCGGCTGCGGCGTGTCCCACTACAACCTGGGCACGGCGTACGTGGCCAAGGGCCGGCTGATCGAGGCCGAGGCCGAATTCCTCCAGGCCGTGGAATGTTCGCCCAGCTTGGCCGAGGCCTATGTGCAGCTCGGCGGGCTGGTCATGAACAAGGGCGATCTGGACGGGTGCCTGGAATGGAACGAGAAGGCCTGCCGCGTCCGGCCGCTTTTTGCCGTGCCCTACGGCAACATCGGCTTCGTGCACCTGCAGCGGGGCGAGCTGGACAAGGCCGAAAAGGCCCTGCGCCGGGCCATCAAGATCGACCCCAAGTTCGTCCAGGCCCTGGCCACCCTGGGCAGCGCCCTGTTCATGAAGGGCGACTACGAGGCGGCCGCGTTCAACAGCCAAAAGGCCCTGGACATCGAGCCCCACTTCGGTCCGGCCCTGAACAACCTGGCCCTGGTGTCCCTGGAGCAGGGCGACTTCCAGAAAGCCAAGGAATACGCGGACAAGGCCAGGGAAACCGGCTTCGCCCCCCACCCCGACCTTGTGCGCGAAATCGAAGCCGGGTTGGCCGGCAAGTAATAATAAGACGTTAAGATGCCTCCGGCGGCCGGGGGGGATAATCCCCCCGGACCCCCTTGAAGGGGGGAAGGAGGCGCTCGCGGATACGGCAATCTTTATGGCGCGATTGCGACAGCTTCGGTCCCGGATACGATCGCTCTTGGCCGCGCCGGATTTTGGCCGCGCCCTGGAAGAGCTGTCGGCCGTGCCGGCCAAAGAGCGCATCGGGCCGCTTTTTTCGGCGCTCCTGGACAAGGAGGCGCTGGTGCGCTGGCACGCGGTCACGGCCTTTGGCGCGGCCGCGGCCGAGCTGGCCGAGGCGCGCCTGGAAGAGGCCCGGGACCTGTGGCGCGTGCTCATGTTCCGGGTCAACGAGGAGTCGGGCAACATCGCCTGGGGCGTACCCGAGGCCATGGGCGAAATCCTGGCCCGAAGCCCCAGGCTGGCCGACGATTACCACCGCATTTTCCTCTCCTATGTCCAGGACCTGGACACGGACTGCACGTTCATCGACCATGCGCCGCTGCGGCGCGGGGCCTGGTGGGGCATTGCCCGGCTGGCCGAGGCCCGGCCGGACCTGGCCCGGCTGGCCCTGCCCGAGTTGCGCCAGGCCTTGTCCGACTGCGACGCCGAGGCCCGGGGCCTGGCCTGCCTGGCCCTGGCCCGCATCCGGCCCGAGCTCGATGCCGGGCTCCTGTCCCGCCTGGAAGCCCTGACCGGCGATCCGTACTCTTTCGATCTCTACCGGGACCTGGCCTTGGTGCCGGCCACTGTGGGCGGGCTGGCCCGCGAAGCCTTGGCCGCCTGCGGCGTCCGCGTGTAACCGGCCGGTCGGCGGCGGCGACATCCAGGCAAACAGGGCAAACGGGTCAAATAGGACCCCGCTCCCTGGGAGGTTGCCATGCGCCGCTGTCCGGCTCTCACCGTGCTTTTGATCATCGTGACCCTGCTTCTGGCCGCGGGCCGGGTCCGGGCCGAGCTGCCCCCGCAGCTCACGCTCCCCCCGGAAATCCTGGCCGATGCCTTCCTCCAGGGGCTTTCCGCCCGCATTGCCCTGACCCCTGAGGAAATCGCGACCATCCGCCCCATCCTGGTGGAGCAGGCCGACAAGCGTCAGGCCCTGGTCCGGTCCCGCCTGTCCGGAAATCCGGGCTTAAGCGAAATGCGTGCCTTGCGCGACGACCTGCGCGCCATCGGCCAGGAAGCCGAGGCCAAACTGGCCGCTGTCCTGCCTCCCGACAAGCTGGCTGTGCTCAAGGCCTACCAGGGAGAGCGCCGCCAGGAGCTGCGCGGCCACCTGGCCACCGCCCGCCGGGGTGGCTGATTCCGTTTCCCGGGCTCCTCTCCAAGTCCCTGTTCTCCTTCCCGATCCCTGTTCCCCTTCCCGTCAACCCGGAGCGCGGCGTGACCCTCCACCGCGCTCCGGCTTTTTTTGCCTTTCCCCTTGACTTCAAGACAAAAGGGATTAGATTTATCCTACATTTTGCGTCATGAAAACCACGGGTGGACACAACCATATGGAGGGACCCCATGCAGACCCAAACCGAGCTGAACAGCCTGACCATCGACTGGGACATGACTCCGGAAGACGCCGTGGTTCTGTACCTGGAATGGGGCAACAACTCCTGGCACGCGGCGCATAAGCCGGTGACGTCCAAGAGTGATTATTCCACCTATTTCGTGGTCAACACCTGGAGCGGCAAGCCTGTGGTGACCCTGGTGCGCCGCAACTCCGAGGAAGCGGTGGACGTGGCCGAATTCGACCTGCCCGAGGACCTGGCCCGGGAGTTCATGGAGGAGGTCGGCGGCAACAAGGGTGTGTATGCGCCGAGCGAGGCCATCAAGAACTGGCTGCGCGCCACGCATTTCAATTAAATTTCGCGACAACCTCACATCCCCACCTCCCAAACGCGGAACGCGGCTTCGGCCGGCTTGGTTGACAGGCCCCGGGCCGCGTTCTCTTTTTTGGAGCGTCTGCAAAAGCGTTGTTTTTGAAGCCTTCGGCGACCAAAGGGCTGCGCCCTTTGGAAACCCGTAATGGGTTTAGGGTTTTATATCATAATGTCCATTGCCGTTTCACAGTGCATTTGATTTTTGCAAAAGCTCCTTTTCGTATTCCTTTTCTTGCCTGACCGGCCCGAAGCTGCCACAATCCGGACATGCTGCTCGCTGTCATCGCCGACATCCACGCCAATCTCGAAGCCCTGTTGGCGGTCCTGGCGGATATGGACGAGCGCGGCCCCAAGGCCGTGGTGAGTCTGGGCGACAATGTGGGCTACGGCCCGGACCCCGAGGCCGTGCTGGCCATGCTGGCCGATCGCAACATCCCGAGCGTTCGCGGCAACCACGAATGGGCCTTGATCGATCCGTTCCGGGAGCGCGGCTTCAACCCCCTGGCCCGGCAGGCCCTGGAGCGGACCCGGGATCTGCTGTCCGCGGCCTGGCTCACCCGCCTGACCGATCTGCCGGCTTCGCTTTCCCTGTACGGCTTCCGCTTTGTCCACGGCCTGCCGCCCAACGACACCAACAAATACCTGTTCGAGGCGGCCGAGGCGACCCTGCGCCGGGCCTTTATCA
This sequence comes from uncultured Desulfovibrionaceae bacterium, assembly GCA_964490985.1. Lineage (GTDB taxonomy): Bacteria > Desulfobacterota > Desulfovibrionia > Desulfovibrionales > Desulfovibrionaceae > Solidesulfovibrio. Next base: position 7,656 of record CAZBER010000097.1, on the reverse strand, counting down.
AGACTTCCGAGCGGATATCGTTCGTGGGCCACACCCACATGTGCGACGCGGTGACGCAGACCAATGGGGCGATCAGGCGCTTCGAGCTGACCCTGGGCCAAAACGTCCTGGACCCGGGCCAGCGCCACATCGTCAACGTGGGTTCCGTGGGCCAGCCCCGCGACGGCGACAACCGGGCCAAGTACGCCCTGTACAACGACGTCGCGCATGTGCTGGAACTGCGGGCCGTGTCCTACGACATCGCGGCCGTGGCCGAAAAGATCGTGGCCCGCGGCCTGCCTCGGCGCTACGCCGACCGGCTGTGGTGACGGGGGGCTGGCGCATCCCCATTGAAAGTTTTTGAAGAGGGTCCAGGGAGAAACTTTTTTCAAAAAGTTTCTCCCTGGCCGCCGGAGGCAGAGGCATTTTCCCCGCATGCGCTGTATCGGCAAATATCCCATTCTCGGCCTGTTGGGCCGGGGCGGCATGGGCGCGGTGTACAAGGCCCAGGTTCCTGTCGTGGGCCGGGTGGTGGCGCTCAAGCTCTTGCGTCCTCAGGAACCGGTGCTCGATCTCTGGGGCCGGGAGCGCGTGGAGCGGGTGTTTCGGGACGAGGCCGTGCTTTTGGGATCGCTGCGGCACACGAACGTGGTGGATGTGTTCGACTACGGCCAGGCGGACGGCTGGCCGTATTTCGTCATGGAGTTTTACGGCGAAAGCCTGGGCTCGGTCATGGGCGAGACCTACCGGGTGGAGGAACCCAGCCGCCGGCTGCCGGTAGCCCGGGCCGTTTCCTACGCCAGGCAGCTTTTGCGGGGCCTGGCCCGCCTGCATTATGCCGGCGTGGTGCACCGCGACGTCAAGCCGTTCAATCTGCTGGTCACGGACGACGATGTGGTAAAGCTCACGGACCTGGGCCTGTCCAAGGTGCGGGGCGAACGGTTTCGCGGCCCGGCCAACCTCAAGGTGGGCTCGCCGTACTATGCCGCCCCGGAGCAGGAGGACGACCCGGCTGCGGCGGATGAGCGCTCGGACCTCTATGCCGTGGGCGTGACCGTGTGGCGCATGCTCACGGGTCTTTTGCCCGAACCGGACCGGGATGACCGGCCAAGCCGGCTGGCTGCGGACCTGGACGAGGCCTGGGACGCGTTCCTGTGGCGGGCCACGCACCAGAATCCGGCCAAGCGCTTTGGCAGCGCCCAGGCCATGCTGGAAGCCCTGGATACGGTGTACGACGCCTGGCGGCGTCGGATGGACAGGGTCTGCGCCGGCGCGGCCGCCGGCCCGGAGGCTCCCCGGCTGCCGCCGGGAATGGAGCGGCCGCGCCGCGAGCCGGTCAAGGTTTCGATGCGGGAGGCGCGGCAGGTTTTTGGCCTGGACGCCTTGTGGCGGCCCCGGGCCTGGTGGCCGGGCCGCCTGGAGGACGTGGGGGACGGGCTTTTGCGCGATCCGGACGCCGGATTGGTGTGGGAGCGCGAGGCTGCGCCGTATCCGTTGCCCTGGGAGGGGGCCAAGGCGCATGTGGCCGCGTGCAATGCGGCGCGCCGGGGCGGATACGCCGACTGGCGGCTGCCCACGGTGGCCGAGCTGGTGACCCTGCTTTCCCCCGCGCCCCAGGGGCAGGGCTATTGCCAGGCCCCGGTCCTGCGCCAGCCCGTGCGTCGGGTCTGGAGCGCGGACCGGGCCACGTTCACGGCCGCCTGGGCCGCGGACGTGGAGCTGGGCTATGTGGCTCGGGCCGATTGCTGCTGCCCGGTGTCGGCCCGGGCCGTGCGCTCGCTGTAGGCGCGGATCGCGAGGCTGCGCCTTAGATCGGGCAATGTTCCTTGGCCGGCAGTTTGTGGCCGGTCAGGCGCTTGTAGAGGAATTCCTCCACCGGCTTGCCGCCCAGGGCCGCCAGGTCGATTTCCGCCCGGGCCGCGCCTCGGTGGCCGCCGGCCGAGCCGATGTCCCCGAAAAGCTTCTGGGCCATCTGCCCCATGTTGCGGCCGATGCCGTCGCCCCGAAAAATCACCACCACGTTTTTTTTCACCACGCCGGCAACCATATTCCAGGACAGCCCGTGCACCCGGGTGAAGAAATCGGCCAGCATGACCAGGATGTCCGGGCTTTCCAGGCAGTCCATGTACAAAAAAAGCCCGTGGGCTCCGACAAAGCGCATCTTGCGGAAGGCCTTGGACAGGTATTTGAGCCAGTGGCGGTGGAATTCGCTGGACACGATCTTGCGCACCAGCAGCATGTCGGCGCATTTGCTCAAGTAGCTGAAGGCCTTGACGTCGGCCTCGATGAAATGGCGCTCAAAGCTCTGGGTATCGGTCTTGATGCCGTAGGCCAGGGCCGTGGCCAGGAGTTTTCCCGGTCGGATGCGCAGGTTGTAAAGATATTCGGTGAGGATGGTGCTGACCGAGCCGTAGTCCGGGCGGATGTCCGCGAAGGCGGCCTTGACCGGATGTTCGGGGCTGATCGGATGGTGGTCGATGACCAGGCTGAAGTCGCAGGCCTTGAATCCCGGATGGTGATGGGGCTGGGAATCGACCATGGCGAAGCGGTTGTATTTGAGGCGCAGCTTGTCGGTCAGCATGGTGGTCGGCACGCGCAAAAACCGGATCATGGCCAGGTTGTCCGGCCGCTTGATCTCGTTGACATGGGCAATGGCCGCCTCGTCCACCCGGTGGGACATGATGCGCCGCAGGGCCATGGCCGAGGCCATGGCGTCGGGGTCGGCGTTGATCACGATCAGCCAGCGGTCGTCGCGGTCGAAAAGCTGGGTGAGCCTGGTCGTTTCCTGGATGAGTTTGCGGAAATAGGTCATGACGCGCGCCCCTTGAGGGTCAAAGCCAGCCCGGCCACCACCAGCCGGACGTCCTGGGCCAGGGCCGCCACGGCCTGGTTGAGCGTCCCCAGGTCCTGGGCGAATTGCCGCGTGGCGGCGTCGGCAGGCAGGGGGCCAAGCCCGATTTCCGTGCTCACCACGATCACTTCCGGCTCTCCAAGCCCGGCGTACGGGGCCAGGCCCTGGTTCACGTCCGCAACGAGACAATCCATGGTGCTTTTTGCATGACAGGCGAAAAGCCAAAAGTCCAGGCTGTCGAGCAGCACCGTGCCGCCCTGGCCGGCTTCCCGCGCCAGGGCCGCCAGGGCCTCGGCCCCGGCCTCGATGACCGCGATGTCCGCCGGCCGGGCCCGCTTGTGGGCCGCGATGCGCTCCCGGAAGGCGAAATCCAGGGCCCGTCCCGTGGCCACCACCCGCCGGGGCAATGGTCCGGCCAGGAGCAGGGCCTCGCCCAGGGCGGACTTGCCGGATTTCGAGCCGCCCAGGAGCAGCCGGATCATGTCCCGGCTCCGGCCGCCTCGGCCAGGGACGTGAGCACGGCCAGGCTTTCGAGCAGATGGATGGGCGAGAAGACCTCCAGGACAATGGTTCGGGGCGCGAGATGCGCCAGCATCCAGAGCAGCAGTTCCCGGCCCTCCGGGGAAAGCGTGGTCAGGGGGCGGTGGACGTGGGTGCGCCCGGCCGGCGGCCCTTCGGCCCCGAAAGGGGAATAGACGTGGAGCATGCGCGCGAGTTGGGCCGGCCGGGGGTCGTTCCGGTCGAGGCCGTGGCCCATGGCCAACATGTGCCCCAGGTCCAGGCAGACCGAGCAGCCCAGGGCCGCGGCCGTGTCCAGCACGTGGCCGGGCGCGGCTGTTTCGGTATTTTCCAGGAGGATGTCCTTGGGGTCGCGGCCGCTTTGAGCCCAGGCCGCCAGGAACGCGGCCAGGGCCGCACCATCCTCGGGCGGATGCAGCACAAAGCCCCAGGGCGAAAGGTGGGCGGTTTTTTCCAGCAGGCTTTCGACCATGGAAAAGGCCGTTTCCCCGCCCAGCCGCCAGGGCAGGTCCAGGGGCAGGTGGAGGTGGTAGGTCAGGCCGTACGTTTTTTGGGGCAGGTCCTTGGGGCCGTAGGCCAGGCAGGCCATGGTCTCGAGCAGGTAGAGGCCCACTTCCGGGACCGTGCGGGCCAGACGGCGGCAATTGACCGCCGCCGTGTCCGGCCAGACGCAGCTCGTGGCCGCCGGGCGCCAGGAAAAATTTTTGTTGCAATCTTGTAACATGGTGGAAAACAAATGAAATAAAATTCAGGTTCAAACTTGAGGGTTTCCTGCCAGGGGCGTATGGAATGCCCCGTTCCTGAAACGCTCCGGTTGGGGAAACCACCGTCGTCGGTGCGCCGGGTCAGCTGTACCAGGAAAGTCGGAGTCGTACCGCCATGCGCCATTTTCGTGATTTCATGCAGCATCTTTTCAACCCACTGCACGTCTACTGTCGCCTCAAGGACATGGGCGTCAGAAGTCCCACGGCCCATCGCGTCAGCCGCGCCTATGAGCGCTATTTCTGGCGCCTCATCTGGTAGGTCCGTCCTCCCCCATAAGCTGCAATTGTTTCGTCTGGCTGACGGTGCGCGCCACCAGAGCCGACCGCCGTACCCCGTCCAGGGGCAGCCTGTCCAGGAAGCGCGAACGCCGCAGCATCAGTCGCCGGCCGTAGAGGTCGCGCTTGACCGCATGGCTCAAGTACAGCCGGCTCTTGGCCCGGGTCAGGCCCACGTAAAAAAGCCGCCGCTCTTCGTCCTCGTCCAACTGGCCGGCCAGATTGCCGGGCTTGCCGCTTAAAAAGTCCGCGCCGGCAAAGGGCAGGATGCCGTCTTCCAGGGCCGGCAGGAACACGGCCTCGAATTCCAGGCCCTTGGCCGCGTGCAGGGTCATGATGCGCACCTTTTCGGCGGCTTTCCCCACCAGCTCCAGCTCGGTCTGGGTGGCCACGAAGCTGACCAGGCCGGCCCAGCCGCCCTGGGCCTCGTAGGCCCGGCACAGGTCGCGAAATTCCGGCCCCTGCCAGAACAGGCGGTCAAACGGAGCCATGTCCCCGAGATAGGCCGAAAGCCCCAGCGGTCCCTTGGCCAGCACCCGGTCCGGCAGGGTCGGCGGGCGCTCGACGTCGTCCGGGACCGGAAGTCCCAGGAGTCGGCCGGCTGCGGCCAAAAGGAGCTTCACCCGCGGCTCGTTCCAGAAGGCGTCGGCCTCGGGCGCGGCGCAGGGAATCCCCAGGCGCTCCAGGCTGCGGCGGATGGGGGCCACCAGTCCGGAAAAGCGCACCAGCACGGCCACGTCGTTCGGCGACAGGGTCTCGGCCGAAAGATCCTTGGCCAGGGTCAGGGACGTGCCGCCAAGGAGCCCCCGGATGCGCTCGACCATCCAGCCGGCCTCGCCCGCGCCGGTGGAGGCCTGGAAAAGGTGAATTTCCCCGAAGCCGGGGCCTGCCTTGCACGCCCGGGACACCAGCCTGGGCCGGCCCGGAAAAAGCCCGCAGGCCAGGTCCAGGATGGGCTGGGCCGACCGGTAGTTTTCGGCCAGGCCTATCTCTTCCAGGTCCGGCCACAGGGCCGTGAGCTCCTCCCGGGCATTGCCCATGGCCCCCCGGAAACCGTAGATGGACTGGTCCGGGTCGCCGATGGCGAACAGGCAGGTCCCCTCGGGCGCGGCCAGGGCCTGGATGATGGCCAGTTGCAAGGGGGTGAGGTCCTGGACCTCGTCCACCAGCACATGGCTCCAGGCCGGCCGGGAGCTCCCTTCCTTGAGCTTTTCCAGCCAGAATTCCAGCAGGTCCGTGAAATCGAGCAGGTTCCAGGCGGCCTTTTGCCGGGCGAACCGGTCCGCCCACTGGGGCGGGCCGTCTGCGGCCCCTTCCACGGGAGCGGGCCGGCAAAGCCGTTCCCGGCAAAGGGACAGGTCCCGCCAGGCCGCGCGCAGCCGGGCTCCGAACAGCTCCGGATTGACCGAGGCGTAAAGCCGCCGGGCCGCCTCTTCGGACAGGAGCACCGGCTCCTGGCCGCCATTGGCGGTCCAGGCCTCCAGGGCCAGGGCATGCAAGGTGTCTGCCCGGGGCGTCTGTCCGTCACCGGACGCCTGGGCCAGCCGGGCCAGGCGTTCCTGCAACTCCCTGGCCGCGCGGCGGGTGAAGGTCACGGCCACGATGGACTGGGCCGCCACGCCCGCATCGAGCAGGGCCTCGATGCGGGCCGTCAGGGTATGGGTCTTGCCTGTGCCCGGACCGGCCACCACCAGCACCTGCCGGCCGGTCGCGTCCACGGCCGCCTGTTGGGCCGCATTGAGCCCGCCAGGGGCGGGGTCATCGTTTACGGGACCGTCGAGGCTTTGCGGAGAGGGCTCCTCTGGCGGCGGATCCGTGGGCGAATCCCCGCCAGAGCGGGCTTTGCGCGGAGAGGCGGATTTGGCCGCCGGCGGCACGGCCAGGAACCGGCCGTTTTTGATCTCCCGCTTCTCCTCGGGCGAAAAAACCGAAATATGGCCGTACTGGCCGTCAAAACCCGGATCGCGCAGCACCCGGCCTCGGCGCATGCGGGTGATGGCCTCGGCCAGGACCGTGCTTACCCGGGCAATGTCCTCGGCCGGAGTCTCGCGCAAGATCGTCAGCTCCGTCCCGAACCGGGAATAGAGCTTGGCCAAAAACCCGTGCGCCTTGACGGACTTCGGCCCCACGCCCAAGACCTCGCCTACCACCTCGTCCAGGGGAATCAGCGACGTGAATCCCGGCATGCCTTCGGGACGCTCGGGCTGGGTTCGGTCGGCCAGCTCCAGCACCCGGTGGAGCACCCCCAAGGTGAGCGGCTTGCCGCACACCGGACAGATGTTCCCCCGGGCCTTGGCCTCGGCCGGCTCCATCACCACGCCGCAGTTGCGGTGGCCGTCCAGGTGGTATTTGCCCTCCTCGGGGAAAAATTCCACCGTTCCCAGAAACTTCGGCCCCACGCCCTGGCCGCGCAGCGCCCGGTAGATGCCTTCATACGAAGGATCGCCCGAAAACAGGTTGCACTCCCGGCCGAGCCGTTCGGCCGAATGGGCGTCGGAATTGGAAACGAGCCGGAACCGGTCCAGGGCCGACAGGGTCCAGTTCATCTCCGGGTCCGAGGAAAGCCCGGTCTCCAGGGCGAAAATCTCCTTGGACAAGGAGCCGAAACACTCCTCGATGGAATCGAACCCGGACTTGGAACCGAAAAGCGAAAACCACGGCGTCCAGATGTGGGCCGGCACCAGAAAGGCCAGAGGATCGACCTCCAGCACCATCTCCAGCAAGAGCCGGCTGTCCAGGCCCAAAATGGGCCGGCCGTCCGCAGACAGGTTGCCCACCTTGGCCAGCTTGGCGTTGAGCTTTTCCACGGCCTCGAAAGATGGCAGAAACACCAGATTGTGTATCTTGCGCACCTTGCCGCCGCGTTTGTAAATGGAACTGATCTCGGCCGAGAATATGAACCGCACCCGGCCCGACAACGTGGCGTCCGGAAGCCACTCCAGTTCCTTGGCCAGATCCTTGGGCTCGCGCAGCCGCAACAACCCCCCGCCATCCGAAACAAGATCCCGCCGCAAATCCTCCAGCCATTTGGGATGGGTAAAATCGCCCGTGCCCACTACGGTCAGACCCTTGAGCTCGCCCCAGGCCGCCAGATTGCGTGGCGACAACTTGCTGCTCGTGGCCCGCGAATAGTGCGAATGAATGTGCAGATCGGCAAGATACTGTTCCATGGATGGGGACATACAAGCATTGCGTCGGCACGGCAAGTAAGGGGGGCGGAAAAGTGTCGTGCCGTCGTCGTGCTGCGGGAGACGCCTCCGGCGGCTG
>CAZBER010000096.1:0-14074 GCA_964490985.1 uncultured Desulfovibrionaceae bacterium | reverse complement strand
GTCCCGGCGGGGTCTGGGGCAGCGCCCCAGCAGGTCCAGGGCGGAGCCCTGGCCGCCGGAGGCATTCACCGCAGCACGTCCACCCTACGAACGGCGACTCCGGTCGAACTCGGCGAAGGCGGCGCGTTTGGAGCGGTTTTTGGCTTTGATGTCGTCCAGGAGCGTGCCGCGCAGGTCGGAGACGTCCACGGTGGTGGTCCGGGCTTTGGCCCGGGGCCGGGTATCCAGGAATTCGTCGCCCAGGTCGGCCAGTTCGTCCATGGTGAGCATGCCGCCCGAGCGGGGCTGCGGTTCGGGCGCAGCCGGGGGAGGCGTGGGAGCGGCGGCGTCGGCGGGAGCGGAAACAGGGGCCGCGGCGGGCGGCTGGGGCGCGGCCGGGGCGGGCTGGGCAGCCGGGACTTCGGCCGGGGCGGCCAGGGGCGGCTGGGCTTCGGGGGCCAGGGCCTGGCGCAGAAGGCGCAGCTCGGCCAGGATTTCGTTTTGCACGTCCAGGATCTTGAGGAGAATAGTTTCCATGGCCGGGCTGTACCACGCCGGCAACGTCGGGTAAAGTCGAAGGAAATTGAAGTGGTTAGATGCTGTTATGGCCGCGAGAGCTCGGCCACGGCCGGGCTCATGGAGGCCAGGCAGGCGTTGGCCAGGAGTTTGGCCCCAAAGGGGGTGAGGTGCACGCCGTCCGGGGTGCGGGCGGTTTGGCTGCCGTGGGCCGTGGGCAGGTCCTTGGCGTAGCGGCCCGAGGCGTCGGCCAGGGTGTGGGAGACGTCGATGAACTGGCAGCCCGGGATGGCGGCGAGCTGGCGGCGGATGACGACGTTTATTTTGGCGACATCGGCGTTGAGGCCGGGGTCGGCCATGACCGGCGCGCCCACCCAGTAGATGCGGGCGGCGGGGCTGTGTCGGCGCAGGATGGCGACCAGGCGGGCGACGCGGCGGCTGTATTCCACGTCCCAGTCGGGCCGGCCGAAGACGACTTTGGAGCCGTCGGGGCGGGTCATGGTCTTGTTGTCGTTGGCCGCGATCATGACCACGGCGGTATCCGGCCGCGTTGTTGCGGCCAGGCGGTCCATTTCCCGTTCCCAGTCGAAGAAGTCGGGCCGGGCCAGGCCGCTGGAGACCTTGCCTTTGGCGGCAAAGGCCGTGCCCGGGCGGCTGGCCAGCAGGGGCCGCAGGGCCTGGGCCAGGAAGATGGAGAGCGAATCCCCGGCCACCAGCACGGACCGGCCGGACGCGGTCGGCGGCGCGGCCGTAGCCTCGGCCAGGGTGGGGGCGGGCGACGGATTCTTGACGTCGATGGACGCCAAGACAAGCGGCGCGGGTGCGGCGGCCTGGGGTTTCGGTTCAGGCGCTTGGGATGCCTGGGGCGGCTGGTCCAGGCTGACCAGGCGCAGGGCTTGGCCCGGGCTGCCGAGCAGCGTTGGCCGCACGGCCACGGGACCGTCCAGGGGATGGGCGGCTTCGGGGGCCACGGCCAGGCGCACGGCAAAGGCCGTCACGGTCAGGCGCAGGGCATGCCGGTCCGGCCGGGCTGGCGGGGCGGCCTGACGTGAAAGGCGCTGCACCAGGGCCACCAGGTCGCTGTGGCCGGGCGGAAGGGACGCACGGGGCGCGGCCGGCAGGGCCAGGCCGGGCTGGATGGCCTGGGGAACGGCGGCCAGGGCCGCCAGAAGTCCGACCAGGGCCAGCAGGAACGGGCCAACGGCGCGGCGGGGAACGGGCAAGGCCGTAGGGGGGACGGGCATGGCGTTTGCCTTGGGTTTGCCGCGCGGCCGGGGCATCCGTCCGGGGCTTGACTGAAGGATTGCAAAGCCCGGGCCGAAGCGGGTTAAGGGTATCCTGCTCAAATACATGGATCATTTTCAGGTAATGGGCGTCGGTCTCCTGACGGCCCTGTGGCCGGTTGCCTTTTGGCCGCAGCAACGCTAGCGTGCGCTCCACTTTCCGGAGGTTGCCTTAAAATCCGCAATGAACATCACCAGCTTTGAATTCGCCCTTTTTTTCGCCGCCATATTGCCGCTCAACTGGTTGCTGCGCCCTCGGGCCGGCGCCTACCGCATATTCCTGCTTTTGGTGTCTTATATCTTCTATGCATCATTTAATGCGAAGTTTCTACTGATTCTGCTGTTTTTCAGCTTCCTGACGTGGTTTTTCGCCGTGGTCTTCGCCGAGACCTCGGACGCCCGGTTCAGGCGGTTCTGCCTGATCCTGTACGTGGGCTTCTCCCTGGGCATGCTCATTTTCTTCAAGTATTACGAGATGCTCTACATCTCGGCCGACTGGCTGTTCCGGACGGTCTCGGTCAAAAGCCCGGTGCCGCTTCTGGACGTCATCATGCCCATCGGCATCTCCTTTTTCACGTTCCAGGGCATGTCCTATGCCATCGACGTGTACCGGGACCCTTCCAAGGTGGAGCGCAGCCTGGTGGAAGTGCTGTGTTTCATTTCTTTTTTCCCGACCATCCTGTCCGGCCCCATCCTGCGGGCCGGCAATTTCCTGCCCCAGCTCAAAAAGGAGCGCGTGGAGTCCGTGGATTTCACCCGGGCCTTTTATCTGCTCACCCGGGGCCTGATCAAAAAGATCATCATATCGAGCTACTTGTCCGAACACATCGTGCGGGCCACCTTTGGCGCGCCCGAAGGCTTCACCTCGGCCGCCGTGCTGGTGGGCGTGCTGTCCTATGCCGTGCAGATCTACTGCGATTTTTCGGGCTATTCCGACCTGGCCCAGGGCGTGGGCCTGCTCATGGGCTTCGACATCCCGGACAACTTCAACGCGCCCTACGTTTCGCTGTCCCTGCGGGACTTCTGGCGGCGCTGGCACATCACCTTTTCCCTGTGGCTGCGCGACTATCTGTACATATCCCTGGGCGGCAACCGCAAAGGCCGGTTCCGCAAGTACGCCAACCTGGTGACCACCATGGCCCTGGGCGGGTTGTGGCACGGCGCGGCCTACAATTTCCTGGTCTGGGGCTTCATCCACGGCTTCGGCCTGGTGGGGGCGCATCTGGTCAACGACGCCCGCCTGTCCCGGGCCAAGGCCCGGGAAGCGGCCGGCAAGCCGCCGGCCGGGCCGGGTTTTTGGGGCATGGCCTGGAAGCCCTTTGCCTGGGTTTTGACCTTTGCCTACGTCAATGTGGCCTGGGTCTTTTTCGGGGCCGAGGACGCGGGCAAGGCCGTGGACATCCTGCGCCGCATCGTGGTCTGGGACGGCAGCGGGGCCGGGTTCCGGCCGGCCTGCCTGGTGCTGGTGGGCCTGGTCCTTTTGGTGCAACTGCTGCACCTTTCCGGCCGCGACGTTTTTCGCAAGTCCTTCGACTGGCTGCCCATGCCGCTACAGGGCGCGGCCCTGGGCGTGGTGGCCGCCTGCATCCTCAAGCTCGGTCCGGACGGGGTCCTGCCGTTTATCTACTTCCAATTCTAGTTTTTTCGCCTCGTTGCACCGCTTCCCGCCAAACTGGTATTTTTCTTGTAAGGAATACCCGGTTCTGGTAGGCTGAAGGCCCAGGATGGGAAAGCAGCCATGGCGGTCGCGCCACTGCGCAAGTGCCTCGAATCGTTGCAAAAGAGGAGGCATGGGCGCTTGCGGCGGCGCGGCGTCAGGGACGCCGGCTGTTTGAAGCATTCATACCATCCAGGGTCGCATTTCTCACATTTTCATGCCGCCGCCACGGCGCGCTTGTCCGCGATGGGGGTCGCGGGCGGCGAGTCCGGCAGGCGATTGAGGTGTTGTATGCGAAACCCGAGTCAGGCCCTCCTCCTGGCCGTGCTCATGGCGTCCCTGATCCTGCCTCCGGGCCTGCCCCTGGCCGGCGCGGCCAAGATCGACCCCGCCGCCAAGGCCGCTGCCCGGCGTATCCTGCTCGTGGGCGATTCCCTGTCCATTGGCCTGGGCAAGCAGCTCGACGCCGTGTTCGCCGGCCGCCCCGGCGTCAGCTTCGCCCATCTGGGCAAAGTGTCCAGCGGTCTGGCCAATCCCGCCTTCTTTGACTGGGAAGCCAATCTCACGGCCCAGGTCAAGGCCCACCATCCCGACCTGGTGCTGATCATGCTCGGCGCCAACGACAACAAGAGCATCACGGCCGAGGACGGCCGGACCTTCCATTTCGGCGCCAAGGAATGGGACGCCGCCTACGCCGCCAGGCTCGGCCGGCTCCAGGCCATTGTCCGGGCCGACAATCCCGGTGCGGCCGTGTATTTCATCGGCGTGCCGGTCATGGCCGACCCGTCCTTCAATGCCGAAGTGGCCCACATCAACGCCGTCCTGGCCGCCACGGCCAAATCCCTGCCCGGCTGCGCCTATGTCGACACCCGGGACGTCCTGGCCGATGCCGCCGGCTCCTTCGCGCCCATGGCCAAGGCCCCGGACGGCAACCTGGTCAAGCTGCGGGCCGATGACGGCGTGCACATCTCGGGCTCCGGCTCCCGGCTCCTGGCCGCGCGCTGCCTGGAGGCCGTGTGCGATCCCGCAGGACTGCCCAAAAAAGACCTTCTGGCCTCCCTGGAAGACCGCGAGTTGAAACCCGTGGCCGCCGGTTCGGCCTCCGTGATGGTGGCCGCCACGCCCAACAGGCCCGCCGAAACCCCGGCCGCCAAGTCCGCTCCGGCCAAACCCGCCGCTCCCGTCGTCCCTGTGGCCGCTGCTCCCGCGCCCAAGCCGGCTCCCGCCGCTGCGTCCGCCCCGGGCGTCTACCAGGTAGCCGACGGCGACACCTTCTGGTCCGTGGCCAAGCGCCTGGGCGTCGATCCCGTGCAATTGGCCGAGGCCAATCCCGGCGTCGATTCCCGGCACATGTCCATTGGCCAGTCCCTGAACGTGCCGGCCGCCGCCAGTCCGGCCGCGCCGGCCCGCAAATCCGACGTGGCCCAGGCCCAGGCCCAGGCTCCGGCCCCGACCCCTGCCCCGGCTGCGGCCAAATCCGGCCAGGTGCATGCCGTGGCCGACGGCGACAACTTCTGGTCCGTGGCCCGCCGCTACAACGTGACCGTGGCCGCCCTGACCGAGGCCAACCCCGGCGTCGATCCCACCAAGCTGCGTATCGGCCAGCCCCTGGCCATCCCCGGCCCCGGCGTCGCCCCTGTCGCGGCCAATACTGCCGCCTCGGGCCAGAGCTATACCGTGGCCGATGGCGACAACTTCTGGTCCATCGCCCGCCGCCTGGGCCTGGACGTGACCGATCTCAAGCGCGTCAACGCCGCCGTGGACCCCCTGAAGCTCCAGCCCGGCCAGGTTCTGGCCCTGCCGGGAACCGCCCGGGCCGCCCGGGACGGGCAGGCCGCGCCGGACCTGACCCAGGCCCCGGCCGCTCCCCAGGCCGCCGCCGAAACCCTGTCCGCCGTCGACCCCGGGCTCTACCCCGTGGCCAAGGGCGACACCCTCTGGGCCCTGTCCCGCCGGTTCGGCGTCAGCCTCGATACCCTGCTTTCGGTCAATACCGAGGTCGACCCCGCCAGGCTCCAGGTCGGCCAGCTCGTGACCATCCCCGCCGCCGGCCAGCCCACGGCCTCGGCCGAAACCCTGTCCTTCCCGGTCTCGGCCGGCGATACCCTGTGGGGCATTGCCCGGCGCTTCGACATCGACATCAAGGCCCTGGCGGCCGCCAACCCGGACGTCGATCCGCTGCGGCTTCGCCAAGGCCAGACCCTGCGGGTGCCTTCGTCCCTGGCCGCCGTGGCCGCCGCGTCCCGGATCTCGGCTCCGAACCCGGCCCCGGCGCAGGCTGCGGACCAGGCTCCGGCCGCCGCAGCCGACCCGCAGGCCTATGCCGTGGCCGTCGGCGACACCCTCTGGAACCTGGCCCGCCGGTTCGGCGTCAGCGTGGAAATGATCCTGGCCGAAAACGCCGGCCTCGACCCCGTGCGCCTGCAAGTGGGCCAAATCGTACGCCTGCCGGGCAACACCGTCTCCATGGCCGCCCGTTAGCTAGCTGCCGGGGCGCTGCCCGGTGCCTCCGGCGGCCGGGGCGCTGCCCCGGATGCTGGGGCGCTGCCCCAGACCCCGCCGGGACGCTGTCCCGGACCCTGCCAGGGCTCTGCCCTGGACCCGCCGGGGAGCGAGGCCCCCCGGACCCCCGTTACCGCTTGGCCGGGCGGGGCGGTAGGTGGCGGGCGGGCAACCGTCGTGGGTCCGGAATCGGACCGGCGACGCACGCCGCAAAGCCGGCGAGCACGCCGGCCCGATTCCGGACCCACCAGGCCGTCGCCCTTCGGGCGAGGGGATTGCTTGAATTTTGACAGTGGAAGATTTTTGGCCGAAAGCGTCCGCTCCGCCTCCACGTCCGTATTTTCAAATGAGGTCCAGGGACGGGGTGGTCCAGGAGGGGCCTCGCCCCTCCTGGCCGCCGGAGGCGTTTTTTATCCCTTTCCCTTGGCACATGGAGAAAGCGCATGCGAAATTTATTGCGCGTAGATATTGTCGTGCCGGACCAGGGCGACCTGGCCGAGCGCGTGGAAGCCTGGCTGGCCGAGCGGGCCGCCCAGGGCTGGGAGGAGGCGTCCGTGGAGGACGGCGCGGCCGTGCGTTTCCGGGTGCATCTGGAAGACGCGCCCCCGGCTCGGGAATTCGCCGCGGATGCGGCCCGGGACTGGCCCGAGGCCGAAATCGACGTGGCCGCCATCGAGGAAGAGGACTGGGGCGCGGCCTGGAAGGCCTTTTTCACGCCCATCGAGGTGGGCGGCGTCTATGAGGTCCTGCCGCCTTGGCTGGCCGGCAAGGACACGGGCGAGCGCAAGCCCATCCTCATCGAGCCCAAGATGGCCTTCGGCACCGGCCACCACGCCACCACGGCCTTGTGCCTGGCCGCCTTTGCCGACTGTGCCGCGTCCGGCCGCATTGTCCCGGACATGCGCTTCCTGGACCTGGGCACGGGCTCGGGCATCCTGGGCATCGGCCTGTGCAAGCTGGGGCTTCGGGGCGTGGGCCTGGACATCGATTCCCAGGCCGTGTGGTGCGCGGCCGAGAATGTCCGCCTGAACGGCGTGGCCGATGCCATGCGCCTGGCCGTGGGCGGGGCCGGCTGCCTGGCCGACGCGGCCGTCTTCGACCTCGTGGCCGCCAACATCCTGGCCGCGCCCCTGGCCGCCCTGGCCGGACGCCTGGTCCGCCACCTGGCCCCGAACGGGGTGCTCATCCTGTCCGGCATCCTGACCACCCAGGCAGCTGATGTCACCGTTGCCTACCGCGCCGCCGGCCTGCCCGAGCCCGAGGTTCGGGAGTCCGGCGAATGGGCGGCCCTGATCTGGCGGTGAGTTTACAAACGGCACAAACGGGATTATGGAGGCGCTTTCCGCGTCACCCAAATACTCCAAACCGCGCTTAAGGCTTAAGCCATGCACCTGAAAAAACGTGTTCTCGTTACCGGCGGCGCCGGCTTTCTCGGCTCGCACTTGTGCGAACGCCTGCTCGCCAAAGGCTGCGACGTCATCTGCCTGGACAACTATTTTACCGGTTCCAAGCTAAACGTCATGCACCTGCTCGACAACCCCAATTTCGAGCTGCTGCGTCACGACGTCACTTTCCCCCTGTACGTGGAAGTCGACGAGATTTTCAATCTGGCCTGCCCGGCCTCGCCCATCCACTACCAGCACGACCCCGTGCAGACCACCAAGACCAGCGTGCACGGCGCCATCAACATGCTCGGCCTGGCCAAGCGGCTGCGGGCCAAGATCATGCAGGCCTCCACGTCCGAGGTCTACGGCGACCCGTCCGTGCATCCCCAGCCCGAGTCCTATTGGGGCAACGTCAACCCCATCGGGTTCCGCTCCTGCTACGACGAGGGCAAGCGCTGCGCCGAGACGCTGTTTTTCGACTACCGCCGCCAGCACAACCTGCGCATCAAGGTGGCCCGCATTTTCAACACCTATGGCCCGCGCATGCATCCCAACGACGGCCGGGTGGTTTCCAACTTCATCATCCAGGCCCTGCGCGGCCAGCCCCTGACCGTGTACGGCCAGGGCCAGCAGACCCGGTCGTTTTGCTACGTGGACGACCTGATCGAGGCCTTCCTGCGCCTCATGGACACGGATGACGACTTCACCGGTCCGGTCAACACCGGCAACCCCGGCGAATTCACCATCCTGGAGCTGGCCAAGATGGTCATCGAGTACACGGGCTCCAAATCCGTCATCGATTACCGGCCCCTGCCCCAGGACGACCCCAAGCAGCGCCGCCCGGACATCACCCTGGCCAAGGCCAAGCTCGGCTGGGAACCCCGGGTGCCCCTGTCCGAAGGGCTCAAGAAGACCATCGAGTACTTTGACGCCTTCCTGCGCAGCGAGTAGCCGGGGGCGGTCCGCTTCATGACGCACGACGACGCCAGCCGCCCCGCCCACCGGCGGGGCGGCAAAATTTCCCTTGTAGTGCCCGTCTATAATGAGGGGGCCGGGCTTTATGCGCTCCATGAACGCCTGTGCGCCGTCATGGACGCCTTGCCCTACGACTGGGACTGCATCCTGGTGGACGACGGCAGCCGGGATGAGTCCTGGCGCGTGGTCGAGGAACTTTCCCGCCGCGATCCCCGGATCAAGGGCCTCATGTTCTCGCGCAATTTCGGCAAGGAAATGGCCCTGACCGCCGGGGTCGAGGCCGCCGGCGCGGCCGATGCCGTGGTCTGCCTGGACGCCGATCTCCAGCATCCGCCCGAGATCATTCCCGAGCTTGTGGCCAAGTGGGAGCAGGGCTTTGAAATCGTGGCCACCATCCGCGAAAAGGTGGCCGACTACTCCCTGGTCAAAAAGCTCGGCTCCAAGGCTTTCTACTGGTTCATGCGCCGCTTTACCGACCTGGATTTGCCCCCCAATTCCACGGACTTCCGCCTCCTGGACCGCAAGGTGGTGGAGACGCTGGGCAAATTCACCGAAGGCTCGCGCATGTTCCGGGGCATCATCGACTGGATGGGCTACAAAAAGACCTACATCACCTTCTGCGCCCCGGCCCGAAGCCAGGGCGAGCCGGCCTATTCCGTCAAAAAGCTCTTCAACCTGGCGATAAACAGCTTCACCTCCTTTTCCCTGGTGCCCTTGCGCCTGGCCGGCTACCTGGGCCTGGGCATCATGGCCGTGACCCTGCCCCTTCTGGCCTTCATGTTTTTCGGCAACTGGTTTTTCGGCATGAACATCACGGCCATAGCCTTTTTCACGGTCTTCAACACGCTTCTGATCGGCATCGTGCTGTGCGCCCTGGGCATGATGTCGCTTTATATCGGGCACATCCACACCGAGGTCGTCAACCGGCCGCTCTACATCGTGCGCAGCCGCGCCGGAACGTGGGATAAGCCGTGATCGCCGACGCGCCGCTTTTTTCCGTCATCATTCCCTTCAAGGCCCCCGGACCCTACATCGAGGAGTCCCTGCCCCATCTCCTGGCCCTGGTGGAGCCGAACTTCGCGGTCATCCTGCTGCCCGACGAGCCCATGGACCTGGCCGCTCTCACCAGCGACCCCCGGGTGCGCGCCCTGGCCACGGGTCCGGTTTCCCCGGCCGTCAAGCGCGACCGGGGAGCCCTGGAAGCGGTGGGGGAGTACCTGGCCTTTATCGACGACGACGCCTATCCCGACCCGGCCTGGCTCACCGTGGCCAAGGTGGCCTTCGAGGATAACCCCGGGCTCTCGGCCGTGGGCGGCCCGGCCGTGACCCCGCCCGACGATCCCTTCTGGGCCAGGGCTTCGGGCGCGGTCTTTTTGAGCCGCCTGACCGGCTTTCCCGAGCGCTACCGGCCGACCCCGCCTTCCCGGCTGGTGGACGACTGGCCCACGGTCAACCTGATCGTGCGGCGCGACGCCTTTTTCGACGTGGGCGGCTTCGACACCGCTTGCTGGCCCGGCGAGGACACCAAATTCTGCCTGGACCTGGTGCACCGGCGACAGGGGGCCATCCGCTACCTGCCCGGGCTGTTCGTGTGGCACCACCGCCGGCCGGGCCTGCGCAAGCATTTGCGCCAGGTGGGCAACTACGGCCTGCACCGAGGCCATTTCGTGCGCGTGCATCCCCAGACCTCCCGCCGGGTTCGCTATTTCATTCCCGCCGCCTGGGTGCTCTTTCTGGTCCTGGGACTGGTCCTTTGCCCCACAAGCCCGCTCTTTTGGGCCGGCATCGCCGCCTATGCCGCTTTCCTGGGCCTGATCCTGATCGATTTGTTACGTTTCGAAACCCCGTCCGTGGCCCTGGCCGCCATGCCCTTCGTGGCCCTCACCCATCTTTGGTACGGCCTGCGGTTTCTCCGCGGCCTGACCAAGAAACGACTCACCAGCAGCCTCGGCAGGTAACATGAAGATTTCCGTGGCCTATCCGCCGCTCGCCTCGGACAAGGGAACCCCGCTTCTGTCCCAGAACCGCCAGTTCCAGTGGTTTAAAAACCCCACCTACATCTATCCCATGGTGCCGGCCTATGCCGCCAGCCTGCTCGCCTCTCGGGGCCACGACGTGTCCTGGGACGACGGCATTGCCACGGAAATGGCCTACGACGCCTGGCTGGCCGGGCTTCGCGCCAAGGCCCCGGACCTGGTGGCCATGGAGACCAAGACCCCGGTGGTCACCCGCCACTGGAAGATCGTGGCCGACGTCAAGCGCGCCCTGCCCAATGCCGTTGTGGTGCTCATGGGCGACCACGTCACGGCCCTGCCCCGGGAATCCATGGACGCCTGCCCCGTGGATTACGTGATTGCCGGCGGCGACTTCGATTTCATCCTGGCCGACCTGGCCGACCACCTCTCCGGCAAGCTCCCGGACATGCCGGCCGGGGTGTGGCGGCGCGAGAACGGCCAGGTGGTGGACGGCGGCCTGGGCAGCCTCGCCCACGACCTCGATGCGCTTCCCTACATCGACCGCGACCTCACCAACTGGAAGCTCTACGCCTACAAAAACGGCAACTTCAAATACACGCCCGGCACCTATGTCATGGCCGGCCGGGACTGCTGGTGGGGCCGGTGCACGTTTTGCAGCTGGACCACGCTCTTTCCCGGCTCCACCTACCGCACCGTCAGCCCCGAGCGCCACGTGGCCGAGATCGAGCGGCTCGTGGCCGAGCGCGGGGTGCGCGAGATTTTCGACGATTCGGGCTGCTTCCCGCGCGGCCAGTGGCTGGAGGACTTCTGCCACGGGCTGATCGCCAAGGGCCTGCACAAGAAGGTGGTCCTGGGCTGCAACATGCGCGTGGGCGAGCTCACCATGGACCAGTGGAAGCTCCTCAAGGAAGCCAATTTCCGCTTCATCCTCATTGGCCTGGAATCCATGTCCCAGGCCACGCTCAACCGCCTGCACAAGGGCATCAAGGTGGAGCAGATCGAGGAGACCGTGCGCATGGCCAAGCGGGCCGGCCTCGAACCCCACATCACCACCATGGTGGGCTATCCCTGGGAAACCCGGGAGGACGCCCGGCGCACCGTGGATTTCGCCAAATCCCTTTTCTCCCGGGGCCTGCTCAATACCCTCCAGGCCACCATCGTGGTGCCCTATCCGGGCACGCCGCTTTTCGAGGAGGCCCGCCAAAACGGCTGGCTGACCACCGAGAACTGGGACGACTACGACATGCGCACCTCGGTCTGGAAAAGCCCGATCTCCACGGACGACGTGTTGCAATTCAAGGATGAGTTGTATAAGGCCGCCCTGACGCCGGCATTCATTCTGCGCAAGATCATGGGCATCCGCGACGTGGACGACGTGAAATTCCTGTTCCGCGCCGCGGGCAAGCTTTTGGGCCACCTCCTGAACAAGGGCCGCGGCCGGGACTGCAAGTAGGAGGCGATGGCTTGGATCGGGTTTCCGTGGTCGTCACCACGAAAAACGAAGCGGTAAACATCGGCAACTGCCTGGCCTCGGTGGCCGCCCAGGACTACCCCCGGGAAGCCCTGGAGATCATTGTGGTGGATAACGCCAGCACCGACGCCACCAAGGACATTGCCCGCCGCTTCACGGACCTGGTCTTCGACAAGGGGCCGGAACGCTCGGCCCAGCGCAACTTCGGCATGCTCGAAGCCGCAACCGGCGAGTACGTCATGTTCCTGGACGCGGACATGATCCTCTCGCGCACCGTGGTGCGCCGTTGCGTCGAGGCCCTGCGCGACCCCGGGCTCGTGGCCCTGCATATCCCGGAAATCGTGCTCGGCAAGGACTACTTTCCCTCGGTGCGGCGCTTTGAGCGCAGCTTCTACGACGGCACCGTCATCGACGGTGTGCGCATCATCCGCAAAACCGCTTTTGCCGCCGTGGGCGGCTTCGATACTTCCCTGACCGGCCCCGAAGACTGGGACCTGGACAAGAAGCTCAAACGTATCGGCACAATAGGCCTCCTGTCGCGCTACGATTTCGACGCGGTGGACGCCTATGCGGCCGGCCTGCCCGAAGGTCCGGGCCTGCTCGAAGCCTGCATCGGCTTCGAAGCCCGCTCCGGCCTGGACACGCCGCTGCTTTTTCACAACGAAGCCGCCTTTCACCTCGGCCGCTACCTGAAGAAGAAAACCTACTACACGGGCAGCGCCGAGGCCTATATCGCCAAATGGACCGGAGATGATCCGGACATCCGCCGCCAGTACGGCGCATCCTACCGGTTCCTGGGCGTTTTTACCGAAAATGGCCGCTACCGCAGGCTCCTGTCCCACCCGGGCAAGGCCCTCGGCATGTATTTCCTGCGACTGCTCGTGGGCGTGATGTATCTGGCCAGAAGACCACGCCGGGCCAAACACCCGTAAGCCCCCCGAACGCCGCTCCCAACCGCCAAAAGGAGAATACCCCGTGGCTGTCGCCATCGTTACCGGCTCCGCCGGCCTCATCGGTTCCGAGACCGTCAATTTCTTTTGCGACAAGGGCTTCGACGTTGTCGGCATCGACAACAATTTCCGCAAGACCTTCTTCGGCGAGGATGCCTCCACCGAATGGAACCGCCAGCGCCTGGAAGCCGCGCACAAGAACTACACCCACTACGACGCCGACATCCGCGACCACGAGGCCATTGCCAAGATTTACGGCCGCTACGGCAAGGACATCAAGGCCGTCATCCACTGCGCCGCCCAGCCCTCCCACGACTGGGCCGCCTCGGACCCCTACATGGACTTCACCGTCAATGCCAACGGCACCATGGTGATGCTCGAAAACTTCCGCCAGACCTGCCCCGAGGCCGTGTTCATCTTCACCTCCACCAACAAGGTCTACGGCGACACGCCCAACTATCTGCCCCTGATCGAAAAGGAAACGCGCTGGGAAATCGATCCGTCCCACCCCTACGTCGGCGGCATCGACGAGACCATGTCCATCGACCACACTAAGCACAGCCTGTTCGGCGCCTCCAAGGTGGCCGCCGACGTGCTCACCCAGGAATACGGCCGCTATTTCGACCTTAAGACCGCCATCTTCCGGGGCGGCTGCCTGACCGGCCCGGCCCACTCCGGCACGCGGCTGCACGGCTTCCTGTCCTACCTCATGCGCTGCTGCATCACCGGCAACAAATACTACATCTACGGCTACAAAGGAAAACAGGTCCGGGACAACATTCACTCCCTGGATCTCGTCAACTCCTTCTGGCACTTCTTCCAAAAGCCCCGCGTGGCCGAAGTCTACAACATGGGCGGCGGCCGCTACTCCAACTGCTCCATGCTCGAAGCCATTACCATGTGCGAGGAAATCTCCGGCCGCAAACTCAACTCTGAATACCAGGAGACCAATCGCATCGGCGACCACATCTGGTGGATCAGCGGGCTCAAGAAGTTCGAGGAACACTACCCCGACTGGAAGATGACCTACGACGTCCCCACCATCCTCAAGGAAATCTACGAAGTCCAAAAGGACGTCGTCGAAGCGGCGTAGCCGCGCGACCGGCTGACTGGCGCGGGGAATGCCTCTGGCGGCCAGGGCTCTGCCCTGGTGCCGGGGCTCCGCCCCGGACCCCGCTGGGGCGCTGCCCCAGGCCCCGCCGGGACGCTGTCCCGGACCCTGCCAGGGCTCTGCCCTGGACCCGCCGGGGGGAGTCACTCCCCCCGGACCCCCCGGCCGGCTGGGCCGTGCGGGAGGGCGTAGCTGGGATGTGGGGCCGGAATTCGGCTGGCGGCACAAGGCGCAAAGCCGCCTTGACGCCAGCCGAATTCCGGCCCCAC
>CAZBER010000095.1:0-14348 GCA_964490985.1 uncultured Desulfovibrionaceae bacterium | reverse complement strand
GGCAGAGCCCTGGCCGCCGGAGGCATCTCCCGCGCCTGCCCCGGCCAGCCCGCCGCCTAGCCGACAACCGGCGGCCTAGCCAGTTTCTTGCGGTAGCGGTCCAGTTCGCTCAGCATGCAGCCGCAGTAGGCCTGGCGGTAGAGGCCCCACTCCTTGGACAGGGCCACGCCTTCGTCCCAGAAGACGCGGAAGTCCTGGTAGCGGAAGGCGATGCCGTGCGATGCGGCCTGGGCCTGGCTGATTCCCACGATGGCTTCGTGGTTCTGGTATTTGCTGTAGAGCAGGGTCGAGGAAAAGGTGTCGAAGCCAAGGGAGCGGGCCTGGCCGGCGACTCGGGCCAGGCGGTCCCGGTAGCAGGGCATGCAGCGGTTTCGGGGGTCGGCCAGGCTTTGGCGCAGGTGCGGAATGGGGTCGTAGTCGTCGTAGAGGACTTCGATGTCCAGGATGGCGGCGAGGCGGGCCAGGGCGTCCCGCCGACGCAGGTATTCCATGGCCGGCTGGATGTTGGGGTTGTAAAAGAGGCCGGTGACATGGCAACCGGCCTCCTTGAGGCGCAGGACCGGGGCAATGGCGCAGGGGCCGCAGCAGATATGGAGCAGGACCCGGTCGGCCATGGCGGTTACAGGGGGTTGATGACGATTTTTTTCTTGAATTCCTCTTCCAGGGCCGAAAGCCGGCCGCGCTTGTGGTTGAGGAGGTACAGGGCCAGTTCCTCGGACACCTTGGCCGTGACGCATTCCGGGCCGGATTCCTTGCGCATCTGGCGATAGATGTCTTTGAGTACGGTCAGGGCCTGCCATTCGTGGTTGCGGCGCTGGCCCGAACCGTTGCAACAGGGGCAGGTTTCCGAGGTGATGGACAGGGCCGAGGAGCCCAGGCGCTGGCGCACGATTTCCAGGAGCCCGAAACGGGAGATGCGGCCCACGTCGGTTCGGGCGCGGTCGTTTTTAAAGGCCGCGCGCAGGGTTTTTTCCACCTCGGCCACGTGCTTGCGGTCTTTCATTTCGATGAAATCCATGACGATCTGGCCGCCGATGTCGCGAAGGCGCAATTGGCGGGCCACTTCCTCGGCGGCCTCGATATTGGTCTTGAGCGCCATTTCCCGAAAATTGGATTCGCCGCCGATCTTGCCGGAGTTGATGTCCACGGCGGTCAGGGCCTCGGCGTGGTCAAAGACCAGGATGCCGCCGCTGGGCAGGGTCACTTCGCGGCCGTAGAGCTGTTCGATCTGCTTGCGCAGGTTGAAGCGGTCCCACAGGGGCACGTCCATGTCCGTGTGCTGCTTCACGATGCCCGGCCGGCGGGGATAGACCAGGGCGGCCATCTCGGACACCCGGCCGGCGGTTTCCGGCTCGTCCACCCAGATTTCGCCCACGTCGTCGGTGAGGTAATCGCGCACGGCCCGCGACGACAGGTCCAGCTCCTGGTAGACGAGGCTGGGGTTGTCGGCGGTGGTGCCGCGCTGGCGCACTTCCTTCCATAGGCGTTTCAAAAACGACAGGTCGCGTTCCAGGGCGGTCTTGGACTGGGACAGGGCGGCGGTGCGCACGATGATGCCCAGGCCTTCGTCGAGCTTGAGGCCGGCAATGGCTTCCTTGAGGCGCTTGCGCTCGGCCTCGTCCTCGATCTTGCGGGATACGCCCCGCTGCTCCCGGCCCGGGGTCAGGACGAAATAGCGTCCGGGCAGGGACAGGTAGGTGGTGAGAAAGGCGCCCTTGTGGCCGGTGGGTTCCTTGACCACCTGGACGAGCAGTTCCTGGCCCTTTTTGAGGGCCTTCTGGATGGGCGGATACTTGGGCCGGCGCTCCCCGGCGTGAACGACCTGGTAGTATTCGGGGTGGACTTCGTCAATCTGGAGAAAGCCGTTGCGTTCCGCGCCGTAATTGATGAACGCGGCCTGCAGGGCCGGGTCGATGTTGTGGATCTTGCCCTTGTAGATGTTGCCCCGGGTTTTGGCCTGGTGCACCATTTCCACGTAGTATTCGAGAAGCTGGCCGTCCTCGGCCACGGCCACCTCGACCTGTTCGCCGGGCAGCACGCTGATAAACATTTTCTGCTTGCGTTTCTTTCCTCTGCTCATCTGGAAATCTCCCTGCCCCGAGGGAACGTCCCTTGGGGGTGAAATTCGGTTTTCCGGCTAGCCGGAATAAAAAATGTCATTGCCCGAGGCTTCGCGGCGCACTATTCCGGCGCGCGTCAGTTCGCCCAGGGCCTGTTCGATGCGGTCCAGGGGGACGCCAAGGGCGCCGGCCAGGCCGGCGGCCGTCTGGGGCCGCCTGGCTACGGATGCGGCGATGCGGGCCGCGAGGTCTTCCGTCTGGCGGGCGGCCAGGGCCGTCGGGCCGTAGCCGGAAACGGCCGGGGCGGCGGTGCGCGCGCCCAGGGCGTCCTTGAAGCGGGCCAGGGTGGCCTGGGGCACGGCCGTGGCCCCGGGGTGCGCGCCCGGCCGGGACATGGTCACCACGTCCACGCGGTCCGGGGACAGCTCGGCGCAAAATTCCCGCAGCAGGGCCAGGTTTTCCTCGGAGTCGTTGTCGCCGGCCACAAGCAGGATTTCCAGGAATATCCTGCCGCAGTAGCCGGCCCGGAAATCGAGCAGTCCCTGGCGGATGGACGCCAGATCGATGTCCGGATGGGGGCGGTTCACCAGTCGGTATTCGGCCGCGACCAGGGTGTCCATGGACGGCAGGACGATGTCGGCTCCGGCAAGGGCCTCCCGCACCTCGGGATCGGGCAGGAGGCTCGAGTTGGTCAGCACGGCCACGGGAACGTGGGGGAAAAGCTTTTTGGCTCCGGCGATGATCTCGCCGCAGTCGGTATTGAGGCACGGTTCGCCCAGGCCGCCCAGGGTGACGGCGTCGGGATCGGCGTGACCGGCCGCCTTCCAGGCGGCCAGTTCGTCCAGGATGCGCCGTGCGCTGACGTAGGGTTTCCTGGCGGTGGTCAGGGCCTCGGTCGCGCCTGCTTCGCAATACAGGCAATCGAAGGTGCAAATCCTGGCGCCCAGCAGATCCAGGCCGAGCGACAGTCCGAGGCGGCCCGATCCGACCGGGCCGAAAACATACCGTAAGGGGTCCGTGGCGCGATCCTCCTTGTCGCGTCGCATCTTGATCTTGACAGGCCTGCCCCGGGCATGGTCAAGGGCCGTCGACCCAAAATACCAAATCGGGGTGGCGTGTGAAGCAGGGCGATTTGATACTTCTGGTCTCACCTAAGGGCAAGCGATATCTGCGGCGCTTTGACCCGGAAGTGACACTGCATACCCAGGAAGGCATGATCCGTTTCGCGGACGTGGGCCAGGCCGGGTGCGGCGGCGCGGTTACGACCCATCTGGGCCACGTTTTCCGGGTGCTGCGCCCGTCGACCTACGACCTGGTCAAGGGGGTCAAGCGCTCGACCCAGATCATGTACCCCAAGGAGATCGGGTATGTCCTCCTCAAATTGGGCATCGGCCCGGGAATTCGCGTGGTGGAGGCCGGCAGCGGCTCGGGCGGCCTGACCCTGGCCCTGGCCTGGCACGTGGGCGACACCGGCCGGGTCTATACCTTCGAGCGACGGCCCGAATTTTACGCCCTGTCCGGGGAGAACCTGGAGGCCGTGGGCCTGGCCGACCGGGTCAGCCGGTTTCATCACGACATTGCCGAAGGGTTTTTCCCGGCCGAATACACGCCCGGCGATCCCTTGACCGACCCGTCCGACGCGGACGCGCTTTTTCTCGACGTGCGCACGCCCTGGGACTTTCTTCCGGCAGCCGCGGCCGTGGTGCGGCCGGGCGCGCCCGTGGGCTTTTTGCTGCCCACGGTCAACCAGATCAGCGAACTGCTCGCGGCCATGGAGTCCTCGCCCTTCGAGGACGTGGAGGTGCTGGAAATCCTGGTGCGCCGGTACAAGCCCGTGCCCGAGCGGCTGCGGCCCGAGGACCGCATGGTGGCCCACACGGGGTTTCTGGTCTTCGCCCGCCACGGCGGGCGAGCCGCCCTGGAACGCCCCCGCCAGCCCGATCCGATCGATCCGCCCGACCCGGAAGACGTCACGCCGGCGGACAATTTGCGTGGACCCGATTGACCTGGCCCGGGCAGGCGCGGTAATATCCTATCATGTCCCATGATGCCTTCGGCGCGGACGCCTCACGTTTTCTCAAGCGACTTCTCGAACCGTTGACTGCTCTTTCCGGCGTTCCCCTAAACCTTCGAGAGATGGCGGAAAAGCCGGCTTGGCCCGATCCCGGCTACGAGGCCCATGTCATTTTGCACCGGGAGTTTCCCGAGCGCGGCCCGTGCCCCATGCTCACCGATAGGGGCGTCATTCCCCTGGACGGCTCCAATCCGACGTGCACCTGCCCCCTGGGCCTGACCCTGCGCCGGTTCGCCTTCAGCCTCGGCGACGGGCACCAGGGGGCCTTGACCGTGGGGCCGTATTTTTTGAGCGAGACCGACCGCAATGCCCTGCGCGGCCGCTCCAGCGCCGCGGACGCGGCCTTGAGCCTTTTGCCGTGCCTGTCCCGAGCCCGCCATGAATCCCTCAAGACGTTTTGCCGGGAACTGACCGCATTCGCCGGCACGGCGGCCCAGGCCGGGGCGGCCAAGGAAACCTTCCTGGCCAACATGAGCCATGAGTTGCGGACGCCCTTGAACGGCATCATGGGCATGCTGAGCCTGCTCCTCCAGGGCGAGCTGCCCCAGCGCCAGCGCCAGTTCCTGGAACTGGCCATGGACGCTTCCCACCAGCTCCTTTCCGTGGTCAACGACCTGCTGGAAATGACCAACATCTCCAACGGCCGGCTGATGCTGGCCGAGGAGGCCTTTGGCCTGCGCCTGGGGCTGGAGCCGCTGTTTTCCACCTGCGCCGAGAATGCCGTCCGAAACGGCCTGTCCTTTACGGCCGACATCCAGGCCGACGTGCCCGAACGCCTCCTGGGCGACGAGGGCCGGCTCAAGCAGATCCTGCTCAACATCGTGGGCAATGCCATCAAGTTCACCGAGTCGGGTTCGGTGGAGGTCCAGGTGGCCCGGCTGGCGGCCGAATCCGACGACCACGCCTCGACCCTGCTTTTTTCCGTGCGCGACACCGGCATCGGCATTGCCCCGGACAAGCAGCGCCACATTTTCGAGAGCTTCTCCATCGGCGAGAACTTCCTCAGCAAGCGCTACGGCAAGGTCGGGCTCGGGCTTTCCATTTCCAAGGAAATCGTGGAGAAGATGGGCGGGGCCATGTGGCTGGAAAGCAAGCCCGGCCAGGGCAGCGTGTTCTCGTTCACGGCCGTGTTCCGCCACGATGCGGATGCGCCCGTGGCGGTCGCGCCGCCGGTCCTGGACTGCCAGGAGGCCGTCTCCTGCTCCAGCCGGGATGGCGTCATCCTCTACGCCGAGGACGAACCCATCAGCCAGCTTCTGGTGCGCCGCATCCTGGAAGACCGGGGATACGTGGCCCTGGTGGCCGAATCCGGGGAAAAGCTCCTGGAAATATTGCAATCCCGGCCCGTGGACATGGTGCTTATGGATATTCAGATGCCGGGACTAAACGGCCTCGAGGCCACCCGGCGCATCCGGTCCGGCCAGGAATCCGGCGTGTCCCCGGACATTCCCATCGTGGCCCTGACCGCCTATGCCGCCGAAGAAGACCGCACCCGCGGCCTGGCCGCCGGCATGACCGACTACATCACCAAGCCCGTCACCCGCCAGGAGCTCCTGGCCGCCGTGGAACGCGTCTTGTCGGGCCGCCCTCCGGGCCGCCACTTGAAAACTCCCGCCGCGTAGGCTATAAGGCCTCTCTTTTTCCCGCCACGGGATTTCGCCTCCAAAGGAGACCCGTCATGACCCGAAAGGACCGCACCGAGGGCATCTATTCCCGTCGGGAGGTGCTCGACGAATCCGAACGCCGGCAGTATTACCAGATCCAGGTCAAGGACCTGCTGTCCTACGCCTACCGGTATTCCGAGGACGTCAAGAAGCGCTTCGACCGCGCCCAGTTCCAGGCGTCCAAGTTCAAGACCCTCTCGGACCTCAAGCACATCCCCATTCTCAAAAAGAAGGAACTCATCTTTCTGCAATCCATGGGGCCGCGCCTGGGGGGGCTTTTGACCAAGGACATGGGCGAGCTACGCCGCATCTTTCTTTCCCCTGGCCCCATCTTCGACCCCGAGGACCGCGAGGACGACTACTGGGGCTGGACCGAAGGCTTTTACGCCTGCGGGTTCCGCTCCGGCGACCTGGTGCAGGTGACCTTCAACTACCACCTCACCCCGGCCGGCCTCATGTTCGAGGAGCCGCTCAAAAACCTGGGCTGCGCCGTGGTTCCGGCCGGCCCGGGCAACTCGGCCACCCAGCTCGAGATCATGCAGAAGCTGCGGGTCACGGGCTACGTGGGCACGCCCAGCTACCTCATGCACCTGGCCCAGAAGGGCGAGGAAATGGGGCTTAACCTGCGAAAAGACCTCTACATGGAAGTGGCCTTTGTCACGGGTGAAAAATTCTCGGAAAAGCTGCGCGCCACCCTGGAAAAGAAGTTCGACATCATCATGCGCCAGGGCTACGGCACGGCCGACGTGGGCTGCGTGGGCTACGAATGCTTCCACAAAACCGGGCTACACATCGCCAACCGGGCCTTTGTGGAAATCTGCCACCCCGACACCGGCATTCCGCTCAAAGACGGCGAAGTGGGCGAAATCGTGGTCACGGCCTTCAACAAGACCTATCCGCTGATTCGCCTGGCCACGGGCGACCTGTCCTACATCGAGCGCGCCCCCTGCCCGTGCGGGCGCACCTCGCCCCGCCTGGGCTCCATCGTGGGCCGGGTGGACACCACGGCCCGCATCAAGGGCATGTTCGTCTACCCCCACCAGGTGGAACAGGTCATCACCCGGTTCGAGGAGATCAAGCGCTGGCAGATCGAGGTCACCAACCCCGGCGGCATCGACGAGATGAACCTCATCGTGGAGGCGTCCAACTTCAAGCGCGAGGAAGACCTGCTCCACAAGTTCCGGGAAAAGATCAAGCTGCGCCCGTCCCTGACCGTGGTGGCCCCCGGCACCCTGCCGCCCCAGATCAGGCCCATCGAGGACAAAAGGAAGTGGGATTAGCGCGCTTCCTGGCCATTTTTTCCCTGGCCGCCACCCTGGCGGCCCTCGGCGGCTGCGCCGGCAGGCATGGAGCCGGCCAGCCGCCCCCAGGGAGCCGGGCGCCCCTGGGAAGCACCGTGCCTCCGGAAGCGCTTCTCGAAGCCACGGGCGCGCCCCTGTCCAAGGCGGCCTTTGACGCCCGGGTCCGAACCGCCGCCTACATTCTGCTCGGCGAGGAACATCCCAATCCCTGCGACCATCTGGCCCAGGCCGAAGCGGTCCGGCGGCTGGTCCAGGCCGGGGCGCGCCCGGCCATTGGCCTGGAAATGGTTCCGGCCAACAGGCAGGATGTGCTGGACGCCTTCAACCAGGGCAAGCTGGCCGTGGCCGACCTGCCCCGGGCCTTGGACTGGCAGGCCGCCTGGGGCTACGACTTCGCCCTTTATGCCCCGATTTTCGAGGCCGCCCGGGAGTTTTCCCTGCCGGTTTTCGCCCTCAACGCCCCCCAGGGCCTGGCCCGCAAGGTCGGCCGGGTGGGGTTGGCCGGCCTGTCTCCGGCCGAGCGGGCCAGCCTGCCCGGGACCATCCCGCCGCCAGACCCCAGGCAGGCCGAAGCGCTGCGGGAACTGTTCGAGCAGCACGCGAAATTCATCAAAAAAGACGCCAAGCCCAAGTCCGGCCGCAACGCCTTTGCCGATTTCCTGGCCGTGCAGTCCCTGTGGGACACCCAGATGGCCAGTCGGGCCGTGTTGGCCCGGTCCCTGACCGGCCGGCCCGTGGTCATCATCGCCGGCGGCGGCCATGTGGAGCGGGGCTGGGGCATTGCCCGGCGTCTGGCGTTTCTCGACCCGAAGGCCCAAACCGTGACCATCATGCCCTGGCGCGGGGGCGAGTTGCCGAACCCGGCCCTGGCTGACCTCTTTTACGCCTGCCCGGTGGTGCACAAGACCCGGCTGGGCATGACCCTCTCCCAGGAGGCCGCCCCAGCCGGCGCGCCGGCCGCCCCCCTGCTCGTCACGGACGTTGCCCCGGGCTCGCCGGCCGCCGCGGCCGGCATGCTGGCCGGCGACGCCATTACCGCGGCAGGCGGCCAGCCCGTGGCCGCGCTTTTCGACCTGCACAAGGCTGCCGCCGAGGCGGCCAAGGCCGGCAAGCCCCTGGAGTTGACCGTCACCCGCTCCGACGAGACCCTAACCGTGGCCATCCCGCTGCAACTGCCCGCCACGCCCCAATAATGCCATCTCCATGCCTCGTGAAATGAAAATGAAGGCACAGGGGCCGCAGGCGTCGGAAAAGAGAGTATTTTTCTAGATCATACCTGACGGTATGATCTAGAAATGGATGAACCATGCCTGAACTGCCTGAGGTGGAAACCATTGCCCGCGCCCTGGCCCCGGGCCTTGTGGGACGCGTCGTGACCGGGGCCGAGGTGGTGGACGCCAAGCTCCTGGCCGCGCCCAAAACGGCCCGGGCCTTCAAGGAGGCCATCACGGGCCGGCGCATCGCAGCCGTGCGCCGCCGGGCCAAGCTGCTGCTTTTGGACCTTACGGCCCGGCCGGACGTGGCGGGCGACGAACCGGCCATTTTGGCCATGCATCTCAAGATGACCGGCCGCTTCCACATCGCCCCCGCCGCCTCGGCAGCCGGGACGCCTCCCAAGTACACCCGGCTCCTGCTGCCCCTGTCCGACGGCAATGCCCTGGTCTTTTCGGACATGCGCCGCTTCGGCACGGCCCGGCTGCTGTCCCCGGCCGGCCTGGCCGCCTGGGATTTTTACGCCGCACTCGGCCCCGAGCCCCTGGACATGACGCCCGAGGAACTGAAAACGGCCCTGGCCCGGCGCACCACGCGCATCAAGGCGGCCCTGCTCGACCAGACCGTCATTGCCGGCATCGGCAACATCTACGCCGACGAGGCCCTGTTCGCCGCCGGCATCCGGCCCGATACGCCGGCAAGCGCGCTTTCGCCGGGCCAGCGCGAAAAGCTCCTGGCCGCCATCCAGGCTGTGATCGCCAAGGCCCTGGCCGCCGGCGGCAGCACCATCCGCGACTACCGCACCCCGGACGGCGTGGA
Source organism: uncultured Desulfovibrionaceae bacterium (assembly GCA_964490985.1). Taxonomy (GTDB): domain Bacteria; phylum Desulfobacterota; class Desulfovibrionia; order Desulfovibrionales; family Desulfovibrionaceae; genus Solidesulfovibrio. The sequence continues at coordinate 5,218 of CAZBER010000095.1, read as the reverse complement.
AGGCGGCTTCCAGCACCATTTCACGGTCTACGGCCGGGGCGGAGAGCCGTGCTCGGCCTGCGGCGCCAAACTTTCGTCCGTCAAAATCGCCGGCCGCACGACCACGTTTTGCCGGTGTTGCCAGAAGTGAGCCTTCATGTCCCAGCACGTCAGACAAATCGCCAAGGACGCCTCCATTGTCGGAGGCGCAACGTTATTGTCCAGAATTCTGGGCTTTTTCCGGGACATGGTCCTGGCCTATGTCCTGGGCACGGGCATTGCCGCCGACGCCTTTTACGTGGCCTACCGCCTGCCCAACATGATGCGCCGGCTTTTTGCCGAAGGCTCCATGACCATGGCCTTCGTGCCGGTCTTCACCCGGCTGCGCGAAGAGGAAGGGGACGAGCGCGCCTATGCCATGCCGCGTTCGGCCATGGCCTGGCTGCTGGTCATCCTGGGCGTGCTGACCACCCTGGCCATTGTCTTCGCCCGGCCCCTGACCCTGCTCATCACCCCGGGCTTTGCCGACAACCCGGCCCTGTTCGACCTCACGGTGGACCTGACCCGCATCGTCTTCCCCTACATCATCGAGATCTCGGCCGTGGCCCTGTGCATGGGCGTGCTCAACTCCTACGGGCACTTCCTGGCCCCGGCCCTGGCCACGTCCGAACTCAACACCATCATCATCGCCGGCGCCGGCGTGGCCTTTCTCTTCAAGCTCGACGTGGCCCACACCTTGGCCTGGGCCGTGGTCGTGGGCGGGCTGGGGCAGTTTTTCATGCAGCAGCCGCACATGCGCAAGTTCGGCTTCACCTGGCGCGGCCCCTGGTCTTTCAAGGACAAAGGCGTAGTGCGCATGGGCCGGCTCATGCTGCCCACGGCCTTTGGCGCGGCCGTCTACCAGCTCAATATCGTCATCGGCACGCTGCTGGCCTCGTTTTTGCCCACAGGCAGCATTTCCTACCTCTATTACGCCGACCGGCTGGTGCAGTTTCCCCTGGGCGTCTTCGGCGTGGCCGTGGGCACCGTGGCGTTGCCGGGCCTGTCCAAGCTGGCCTCGGCCGGCCGCATGGACGAATTCACGGCCACGCTCAATGCCTCCCTGCGCCTGACCCTTTTCATCTGCCTGCCGGCCGCGGCCGGGCTCATTGCCCTGTCCGACCCCATGGTGCGGGTGCTCTTCGGCCGGGGAGCCTTTTCCAGCCAGGCCATAACGGCCACGGCCGGGGCTCTGGTGGCCTACGGCGTGGGCCTGCCGGCATTCGCCTGCGTGCGGCCGCTCTACTCCGCCTTCTTCGCCCTGGCCGACACCCGCACCCCGGCCGTCACCGCCGCCATCTGCCTGGTGGTCTACGTGGTTTCAGGCTATCTGCTCATGGGCCCCACCGGCCATGTGGGCCTGGCCCTGGCCACGTCCATCTCGTCGTGGGTCAACGTGGCCGTGCTCGGGCTGGTTCTGCGCAAGCGCCTGGGCAGCGCCTGGTTCGCCCCGGGCCGCACCACGGCCGTCAGCATCCTCTTGAGCGTCGGCGTGGGCCTGGGGTCCTACGCCACGGCCAACCGCCCCTATCTGGCCCTGGGGGGCATTCTGGCCTGGGCCGTGGCCTACATGGCCGCCGCATCCCTGCTGCGGGTGGAAGAGGCCCGCATGCTCACGGACTTCGTCCGCCGCAGGATCAACAGCCGCCGCGCCGCCACGGTTGCCGAGCCCGCCAAGCCCGTTAAGCCCGCAAAGGAGGACGCCTCGTGAGCCTTTTCACGGTGGAAAACCTGATCGCCTTCCTGACGCTTTCGGCCCTGGAAATCGTTCTCGGCATCGACAACATCGTCTTCATCGCCATCATCACCAATGCCCTGCCCGCGGCCGTGCAGTCCAAGGCCCGCAAGATCGGGCTCCTGCTGGCCATGGGCACGCGCATCCTGCTGCTCCTTGGCATCACCTGGATCATGGGCCTGACCGCGCCGCTTTTTTCCGTGTTCGGCCACGTGGTCACGGGCCGGGACATCGTGCTTCTGGCCGGGGGCCTGTTTCTGATCGCCAAATCCACCTTCGAAATCCACGACAAGATCGAGCCGGACCGCCATGGCGAAGCCCACGTCAGAAAGGCCCGGGGGTTCGGCCCGGCCGTGACCCAGATCGCCATCCTGGATATCGTCTTTTCCCTGGATTCGGTCATCACGGCCGTGGGCATGTCCGGGCATATCGTGGTCATGGTGGCCGCCGTGGTGGCCGCGGTCCTGGTCATGATGCTGTTCGCCGATCCGGTAAGCCACTTCGTGAGCCGCCACCCCACAGTGCAAATGCTGGCCCTGTCCTTCCTCATCCTCATCGGCGTCTTCCTGGTGGCCGAAGGCCTGGGCAAACACATTGACCGAGGCTACATCTACTTCGCCATGGCCTTCTCACTCCTGGTGGAATTCCTCAACATGCGTGCCCGCAAGGCCCAGGGGCAGGGGTAGGGGTAGTGGGGAGGGAGGACGCCTCCGGCGGCCAGGAGGGGCTCGGCCCCTCCTGGACCACCCCACCCGGAAATAAGGGGAGGCCGTGATGGCTGCCCCTCTTCGGGAATGCGACACGCCTGAGCAGGCCGCCCGTCAGGCGTTTCCGCGCGGCCTGATGCAGCCCGAGGGTGGGTTTCGCTTCGGCGCGGACGCCCTGCTCCTGGCCGCCTTTGCCGCCACAATGGCCGGGAATCGGGTACTGGACCTGGGCACGGGATGCGGCGCGGCCGGCCTGGGCCTGCTCTTGGCCCGGCAGGATACGGACAGCCGGGTCCTTGGCCTCGACCGGGACCCGGCCATGGTGGATGCGGCCGGGCAAAACGCCCGCCGCCTGGGCCTGGCCGACCGGTTTACGGCCCAACTTCTGGATGTCCGGGACATCCGCTCCCGGCCCGAAGTCACCCCGGAATCCGTTGGTCTGGCCCTGGCCAACCCGCCCTACCGCCATCCCGGCTCGGGCCGCCCCTGCCAAGACGCGTCCCGGCAGTCGGCCCGGTTCGAAACCCAGGGCGAGCTGGCCGACTTTGCCGCTGCCGCTGCTTACGCCCTGGCAAACGGCGGCCATCTGGCCTGCGTGTACCTGGCCGAGCGCCTGACTTACGCCATAGCCACCCTCTCGGCCCGGCGGCTGGAAATAAAAACCATCCTGCCTGTGCATCCGCGCCAGGGCGCGCCGGCCACGCACGTGCTGCTGCTGGCCCGCAAAAACGGCCGCCCCGGCCTTTTTCTCCAGTCTCCCCTGTTCCTTTACGAAGGAACAGGCCCAACCACCCGCCTCACCGAGGCGGCCCTGCGCTTTTGCCCCTTTCTGGCCTGCAATGCCGGTCTTGCGACGCCATCGCCGCAGTGAGAGTGCCGCATGACTGTCTCTTTTGTTCCAAATGTCCCTAACATACTTGAATCATAATATAAACGAGCAACACAAAATCGACAAAAACAAAGGGGACGCGCCCGGCGTCCCCCTCCGGCGCGGCGACTCCCTTCGCCGCGCCAAATGCTCCAGTCGGAAATTTACTTCTTGTCGAAAAGAACCTCGGGACGCGGCTCGGGAAAATGGCCGGCCACGGTGATGGACTTCTGGCGCATGGCCATGCTGGCCTCGGCCAGGCGCGCCACCTGGCTGTGCACTTCTGCCGCGGCTACGACCTGAGGCTGCGGTTGTTCGGTCGAATCGGCCGTAATCTGCGGCGGGTTGGCCGCGTACAGGGCCACCGCCAGGATCGCCACGCCAAGCACGTAGATAATCCGCTGCATGATGCCTCCCCCTTGTGTTGCGCCGCCCACCCAGACGGCATTCCCACACCTGCTTCCGGTTTCTTACAAGCCAAAACCATGCCAACCGCAGCGACACCAAAACCATACGATATCATGGGGCATTTAAAACCATGGGAAACCTCGGAAGCCGCATTCCCAAAAAATAGGAATTATGAGCAAAGAAAATGCTCATAATTCGGGAAAACCGTTGCCTCATGTTGCAGCCGGCTCTCCGGGCAGGTATGCGCCAGCACCGCGTTGCATAGCGTCACCAGGCAAGAGGCCAGCACCACAAGCAAATGGCCGTGCCGCAGGGAACCGGATGCTCATGGTCGATCATGAGCGAGCGCGTTACGGAAGTCACGCCGATGCAGCGCCGGGGAACGTGGCAGTTCTCCTCGAAATGCTTGATGATCATGAAGACGGATTCCAGGGTCAAAAAAAGTTGTAGATGCGGGCTTGCCGTGGATACTTTTTGGAGGCACAAGTGGTCCATGTTGCGCCGTTTTTTGCCTTGGATTCTCGTGGCCCTGGCGGTATTGGCCGTTGTGGCCTGCCGGCTGGAGGAGTCCATGTCCGCCGCCCGAAATCCCCTGGACCGCCCGGAAATCGGGCAACGGCTTTTCCATCCCCGGCCCGATCCGGCTCCCGCCGATCCGGCCCGGGACGCCTGGGCCACGGCTTCGGACGGCACGCGCCTGTACGTGCGCCTGCACGACGCGCGTCCCGAGTTTCCCACCCTGCTTCTGTTTCACGGCAACGGCGAAGTGGCTTCGGATTATGACGGCCTGGCCCCGCTTCTGAAGCGCTCGGGAGTCAATCTGGCTGTGGCCGAATTTCGGGGCTACGGCCGGTCGGAGGGCGCGCCCACGGCCTCGAAGCTGGCCGGAGACGCGGAAGCGGTCTTTGATTTCATGCGGGAGCGCCTGACGCGACAGGCGGGTGCGCCGCGCCTGGTGGTCATGGGGCGTTCGCTTGGCAGCGCCTGCGCCCTGGCCCTGGCGGCCAGCCGGACCCGGGACGTGGCCGGCTTGGTGGTGGAAAGCGGCTTCGCCCGCACGCTGCCGCTGTTGAGAACCCTGGGCGCGCCCGTAATGGATGTGTCCGAAGCCGATGGCTTCGGCAACCTGGAGCATATCAAGGCGTTCGCCGGACCGACGCTTGTCATCTGCGGCGGCGAGGACACGCTCATCCCCCCGGCCGAGGCCCACCTGCTCTATGACGCGTCGCCGGCACAGGACAAGACCCTGCTGGTCATCCCCGAAGCCGGACACAACGATCTTCTGGCCGTGGGGCCGCACGAATATCTGGAAGCCGTGGCCGCTCTGGCCGAAAAAGCGCGGACACCCGCAAAAAGCAGTCCCTGATCGCCCGAAGGGCGACGGCGTCGTGGGGCCGGAATCGGGCCGGCGAGCACGCCGGCCCGATTCCGGCCCCACATCCCAGCTACGCCCTCCCGCACGGCCAAACCGGTCGGGGGGTC
>CAZBER010000094.1:0-14631 GCA_964490985.1 uncultured Desulfovibrionaceae bacterium | reverse complement strand
GAGGCGAGCCTGCGGACGCTGGCCGGGCTGTAGTGTGGCGTCCCTTAAAAGATACGATCGTATTTTTTAAGAAAAAATAAATTATCTTGGTCTGTTGTCCTCTGTATGCTCGGCCTTGGAGGACACGACAGTAGGTCGGCGGTCCGGGCCCTGCCGTAACGAAAAGGCGGGCGAGCATGCAGCAGCGCAAGGTCGATAACCAACGCATGTTGGCGGATGCCCGCAGCATTCGTGAAAACATCAGTCGCGCCCGGGGGTATCTGCGGCGGGACGAATTTTTTCGTTGCATCGAGGCCGCCAACGACGCCCTGATGCTCAAGGCCAACAACGCCGCCCTGGGCACGGGCCGTTCCGAAGTGGACCTGCTTTTTGCCGAAATGTGCGACGATTTCAGTCGCCATCCCAAAGTGCTGGCCTTTCTGGAGGGCATCGGCGTCGCTGCCGCGCCGTTTTTGCGCTACAAGCCCGGTGACGAACTGCTGCTGATCAAAAAGCTCACGGCCTTTCGGATCAAGATGGAGGACGTGGAGCAGCGGGCCAAGGAGCGGGCGGCCAAGCGCCGGGCCTTGCAGAAGGCCGAGTGGCTCCAGGCCGGGCAGGAGTTGTTGCGCCAGAAGAATTATCCCAAGGGCAAGGTCTATCTGCGGCGGGTGGCCGAGTCGTTCGGAGACGAGGCCGGCGTGATCCGGGACGTGGGGAGGCTCTTTTTCGATGCCGGGCTGCACGTGGAAGCGGCGGAGATGTTTGCCCTGGCCATGGCGAATTTTCCTACGGACGAGCAGGCTTGGCGTCTGGCCATCGACACCTACGATACGCTCGGGGAATTCAAGAAGGCCGAGGCCCTGTATCTGGACGCGGTCAAGGCCTTTGGCGGCCATCCCCTGACGTTTCTCAACATCGCCAAATTCTACCTGAAATGGCACCGCAAGGACGACGCCTTCGACTATGCCCAGCGCGCCCTGGACATGGACCCTTCCTTGACCGAAGCCCTGGAGATTCGCGAGAAGACGGCGTAGCCGGCCGTTTGTTTTTTCCGATTCAGAGCATCCAGGCGGGAAGCACTGTCACGTCCCGCGTCAGGGGCAGGGACTGCTCGGCCAGGCAAATGACGGCTCCCGGACCAATGGGCATTTGTAGTTTCCGCAAGACCTGGAAATGGCGGATGGCATTTTTGTCCGGTGAGGCGGATTTCTTGAATTCCACCGGATAGATCGTGCCGTCTTGAACGATCAGCAGATCGATCTCCTTTTGATCCTTGTCCCGATAATAATACAATGCGGCGCGGCGTCCGTTGTGCCACCAGCTTTTGAGGATTTCACCCATGATCCAGGTCTCGAGGATCGCCCCGGACATTGCTCCGGCTTCAAGGGTCTTCGGACTGGTCCATTCGGTCAGGTAGGAACAGAGCCCGGTATCCAGAAAATAGAGTTTGGGCGTCTTGACCAGTCGCTTGGTCACGTTGTTGAAATACGGCTCGAGCAGATAGGCGATTCCGGAGGCCTGGAGAATGGACAGCCATCGCTTGGCGGTGCCCGGGGCCACATCGGCGTCGCGGGCCAGTTCCGTCATGTTGAGCAACTGGCCGGAACGGGCTGCGCTGGCCCGCAAAAAGCGCAGGAAGGCCATGGTATCGCCAACCTGGGCCAAGTCCTGGACATCACGTTGCAGATAGGTTTGCAGGTAGGAACTGTAAAAGAGGTTCCTGTCCATGGCTTCCTGCGCCACAACGGCAGGGAAGGATCCCCGCCAGATCATGTCGTAAAGCGCCTGAAGGGATAACTTCCCGTCCGCCTTCAACCGGCCTTTCAGTCCCTCTTCGGTCGGCAGGAACGGGGTCGAGGCCAGGCCTTGGCCGCTGCGTTCCATGCGCGAAAGCCCCAGAAGCTGGACGATGCCCACCCGGCCCGCCAGGGATTCCGATACGCCGCGCATGAGATGAAACTGTTGCGAACCGGTCAGCCAGAACAGGCCCGGCCTATTCTCCCGGTCCACGGTCATCTTGATGTACGGCAAAAGCCCCGGGGCATACTGGATTTCGTCGATCAGCACCGGCGCGGGGAAGCGTTGCATGAACAGGGCCGGGTCTTCCCTGGCCAGGCTCAAGGCCAGGGGATCGTCAAGGGTAACGTATGTCCGGGGCTTGGCGCTCAAGTGCTTGAGCAAGGTCGTCTTGCCGACTTGCCTGGCTCCGGTCACCAGGAGCACGGGAAAGTACCCGGCTGCCTCGCTGAGAAAGCGTTCCAAGGTGCGGGAGAAGTACATGACAGTGCTGCCTATCGTCTATTATGAAGTCTGAATTCAAAATGGACGAAATAAAGCTTTTCGTCAATCCGGAAGCATGGATAAGATACAGGGAAAGCCGCCTGAGCGTGTCGCTGACGTCGAGCCGCGCAAGTGGTACGGATGCGGCGTTCGCTATTTGCCGATGCAAAACTTGTCGAAGACCGCGTTTAAGACGTCGTCCGGCGTGGTTTCGCCCGTGATGTCGGCCAGAAGCGTGCTGGCCGCCTCCAGGCGCACGCCCAGCAGGTCGTAGGGCAGGCCCGCCCGAATGTCGCGCAAAAGTGATGTCAGCTCCGCCCGGGCGGCCGTGAGGCTGGCGGCCTCGCGTTGGCTTGGGGCCGGCACGTTCGGCTCGGGCGGCCCGGCCGCGTCCAGAAGCCGGATGCTCAGGGCGGCAAGGAGCCCGTCCATGCCAAAGCCGGTGCGCGCGGAAATCCGCACCGTCTCAAGGCCCAGGCCGGCCAGAACCGCCTGGGGGTCGGGTGTGGCCGGCGGCAGGTCGGCCTTGGTCACCACGGCCAGCACGCGTCCCGGGCTTAAGGCGCGCAGCACGGCCTCGGCTTCCGGGTCCGGGACATGGGGAACCGAGCCGTCGACCACGTAAAGTCCCAGGTCCGCCCCGGCGGCCAGGCGCGCGCCCCGTTCCTTGCCGGCCTGCTCCACGGCGTCCGGGGTTTCGCGAAGTCCGGCCGTGTCCGTCAGGGTCACGGGCACGCCGTCCAGGTCCAGGCCTTCCTCCAGATAATCCCGGGTGGTGCCGGGAGCCTCGGCCACCAGGGCCCGGTCGCGGCCGAGCAGGGCGTTAAAGAGGCTCGATTTGCCGGCATTGACCAAGCCGAACAGGGCCACCCGGGCGCCGTCGCGAAAGGGCCTGGCCCGGCGGTTGGCGGCCAGCAGGGCGTCCAGCCGGGAGATGGCGGCTTCCACGCCTTGGGCAAACGTCTCGGGGGCCAGACATTCCACTTCCTCTTCCGGAAAATCCACGGCCAGGCACACTCCGGCCCGCAGCTTCTCCAGGGCCTCGCCCAGCTCCCGGACCATCTCGCCCATGCCGCCGGCCAGCCGGGCCAGGGCCAGATCGGCCTGGGCGTCGGAGCGGGCGGCAATGAGCTCGGCCACGGCCTCGGCCTGGGACAGGTCCAGGCGGCCGTTTATGAAGGCGCGTTTGGTGAATTCCCCGGGTTCGGCCGGACGGGCGCCGCCGACAAAGGCGGCGGCCAGGGCGGCGCGCAGCACGGCCGGGGAGCCGTGGCAGAAAAATTCCACCGTGTCCTCGCCCGTATAGCTGCCCGGGCCGGGCATGAACGCGGCCATGACCTCGTCAATGACGCGGCCGGACGGAGCGCGCAGCCGGCCGTGGTGCAGGCGGTAGGGCTTGAAGCCGGCAAATCCGGGCTTGTCAGAGACGAAAAGCGCCTGGGCCACGGCCAGGCTGCGGGGGCCGCTGACGCGGATGATGCCCACGCCGCCGCGCCCGGGCGGAGTGGCGATGGCGGCAATGGTGTCGGTGGCGGTGGTGCGATGCATGGAAAACGGCGGGGAAGAACTTTCCCGTGAAAGCTTTTCCCGAAAACCCTTTTGCAAACGTTCTTCCCCGGCCTGTACAAGGGAATCCCCAAGGCGTCTACTTGGCCAGGAGCTTTTCGATGCCCCGGGCCATGCGGGAGATGCCCTCGACGATGCGTTCGGGCTCGGCATTGGAGAAGTTGAGGCGCATGGCGCGCTGCCCGCCGCCGTCCACGTAAAACGGCCCGCCCGGCACAAAGGCCACCTTTTCCTTGATGCACAGGTCGAACAGGTCAAAGGCCGAGCAGCCCTCGGGCAGGGTCGCCCACAGGAACATGCCGCCCTGGGGTTCGGTGCAGGCCACCTCGGGCGGAAATTCCGCCTTGATGCGTTCGACCATGAGGTCGCGCTGGGCCTTGTAGGCGGCGCGGATGGTGGCGATGTGGGCGTCGAGGTCGTTGTCGGCCAGGTACCGGATCAGGATGCGCTGCACCAGGGTGGAGCAGTGCAGGTCCGAGGCCTGCTTGGCCGTGACGAGCTTGGGCAGGGCGGCGGCGTCGGCCACCACCCAGCCCAGGCGAAGACCGGGCGCGGCGATCTTGGAGAAGGTGCCCAGCATGAAGGCATCCTGGGTGAGGAAGGCCGAGATCGGCGGTATATCCTCCCCGAAAAAGCGCAGTTCGCCGTAGGGGTCGTCCTCGACGAAAAGCGCGTCCGAGACGCGCAGGGCCTCGAACACGTCCCGCCGGGCGGCCATGGAATAGGTCAGGCCCGAGGGGTTCTGGAAGTTGGGCACGGCATAGAACATCTTGGCCTTTTGCCGGGTCAGGATGCCGGTCAGCACGTCCGTATCCGGGCCTTGGGGGCCAAGGGGCACGCCGACGAATTGCGGCTCGAACATGGAAAAGGCCTGGATGGCTCCGATATAGCCGGGCAGCTCCACGGCCACCACGTCGCCGGGATCGAGGAAGACCTTGCCGATAAGGTCCAGGCTCTGCTGGGACCCGTTGGTGATGAGCACGTGGGCCGGGTCCACGTTGAGATTTTTTTTGGCCTTGTAGCGGGCGGCGATCCATTCCCGCAGGGCGGGTTCGCCTTCGGTGACGGAATATTGCAGGGCGGCGGGCCCGGAGTCGGCCAATACCGCGGCGGCTGCTTCGGCCATGGGGCCGGTGGGGAAGAGGTCGGGTTTGGGCAGGCCGCCGGCAAAGGAAATGATGGACGGGTCGGCGGTGACTTTCAAGATTTCGCGAATAAAGGAACGGCGCACTTGGGACATGCGTTTGGCGAAAGCGGGCACGGCGTAAGTCCTCCTGAAGGGGAGGCCGCCTCTGGCGGATTGACGGGCCGCCAGACGCGGCCGGTCGCTTCGGTCTAGCCCGGATGGGCGCGAGATGAAAGTTTTTTTCAGCCGGCAAGCCCCTTCCACAGCGCCACCAGCGCCTCCCGCCTTTTCTCCGGCCCATACGCTGCCGCTGTCAGCCGGCCGTTCTCCAGCGCCCGTGTGAGCCCTTCGTCCCCCTCGATCCACAGCCGGGCCGCCTGCTCCAGACACCAGGCCGCCCCGAAAACGTCATTGTCCGCCGCGTAAAAGCCGTTGCCGCCCCAGGGAACCTCCCGCAACGGCACGGACGGCGCATACCCGCTGTCGCCGATCGGGCGCATGTAGTCGAAGCCGCCGAACCCGGCGAACCCGGCCACCACGCAGCCGCAGGCCATGGCCTCCAGCGGCGGCAGGGGGCAGCCCTCGGGAAAGCCCGTGGCCAGAAACACATGGCAGCCGCGAAGCGCCTCGGCCACGCCGTCCGGCGGCAGCCTGTCGATGGCCACCCATTCCAGCAGCAGGTCCGTGCGCCTGGCTCGGGCCGTGGTGAACTGCCGGATCATGTCGGCGAGCCCCTTGTTCTTGCGGGGCATGTAGGCCACACGTACCGGATGCGGATCAGGCTTGGAGGTGGGCGGATAAAACCGGGCCGGGTCGATGCCCGGGCGCAGCACTGGCGGCAGGCTGCCCAGGGCCTCCCCGATAAATCGGGCCACCGGGTCGGACACGGCCAGGAACGACACGGCCAGCCGGTCCCAGGTCACCCCGTCCGGCAATCCGTTCCACAGGTAGGCCCAGTTCTGGCAATACACCAAGCAGCGCGAACCGGCTGCCAGCCCCGGGGCCAGGGCATTGGGCCAGCCCTCGGGTATTAGGTACAGGTCGTCGGCAGTCAGTCCGGTTTCGGCCAGGGGCACGGTCGGCAGCCCCAGACCGGCGGCCAGGGGCGGACTGGCCGGCTCGCGCAGCACCAGGGTCACCGGGAATCCGGCCGCATCCAGCATGGCGGCCGTGTCGGCCAGGACCGCCAGGCCGCCGGAAACGCCGCGCAATGGCGGCAGGAATAGAAAGGTGCGTCGCACGGCTCCCCCAAACGCTCGGCGGCCTTGAAACACCGGTCCCAAAGGGCTACCAACAAACGGGGCTTTTCCGCCCCGCAACCGTGATGCCGCAAGGAGCCGCCATGCGCAACAACAAGGACACCGCCCTGGAGCTGACCCTTTCCCCGCAGGATACGGCCGTGCCCTGCCTGGGGGAGGCCACTCACGACAGCCCCAAACGCAGCGGAAATTTCGTACCCGACGACGCGGGCGTGCTGGTGGCCATTTCCAAACCCGGCCAGGAGTCCGAGGGCGCGGCCCCGGTCTATTTCGAGGAGGCCGGACCCCGGGCCAAGATTTTTTTCAACCCGCGCAAGACCAAGCTGGCCATTGTCACCTGCGGCGGCGTCTGCCCGGGCATAAACGATGTCATCCGGGCCATTGTCATGGAGGCCTGCCACCATTACGGCATGGCCGCCACCCTGGGCATCCGCTACGGCCTGCGCGGCTTCATTCCGTCCTGCCGCCACGACGTGCTGGAATTTTCACCCGCCAATGTGGCCGAAATCCACGAGTTCGGCGGCACCATCCTGGGTTCCTCCCGGGGGCCGCAGCCTGTGGACGAGATCGTGGACGCCCTGGAACGCCTCAACATCGGCGTCCTCGTCCTCATCGGCGGCGTGGGCACCATGCGGGCCGCCTCGGCCATCCAGGCCGAAATCGCCGCCCGCGGCCGGCCCATCGCCATTGTGTGCATCCCCAAGACCGTGGACAACGACATCCACTTCGTCTCCCGCACCTTCGGCTTCCTGACCGCCGCCAGCCAGGCCACCGAGGCCATTGCCTGCGCCCATGTGGAAGCCGTGGGCGCGCCCTACGGCATCGGCCTGGTCAAGCTCATGGGCCGCCAGTCCGGGTTCATTGCCGCCGAGGCCAGCATGGGCCTCAAGCACGTCAATATCGTGCTCGTGCCCGAGGAGCGCTTTTCCCTGACCGGGGAGCGCGGCGTGCTCCCGTTTTTGGAGGAACGCCTGCGCTCCCGGGGCCATGCCGTCATCGTGGCCGCCGAGGGGGCCGGCCAGCACCTGGTGCCCGAGACCGGCCGCTTCGACCCCTCGGGCAACCCGATCCTGGGCGATTTCTGCGGCCTGCTCGCCCAGGAGATCAAGACCTATTTCAAGGAACGAAACCTGCCCATCACGCTCAAGGTCATTGACCCGAGCTACATCGTGCGGGCCGTGCCGGCCAATACCGCCGACGCCGTCTACTGCGGCTTCCTCGGCCGGCTGGCCGTGCACGCCGGCCTGGCCGGCAAGACCGGCGTCATGATCGGCTCCTGCAACGACCGCTATGTCCACGTGCCCCTGTCCCTGGTCACCAAGGAACGCAAACACATCGACACCCGTTCGGATTACTGGCAGGCCGTGCTGGATTCCTCGGGGCAACCGCGATTTTCCGACTGAGCCTTGCGACGTCCCCATCAAGGAGTTTCCATGCCCAAGACCCTTGCCGAGGTCGTGGCCGCCATACGGCCCGTGGACCCGGCCCTGTTCCCTCGCGCCAAGGCCCACCTGGACAACCTGACCAAGCCCCGGGGCAGCCTGGGCCGCCTGGAGGAAATGGCCCAGCGCCTGTTCGCCATCCGGGGCGGCCAGCCGCCCCGGGTCGATCCGGCCCGCATCTACGTGTGCGCCGGCGACCACGGCGTGGCCGCCGAGGGCGTAAGCCTCTTTCCCCAGGCGGTCACCCGCCAGATGGTCCTCAATTTCCTGGTCGGCGGCGCGGGCATAAACGTCCTGGCCCAAACGGCCGGCGTGGACCTGCGGGTGGTGGACGCCGGCTGCCTGGGCGATCCCTTTCCGGCGCATCCCAAATTCGCCGGCGCGCGCGTGGCCTCGGGTACGGCCAACCTGGCCATGGGCCCGGCCATGAGCCGGATGACCTGCCAGGAGACCCTGCTGCTCGGCGCATCCCTGGCCGATCAGGCTGCCGACGAAGGCATCATGGCCCTGGGCACCGGCGATATGGGCATTGCCAACACCACGCCGTCCACGGCCCTTTTTTGCGCCTACCTGAATCTTGATCCCGAAACCATCACCGGCCCGGGCACCGGGCTTGACGCCGAAGGCGTGCGCCACAAGGCCGCCGTGGTGCGAAAGGCCTTGGCCACCCACTGCGAAGTCGCCACTTCGGGCGACCCTGTGGCCATCCTGGCAGCCCTTGGGGGCCTGGAAATCGCCTGCCTGGCCGGATTGGTCCTGGGCGCGGCCGCCAACCGCCTGCCCATTGCCATCGACGGCTTCATCTCCACCGCCGCCTTCACCGCCGCCCGGGCCATTGCCCCGGCCGTGGCCGACTACGCCTTTTTGAGCCACGCCTCGGCCGAACCCGGCTACAAGGCCGTCATGCAGGCCCTGGGCGCCAATGGCCAGATTCCGCTCCTCGACCTGGGACTGCGCCTGGGCGAAGGCACCGGCGCCGCCCTGGCCCTGTTCCTGCTGCGCGCTTCGGCCAATATTTATAACGACATGGCATCGTTCGCCTCTGCCGGCGTCAGCACGGCTGCGTCGTAGCGCTGGGGCGTCGCTGCGTTGCAATGCCGTAGCGCGGGGAATGCCTCCGGCGGCCAGGGCTCTGCCCTGGATGCTGGGGCGCTGCCCCAGACCCTGCCGGGACTCCGTCCCGGACCCTGCCAGGGCTCTGCCCTGGACCCGCCGGGGAGCGAGGCCCCCCGGACCCCCATTACCGCTTGGCCGGGCGGGGCGGTGGGAGGTTGGCGCGCAACCGTCGGTGGGGCCGGAATGGGGCTGGCGACGCACGCCGCAAAGCCGGCGAGCACGCCAGCCCCATTCCGGCCCCACGGTGGCCAGCGCCTGCGGCGCACAGAAGAATAGAGTGTTGGGCCTGGCGGAAGGGCGTGATCCGCTTCTGGATACTTCTGTTTAGGGGGCGCTTTGGGGCCGGGCAGGCTTTGATGCCCGGCCCCAAAGCGCCCCCTAAACAGGAGGGTCCGGGAGGGGGTGACCCCCTCCCAGCCGCCGGAGGCATCTTTATTGCTTCAGCAAAGCGCCTTCGCCGGCGAAGAAGACGGCGGCTTCGGGCAGGCGGTTGTCTTTGGACAGGGCGGCGCGGGCTTTGGAGGACACGTACATGGCTTTGTAGCCGAAGGACACGGCGTAGCCGGCCGGGGATTCGGCCGTGGGCGTCAGCTTGAATTCGAAGGGCATGGCGGTGTCCGGGGTCAGCGGTATGTTCTTGTAGGTTTTGCTGGCGCTGGCCAGGACATTGCCCGAGGCGTCGCGCAGGTAGGCGGTGAGCGTCAGTTCTTCCAGGCGATCGGCCCAGGGCGGCAGGCCGCCGGTGAGGGGCACGGCCCGGCCGCGCACGCCGTAGGCTTCGCCGGCCAGCACGGACGTGAACTCGAAGCGCCAGAACTTCATGGTCACTTCCCCGGATGCGCCGGCCTTCCAGGGCCGGGCGTCGAGGTGGGAAACGGACAGCCGGGCGCAGCCGCCAAGCAGGCACAAGGCGCAAAGGGCCAGCACGACCGCGCATCGCTTTTTTCCCCGCGTCATGAACATGGGCATGGGTGCTCCTTTGCCGCCTGGGGCGTCATTTCTCCGGAGGCCCGGCCAGGATCATTTCGGCCAGGGTCAGGTCCACCTTGGGCGGCCGGCCGGGGCGGTTGCCCCAGAGATCCATTTCCAGGCCGGCCAGCCGGCGCAGCAGCGGCGTGCGGTCCATGGCCTTGAGGCCCGGATTTCCCGTTGCCAGTTTCCGGCACGGCCCGCAGCCCGGAAATTCGCGGATGCCGGCCGGGCCGATCAGCACATTGGGCACGCCGTGCAGCCGGCAGATCATGAGCCGGTGCTCGTAGAGCCCGCACAGTCCGTCGTCGTTGACCGGGCACATGGCCTTGGGCGTCTCGCCCTTGCGTTTGGCCCCGGCCACGGCCTCCTGGTAGGAGCGCGCCCGCTCCACGTAGGCCGCGCGCTTTTCTTCGGGCAGCCCGGCCAGGCCTTTGTGCAGATAAAGCCACTCCACATGGGTGTGGTGCTGGAAATAACTCACGCAGCAGTTCTCGGCGCAGCCGGCGCAGGACAGCCCGGCCGAGGCGGCGGCGGAGGCATAGGCCGCGTCCATGTCGGCGTACAGCGCGGCCAGCTTGCCCAGGGCCACGCGGATGCGCGCGGCGGGAAACGATACGGTCACGAATGGATTCCTTGCAGGATTTGTTCGACGCATTCTTCAGGGGCCACGCCGCAACTGACTACGGTCAGGTCGGCGGCGGCGGCGTACAGCGGCTGCCGCTCGGCATACACGCCGGGCAGGGTGAGCCCTTCCGGGATGACAAAGGCGCGCTGGCACGGATCGCCCACCCGGCACAGAAACGTGGGCAGGTCGATGGACAGGTGCACCACCGGTCCGCAGGCCCGAAGGCGGGAGATGGCGCGCGGGCCGTAGACCACCGAGCCGCCCGTGGCCACGACGCAGCGTTTGACGGCAAGCCCGGCCACGATGTCCTCTTCCAGGCGCAAAAACGCCTCCAGCCCCAGGCTGGCCAGGAGATCGGACAGCTTTTGGCCGCAGGTGGCCTCGATGAGGCGATCGGTGTCCAGGCAGGCCCAGCCCAGACGCCGGGCCAGCAGGGCCGCCAGGGTGGATTTCCCGGCTCCGGCCATGCCGATGAGACTGACGCACCGTTCGTCCGAAACCCGGTCCAGAAGGGTAACTTGCATGTGTCCGCCGTTGTGCCGCCGTGGCGGCGATCGTTAATGTAGCCCATTTCCCTCGGAATTCAAACCCGGCCTTTCGCGTTGTCAGAGGGCCGGCCTTTGGCTAAAGAGGGGTGTCCGCGCCCCATCGGCGCGGCAATGAGGGAGGCCATGTCCGAAAGCGCCGTACGGTTGATCCTGGAATACGCCGAAGAGGGCAGCGAACTGCGGTTGCGCTTTTTCGCGGACAATGCCGAACTCGTGGACCGGGTGGCTCGGACCCTGGCCGTGGCCCTGGCCCAGGGCGGCAAGATTCTGTTTTGCGGCAACGGCGGGTCCGCCGCCGACGCCCAGCATCTGGCCGCCGAGTTCATCAATCGTTTCGAGCTGGAACGCCCGCCCCTGCCTGCCGTGGCCTTGACCACCGACACCTCCGTGCTTACCGCAATCGGCAATGACTACGGGTTCGACCGGGTCTTCGCCAAGCAGGTCCAGGCCCTGGCCGCCCCGGGCGACGTGCTGGTCGGCATCTCCACCTCGGGCAACAGCCCCAACGTGCTGGAAGCCCTGCGGGCCGCCCGGGACAAGGGCTGCACCACCGTGGGCCTGGCCGGCCGCAACGGCGGCATCGTGCCGCTTTGCGACTTCGCCCTGCTCGTGCCGAGCGACCGCACGGCCCTGATCCAGGAGGTGCACATTGCCGTGGGCCACCTGCTGTGCCGGCTCACGGACCACTACCTCTTCGAGGCGGTCATGGAATTGCAGCCCTATCTCGAGGACCAGTAACCGAAGCGTTCCGGTCTCGTCCTTTCTTCTTGCAAGGAGTCAGCCTTATGCCCATTTACGAATATACGTGCGAAGCGTGCGGCGAAGCGTTCGAGGAACTCGTTTCCAGCTCCGCCACCGATTGTCCGCCCTGTCCCAAATGCAAATCGGCCCGGACCAAAAAGCTCATGTCCGCCTGCCGCACCCGCACCGGCGGCGGCGCGACCGGGGCCAGGACCGCCGGCGCCTCCTCGGGCGGCGGCTGTTCCGGCTGCTCGGGCGGCAGTTGCGCCACGTGCCACTAGTGTTGCGTTTTTAAAAAATACGTCAGTATTTTTTAAGAAAAAAATCATTCAACCAGTTTACCATTGAAATTCACATAACCTCTTTTCGAGGACGCGACTCTCGGCATGCCATGAACCGACCGGCCGTCGGGAAAGAGCCTGACGGCCGGAAACGATACGCAATTTACGACCGCCACACGAGGAAGACCCGGACCCCATGCGCGAAAAACTCGTCATTGCCACCCGAGGCAGCAAGCTGGCCCTGTGGCAGGCCAACCACGTCGCCGCCAGGCTGCGGGAGACCCATCCCGGCCTGATCGTGGACCTCTTGCCCATCAAGACCAAGGGCGACAAAATCCTGGACGTGCCCTTGGCCAAGGTGGGCGGCAAGGGCCTTTTCGTCAAGGAGATCGAGGAAGCGCTCCTGGACGGCCGGGCCGACTTGGCCGTGCACTCCATGAAAGACGTACCGGCCGAGCAGCCCAACGGGCTCATCCTGGGCGCCATCCCCAAGCGCGAGGAACCCACGGACCGGCTGCTGTCGGTTCGCTACGGCTCCCTGGCCGAACTGCCGCAGCGCGCCGCCGTGGGCACCAGCAGCCTGCGCCGCAAGGCCCAGCTCCTGGGCCTGCGCCCGGACCTGACCATCATCGACCTGCGCGGCAACCTGGACACCCGGGTGGCCAAGCTCCTGGACGGCCAGTTCGACGCCATTGTCGTGGCCGCCGCCGGGCTCAACCGCCTGGAGCTCAGCGCGCCCAAGGTCGTCTCCCTGGGGCCGCCCGACTTCCTGCCCGCCCCGGCCCAGGGCGCGCTCGGCATCGAATACCGCGATGACGACCCGGACGTGGCCGCCATGCTGGCCTTTTTCGACCATCCCGAAAGCCGCGACGCCGTATCCGCCGAACGCGGCTTCCTGGCCCGCCTGGAAGGCGGCTGCCAGGTGCCCATTGCCGCCTACGCCACCATCTCCGGCAACACCGTTTCCCTGGAAGGGCTGGTGGCCGATCCCCAAGACGGCCGGGCCTTTCGCGACCGCATCTCCGGTCCCCGGTCCCAGGCCGTCGCCCTGGGCCGTTCCCTGGCCGAATCCGTCCTGGCCATGGGGGCCAAGGCCGTACTCGACGCGGTATACGGGGCCGCGACCTGACGCATGGCCAAAGCCCTGGTCAAAAACGCCTTGCTGGGGCTCGTGGCCGCCGCCATCCTGGCGGCCATGAGCGCCATGGCCCTGCAAAGCCGGCTCAACGCCCATCCCGACGAGCTCGATCACGTCAATGCCGGGCGCTTTTTCATCCAGTACTGGGACTTCCCGGCCCTGGACGATCCCCGTCTGGCCCATACCTTCAGCAACTACGGCGTCACGTACCTGCAACAGCTCGACGTGGTCTATTTCTTTGCCGGAAAATTCGCCCGCCTGGTCCTGCCGCTGGCCGGCCAGGACTATATTGCCCTGCGCTTTTTCAACATCTTCCTGTACGCCGTCCTCATGGCCCTGTTGTTCCGACTCCCGGACGACAAGAAGCTCGCCTTCCTGCCCCTGTTTATCTCCCCACAATTGTGGTATATCTTCAGTTACTTCAATGGAGACGCCTTTCCGCTTTTCCTGTCGTTTCTCATGGTCTACCTGGTGGCCCGAAGCGACCCGCCCGTTGCCGTCGCCCCGCCCCTGGGGCGCGATCCCGGCCTGCGCCGGCTGCTGGGCCTTGGCGCGGCCCTGGGATTCGTGTGCATCTCCAAACAGAACTACTATGTCCTGGCCGCCTTCTTCCTGGCCTTTCTGGGCGTGTGCGGCCTGGCCGTCGGCAACCTCAAGGCCGCGGCCAAAAACGCGGCCATCGTCTTCAGCCTGGCCGCCGTCCTGTTCGCGGCCCGCTACGGCTACAACATCTACGTCAACCGCACGGTGCGGCCCGAAGCGCCGACCCAGTACGCCGAACAGTTCGCCCAAAAAGACTACAAGCCCTCGGCCCAGGAAGCCGGCACCCAGTTCTGGGGCCTGCGCATGCGCGAACAGGGCCTGACCTATCCCCAGCTCTTCACCATCTGGACCTGGCACATCTGGACGTTTCGCACCTCGTTCGGCGTTTACGACTACATGAAAATTTACGCGCCCTTCGTTTACTACCGCTACATCGGCTATCTGCTGTGGTCGCTCATGGGCGTGCTGGCCCTGTCCATCTGCCTCAAGGGCGGCCCGTCCGGCATGCTGGCGGTCGCCACCTTCCTGGCCTTCGCCTGCCTGACCATCTTCCAGTCCACCTGGCACTCCTGGGTGCACGACTTCCAGGCCCAAGGCCGCTACCTGTTCCCCATCGCCGCCATGGGCGGCATGACCCTGGCCCGGTTCGCCAAGGCCGCCAACCGCTCCCTGCCCCTCAGCCTGCCCCTGGCCGCCGGCATGCTGGCCCTGTCCTTCTATTCCTTTATTTGGGTCGGCCTGGCTAACATCCCGAAATAAAAAGATGCCTCCGGCGGCCGGGAGAGGGTCACCCCCTCCCGGACCCTCCCGATCTGGGCGGGTTTTTCGGCTCGGGCGCAAAGCCGCCCGAGCCGAAAAACCCGCCCAAACCGAGAGAATCCAGAAGAACGTCACTCTCTTCCGACAGGCTGACCCATCTTTTCTTGTGTGCGCCGCAGGCGCTGGCCACCGTGGGGTCGGAATGGGGCTGGCGTGCTCGCCGGCTTTGCGGCGTGCGTCGCCAGCCCCATTC
>CAZBER010000093.1:0-15364 GCA_964490985.1 uncultured Desulfovibrionaceae bacterium | reverse complement strand
AGGGTCTGGGGCAGCGCCCCAGCATCCAGGGCAGAGCCCTGGCCGCCGGAGGCATCTCCCGCCGCACTCCGGCCCTTGACGTGGGGAAGGGGCGTGCTTGACGCCAAGTGGGATGATACTTAGGAAATGGCAACTCATTTCGGCCATGTTTGGGGAGAGCTGCATACGGCCTCGTTTTTTTATTCGGGCGCGATCCATCCGGATTGACGAAATTCAGCAAAATATTCCCCAGGCTGTAATGCGGCCGGGTCTTGGCGGGGCGGCGCGAGCGGCTCATGGCGGATTTGCGTCCTTTACAATTTGTGCTTTTCTGGTAAGGAACCAGCCTGTTAATCGTTTGTGAAGAAAGGGACATTTACGATGCCCAATTTGGCGGATTTCCTGGCCGAACGGAAGGAAGCGGTTCTTGACCAGTGGTTCGACCTGGTCATGGACACCTATGCCCCGGACACGGCCGCGTTGTGGAAAAAGAAGAAGGATCCCTTCACCAATCCCGTGCGCCACAAGCTGGAAGCCGGCATGCGGGGCATTGTGGAAAATCTGGCCGCCTGCGGCGCCACGCCCGAGGCGGCGGTCTTTTCGCCGCTGCTCGACGAGATCGTGCGGGTGCGGGCCGTGCAGGATTTCAGCCCGTCCCAGGCCACGTCCTTCGTCTTTCTGCTCAAAAAGGCCGTGCGCGAGACCTTGTGGCCGCACATCGCCGAACACAACCTGTTTGTCGACCTGCTCGCCCTGGAATCGGCCATCGACGTCCTGGCCCTGCTCGCCTTCGACATCTACTGCCAGTGCCGCGAGAAGATCTACCAGCTCCGGGTCAACCAGATCAAAACCCAGTACGACCGGCTCCTTAAACGGGCCAATCTCGTCTGCGACTTCTCCTCCGAGGGAGAGGAACCGTGAGGCGCGTTTCGGGCAAACCTTTAACGAGGTGAGGGTACATGGCAGCGTTGTTTTCCTTTCTCGTAGTGTTGGCGCTCATCGTCATCCCGTGGCTGGGCGCCGGGGCTGGGATGGGTGCGCTGTTCGGGATATACCTCCCGTACATCGCGATCATCATCTTCATGGTGGGATTCGTGTGGCGAATCGTGGACTGGGCCAAGCGGCCGGTGCCGTTTTGCATTCCCACCACCGGCGGTCAGCAGAAATCGCTGCCCTGGATCAAATGCAACCCCTGGGACAACCCCTCCGACAAGACCGGCGTGTTCATGCGCATGGTCTTGGAAGTGCTGACCTTCCGGTCGCTGTTCCGCAACACCGAGGTCAAGCTGCAACAGGACGGCCCCAAGGTCGCCTACAGCTCGGAGAAGTGGCTGTGGCTTTTCGCCCTGATCTTCCACTACTCCTTTCTGGTCATCCTCATCCGGCACCTGCGCTTTTTCACCGATCCGGTGCCCATGTTCGTGGAAAAGACCGAGTTTTTCGACTCCATCCTGCAGATCGGCCTGCCCCTGATGTACCAGACCGACCTCATGATCTGCATCGGCCTGCTGTTTTTGCTGGGCCGCCGGGTCTTTGACGGCAAGGTCCGCTACATCTCCCTGGCCCAGGACTACTTCCCGCTCCTGCTCATCCTCGGCATCGCCCTGACCGGCATCTGGATGCGCTACGTGGTCAAGGTGGACGTCATCGCGATCAAGGAACTGGCCATGAGCATCGTCACCCTGCATCCGGCCATGCCCAAGCAGCCGCTCGATCCGTCCTTCTTTGCCCATCTGACCCTGGTGTGCGCGCTTTTCATCTACTTCCCGTTCTCCAAGCTCATGCATCTGGGCGGCATTTTCCTCTCGCCCTCCCGGGTCCTGCCCAATTCGAGCCGCCGGACCATGTGGGTCAACCCCTGGAACGACCCCAGCATCAAGCCGCATTCCTATGAGGCCTATGAGGACGATTATCGCGAGAAGATGATCGACGCCGGCCTTCCCGTGGACAAACAGGCCTAATCGGGCCGCAACCATTTTAGTGTTGGAGAGAAGCGAGGAGCGATCATGGCCAAGTATCCGCCGCCGGAAGAACTCATCAAGATCAACTATTCCACGCCGGTCAAGTCGTGGATGGACACCAAGACGCCGTTTAAGCTCGGCAACTACAGCTATCCGGGCAAGCCCGACATCCTCAGGTATCTGGGCATGCCCAATCCCCGCGAATGGAACCCCATGGACGAGGACTGGAAGCTGCCGCCGGACTGGAAGCGCATCGTCACCGAGAAGTTCAAGGCCAACCTGAAGAAGTACCGCTCGTTCAAGGTCTTCCTGGACATCTGCGTGCGCTGCGGGGCCTGCGCCGACAAGTGCCACTTCTTCGTGGGCGGCGGCGACCCCAAGAACATGCCCGTGCTGCGGGCCGAGCTGTTGCGCTCCATCTACCGGGGCGACTTCACCCTGGCCGGCAAGGTCCTGGGCAAGCTGGCCGGCGCGCGCAAGCTCGAGGAAGACGTCATCAAGGAATGGTTCCTGTACTTTTACCAGTGTACGGAATGCCGGCGATGTTCGCTGTTCTGCCCCTACGGCATCGACACCGCCGAAATCACCATGATGGCCCGGGAGCTGCTCCACGAAGTGGGCTGCAACATCAACTGGATCCTGGAGCCGGCCGCCAACTGCAACCGCACCGGCAACCACCTGGGCATCCAGCCCCATGCCTACAAGGACATGATGGACTTCCTGCTTGACGACGTCGAAGCCGTCACAGGCAAGCGCATCCGTCCCAACGTCAACAAGAAAGGCTGCGAGATCCTGTTCATTACCCCCTCGGGCGACATCTTCGCCGACCCGGGCATCTACACCTACATGGGGTACCTGATCCTGTTCGAGCATCTCGGCCTGGACTACACCTGGAGCACCTACGCGTCCGAGGGCGGCAACTTCGGCCTGTTCACCTCGGACAAGATGATGAAAAAGCTCAACGCCAAGATGTACGCCGAAGCCAAGCGCCTGGGCGCCAAGTGGATTCTCGGCGGCGAGTGCGGCCACATGTGGCGCGTCATCAACCAGTACATGCTGACCATGAACGGTCCGGCGGACTTCCTGGAAACCCCGGTGTCGCCCATCACCGGCACCAAGTTCGACGCCGCCGCCGGCACCAAGATGCTGCACATCTGCGAGTTCACGGCCGACCTGATCAAGCACGGCAAGCTCAACCTCGATCCCAGCCGCAACGACAACATCGTCACCACCTACCACGACTCCTGCAACACGGCCCGCGGCATGGGGCTTTTTGAGGAGCCGCGCTACATCCTGCGCAACGTGTGCCGCAGCTACTATGACATGCCCGAGAACACCATCCGCGAGCAGACGTTTTGCTGCGGCGGCGGCGCGGGCTTAAACAATGAAGAGTTCACGGAAACGCGTCTTCGCGGCGGCCTGCCCCGCGGCAATGCGGTCAAGTACGTGCGCGACCGCCACGGCGTGAACAACCTGGCCTGCATCTGCGCCATCGACCGGGCCACCCTGCCGCCGCTTTGCGACTACTGGGCCCCGGGCGTGCAAGTCTCCGGCGTGCACGAGCTGGTGGGCAACGCCATCGTCCTTGACGGCGAGAAGAAGCGCACCATGGATCTCAGGCAAAATCCCCTGCCGGGGATGGAGGACGAGGAGGAATAACCTATGTACAATGCCAAATACATCATTCCAGGCATTCTGTTCTTCCTGGCCCTCGTTTTCACGCCCGTGCTCTACAACAAGGGCAAGCACTTCGAGGCCAAGCCGGAACTGCCGCGCGATTCCAAAGAGTGCATCGAAGACACCAATGTCATGCGCGACAAGCACATGCAAATCTTGAACGAATGGCGGCTTGAAGCCGTTCGCGAAAGTGATCGCATCTATACTAACGCCAAGGGCCAGAAGTTCGTCAAGAGCCTGACCAACACCTGCATGAGCTGCCACGCGGACAAGGAAAAGTTCTGCGACCGCTGCCACACTACGGTAGGCGTGGCCCCCTATTGCTGGGATTGCCACAACATCTCGCCGAACCAGAAGACGCCCATTCCCCCCGCCGCCACCGGCGAAACGGGCGGGCACTAGGCCGGCGCGCCGGTGACACCTACTTTCAAGGGGACTACACCATGAAGAGCAGCAGACGAGACTTCCTGAAACTGGCCGCCGTCTCCGCCCTGGGGATCGGCGCCGGCCGGCTCGGCTTCCTGGGCGACGCCCCGGCCTGCGCCGCCGACCTGCCCGGCCCGGCGCAGTTCGAGCAGGGCCTTACGGGCAAGCATTGGGGCATGGCCATCTTCACCAAGAAGTTCACGCCCGAACTGATCAAGACATGCCGCACGGCCTGCCACAACGAGCACAACGTGCCGGACATCGCCGGCCCCAAGGAAATCAAGTGGTTCTGGTCCGGGACTTTTGAGGAAGTGTTCCCCACGGAACACGGCAAGTTCCTGCCCGAACACGCCGAGCACCAGCCGTATCCGCTCCTGTGCAACCAGTGCGAGTCGCCCATGTGCGTGCGGGTGTGCCCCACCAAGGCCACCTTCCAGCGCCCCGACGGCATCGTCATGATGGACTACCACCGCTGCATCGGCTGCCGCTATTGCATGGCCGGTTGCCCGTACGGCGCCCGCAGCTTCAACTTCCAGGACCCCAGGCCCTTTATCCACAGCTTCAATTCGCACTTCCCCACCCGCATGCGCGGCGTGGTGGAAAAGTGCAACTTCTGCGCCGAGCTCCTGGCCATCGGCCAACTGCCCCGTTGCGTGACGGCCTCGGAAGGGGCCCTGGTGTTTGGCGATCTGGAAGACGAGCATTCCGAGGTCCGCAAGGTCCTGCGGGAGAACTTCTCCATCCGCCGCAAACCGGACGCCGGCACGTCGCCGAGCGTGTACTACATCCTGTGAGGTGAGCCATGCTGGAAAAAGCATTGAGAGGAAGCCCGCGCTACTGGGGCACGCTTATCGGCCTGGCTCTGGTCATGTGCCTGGGCGCCGGGTTCTGGCTGTATCAGTTGAGCCACGGCCTGATCATCACGGGCCTGGGGCGCGACGTGTCCTGGGGCTTTTACATCGCCCAGTTCACCTACCTGGTCGGCGTGGCCGCCTCGGCCGTCATGCTGGTCCTGCCGTACTACTTCCACCACTACAAGGAATTCTCCAAGATGATCATCTTGGGCGAATTCCTGGCCATCGCGGCCGTGGTCATGTGCCTGGGGTTTATCGTCACCGACCTTGGCCAGCCCCAGCGCATGCTCAACGTGCTCATTAACGCCACGCCCCATTCCATGCTGTTCTGGGACATGGTGGTCTTAAACGGCTACCTGTTCCTCAACCTGGTGGTGGGCTGGGTGAGCCTGCAGTACTTCAAAAACGACATGACCCCGCCCAAGTGGGTCAAGGTCCTGGCCATGGTGTCGGTCATCTGGGCCTTTTCCATCCATACGGTCACAGCCTTCCTGTACGCCGGCCTGCCGGGCCGCCACTACTTCCTGACGGCCATCATGGCCGCCCGGTTCCTGGCCTCGGCCTTCTGCTCCGGCCCGGCCATCCTGCTGCTTTTGACCCTGCTGCTTAAGCGCCTGACCGGGTTCGATCCGGGCAAAAAGGCCATCAACACCCTGGCCGTGATCATCACCTACGCCATGTGCGTCAACGTGTTCTTCTTCCTGCTCGAGATCTTCACGGCCTTTTACAGCAACATGCCCGGCCACATGGATCCCATCGTCTACCTGTTCAGCGGCCTGGAAGGGCACTCCCTGATGGTGCCGTTCATGTGGGTCGCGGTGGTGCTGGGCCTGGGCTGCCTGGTACTGCTGATTCCCAACAGCCTGCGGGAGAAGACCCCGACCCTGGTGGCGGGACTCATCATGCTGGTCATCGCCTCCTGGATCGACAAGGGCCTGGGGCTTCTCATCGGCGGTTTCACGCCCAACCCCTTCGAGACCGTGACCCCGTATTTCCCCACCGTGCCCGAGATCATGGTGTCGCTCATGGTCTTTGCCATGGGCGGCCTCGTGCTCACGGTCCTGTGGAAGATCGCCGTGGAAGTGCGGGCCGAGGTGGAGGGCGTCAACAGCTCCCTGGTGCCGCCGGCCGAATAGGCGAGGCTTACAAGAACGCCAAAAGGCCCGCTTCCTCGGAGGCGGGCCTTTTTCGTTCAAAAAGGTTTTATCGTTTAAAAAACTGAAGAACCTGGCCCCCGGCTTTTGCCGGGGTGACGCAAAGAAAGGACACGCATGCGGCAGCGAAGGCCGCGGGGGAAGGCGGCGCTGCGGACTACCGGGCCAGCTTGAGCAGCGCGGCCAGGTTGGGGCTGAACATGGCAATGGCGACCAGGGCCAGGACGATCAGCAGCTTCACCTGCAAGGCCAGCTTGTCGATCTTTCCGTCAAGCCGGGCAATATCCGTGCGCACGGCCGCCAGTTCCGCTTTTGTCGTGCCTTCGAGCGTCGCCAGGTCGGCCTTGGTCGCCACTTCGGCGCGCAAGTCGGCCAGCGTCCTGGCGTCCACGCTGTTGATGGCCTCGATGATCGGCCGGGCGGCTTCCTCGCCCAGGGCTTTTTCAATGGCCTTGGATTGATCGAAGAGCAGCGTCATAGGTATTCCCTTGCCCAGGGCGGCCGGGAAGTCAAGGCACGGGTTCAGTCGTCCTCGTGAAAGACCAGGTCGCGCCCTTCGCCGGGATAGACGCGGCGTTCGGAAAAGGGCGTGGGCCGGGCCGGCTGGGGCCACTTGCCGGGCTGGGGCTCGGCTCCTTCCCGGGTCACGGCCGAGGGGCGGCGGTCGCCCATGATGGGGGACGACCGGATGTCCACGCCCGGCACCGGACAGCTGAACTCGATGGGAATGTTGTTGGGGTCAAAGGAATACAGGGAAAAGATGAAGCCGTGGTCGATGATCTCCGAGGCCCAGAACCCGGCTGCCTCCAGCAGGTCCTTGATCTCCCACAGGTCGTTGCGGTCCCGCACGCCGAGCGACACGTGGTCGAAGGCAAAAGGCCCGGCCACGGGAACGCCGTGGTCCTTTTCCGCAATGGGCTCCACGTCGGGCCATTCGAAAAAGGCGATCATGTCGTTTTCCGAGATTTCGAGAAAATAGTGTCGGTAGCCGGGACGGCCCAGGCCCGCCACCAGGCGCAGGCGCAACAGGTCGCGCCAGAAGCGGATGGTGGCGTCCATGTCCCGGGTGGCCATGGCCAGGTGGTTGATGCCGGTATAGCGCATGCATTTCTCCGTGCCCCGGGCCGGCCTCCCGAGGAGAACCGGCCCCGGCAACAGGCGGCCTACGGTTCGATGCCCATGCTTTGCGGATAAAAAGCGCCGCGATAGACCAGCTCGGCCGCGCCGCGAAGGTAGGTCTTGCCATCCCGCAAAATGATACCTAACTCTTCGCCACCCGTGGTGGTGATGACAGTCTCCTCGCCGGTCAACCCCAGCTCCCTGGCCACCACGGCCGAAGCCACGGCCCCGGTGCCGCAGGCATAGGTCTCGTCCTCCACGCCGCGCTCATAGGTCCGCAGCGACAACCGGCCCGGGCCTTCCACGGCCACGAAGTTCACGTTGGCGCCGGCGGGCTGGAAAAAGGCGTGGAAGCGCACCAGCCGGCCGATCTTCCAGACGTCCACGTTTTCCAGGGTGTCCAGGACGATCACGGCGTGGGGCACGCCGGTATTGACGAAATGCAGGGTGATCGGCTGGCGTTCGATCTCCAGATTGAGGTCCAGGCGCAGGTCCCTGGGCGGGGTCAAACGCACCGTGACCTGGTTGGAGTCCTCGTCCACCACGGCCTCGATGGGGCCGGCATCGGTGCCGAAAACGTGCCTGGCCGGAGCCAGGCCCAGAAGCCAGGCCAGACGGGCGGCGCAGCGCGAGCCGTTGCCGCACATCTCGGCCCGGGAGCCGTCGGCGTTGAAAAAATGCCATATGTAGTCCAGGCCGGACCCGGCCGGGGCGGTATCGAGAAAGATCATGCCGTCCGCGCCCACGCCAAAGGCCTTGCGGCACACCGGCGCCACCATCTCCGGCATGACGGCCGGATCGAATCCCAGCTGCCGGTTGTCCACGATCACGAAATCGTTGCCGCAGCCCTGCATCTTGAAAAACGGAACGGGCTGGCCGAGTACGGCGTCCATATCCATGCGTCACTCCCCCTTTGCAGGCGATGGGAGGTGGTAACAGATCGGTCCCCGGGCGTCGAGGCCCGAGGCCGTTTGGCGAGAGGCCGCAGCTCCCTGGAAACGGACGGCGGCTTACTCGCCGGGCAGGTAGGCCCGGGCCAGCCGCCACAGGTCCTCGTAGGCATAGCGGGCCCGCAGGCCCAGGCACAGCTCCTCGGCCATGCCGTACTTGCGGCCGGCGTCGGCCAGGATGGCCCGGCGGTGCAGGGTCAGGCGGCGGCGCAAAAACGCCTCGTCAAAGCCGTCGGCCACCAGGCCCAGGCCCTCGGCGAAAAAAAGCGACCGGGTGGCTTCCATGAGCCGGCGGCAGGTTTCGCGGCCCTCGCGCCTTACCGTGACCAGGCAAAAAAGCAGGCGCACGATGAGCGTTTCCGGGGGCAGGGCATGGTCCACGGCGGCCAGGGGCGCTTCCTCGGCCTCGGCCCGGCGAACTTTTTCCACCATGGCGTAGACCGTCTCCATGGCCGCGGCCTCGCGCACGGGCGGCACCGGAAAAAGGGCGGTCAGAAGCGGCAGCAGGCGCTGGGGATTGTCCGTGGCGGCCATGGCGGCCAGGGTCCGGGCCATGCAGTCGAGCTTGCGCCGCAGCTCGCACAGCACAAGCTGGCGCCGGGCCAGGAACATGCGGCGCAGGACGTCTTCCGGCAGGGACGAGGCAAAGGCCGCGTCCAACAGATGGCGGATAAACGGCTCGCCCACGGCGGCCATCTCCTCCTGCACGATTTTCGCGCCCTTGCGGCTGTCCATGAGCTTTTTGAGCGACAGCCAATAGGCGGCCAGACCCGTGGCGGGCATCTCCACGATGTCCAGATCCTGGCGCGAGAGCGGAGTTTGCGGCATGGGCGGTGGCCTTTTGTGGCGATTGCGGATAATACTGGCCGCAAGGGCGGCGACAGTCGGATAGTTCAACCCATGGCCGAATTCCCGGCCGGTGGCAAGGCCGACGGGTAGAGGAGGCCCCAATGCGTGGACGATTACTCAAAGTGTTTATGGTGGTTTTGGTCCTTATCCCCGTGGGGCTCACGGCCTACCTGGCCAACAGCTTGTATCACCGCAAGGGCGTGCCCGAAGCCCTGGAGGACCTGACCAAGCAGCTCTTCAAATCCAAGGAAGAGGAACGCAAGGCGGCCGTGCGGGCCGAGGAGCTCGAACGCAAGACCGCCGAGTTGCAGACCGCCTATGACTCCCTGGTCGCGGACCTCAAGGGCGAGGTGGATTCCCGGGAAATCCGGGTCAAGCGGTTCCGGGAAAAGCTCGAAATCAATTTCGTGGACAAAGTGCTCTTTGACTCGGGCAGCGCCGACATCACGCCCCGGGGCCGGGATATCCTGGCCAAGGTGGCCGGGGTGCTGGGCAAGGTCAAGGATAAGAGCATCTACGTGGTCGGGCACACGGACAACATGCCCATCCATTCCTCCCTGTACCCGTCCAACTGGGAGCTGTCCTCGGCCCGGGCCTCGTCGGTCATCCGGTTTCTGTCCGAGGCCGGGAATCTTTCGCCCGAGCGGTTCACGGCCATGGGCCGGGCCTTCTACCAACCCCTGGCCAGCAACGCCTCCAGCGACGGACGGCAGGAGAACCGGCGGGTGGAAGTCATTGTGACCGAGGTGCCCCTGCTCGAGGGCGAAGGCGGTTTCCAGGCCATGCGGGGAACCGTGTCCAACCAGGAATCCAGGCCGCCTTCGGGCCGGGACCTGACGCCGGCCGGACCGGCCGCTCCCCAGACGCCGGCCGAGGAGCAGCCCGTGGCCAGGGCGCCCGAACCGGCCACGTCGCCGGCTCCGGCGGTTGCGGTGGAAAAGCCGGCCACGCCGGCCGCTCCTGCTGCCGAGGCGGAAAAGCCGGCCGTGCTGGCCGCGCCCGTTGCCGAGCCGGAAACTCCGGCCGCGCCGCCCGTGCCGGCGGCGATCCTGGGCAATCCGTCCGGGCCCCAGGCCGGTTCGGCCATACCGGCCAAGCCCACCCTGGCCCCCGAAGCGCCCGAGCCGAAGAAGTAAGGAAAAGCCTTTCGGAATGACAGCCGATTCGAGGCCGCAATGCGTGTGCGTTGCGGCCTCGTGCGTTGGTTGAGGGGCGTTAGAAGTTGAGAATTCGGTCGGCGGCCTTGATCTCCTGGTACAGGAACTTCATGTTCGACAAGGTGACAGGGTCTTTCGCATCCACGCCGTGGATGCCCAGGCACTTGCCTCAGGCCGCCAGTTTCCCCTCGCTTAGGGCAAAGAGCTTGGCCTGCTCGACAAGGGGAAAGGCCTGGCTGTCCCCGGCGACGAGGTCCACGGCCGGGCCGTTGAGGAAGATGGTCACGTCCTCGCCCTCGTTGAGCAGGAAATTGCCGAGCCGCACGGCGTTCCATTTGATCTCCGGGTCCGGGCTGGAAAGAATGATCAGTATCTGCATGGGTGATGCCTCCGGCGCATATCCATAGAAAAAAGCGATGGAAGGCGCAACGCGCCCCACGCCGCGCTTTTGCGAAGGACGAAAGAGGGGAAAGGGAGACCGGCTTTTTAAAAAGCCGAGGCGTTTGCAAAAATCAAACGTAACGTGAACAGCAATGCATGTTATGCCAGAGCGCATGGAATCCCTTGCGGGTTTCCAAAGGGCCAAGCCCTTTGGTCGCCGAAGGCTTCAAAAACGACCCTCTTTACAAAAGCCCCAGTCGATTATCCCTTGGGCGGCACGGGTTTGATGCCCCAGATGTCCCGGGCGTATTCCTGGATGGTGCGGTCCGAGGAGAAATAGCCCATGCGGGCCGTATTGAGGATGGCTTTCTTGGCCCAGGTTTGGGGCCGGGAATATTCCACGCCCAGGCGGTCATGGGCCTCGAGATAGGCCATGAAATCGGCCAGGTGCATGTAGCGTTCGTTGGGCGTCAGCAGTTTTTCGAAAATCCAGTGGAAGGTCTCGGGCGCGCCGGGAGTGAAGCGGCCGGCGGACACCGCGTCCAGGACCCGGCGGATTTCCGGGTGCTTCTGATAATACTCCCGGGGAATGTACGCGCCTTCCTTGAGCAGGCGTTCCACTTCCGGTGTGGTCAGCCCGAAGAGGTAGAAGTTCTCCTCGCCCACGCACTCGCGGATTTCGATGTTGGCGCCGTCCAGGGTGCCCACGGTCAGGGCGCCGTTTAGGGAAAATTTCATGTTGCCCGTGCCCGAGGCCTCGGTGCCGGCCGTGGATATCTGCTCGCTGATGTCCGCGGCCGGCACGAGCTTTTCGGCCAGGGACACCCGGTAGTCGGCGGCAAAGACCACCTTGATGTGGTCCGCGGCCCGCTTGTCGGCATTGACGATCCGGGCCACGCTCAAAATCAGGTGGATGATCTCCTTGGCCTCGAAATAGCCCGGCGCGGCCTTGCCGGCAAAGACGTAGACCCGGGGCACGGCCGGGACATAGCCATCCTCGACCAGGCGCAGGTAGTCGTGGATGACGTGCATGATGTTCAAAAGCTGCCGCTTGTATTCGTGGAAGCGCTTGGCCTGGATGTCGAAAGCCGCGTTGGGCGAGAGCACGATGCCGGTGGTTCTGGCGATGTAGCGGGCAAAGCGCTGTTTGTTTTCGCGCTTGACGGCCAGGAACTTCTCCTGAAAGGCCGCGTCCTCGGCCAGGGGGACCAGGTCCTGCAGCCGGTCGAGGTCCGTGATCCAGGCATCGCCGATGGCTTCGGTGATCAGGGCGGACAGGCCGGGATTGGATTTGTACAGCCAGCGACGCGGGGTGATGCCGTTGGTCTTGTTGTTGAATTTGCCCGGCCAGATGGCGGCGTAGTCCGGGAAGAGCACGGTCTTGACCAGATCGGAATGGAGCCTGGATACGCCGTTGACCGAATGGGAGCCGACCACGGCCAGGTTGGCCATGCGCACCTGCTTGGGCGTGGCCTCCTCGATGAGCGACAGGCGGCGCAGCCTGGCGTCGTCCACAGACGACGTCAGGCGGACCTGGTCCAGGAAGCGGCGGTTGATTTCGAAAATGATCTGCATGTGCCGGGGCAGGACCTTGGCCATGAGGTCCACGGGCCACATCTCCAGGGATTCGGGCATGAGCGTATGGTTGGTGAAGGCCAGGGTGCGGGTGGTGACGTTCCAGGCCCGGTCCCAGGGCACGCGGCGTTCGTCCACCAGGATGCGCATGAGTTCGGCCACGGCCAGGGAGGGGTGGGTGTCGTTCAACTGGATGGCCACGTAATCCGGCAGGTCCTCGATGTTGCGGTTCTGCTTGAGGTAGCGCCGGGTGATGTCGCGCAGGGAGCAGAAGACCAGGAAATATTCCTGCACCAGGCGCAGTTCCCGGCCAAAGGAGATGGATTCGCTGGGATAGAGGATCTTGGAGATCAGCTCGGAATAGACCTTCTGGCGGATGGCCTGGAAGTAGTCGCCCTGGTCGAAGATCTGCATGTCGAAATTGTCCGTGGACCGGGCGGCGAAAAGGCGCAGGTAATTGACGGTGCGGTTGCCGTAGCCCACGATGGGAATGTCGTAGGGCACGCCCATCAGGTCCTGCCAGTCCACCCACAAGGGCAGATAGCTGCCGTCCGGCCCGGTGTGGTTCTCGATGCGGCCGTAGACCGGCACGATGACGGACTGGTCGCGCCGCTCCAACTGCAGGGGCATGCCTTCGGCCATCCAGTAATCCGGCCGCTCCACCTGGCGGTCGTTCTCGATGGCCTGCTTGAACAGGCCGAATTCGTAATGGATGCCGTAGCCGCAGCCCGGCATGTCCAGGGTGGCCAGGGAATCCAGGAAACAGGCGGCCAGCCGACCCAGACCGCCGTTGCCCAGGGCCGGGTCGCGCTCGAACTCGCGAATCTCCTCCAGGTCGTAGCCCCATTGCGAAAGCAAAGCGCGGCATTGGTCCACGATCTTCATGTTGAAGATGTTGTTGCCCAGGCACCGGCCGAGCAGGTATTCGATGGACAGGTAATACAGGCGCTTGGCCCGGGTCTCGCGAAAGCGGGCCCGGGTTTCGTGCATCTTTTCCACCAGCCGGTCGCGCAGGGACAGGGACAGGGCCATGGCCACGTCCCGATTGCCGGCCTCGGCGCAGGGCTTGCCCAGGAAGTGGGTGATGTGGTCGCGGATGGAGCAGGACAGGGAGTCGGGGTCAAGTCCTTGAAGCGGGCAATTCGCGACGGGCATGGAGGCACCTCCTGGAAGGGAACGACGGATGGTCCATGGGATAGCAGACATGACGCGGCATTGTCCAACACGACGG
Source organism: uncultured Desulfovibrionaceae bacterium (assembly GCA_964490985.1). Taxonomy (GTDB): domain Bacteria; phylum Desulfobacterota; class Desulfovibrionia; order Desulfovibrionales; family Desulfovibrionaceae; genus Solidesulfovibrio. The sequence continues at coordinate 2,051 of CAZBER010000093.1, read as the reverse complement.
GCCAAACTGCGGCGGAAACATGGCCGGCAGGTGACGAAACGCGGCGTCCTGGCGGCCGTCCGGCCGCGCCCCTTGCCTTTTTGTCGCTCCCGTCGCATGGGGGGCTGTGGCGAGTATCTTGCATCTGGACATGGATGCGTTTTTCGCGTCCGTGGAGCAGCACGACGACCCTTCGCTGGCAGGCAAGCCGGTGATCATCGGCCGGGACCTGCGCGGCGTGGTCTCGGCCGCCTCCTACGAGGCCCGGGTGTTCGGCGTGCGCTCGGCCATGCCCGTGGCCGAGGCCAAACGCCGCTGCCCCCACGGCGTCTTTTTGCCCGGCCGCTACAGCCGGTACAAGGAGGTCTCGCGCCAGGTCATGGCCATCCTGGCCGACTTCTCCCCCCTGGTGGAACCGGCCTCCATTGACGAGGCCTATGTGGACATCACGGGCACGGAAACGCTTTTCGGGCCGCCCGAGGCCCTGGGCCGGCGCATCAAGCACCTCGTGGCCCAGACTACGGGATTGACCTGCTCCATCGGCATCGCGCCGGTGAAATTCATCGCCAAGATCGCCTCGGACTACGAAAAGCCCGACGGCCTGACCGTGGTCTCCGAGGCCGAGGTGGCCGTGTTTCTGGCCGATCTGCCTGTGGGCAAGATTCCGGGCGTGGGCAAACGGGCCGAGGCCGCCCTGTGCCGGCTGGGCATTCGGGTGGTTGGCGATATCCCCAAGCATCCCCCGGACTTTTTCGAACGCCACTTCGGCAAATACGGCCTCGTCCTCTACGAAAAAGCCCACGGTCGCGGCAGCACGACCGTGCATGTCGCGCGCGAGGCCAAATCCGTCAGCGCCGAAAACACGTTTGCGGCGGACACGGCCAACCGCGACGTGCTGACCGCCTGGCTTTTGCACCAGTCCGAGCGGGTCGGGCGGGAGCTGCGGCGCGACAAGCTGTGCGGCCGCACCGTGACGCTCAAGCTCAAGTTCAACGATTTCCGGCAGATCACCCGCAGCCGCACGCTGCCCGAAGCCACGGACAGCGACGCCGTGATCTTCGCCACGGCCGCATCCCTGCTCGATGCCGAAACCCTGCCCCGGCCGGTGCGCCTGATTGGCGTGGGCGTGTCGCACTTCGGCCGTGAATCCCGCCAGCTTTCCCTCTTCGAAGACCCGCGCCAAACGCCCCCGGCCAACCGCATCGACACGGCCCTGGACGCCATCCGCGACAAATTCGGCCATGCGTCCATTGTCAGAGGGCGCTTGTTCGGATTCAAGAAGAAGCGAAGGGAAGAAGAATAAGGCGAATGCCTCCGGCGGCCGGGAGGGGGTCACCCCCTCCCGGACCCACCGAAACCAGGAGGCGCACCTTGACCGCTTGTGACTTAAAAGTTACATAGGGACGCATGAACGTCGTCCGCCGCTACCGCACCGAGGAAGGCCGGGAGGTCGTCACCGAATGGCTGGACCATCTCCGAGACGTGCGGGCGAAGGCGCGGATCGCGACCAGGATTGACCGGCTCAAGGCCGGCAACTTTGGCGATTGCGAGCCGCTTCGGGATGGCGTGTCAGAGCTGCGAGTGCATTACGGCCCGGGGTATCGGGTCTATTTCGGCAAGATTGGCCAGACGGTCGTGCTGCTGCTGTGCGGCGGCGACAAGCGCACACAGGAAGCCGACATAGACAGGGCCGTGGCCTACCTGGCCGATTTCAAGAGGAGGGTGGAACATGAAGGACCTCGACCGCGCAAGCGTCAGCCATGATGAAGCCCTTGTGCGTGAACTGCGTGCCGACCCGACCTTTGCGGCGGAATATCTCCAGGCCGCCATGGAGGACACCGAGGAGCCGGCCGTGCTTCTTATCGCCTTGCGCCGCATCTCCGAAGCCTACGGCATGGCCGATGTTGCCAAGGCCGCTGGCATCAAGCGGGAAAGCCTGTATCGCGCCCTGTCGCCCAAGGGGAACCCAACTCTCAAAACCCTGACGGCAGTGCTCAAAGCTGTGGGATTGCGTCTTGCCGTCGCTCCTGGAAATCCGGACCAGCAATCCGCTTGCGCTTGTTGACAGCCTT
>CAZBER010000092.1:2106-15400 GCA_964490985.1 uncultured Desulfovibrionaceae bacterium | reverse complement strand
TGGTGCTGGCCATCGGCCTTCTGGTGGACGACGCCATCGTGGTCGTGGAAAACGTCGAGCGGATCATGTCCGAGGAGGGGCTTTCCCCCCGCGAGGCCACGGCCAAGTCCATGGACGAAATCACCAGCGCCCTGATCGGCATCGGTTTGGTGCTGTCGGCGGTGTTCGGTCCCATGGCCTTTTTCCAGGGGTCCACGGGCGTGCTCTACCGGCAGTTCTCCATAACCATCATCTCGTCCATGATGCTGTCCGTGGTGGTGGCCCTGGTTTTGACCCCGGTGCTGTGCGCCACCTTCCTCAAGCCGGTGGCCAAGGGACATCAGCCGTCGGAAAACGTCATCTTTTTTTTGCGCCCGTTTTTCGCCCGGTTCGACAAGGTGTTCAACGCGGTCAGAAGCTATTACGTGGCTCTGGTCGGCCATTCCTTTTCCCGGGCCACGAGGTACATGCTCCTCTACGTCCTCATCCTGGCCACAGTGGCCTTTCTGTTCAAACGGATGCCCACCGCCTACATTCCGGACGAGGACCAGGGCATCCTGACGATCCAGGCCACCCTGCCGCCCGGGACCTCCACCTTGGAGCAGACCACGCGCCTCCTGGACAAGGTCAAGGCCTATTTCGACGCGCACGAGAAGGATACCGTGGAATCCTTCATGGGCATCGCCGGAGTCAGCTTCAGCGGCCAAGGGCAGAACATGGCCCTGGGCTTCGTCAAGCTCAAGGACTGGCATTTGCGCGACCGTGAGGATCTCCGGGTCAAGGCCGTCGCCGATCGGGCCATGCGGTATTTTTCGGGCATCAAGGAAGCCATGGTCTTTGCCTTCCCGCCCCCGCCCGTGGTGGAACTGGGCATGGCCGCGGGATTCGACTTCGAATTGCAGGACCGCGGGGGGCTTGGCCATGACAAACTCATGGAAGCGCGCAACCAGATCCTGGGCATGGCGCGCCAGGATCCGCGCCTGACCAGGGTGCGCCCCAACGGCATGGACGACGTGCCGGAATACCACGTCGACGTGGATTGGGACAAGGCCGGCGCTTTGGGGGTGCCCATCACCGCCATCCACACCACGGTTTCGGCGGCCTTCGGCAGCGCCTATGTCAATGATTTCGTCCAGGGCGGCCGGGTCAAGCAGGTCAACATCCAGGCCGACGCCCCCTTCCGCATGCAGCCCCAGGATCTCAACAGGCTCTATGTCCGCAACACCGTAGGCAAGATGGTCCCCCTGTCCGCCTTCGCCACGGGCCGCTGGACCATGGGCTCGCCCAAGCTCGAACGCTACAACGCCTTCCCTGCCATCAACATCTGGGGCGAGCCGTCGCCCGGGCACAGCACGGGCGAGGCCATGGCCGCCATGGAGGGATTCGCCGCCAAGATGCCCCAGGGCATCGGCTTCGACTGGACAGGGCTTTCCTACCAGGAGCGGATAGCCACGGCCCAGGGCCCCATCCTGTACGCCTTTTCCGTGTTCGTGATCTTTTTGTGCGTGGCGGCGCTCTACGAGAGCTGGACCATCCCCATCGTCAACATGCTCATGCTGCCCCTGGGGGTGCTGGGCGCCATCGTGGCCACCTCGCTGCGGGGCCTGCCCAACGACGTCTACTTCCAGATCGGCTTTCTCACGACCTTGGGGCTTTCCACGAAAAACGCCATCCTCATCATCCAGTTCATCAAGGAGCGGATGGGGCACGGGGAAACGCTGGTGGAGGCCACCCTTGGCGCGGTGAAAACCCGGTTTCGACCCGTCATGATGACATCCCTGGCTTTTTTCTTCGGGGTGCTGCCCCTGGCCATCGCCAAGGGGGCCGGAGCCGGGGCCATGAACGCCATCGGCACGGCCGTGTGCGGCGGCATGCTCTCGGCCACATTCATTGACCTCATCTTCATCCCCTTGTTTTTCGTGCTGACCTCCCGGCTGTTCAAGGGAAGGTAAGGGGAGCACGCTCGGAGAAGCAACGAGCCCCGCCGGCGGCGGGGCTCGTCTGTTTCGGCGATCACCAGGAAGCGTTCATCCGCTGCGCCGCTGGAGGGAGCGGCCATGCGGCGATGCCCGGCAAAACGCCGCCGGCTCCGGCGTTCGTCTCAGCCGCGTTCGAGGTTTCCCAGGTAGGCACAGAACATATCGGCCATGGCGTCGGCATAGGCTTCGATGGCAGCGGGGGTTCTCGGACTTTCCGAAAATTGCTTCCCCACCGAGCGGAGCGTCGTAGTGATCAAGTCGCCGGCCAATGCCCGAGTCGCTTCCGAGGCATCGGGCAACGCCTCTTCCATGAAGGCTCGCACGATACGCTCCCCCCTCGACCTCGCCTCCTGGGCTTCGGGCGCGTCGCGATAGAGCGGAGCGGCGTCGCTTAAGGCCACACGCATCTCGGCTTCTTCACATTCCGAGCGAAGGAAGACGTGGACCAGGGTGCGCAGCCGTTTAAGCGGCGGTTTCCGGATGTCCTCAAGGACGCCGCACAGCAGGTCCGCGGTTTGCCGCCATTCGTCGCTCTGGAGCCGAAACAGGATCGCCGCCTTGTTCGGGAAATACTGATACAGCGATCCGACGCTGACTCCGGCTTTCTCGGCCACCCGCGCCGTGGTGAACCGCTGCACCCGCAAAGGGCTACCTGTCTGTGCCGTTCGCCAACGACGTCGAGCTCTCCATGCGGCTTGGCTAAAGTCGATCCCATTTTCAAATCTTGATCGAGTTTTTCACAAGATGAGAATAGCGGTTCAAGCAATTCCTTCTGTGACCAAAGTCTTACTCGAAAAAAGCTTGCGACAAATTCCTCTTGCACATCTGGCTTGAAACCTCCCCAAGATCCAAAGCCCTGGCCATTCCATAGCATCCCTTAACGTTGTAGCTTAGCTAAAAGCGTTTTCCGCGTGATGCCGAGCTGTTTGGCCGCTTCGGTCTTGTTGCCGCCTGTCACCTCCAACGCGGCCAGGATGGCCTCGCGCTCGACCGCTTCCAAGGGCTGGATCGCCGCCGGCCCGGGCTCCAGTTCCTGCGGCGCGTATGCCTGGACGACGCCAAGCGGCAACTCCCGCTCCGTGACGAAGTCGCCCGGCATGAGCACGACTGCCCGCTCTACGGCGTTTTCGAGTTCCCGGACGTTCCCGGGCCAGTCATGCTTGAGGAGCAGGTCCATGGCCTGAGGCGTGAATCCCTTGGCTGTCTTGCGGTTGGCCTCGGCGAACTTGCGCAGGAAGTGCATGGCCAGAAGCGGAATGTCCTCGGCCCGGTCCCGAAGCGGCGGCACGGCGAGGGTCATGACATTGAGCCGGTAGTACAGGTCTTCCCGGAATCTGCCGGCCTCGACCTCCGCTTTCAGGTCCCGGTTGGTGGCCGCCACGATGCGCACGTCCACCCGCGAGGTCCGGTCGCTCCCCACCCGCTGGATTTCCCGCTCCTGGATCGCCCGCAGCAGCTTGGCCTGCATGGCGGCGGAGGTTTCCCCGATCTCGTCCAGGAAGATGGTCCCCTTGTCGGCCTGCATGAACCGCCCCTCGCGCCGCTTGTCCGCGCCGGAAAAGGCCCCCTTTTCGTGGCCGAACAGCTCGGATTCGAGCAGCGTCTCGCTCAAGGCCGCGCAGTTGACGGCGACAAGGGGGCCGCTTCGGCGGGAGCTGTTGGCGTGGATGGCCCGGGCGATGAGCTCCTTGCCCGTGCCGGACTCCCCGGTCACGAGCACCGTGGCCTCGGAGGGCGCGACCATGGCCACCATCTCCATGAGCCGGCGCATAGCCGGACTGCGGCCGATGATGCTGCGGGGGTCGAAGGAGGAAACCAGGCGCTCCCGAAGCTGTCGGTTCTCGGCCTTGAGCGAGACGTGCTCCAAGGCCCGCTCCATGGTCAGGCGCAGCACGTCGAAGTCGAGCGGCTTGGTCAGGTAGTCGTAGGCCCCGGCCTTGATGGCCTCCACCGCCGACTCCACGTTGGAATAGGCCGTCATGATGAGGACCGGGATGGCGGAATTGTAAGCCTTGATTTCCTTGAGCGCCTCGATCCCGCCCATGACGGCCATGCGCACGTCCATGAGGATGAGGTCAAAGGGCTTTTCCTTGGCCAGGGCCACGGCCTTGGCTCCGTCGTCGGCTCCGGTGGCGGCGTAGCCCCAGCCATTGATGAGGGCCAGCAAAATGGTGCGGTGGCTCTGGTCGTCGTCCACCACCAGGACGGTGGTCTTGGCTTTGGCGGGCATGGTTCCCTCCGTATCAGGCGAGGGCCGGCAGGAAGATGGAAAAGACCGAACCTCGGCCGAGCGTGCTTTTGACTTGGATTTCCCCCTGGTGCGCCTCGACCAGCTTCTGGACGATGGCCAGGCCCAGACCCGTGCCCGAGGGTTTGGTCGTGAAATAGGGATTGAAAATGTTCCCCAGGCTTTCGGGCGGGATGCCCTTGCCCGCATCCTCGACATCGAGACGGACCCTGCCCCGGGAGGCTTCGTAGCCTGCCCTGACGGCCAGGACGCCGCCACTGTCCATGGCCTGCACGGCGTTGAGGTACAGGTTGAGCAGAACCTGGGTGAAACGGTCGGGATCGACGGCCACCCTGGGCAACTCGCCGTCGTGGGTAAAGACCACCCGCACGTTATGCGCGGTTGCGTCCGGCCCGATCAGGCGCAGGGAGCGGTCGACGAGTTCAATGATGTCCGTGGGCCGCGTCGTGACGTCCGAGGGCCGGGCGAAATCCAAAAGCTCGGTGATGACCCGGTTGAGCCTGTCCACCTCCCGGGCCATGACCCCGGCGAGTTCCCGACCTTCGCTGCCGGCGTCGAAGTGCCCCTCGAAGTATTTGGCCACGCCCTTGATGGAGGACAGGGGATTTCTGATCTCGTGGGCCACGCCGGCGGCCAGGCCGCCCAGGGCGGCCAGCTTTTCCTTGCGGCGGACCTCCTCCTGGAGCCGGCGCACCTCGCCGAGGTCCCGGAAAATATAGATGTTGCCCAGGTGCGCGCCTTCCTCGTTGACGATCCTGGAGGCGCTCACACTCAGCGGCAGGCTCTTCTCGCCGTCGAAGGAGCACTCGGTTTCGCGCTCCGCCACCGGCTCCCCGGCGTCGATGACCTCTTGCAAGCCGCACCAGGCCGGTGGAAGCACCTCTTGCGGCAGTTTGCCCACGACGTCGACCGCCTTGAAGCCGGCGATCCGCTCGGCCGCGCCGTTGATCACGGCCAGGCGGCCGTCGCTGCCCGTGGTGAGGAGTCCCACCGGAAGATTGTTGACGATTTCCGTGGCGAAGGCTTGTGTATCCTTGAGCTGCCGTCTGGAGAGCCGGGAGCTTTGCGCCCAGAACAGGGTCAGGACGCCGCCGACGCCGAGCAGGAACAGGATGACCGCCAAAACGACCGTATTGCGCGTGTCCTGGGCCAGGGCCGCTTCATACGGGGCAAGGTCGGAGTCGGCAAAGATGACCTGCCGGCCGGTCCCCGAAGCCGTCTCCGATCCGCTCCAGGGACAGGCGTGTCCCTCGGCCTCGTCGCCGCAGCCGTCGGCCACGGCGCGCCCCAGGCCGGGTTCAAAGGCGCGGTAGACCTCAAAGGCCTTGCGTCCGTCGGGCAGGGTCGTGATCCGCCATTTCTCCCGCGCCGCCACGCCAAGGGCCGCCATGGTTTTCGGATCGTAGAGGCGCTGGCCGATCTTGGTCTTGTCGCTGTGGGCCAGGATGCGGCCGTCGGCATCCGTCACGGCCAGTTGGAGAATGCCGGGTTGGCGCGCCGTTTCTTCGAGCAGGGCCTGGAACTGCTCTCCCCGCCAGTGCATCCCCAGACCCAGGCGCGCCCCGGCCTCGAAGGCCCGGATGAACGCCGTGCCTTTTTCAAAAAGCGTCTGCCCGGTCAGGGCGTTTTCCCGATGGGTGTTGCGCGTGGTCATCACGGCCATGACCACGGCCAGGATGACCACCGACCCGAGGTAGAGCCAGGGAGGGATATTGGCCAGAAACCGGGGTCCCGGCCTGGATTGCGTCTGCATGATTGCCTTCCTCTTGCGCGGGCGCGGCCTGCCGGCTGCCGCCCTTCGGGTGAGAATAGGACACCCGCGTAAAAAGTAAACGGACAACCCGCAACAGGTCGAGTAGAATTTACTCGCTTTTCCCCGCTTCGTGTCGCCCGTCTTTTTCCGTTTCAAATTTATCCTGTTATTTCAATATATAATGTTCATTTCCGACTTTGGCACGCCTGTTGCCTTAGCAGGATCATCCGGCGCGACTGGATAGCCGGACAGTCCCACGCCAAACCAGGAGGTCACAAGTGATGTGGGAATGCGAAGTCCCCGGCTTCACTCCCTGGGGAGGGGGACATCTCTTCTGGGGACTGGGAGCGACCCTGCTTCTCGCGGCCGTTCTCGTGGGGTTCTTCTTCCTGCTCGGCTCCAGGAAAGCCGAAAGAACCCGCCGCGCCGACAGGGAGGATTCCCTGGGCCTCATCAAGGTCCGGCTGGCCAAGGGAGAGATCAACCAGGAAGAGTATCTGGCAATAAAGAAGATCCTGGAACAAGCGTAACCAACGGGCTTTGCCCACAAAAATGCCGAGGAGTTCACCATGTTCACGAAGATCGCGCGTCGCCTGACCATTGGCCTTGGCCTCGCCCTTGTCGTCGGCTCCCTGACCTTCGCCACCGCCGGCCCGGCCCGGGCTCAGGTCGGAAACGGCCAGACCGGCATCGCGACCCAGGCCGTCGTTCCAGCCACCTACGGCCATATGGGCGGCTATGGCCCGATGGGCGGCTACGGCATGATGGGACACGGCTCCGGACGCGGAATGATGCAGGGCGCTTCCTACGGCCAGTCCGGCCATATGGGGCGCTGGAACGGCCAGGCCTCGGCCCAGTATCACGGCGGCTGGCACGGCGGCCATGGCGGCGGCTGCTGGTAACAGGCCGGAAATCGCGGGCCGGGCCTTTGGCCCGGCCCGATCGGCAACCTTTCAACCCCAAAGGACATAACCAATGACCATCGTGAAAAAGACTTCGCTTCTGGCGGCCGCCGCCGTGCTCGGCCTGACGCTCCTGGCCGGCGTCCAGGCCAAGGCCCAAAGCTTCGCCGGTCCCGCCTCGGGCGGCTGGGACCACAATGGAACGATGTGGACGCCCCCCACAACCACGACCACGCCGGCCGCCGGCTTCGGCATGATGTCCTGGCCGTCTTCGACGACGAGCGCCAACTCGGCGACCGGTTCCGGATCGATCGCCGGCTTCCAGGAAACGCACGATTCCATGTGGGATTTCATGGAAGGCTTCCGGCACTAGTCGATCTCGTAACAACAGCCTGAAATTATTCGCTTACAACCGCACAAACGACCTCTAGCCCAAAGGAGCTTCCCCATGAAGACGCGCATGCGCCTCGTTTCCTTGGCCCTGGCCTTGGCGACCCTTCTCGGAATCGCCGGCCTGGCCAATGCCCAGATGATGGGCCACGGCATGATGCATGGATACGCAGGCGCCGCCCTGTCTCCGGAAAAGCAGGCCTCCGTGCAGAAGGCCTACGCCGACTTCGACGCCTCCACGGCCTCCCTGCGCCAGCAGCTCGCCGCCAAGCAGTACGAACTGGACGCCCAGATCGCCGCGGCCTCTCCCGACGACAAGAAGGTCCAGTCCCTCACCAAGGAAGTTTCCGACCTAAGCGCCCAGCTCTTCACGGCCCAGGTCGCCCTGCAGGGCCAGTTGGTCAAGCTTGGCGTCCCCGCCGGCGGGATGATGGGCTGCGGCATGATGGGCGGCGGTATGATGGGCGGCGCAGGCATGCACCACACCCTGTAACCCGGGCCTGGACCCAAGACACGGAGCGGAGCGGAAAGGCTCCGCTCCGGCCTTCGGGCAACGCCACGGCTCGCCCGCGCGCCGAATCCCGTGAGCCGACGCGTCAGGCGGGCATGGCCCGCGATCTCAAGGAACCGGCCCAGGCGGGCGTCCCGGCCGCCGCCTAGAACAACCCACGTCACCTTGGAGGAATGATGTATCTGGCAGCGCACTTCGCCCTGCTCCTGGCCATGCTCGTCTCGCTTTCGGGCGGGGCGCTGGCCTGCCTAGAGGCCTGGAGCGGGCAGCGGCACAAACTTCCCTGGCTGCAGCGCGGCCAGGACGCGGCCGTCATCCTGATGGTCTGCGCTTCGGCGGCGCTTCTGGGCGGCCTGCTCTCCCGGGACTTTTCCTTGGCCTATGCCGCGGACTACACCGACAGCCTGTTGCCGCTTTTTTATACGGTCACCGCCTTCTGGGCCGGACAGGCCGGCTCCCTGCTGTTCTGGGGCCTGGCCATGGGCCTGGCCGGGGCGATTTTTTCCCGCACCGCCCGCTACAAGGCCCTGGCCCCGTCCACGAGAGTGCTGTTCTGGCTTTTTTTCATGACGATCCAGGGCTTTTTCCTGGTGCTTTTAACCGGCCCCAACAATCCCTTCGTCACGCTCGCCTCGCCGCCTCCCGACGGCAAGGGGCTCAATCCGTTGCTGAGAAACGTGGGCATGATCTTCCATCCGCCCCTGCTGTTCATCGGCTACGCCGGCTTCGCCATCCCCGCCTGCCTGTCCCTGGCGGCCACGATCTCCGGCGAAGGGCGCGGCTGGCTTGAGGCGGCCCGCAACTGGATCATCGGCTCCTGGGCGTTTTTGACCGCCGGCATTCTCCTTGGCGGCTGGTGGTCGTACATGGAACTCGGCTGGGGCGGCTACTGGGCCTGGGACCCGGTGGAAAACGCTTCGCTGATCCCCTGGTTTTCCGCCACGGCGCTCATGCACACCGCCCTTCTGGAACGGCGCTTCGGCGTGCTGCCCCGCACCAACGTCTGTCTGGCCTGCCTGACGCTCATCCTGTGCCTGTTCGCCACCTATCTCGTGCGAAGCGGCGTGGTCGAGTCGCTCCATGCCTTCGGCGACGGCGGCGTGGGCGGGCCGCTTCTGGCCGGCGTGCTGTTCGCCGCGGCGCTCACCGTGCTGGCGGTCATCTCCCGGCCGCGCCGGGAAGAGCCGGAGTTGCCGGGCCTTGGCAGCCGTCCGGGGCTCATGGTCGTGTCGGTCTGGCTGCTTCTGGCCCTTGGCCTGGTGGTCCTGCTCGGCACCATCTGGCCGATTGTCAGCCAGCTCTGGGAAGTGAGCCCCAAGGGCGCGGAACAGGGCTTTTACAACACGGTCTGCCTGCCCCTTTTCACGCTTTTAACCGTCATCATGGCCCTGGCTCCCTGGTTCGGCTGGACCGGCGGCCTCAAACGCCTGGACGTGCCGACCGGCCTGGCCGTCCTGTGGCTGGCGCTGGTCGTCGCCGGGGCGTCCCTTGGCGTCAGGCCGGTCCTGGCCGTGGCCGGGGTGGCCGCTGCGGCCATGGCCGGTCTGTCCGTCCTCCTGCTTTTTATCCTGGTCCCGGGTTCCCTTGGCAACCGCCGCTTCTGGGCCAGCCACGGCGGCCATCTCGGCCTGGCCGTCATCGTCCTTGGCGTGGCCGTGTCCGGCCCCTTCCAGCGCAGCTTCGAAAAAGCCCTCTCGCCCGGCGAGTCCTTCGACTTCAGCGGCTACCGCTTCACCTACCAAGGCCTTGGCGCGGCCGATACGCCCGGCCAGGAGATCACGCGCACCGAGGAAGCCCGGATCACGGTCAGCCGGGCCGGCAAACCCGTGGGCGTGCTGACCCCGCAGCGCCTGACCTACCGCAACTACGACCATCCCCACACCGAGGTCTCGACGCTGCCCGGCCTTGGCAACGAGCTCTATGCCACGGTCCATGACCTGGACGGCGAGCGCCTGACCCCGCTCAAGGTCAGCGTCAATCCCTTGGTCAACTGGGTCTGGATCGGCAGCGTGGCGGTCTGCCTGCTGCCACTTTTGGCCATGCGCTCGAAACGCGGCCTGGCGCGCCAAAAGGAGGGTGGAAAGTGAAAAGGAAGCCCATGACCGCAACACTCGATTTTCCAATGCGCAAGCCGATCCTGGGCATGATGGCCATGGCCCTCGTCGCCCTGTTTCTGACCTCGTTTTTCCACCGCATGGACATCTCCGGAGGACAGCGGCAGCCAACCAGGGCCAAAGCCAAAGCCGACGCCGCCATGGCCGCCGTCCCCGCGCTCATGGCCAAACTCCAGCAGAACCCCAACGACGAGGAGGCGGTCCTGAGATTGGCCGACGCCTTCATGCGGGGCAAGGAGTGGCAGCGGGCCGAACACTTCTACAACGAGGCCCTCAAGATCGATCCCAAGAATGTGGGAGCCTTGTTCCACCGCGCCATCGTCAACCTGGAGCAACGGCGCTTCCCCGAGGCCATCGGGGATTTCAAGGCCGTGCTCGCCATAAAGCCTGACGTGGCCGAAGCCCATTACTACATCGGCATGGTCAATAAGTACGAACTCAAAGATTCCCAAGCCGCCAGGGAGCATCTGGAAAAGGCGCTGGCCCTTGCCCCCAAGGACAAGGAACTGGCTGCGGAGACGAAAAAGGAACTGGAAAACCTGCAACCGTGAGGGGAAGGGAGGCATGATGCGGCAAGGAGAGCGGAAACGTTCGCGCCTGTCCAGGACCTTCAGGCGCTGTGCTGTTGGCCTGTGCCTGGCGGCGCTGGCCGTGGGCCTGTCTAACTCGGCCGAAGCCGGCAAGTCGGGCCTATCCCCGGCGGCCGGCAAGGCCGTCACGGCCAAGAAACCGCATAAGCGCGTCTCCTCGGGCTTCGGCACACGAAAAGACCCTCTGGGCAAGTCCAAGAAGTTCCACAAGGGACTGGACATCGTCGGCCCGGCCGGCCTGCCCGTGCTGGCCTACCGGGAAGGGACCGTGGTGTTCGCCGGTTGGAAGGGAGCCTATGGCCGCGTGGTGGACATCGACCACGGCAAGGGCGTCAAGTCGCGCTACGCCCACCTGCAAGCCATCGCCGTCAAACGGGGGGAGCGTGTAGGGAAGGGCCACGCCGTCGGCCGGCTGGGGCGGACCGGACGCACCACGGGCAACAACCTGCACTTCGAGGTGTTGGTCAACGGCAAGCCGGTTGACCCTGGTAGCCATCTCACCGACGCTGGAGCCCTGCTGCGAAGGGGGGTCCAAAACAACTCCATGCGCACGGCGGCATCGTCTTCTGCCTCAAGCGTGACCTTCAGGTATTCGAAAGCCAACTCGGGGTCTTCCCGCAACTCCCGGACGACGGCGTCGTGATGGCTCGCGCTGGCTTTCTCGATATTTTCATTTCGCCCGCTTCTTCCGCCGTGCCATGCAGTGCATGGAGGAATAGCGTATTTTTACGATACAAGGACATGAGGCCTGCCAGGGTCGGTTGCCTCATTCTGCCCTTGCCATCCATTCCGACCTTCCTTTTGAAATTCCTCAATTTTTCGTCTATCCGGCCAAAATATGATCCATCTCGGTACTCCGCACGAAAAAAGGGGCCAGGCAAATGCTGCCTCACCCCTTGCATTTCTTTCCTGGCGCGCCCGCAGGGATTCGAACCCCGGGCCGTCTGCTTAGAAGGCAGATGCTCTATCCGACTGAGCTACGGGCGCGCGGCCTTAAAACCTAAACAAGCCACGAACCTCGGTCAAGGCCGCCCTTGACGAAACGCCCTGCCCAGCCCACACTCTTTGGTCCCAGCCGTTCCCCGCAACCAGGAGGGAGACATGAACCTGCGCGTGCTCGGCTGCTCTGGATCGGACCTCCCCGGGCATCACCTGACCTCGTTTCTGGTCAACGACAGCATCCTGCTCGATGCCGGCTCCGTCACCTCCAGCCTCGACCTGGCCGCGCAGGCGCGCCTCGAACATATCTTCGTCACCCATGCCCATCTCGACCACATCAAGGACATCCTGTTTCTGGCCGACAACCTCATCGAATTTTTCGCCGGCAAGAAACGCCCGCCCCTGCAAATCCACGGCCTGCCCGAAGTCCTCGACGCCATTGCCGCGCATCTGTTAAACGACACCATCTGGCCGGATTTCACCGTCATTCCCCAAGACTCGCCGGTCCTGACCTATGCGCCCATGACGCCCAAGAAACCGATCCGCGTAAACGGCCTCTCCGTAACCGCCTTTCCCGTCAACCACGCCCGGGCCGCCTCGGGCTTTGTCCTGTGGGAAAAAGGCGGCGCCAGCAACCTGGCCTACACCGGCGACACCGGGCCGTGCGACGCCTGGTGGCGCTACTGCGACAGCCTGCCCTTTTCCCTGCAAAACTGCATCACCGAGGCCTCGTTCCCCTCTTCCATGGAAGCGCTGGCCACGGTATCCAAACACCTGACCCCAAAGCTTCTGCGGGCCGAACTGGATAAGCTTCGGGCCAAACCCAAAATTTACATCTACCACATGAAGGCCCCCTTCTCGGCCCAGATCCAGGAGGAACTCCTCAAGGAGCTCGGGGGCTATTCGTACCATCTGCTGCGTGAAAAAGAATCCTTTACCTTCTAGTTTCCCGGATTTCGCCGCTTTCGAGGCCTATCTCGACAGCCTCGGCCTTTTCCACATGGAACTGGGGCCCCACCGCATGCGCGCGGCCCTGGCCGCCCTGTCCCTGGACAGCCTGCCCCATCTGGCCGTCCAGGTGGTGGGCACCAACGGCAAGGGCTCGACCGCGGCGTTTCTGGCCGCCATGCTGGCCGCCCACGGCCTGCCCACGGGTCTGTACCTGTCGCCGCATTTCGTGAGCGTGCGCGAACGCATCCTCATGGGCGGCAAACCCCTGCCCGAAGACGACTGGCTGGCCGCCGCCAATGCCGTGCTGGCCGCCACCGCCCCTCTGGGCGAGCGCTTGCGCCTGACCTATTTCGAGCTCCTGACCGTCATGGCCGCCTGGCTTTTCACCGAACACGGAGTCGAGGCCGCGGTCTACGAGGCCGGGCTCGGCGGAGCCGGCGACGCCACCACGGCCCTGGGCCGGGACCTGGTGCTGTTTGCGCCCATCGGCCTGGACCATGCCGCGGTCATCGGCCCGAGCCTGGCCGACATCGCCCGGGACAAGGCCGGGGCCATGATTCCCGGCGGCCCGGCCGTCACCGGCCCCCAGCCCGCCGAAGCCATGGAAATGCTGCGCCGCGAGGCCGGCCGGCTGGGGACACGCCTTTTCGATGCGGCCGAACGGGCCGGCTATGACGCCCCGAGCCGCAAGGGCAGGCTCCTGGGCCAAAAGACCCTGGACATTCCCCAGGCCAAGCTGCGCCTGGCCGGTCCGCACCAGGCCCAAAACGCGACCCTGGCCCTGGCCGGCTTTTCCCTGGCCGCAAACCTTCTCGGCCTGGCCCCCGATCCCGACGCCCTGGCCCGGGCCCTGTCCGAAACCTTCATTCCCGGCCGGCTGCACCTGCTGCGCCTGCCGGGCATGACCGCGCAACTGCTTTTGGACTGCGCCCACAACG
>CAZBER010000092.1:0-2096 GCA_964490985.1 uncultured Desulfovibrionaceae bacterium | reverse complement strand
GGCCTTGACCGCCCTGACCGCCGCCCTGGCCGCCCTTCGCATCGAGCCCGCAGCGCTCATCTTCACCTGCCTGGGCGACAAGGACCTGGAAGGCATGGCCCCCCTGGCCGCCCGGCTCACGGCCGGCCCCATTGTCGTGCCCGAACTGCCTGGCGTCTCCCGGGCCAGGCCCGCCGCCGCAGTGGCCGCCGCCTTGGGCGATCGGGCCGTGACCGTGCCCGACCCGGCCGCCGCTCTGGCCGCTGTCCAGGACATGCCCGGCACGGTCCTGGCCTGCGGCTCCATGTACCTGCTGGCGGCGCTGTTCGCCGCGCCCCAAAATTGATTTTGCCCTGGTTTCGGGCTAGTGTCGCTTCCTTGAAGTCAGAGCATGCGAATTCTGCGAACAATATACTGGAATAATTTATTTTTTCTTAAAAAATAGTGTCGAGGCTCTTGCAAAAATCAAACATGGCGTGCATCGGCAACTGATTCAGATTGTAATACATTGAATTCCTTATGAGGTTTCCAAAGGGCGGAACCCTTTGGTCGCCGAAGGCTTCAAAAACGACGCTTTTTGCAAAAGCCTCTGTCGTATTTTTTAAGGGACGCCACGCCAGGGCCTTGCCTTGCCGCCAACTTGACAACAACCGGAAATCGCGCCTTGCAAAACCTCTTTCGCCTGCTCCCCTCGGTGGACGTGGTCCTGGCCGAACTGGCCGAGCGCCCCGAGATGCGCGACATCCCCCGCACGCTTGTGCGCCAGGCGGTCAACGAATTCCTGGACGGCCTGCGCGACGACATCCGTCAGGGCCATATCGCCGATCCGGCCCAGCTCGCCCCCGATCATCTGGCCGCGCTGCTCTCCCGCTTCGTGGCCGCCCGGGCCAGGCCCCATTTCCGCCGGGTCATAAACGCCACCGGCGTGGTGGTGCACACCAACCTCGGCCGCTCGCTCCTGCCCCCCCAGGCCCTGGCCGCCGCGCATCTCGCCGGCAGCCGCTACTCCAACCTGGAATTCAACCTGGCCACGGGCGAGCGCGGCAGCCGCTACAGCCACGTGGTGGACATCCTGCGCACCTTGACCGGGGCCGAGGCCGCCCTGGTGGTCAACAACAATGCCGCCGCCGTGCTCATTACCCTGGAAACCCTGGCCAAGGGCCGGGAAGTGGTGGTCTCGCGCGGCCAGCTCGTGGAAATCGGCGGCTCGTTTCGCATCCCCGAAGTCATGGCCAAGTCCGGGGCCATTCTGTGTGAGGTCGGAGCCACCAACCGCACCCATCCCCGGGACTACGAAAACGCCATTACCGAACAGACCGCCGCCCTGCTCAAGGTCCACACCTCCAACTACCGCATCATCGGCTTTACCAAGGAGGTATCCCTGGCCGAGCTGGTGGCCATCGGCCGCAGCCACGACCTGCCGGTCATCGAGGACCTGGGCAGCGGCAACCTGACCGATTTCACGGACATCGGCCTGCCCCAGGAACCCACGGTGCAGCGCGCCATCGCCGATGGGGCCGATGTGGTGACATTTAGCGGCGACAAGGTCCTGGGCGGCCCCCAGGCCGGCATCATCGTGGGCCGGGCACGGTACATCGACGCCATCCGCAAGAATCCGCTCAACCGGGCCGTTCGCATCGACAAGATGACCCTGGCCGCCCTGGAAGCCACCCTGCGCCTGTACTGCGATCCGGCCAAAGCGGTACGCGACATCCCCACCCTGGCCATGATCACGGCCAGCCCCGAGGCCCTGCGTCGCAAAGCCCGCAAGCTGGCCGCGATCCTCAAAAAAACCATCGGCCAGCACTATGTTGTGGCCGTCACGCCGGGCGCGTCCCGGGTCGGCGGCGGCGCGTTTCCGGAACACGACCTGCCGACCTCCCTGGTCGACCTCACGCCCCGGCCAAACGCGCCCTCGCCCGAAACCCTGCGCCTGCGCCTGCTGTCCACCGAGCCGCCCCTGGTCGGACGCATCGAAAACGACACGTTCCGCCTCGACCCCCGCACCCTGGCCGACGACGAACTGCGCCTGGTCGCCGCCGTGCTGCGCCAGGCCGTGGAGGGAATGGAATGACCGGGCGAGGCCCTGCTGGGGCGCTGCCCCAGACCCCGCCGGG
>CAZBER010000091.1:0-15509 GCA_964490985.1 uncultured Desulfovibrionaceae bacterium | reverse complement strand
CCGCGAGGGCGGCCGCACCGTGGGCGCCGGCGTCGTGTCGGAAATTGTGGAGTAATATCATGGTTTCCATGCAAAACGATCGCATTCGCATTAAACTGAAGGCCTACGACTACCGCATCCTGGACAAGGCGGTGGCCGAAATCGTGGATACCGCCCGCAACACCGGGGCCGGCGTGGCCGGGCCCATCCCGTTGCCCACGGACATCCACAAGGTGACGGTCAACCGCTCCGTGCACGTGGACAAGAAGTCCCGCGAGCAGTTCGAGATGCGGGTTCACAAACGTCTTTTGGACATCATGGAGCCCACGCAGCAGACCGTGGACGCGCTCGGGAAACTGAGCCTTCCGGCCGGCGTTGACGTGGAAATCAAGCTCTAAGGGAAGGGTGGTCATGGCTGCCTCGCTTGGAATACTCGGCCGTAAACTGGGCATGACCCGGATTTTCGGCGACGATGGTTCGGTCATCCCGGTCACGGTCATCGAGGCCGGCCCCTGCCCCGTCACGCAGGTTCGGACCGCGGAAAAGGACGGCTACCACGCCATGCAGATCGGGTTCGACCAGATCCCGGAACGCAAGGTCAACAAGCCCGTCAAGGGCCACCTGGACAAGGCCGGCCGCGGCTACTTCCGGGAGCTCAAGGAAATCCGGCTCGACGGCCCCGCGCCCTTTGAGCAGGGCATGGACGTGACCGTGGACATCTTCGCCCCGGGCGAGACCGTCAAGGTCACGGGCACCTCCATCGGCAAGGGCTTTTCCGGCGTCATGAAGCGCTGGAACTTCGGGGGCCTCAAAAAGACCCACGGCACGGAAAAGGCCCATCGTTCGGGCGGTTCCGTGGGCAACAACACCGAGCCGGGCAAGGTCATGAAGGGCAAGAAGATGGCCGGCCATATGGGCGCGCGCACGGTCACCGTGACGGGCATCCAGGTGGTTGACGTGCGCCCCGAAATGAATCTGATCCTGGTCAAGGGCCAGGTGCCCGGGCCGCGCAATTGCGTGGTCATGGTGCGCAAGCAGGGATAGCGGGGGAACGTCATGGCAAACGTGAAACTGTACAACCAGTCGCGGCAGGAGATCGGGACCGTCGAACTGTCCCCCGAGGTCTTCGAGGTCGAGGTGCAGCCCGAGTTGTTGCACCTGGTGGTCCGGGCCCAGCTGGCCGCCAAGCGGGCCGGCACCCACAGCGTCAAGACCCGGTCCATGGTCAGAGGCGGCGGGCGCAAGCCCTGGCGCCAGAAGGGCACCGGTCGGGCCCGGGCGGGTTCCACCCGCTCGCCGCTGTGGCGCGGCGGGGCCATCGTGCACGGCCCCGAACCTCGGGACTACACCTTCAAGGTCAACCGCAAGGTGCGCCAGCTGGCCCTGCGCATGGCCCTGTCCACCAAGGTGAGCCAGGATTCCCTGGTGCTGGTGGATGGGTTTTCCGTGCCCGAGGTCAAGACCAAGCACATGGCCAAGGTGACCACGGATTTCGGATTGAAAAAAGCCTTGATTGTTCTGCCCGCTTCGGATAACAATCTTGAGCTTTCCGCCCGGAACCTTCCTGGCATCAAGGTGGTCCGGCAGGATATGCTCAACGTGTACGACGTCCTGGGCTGCGACCATCTGGTCATGGTCAAGGACGCGGCGCTCAAGGTGCAGGAGAGGCTCGGTCATGGAGTACGCTAACATTCTGCTGCGGCCGCTGGTTTCCGAAAAGGCCACGATGATCAAGGAAGCCGCCAACCAGGTGGTTTTTTTCGTCCACCCCGAGGCGAACAAGATCGAGATCGCCAAGGCCGTGGAAAAGGCTTTTTCGGTGAAGGTCGACGCCGTCCGGGTAGTCAAGCGCCGCCCCCTGGCCCGCTCGCGCATGGGCAAGGTGACCGGCCGGATTCCGGGCTACAAGAAAGCCTACGTGACCCTGGCCAAGGGCGATAAAATAGAGTTCTTCGAAGGGGTTTAGTCATGTCCATCCGCAAGCTCAAGCCAACGTCGGCCGGCCGCCGGTTCCAGACGGTCTCCACCTTCGAGGAGATCACCCGGACCGAGCCCGAAAAGTCCCTGGTCGAGGGCCTTCCGCGCGCTTCGGGCCGCAACTGCTACGGCCGGGTCACCTCGCGTCGGCGGGGCGGCGGCAACAAGCGCCTGTATCGCATCATCGACTTCAAGCGCGACAAGTTCGACGTGCCGGCCAAGGTCTTCTCCGTGGAGTATGACCCCAACCGCAGCGCCCGCATTGCGCTTTTGCATTACGCCGACGGGGAGAAACGGTACATTCTGGCGCCGGTCGGGATTGCCGTGGGCGATGTGATCGCCGCCGGCGAGACCGCCGACATCAAGCCGGGCAATGCCTTGCCGCTCAAAAAGATCCCCGTGGGCACGCTGCTGCACAACATCGAGCTCAATCCGGGCAAGGGCGGCCAGATCTGCCGGGCCGCCGGCACCTACGCCCAACTCGTGGCCAAGGAGGGCAAGTACGCCCTGCTGCGCCTGCCTTCGGGCGAAGTGCGCAACATCCTGGCCTCCTGCCTGGCCACGGTCGGACAGGTCGGCAACGTGGTGCACGAGAATATTTCCATCGGCAAGGCCGGCCGCAACCGCTGGCTCGGCAACCGCCCCAAGGTTCGCGGCGTGGCCATGAACCCGGTTGACCACCCCCTGGGCGGCGGCGAGGGCAAGAGCTCCGGCGGCCGCCATCCGGTCACCCCCTGGGGCAAGCCGACCAAGGGGTACAAGACCCGCAACAAGAAAAAGCCCTCGTCCAAGCTTATCGTCAAGCGGCGCGGACAAAAGTAAGAGGAGACGACTATGCCTCGCTCTCTCAAGAAGGGTCCGTTCGTGGACGGGCATCTGGAGAAAAAGGTCGCCTACGCCGTGGAGAACAAGGATCGCCGGGTGATCAAGACCTGGTCCCGGCGTTCCATGATCCTGCCGGAAATGGTGGGCCTGACCTTTGCCGTGCACAATGGCAAGAAATTCATTCCGGTCTTTGTTTCCGAGAACATGGTCGGCCACAAGCTCGGTGAATTCGCCCCCACGCGGACCTTCCACGGCCATGCCGCGGACAAGAAAAGCAAAGTGAAAAAGTAGTCGGGGCCACACCCCGTCGGGACAACGCCATGGAAGCCAAAGCCAAAGCCAAATTCATCCGCGTGTCGCCCCAGAAGGCGAGGCTCGTTGCCGCCAATATCCTTGGCCGTCCGGTCGAGGAGGCCATGAATATTTTGAAGTTCACCCCGAAAAAATCGGCCAAGCTCATCGGCAAGGTGCTGCACTCGGCCGTGGCCAATGCCGAACAGATTTCCGGGGTGGACATCGACAACCTCACGGTCAAGCAGGTGATCGTCAATCCCGGGCCGTCCTGGAAGCGCATCATGACGCGCTCCATGGGCCGAGCCTTTCGGATCGTCAAGCGCACGAGCCATATCACCGTTGTGGTGGCCGAGAACTAGGAGCGACACAATGGGCCAAAAAGTACACCCTTACGGATTTCGGCTCGGGTACAACAAGAATTGGCTGTCCCGGTGGTTTTCCAAGAAGGACTATCCCGAGTTCGTCTTTGAGGACAACAAGATCCGGAAGTTCGTCAAAAAGAGCCTGTACCACGCCGGCATCTCCAAGATCGAGATCGAGCGGGCCGGGGGCAAGATTCGCCTGATCATCCACACCGCCCGCCCCGGCATTGTCATCGGCCGCAAGGGCACGGAGATCGAAAAGGTGCGCGGCGACCTCAAGCAGCGCTTCGGCCGGGAATTCACGGTGGAGGTCAACGAAATCCGCCGTCCCGAGATCGACGCCCAGCTGGTGGCCGAGAACATCGCCCTGCAGCTGGAGCGCCGGGTGGCCTTCCGCCGGGCCATGAAGCGCACCGTGGGCCTGTCCCGCAAGTTCGGGGCCGAGGGCATCAAGGTCTCCTGCGCCGGCCGCCTGGCCGGGGCCGAGATCGCCCGCTCCGAATGGTACCGCGACGGCCGGGTGCCCCTGCAGACCCTGCGGGCCGACATCGACTACGGCTACGCCATTGCCAAGACCACCTACGGGGTCATCGGGGTCAAGGTCTGGATTTTTAAAGGCGAGATTTTGGACCAAGAGGTGGAAGCGTAATGTTGGCTCCCAAGAAAACCAAATTCCGCAAGATGCAAAAGGGCCGCCTTCGCGGCCCGGCCACCAGGGGCGCCTCCATCGACTTCGGCGAGGTGGGCATCAAGGCCCTGGAGCACGGCAAGCTGACCAGCCAGCAGATCGAGGCTGCCCGTGTGGCCATCATGCGCCACATCAAGCGCGGCGGCAAGGTCTGGATCCGCATCTTCCCGGACCGGGTCCGCACCGAGAAGCCGGCTGAAGTGCGGCAAGGCAAGGGCAAGGGCGCGCCCGTGGGCTGGTTTGCCGCGGTCAAGCCCGGCCGCGTGCTCTACGAGATCAAGGGCGTGGACATGGCCACGGCCAAGGAAGCCCTGACCCGGGCCATGCACAAGCTGCCGATCAAGACCAAGATCGTGGCCAAGGAGGGCTTGTAGCCATGAAGACCGCAGAGTTGCGCGAACTCGACGCCGCCGGTCTGGCCGCCAAGCTTGGCGAAGCCCGCGAGGAGCTCTTCAAGCTGCGCTTCCAGCACGCCACGGCGCAATTGGAAAAAACCCACCGCCTGCGCCAGGTCCGCAAGGACATCGCCCGGCTCATGACGGTGCAAAACGAAAAAAAGCGCCAAGGCTAATCGGGGTTCGCCATGCATGAGCATAAAAGCAACGGCCGGCAATTGACCGGCGTCGTGGTCTCGGACAAGGCCGACAAGACCATTGTGGTCATGGTCGAGACCCTGGTGCAGCATCCGCTGTACAAGAAGTTCATTCGCCGCCGCAAGAAGTTCATGGCCCATGATCCGCAAAACGACTGCGGCATCGGTGATACGGTCAGCATTATCGAGCATCGCCCCCTGTCTGCCCGCAAGCGGTGGCATCTCGTGAAAATCGTGCAAAAAGCGGTCTAGGAGCGCGGTCATGATCCAGGTGGAAACCCAGCTCGACGTGGCGGACAATTCCGGCGCGAAAAAAGTCAGCTGCATCAAGGTGCTCGGCGGCTCGCGCCGCCGTTACGCCACGGTCGGCGACATCATCGTGGTCTCGGTAAAAGACGCCCTGCCCAATTCCAAGGTGAAAAAGGGCGCTGTGATGAAGGCCGTGGTGGTGCGGACGAAAAAGGAAGTGGGGCGGCCTGACGGCTCCTACATCAAATTCGATTCCAATTCCGCCGTGCTGCTGTCCAACCAGCTCGAACCCGTGGGCACGCGTATCTTCGGCCCGGTGGCGCGCGAGCTGCGGCAGAAAAACTTCATGAAAATCGTGTCGCTGGCGCCGGAAGTCCTGTAGGACGTAACGCACCGCGCCATCGGGGACGCCATGAAAACGTATCGGATTCGCAAGAACGACAAGGTGTTGGTCACCACCGGCAAGGACAAGGGCAAGGTGGGCAAGGTGCTCAAGATCCTGCCCAAGAAAAACGCCGTGCTGGTGGAAAAGGTGAACATGGTCAAGCGCCACACCAAGGCCAACCCCTACGCCAAGACCCCCGGGGGCATCATCGAGAAGGAAGCGGCGCTGGATATCTCCAACGTGGCCCTTTTGTGCGACGCCTGCGCCAAGCCTACCCGGGTCGGTTACAGGAAAACCGCCGACGGCAAAAAGGTGCGCTTCTGCAAGAAGTGCAACCACGAAATCGCTTGAGTGCAAAAGGAAACGGTATGACCCGCCTGGAACAAATTTATGCCGAGAAGGTAGCCCCGGAGCTCAAAAAGGAGTTCGGGTACACCTCCAGCATGCAAATCCCCCGGCTCTCCTTCATCTCGCTCAACATGGGTTTGGGCGAGGCGAGCAGCAACAACAAGCTGATCGAGGAAGCCGTGGTGGAGTTGACCGCGATCGCCGGACAAAAGGCCGTGGTGACCCGCGCCCGCAAGTCCATTGCCGCGTTCAAGCTCCGGGAGGGCATGCCGGTGGGGTGCCGTGTGACCCTGCGCCGGGAGCGGATGTGGGATTTCCTCGACAAGCTCATCAACTTCGCCCTGCCCCGGGTGCGCGACTTTCGCGGCGTGCCTGACCGCGGATTCGACGGCCGCGGCAATTTCACCCTGGGCGTGCGCGAGCACACCATTTTTCCGGAAATCAACGTGGACAGGGTGGAGCACGTCAAGGGCATGAACGTCACCATCGTCACAACGGCCCGGGCCGACAAGGAAGGCAAGATGTTCCTCGACCTTCTCGGCATGCCGTTTAAAAAGTAAGGAGAACGGTCGTGGCCCGTAAATCTTTGATGGTGAAAGCCCGCCGCAAGCCGAAGTTTTCCACCAGAGCCTATAACCGCTGCCCCATCTGCGGTCGTCCCAGGGCGTATTTGCGCAAATTCGGCGTTTGCCGCGTTTGCTTCCGTAACATGTCGCTGACCGGCGAGTTGCCCGGCGTGCGCAAGTCAAGCTGGTAGCACGAAGGAGAAGGACGCCATGTCGGTGACCGACCCTATTTCCGATATGCTGACCCGCATCCGCAATGCCCACCGGGCCTTGCACGCGGATCTGGCCATGCCGGCCTCGAAACTCAAGGCCTCCATTGCCGCCATTTTAAAGGACGAGGGCTATATCGACGACTTTGCCGTCAGTGAGGCCGCCCTGTCCATCCACCTCAAGTACCAGGGCGGCAAGCCGCTCATTTCGGGGCTCAAAAGGGTGAGCAAGCCCGGCCGCCGCGTCTACGTGGGCGCCGAGGCCATCCCCAAGGTCCAAAACGGCCTGGGCATCAGCATCCTGTCCACCTCCCGGGGCATCCTGGAAGGGGGCAAGGCCCGGGAGCTCAATGTCGGCGGCGAGCTCCTGTGCGAAATCTGGTAATCGCGGAGAAGATGTCATGTCCAGGATAGGCAAACGCGAAATCACGCTGCCCTCCGGGGTCAGCGTCGAGCTGGCCGGCGAGGCGGTGAAGGTCAAGGGCCCCAAGGGGGAACTGTCCACGCCGACCCACCCCAAGATCGTCTACGAGATTGCCGACGGCAAGGTCCAGGTGACCCGGGTGGACGACACCCGCCTGGCCCGGGCCCAGCACGGCTTGCGCCGCACCCTTTTGGCCAACCTGGTCGAGGGCGTGAGCAAAGGCTTCACCAAGACCCTGGAAGTCGTGGGCGTGGGCTACAAGGTGTCGGCCGCGCCCGGCGCCGTGACCCTGGCCGTGGGCTTTTCCCACCCCGTGGACTTCAAGCTGCCCCAGGGCATCGAAGCCAAGGTCGAGGGCAACAAGCTGACCTTGTCGGGCATCGACAAGATCCTCTTGGGCGAAACCGCGGCCCGCATCCGCCGGGTGCGTCCGCCCGAGCCGTTTAAGGGCAAGGGCATCAAGTACGAAAACGAAGTCATTCGTCGCAAGGCCGGCAAATCCGGCGGCAAGAAATAGGGACCGCATATGAAGATGACCAAGACCCTGGCGCGCGCGCGCCGGAAAGTCCGCATCCGCAAGAAGCTGGTCGGGACCGCCGAACGTCCCCGCCTGGTCGTGTTCCGGTCCAACCGGCACATCTATGCCCAGGTGATCGACGATCTCACCGGCCAGACCCTGGTGTCGTCCTCGAGCCTGACCCTGAACAAGAAGGACGGGGAGACGCTCAAGGCCGACAAGGAAGCCGCCGCCAAGGTGGGCAAGGACCTGGCTGCCAAGGCCCTTGAACGCAATATCCAGGCCGTGGTCTTTGACCGCAACGGCTACATCTACCACGGCAGGGTCCAGGCCCTGGCCGACGGAGCACGGGATGGCGGCCTCAAATTCTAAACGCGCGAAGGAAGACGGCATGGACCAGCAGTCCGAACTGACCCAGATCGAAAAGATCGTGTACCTCAACCGCGTGGCCAAGGTGGTCAAGGGCGGCCGGCGGTTCAGCTTCAGCGCCCTGGTTGTCGTGGGCGACGGCAAGGGCTCGGTGGGCTATGGCCTGGGCAAGGCCAACGAAGTCCCCGAGGCCATCCGCAAGGCCACGGACCAGGCGCGCAAGGGCATGATCCGCATTCCGCTTCTGGACGGCACCTTGCCGTACGAGATCATGGGCGAGTTCGGGGCCGGCCGGGTCATGCTCAAGCCCGCTTCCAAGGGGACCGGCATCATCGCCGGCGGCCCGGTCCGGGCCATCATGGAGGCCTGCGGCGTCCACGATATCCTGACCAAGGCCATTGGCACCAACAATCCGCACAACGTGCTGCGGGCCACCATGGAAGGCCTGGCTTCCCTGCGCAGCGCCGAGACGGTCGGCGGCATGCGCGGCAAGGCCCTGGCCACCCCGCGCAAATAAGGAATCCCGCCATGGCAACCATCACCGTCACGCTGGCCAAGAGCCGCTACGGCCGTACGCCCAAGCAGCGGGCCACCCTGGCCGCTTTGGGCCTCAAAAAGATCCGTCAGGAACGTTCCTTCGAGAAGTCCGACATCGTGGTCGGCATGATCGAGAAGGTCAAGCACCTGGTTGAGGTGACCGAGTCATGAAGCTCCACGAGCTCTATCCGTTCCCTGAGGAACGCGCCAGCCGCAAGCGCCTGGGCCGCGGCCGCGGCACCGGCCAGGGCTGCACCGCCGGCAAGGGCAACAAGGGCCAAAACGCCCGCTCGGGCGTCAGCAAGCGCCCCTGGTTCGAGGGCGGCCAGATGCCCCTGGCCCGCCGTCTGCCCAAGCGCGGGTTCAAGAACTACCCGTTCAAGGTGGTCTACCAGCCACTGAACCTGGATCGCCTGCTGGCCGCGTTTGCGGGCCAGGCGTCCATCTCCCTGGACGACATCTACGCCAAGGGCCTGGCTCCGGCCGGCTCCCTGGTCAAGATCCTGAGCCAGGGCGAAGTGGCTGCCGCCGTCACCGTGGAAGCCCACCGCTTCAGCGCCAAGGCCGCCGAGAAGCTGGCCGCCGCCGGCGGCAAGGCCGTGTCCTTGGGCGTTGTGGAAGCTTCCGAGCAAACCCCAACCGAATAAACGGACGTTGCCGTGGCCCTTACCGGAGTCGAGAATCTTGCCCGTCTGCCGGAGCTGAAAAAAAAGCTCCTGTGGACCGTTGTCCTGCTGGCCGTCTACCGCATGGGCGTGCACGTGCCTGTGCCCGGCGTGGATTCGGCGGCTTTGGCGGACTTTTTCGAGAGTGCCAAGAACACGCTTTTCGGGCTGTTCGACATGTTCTCCGGCGGAGGGCTGCGCAACCTCTCCATCTTTGCCCTGGGGATCATGCCCTACATTTCGGCCTCCATCATCATCCAGCTTTTGACCGTGGTCAGCCCCGAGCTGGCCAAGATGCAAAAGGAGGAGGGGGCTGCCGGGCGCAAGAAGATCACCCAGTACACCCGCTACGGCACGGTGCTCATCACCCTGATCCAGGGGTTCGGCATTGCCGTGGGCCTGGAGAGCATGTCCAGCCCCACGGGCGCGCCCGTGGTGCTGGTGCCTGGCTGGGGCTTTCGCCTCATGACCGTCGTGACCCTGACCGCGGGCACGATCTTTCTCATGTGGCTCGGCGAGCAGATGACCGAGCGGGGCATTGGCAACGGCATATCGCTTATCATCTACGCCGGTATCGTGGCCGGGCTGCCGCGCGCGGTCATCAGCACCTTTTCCCTGATCCAGGCCGGGGAGCTGTCGCTTTTCGTGCTCCTGTTGATCGTGGCCATCATGCTGGTGGTGCTGGCGGCCATCGTGTTCATGGAGCGGGGAGCCAGGCGCATTCCCATCCAGTACGCCAAGCGCATGATCGGCCGAAAGATGTACGGCGGCCAGACCACGCACCTGCCGCTCAAGGTCAATACCGCCGGCGTCATTCCGCCCATTTTCGCCTCGTCCATCCTGCTTTTCCCGGCTACCTTGGGCGAGTTCTCCCATGTGCCGTGGCTCAAGACCGTGGCCTCTTTGTTCAGCCCCCAGACCATGACCTACAATGTCATCTTCGTGGCGCTGATCGTGTTCTTCTGCTACTTTTACACGGCCATCATCTTTGATCCCAACGACATTGCCGAGAACATCCGCAAGCAGGGCGGGTTCATTCCCGGCATCCGGCCCGGGATCAAGACCAAGGAATACATTGACAGGGTCCTGGCCCGCATTACCTTGTGGGGCTCCCTGTACATCTCTGTTGTCTGCGTGCTGCCCATGGTGCTGATCCAGCAGTTCAACGTACCCTTTTATTTCGGCGGCACGTCGCTTCTGATCGTGGTCGGCGTGGCCATGGACTTTATGGCGCAGAT
This sequence comes from uncultured Desulfovibrionaceae bacterium, assembly GCA_964490985.1. Classification (GTDB taxonomy): domain Bacteria; phylum Desulfobacterota; class Desulfovibrionia; order Desulfovibrionales; family Desulfovibrionaceae; genus Solidesulfovibrio. The sequence goes on along the minus strand of CAZBER010000091.1, from coordinate 5,285 downwards.
CGAGTCGCATCTGATCTCCCGGCAGTATGAGGGCCTCATGCAGAAGGGGAGAATCAAGGGCAGGCGATAGGTTTGAAAAAGGTCAAGGGGATATACCTCAAAAACGATGCCGAAATTGCGCTGATGCGCGAAGCCTGCCGCATCGTGGCCGTTATCCTCGGCGACTTGGCGGCGGCGGTTGCGCCTGGCGTCAAAACCATGCTCTTTGAGGAACTGGCGCGCAAGCGCTGCGAGGATTTCGAGGTCAAGCCCGCGTTTCTGGGCATGTACGGATTTCCGTTCGCGCTGTGCTGTTCGGTCAACGAAGAGGTGGTGCACGGGTTTCCGTCCGAGCGGGTCCTGGTCGAGGGCGACCTGGTCAGCTTTGACATGGGCGTGGTCTACAAGGGGTTTTACGGGGATTCGGCCACCACCGTGCCTGTGGGGCCGGTCAACGGGTCCAAGGCCGCCTTGCTGGACGTGACCCGCCAGTCCCTGGCCCAGGGCATTGCCCAGGCCCAGGCCGGCAATGACCTCTACGATATTTCCCGGGCCGTGCAAAAATATGTTGAAGGCCATGGGTTCAGTGTTGTAAGACGATTTGTTGGTCACGGTATCGGGCGAAAGCTGCACGAAAAGCCCGAGATACCGAATTTCGAGCCCCAGGACGCGCCGCGCATTCCGTTGCGGCCGGGCATGGTCCTGGCTATCGAGCCCATGGTGACCGCCGGCGGGCCCGATGTCGAGGTTTTGGCCGACAAGTGGACCGCGGTGACCAAGGACCGCAGCCTGTCGGCCCATTTTGAGCATACGGTGGCGGTGACCAAAAACGGACCTCTGATTTTAAGCCTGGCCGACTGACGTGGCCGATGCCCGGGAGGCATCGGCCGTTTGCCGCGCCGGGAGACGGAGAGACCCATGAAAGTGAAACCCTCGGTGAAAAAACTTTGTCCCAAGTGCAAAATCATCCGGCGCCACGGCGTGCTGCGGGTGATCTGCGAGAACCCCCGGCACAAGCAGCGTCAGGGATAACGGAGGAGCGTCGTGGCCAGAATCGCGGGAGTCGACCTTCCCAAAAACAAGCGGATGGATGTCGCGCTGACCTACATTTACGGAATCGGCCGTTCCACGGCCCTGAAAATCCTCGGCGACACGGGCATTGACTGGACCAAGTCCAGCGACGACCTGACGCCTGAGGAAACCAACACCATCCGCAAGGAACTTGAGGCCAATTACAAGGTCGAAGGCGATTTGCGGCGCGAAGTGACCGCCAATATCAAGCGCCTCATGGATATCGGCTGTTACCGTGGCCTGCGCCACCGTCGCGGCCTGCCGGTTCGCGGCCAGCGGACCCACACCAATTCGCGCACCCGCAAGGGGCCGCGTCGCGGCGTGATGACCAAGAAGAAGAAGTAAGACCCGCGGCGCGCCTTCGGGCGCGCCCGGCACAACCCGGTAACACGCCCGCCAGGGCTTTTTGGAGATACGCGCATGGCGAAACCGCGCCGCATCGGCAAAAAGGAACGCAAGAACATTCCCGTTGGCGTCGCCCATATCCAGGCTACGTTCAACAACACCATCGTGACCTTCACCGACCAGAAGGGCAACGTGGTCAGCTGGGCCACGTCCGGCGGCGCGGGCTTCAAGGGCTCGCGCAAATCCACGCCCTTTGCCGCCCAGATCGCGGCCGAAAACGCCGCGCGCAAGGCCCAGGAAAACGGCATGCGCACGGTGGGCATCCTGGTCAAGGGCCCTGGCTCCGGTCGCGAGGCCGCCATGCGGGCCATTCACAATGCCGGATTCAAGGTCAGCTACATTCGGGACATCACGCCCATCCCCCACAACGGCTGCCGGCCACCCAAGCGGCGCCGGGTCTAGGGTCGGGAACGCCGCCTGGCGGGGCTCCCCCGACGGCGGCGCTGAGGCTGTATTTACCCCGGGCCGGCCAGGCCCGGATCGATATTCGAGGCGTCGCGAGGCCGTCGCCGGCCCCCTGGGGCAAAGCGGCCGCAAACCGGGATCGGATTTCGCCGCAGGCGAGCACCGGCCCGCGGCACAGTAGGAGGAATGACCCTTGGCACGTTATACTGAAGCGAAATGCCGGATCTGCCGTCGGGAAGGGGGCAAGCTGTTTTTGAAGGGCGATCGGTGCTACACCGACAAGTGCGCCTATGAGCGCCGCCCCTATGCCCCGGGCCAGCACGGCCGCATCCGCAAGAAGATGAGCGACTACGCCGTCCAGTTGCGCGAGAAGCAGAAGACCCGCAAGATGTACGGCATCCTGGAAGGCCAGTTCCGGGCCTATTTCCAGCGCGCGGACATGAAAAAGGGCGTTACCGGCGAAAACTTGCTGTCGTTTTTGGAGCGCCGCCTGGACAACGTGGTGTACCGCCTGGGATTCGCCAACTCGCGCAACCAGGCCCGCCAGCTCGTGCGCCACGGCCTTTTCACCTTAAATGGCCACCGTGTGACCATCCCTTCCCTTCAGGTCAAGATCGGGGACGTCATCGAGGTGCGGGAGAAAAACCGCCAGTCCCCCATCATCCTGGAGGCCCAGCAGGTCATTGCCCGGCGCGGCTGCCCGGCTTGGCTGGAAGTGGACGGCGAGAAGCTCAAGGGCAAGGTCAACGCCCTGCCCACCCGCGAGGACGTGCAGTTCCCGATCAACGAGCAGCTCATCGTCGAGCTTTACTCCAAGTAATCGGCAAAGCACCATTTGCCTAAGGTGAAACCATGTTGATTCGTAACGGCCAAAGGCTCATCAACTCCCGCAATTGGACCGAACTGGTCAAGCCGGAAAAGCTCGTCCGCGATACCGAGGCTTCCGACACCTACGGCCGGTTCGTGTGCGAGCCCCTGGAGCGGGGATTTGGCACCACGCTCGGCAATGCCCTGCGCCGGGTGCTTCTCTCCTCCCTGCAAGGCGCCGCCATCGTGGCCGCCCGCATCGAAGGCGTGCAGCACGAATTCTCCACCATTCCGGGGGTCATCGAGGATGTGACCGAGATCATCCTCAACTTGAAGCAGGTCCGTCTGGCCATGACCACCGAGGACCCGCAGCGCCTGACCCTCTTGGCCAAGGAAAAAGGCGAGGTCCGGGCCAGCGCCATCCAGGGCAATCAGAACGTCACCGTCTTAAACGGCGACACCCTGATCGCCACCCTGTCCGAGGACCGCGACCTGCGCATCGATCTCGAGGTGCGCATGGGCAAGGGCTACATGCCGGCCGACATGCACGAGGGCCTGGAATCCGAAATCGGGCTCATCCTGCTGGACGCCAGCTTCTCCCCGGTCAAAAAGGTCGCCTACACCATCGAACAGGCCCGCGTCGGCCAGATGACCAACTACGACAAGCTCATCCTGGAAGTCACCACCGACGGCTCCATCACCCCGGATGACGCCATCTCGTACAGCGCCAAGATCCTCAAGGATCAACTCACGGTCTTTATCAATTTCGACGAAAAGGAATCCGAGGCGGACAAGGCTCGCCGCCGCGACGACATCGAGCTCAATCCGAGCCTGTTTAAAAGCATCGACGAACTTGAACTTTCCGTGCGCGCCACCAATTGCCTCAAGTCCGCCAACATCCAGACCGTTGGCGAGTTGATGCAGAAGACCGAAAACGAGATGCTCAAGACCAAGAACTTCGGCAAGAAATCCCTTGAGGAAATCCGCCGGGTTCTGGAGGACATGGGCCTGGAATTCGGCATGCGCATCGAGAACTTTGACCAAAAATACCAGGAATGGCTGAAGAGGAAGCAGGTCGATGAGACATAAGAAATCCGGACGCAAACTCGGCAGGACCGCCTCCCATCGGAAGGCCATGCTGCGCAATATGGCCCGTTCGCTGCTCATCCACGAGCGCATCCGGACCACCGAACACAAGGCCAAGGAACTGCGCGCCGTGGTGGAGCCCCTGGTGGCCCTGGCCCAGACCGACAGTCTCCATGCCCGCCGCCAGGCCTACAAGGTCCTGGAAAACCACAAGTTGGTGGCCCGGCTTTTTGACGAAATCGGCCCCCGCTTCTCCGGCCAGCCCGGAGGCTTCACCCGGGTGGTCAAGCTCGGCCTGCCCCGGGCCGGCGACTGCGCGCCCATGGCCGTCATCGAGCTGACCAAGATGGTCGGCGCGGCCGCGGCCCCCAAAAAGGCCGCCCCGGCCGCCGAAGCTCCGGCTTCAGGCGACACGGCCGAAGCGTAAGCGCTTTCTGGCAGGGCCTGCGGGCCCTGCTTTTTTTTGACCTTTTCCATAGCTATAACCAATACGATACATATAACTTATGGATACCAGACGGCTCCAGGCCTTTTGCAAGGTCTACGAACTGCGCAGCTTCTCCCGGGCCGGCGACGAGCTGCGGCTGTCCCAGCCCACCATAAGCGCCCACATCATGGCCCTGGAGGAAGAGCTCGACACCATGTTGTTCGACCGCCTGGGCCGCACCATCCTGCCGACCCAGGCCGGCGAGGTCCTGTACCGCTACGCCACTGCCGCCTTTGCCGAGCTGGACCATGCCCGGGCCGACATCCTGGCCCTGTCGGACCGGGTGTCCGGGGAGCTGGTGGTGGGCGGCAGCACCATTCCGGCCCATTACCTCATTCCCCGGCTGGCGGCCCGGTTTCTCGGCCGCCACCCGGAAGTGCGCCTGGAGGTCAAGGTCGGCGACTCCCGGGAAGTGGCGGACATGGTGGCCTGCGGCCTGGCCCATGTGGGGCTGGTGGGCGCGCCGGCCGACCAACCGGACCTGGTGAGCCTGCCCTTTCTGGATGACGCCCTGGTGCTGGTGGCTCCGGCCGGCTTTGCTGCCGTGGACCTTGGCCAGGACGATTGGCGGCAGCGGCTGATCGGCCTGCCCTGGGTCATGCGCGAGCCCGGCTCGGGCACCCGCACGGCCCTGACCCAGGCGTTTTCCGAGGCCGGCCTTGACATCCGGGACATTTCGCCCGTGATCCAGGTCCATTCTTCCCTGGCGGCGCTGGAATGCGTGGAAGCCGGGCTTGGCGTGTCCGTGGTGTCGTTTCTGGCGGCCAAGCGCTACCTGGAGCGGGACGCGGTGCGTCCCCTGGACACGCCGCACCTGTCCATGCAGCGCCAGTTCCATGTGGTGCACCATGCCCGGCGCTACCAGTTTCCGGCCCTGCGCCGCTTCCTGGGCCTGCTCGACCAGGGTTGACGCAGCGGGCTTGCCCGTAAAAAAGGCCCGCCCCGGCTTGCCGGGGCGGGCCTTTTGCTGTGGACCGGATTGCTTATTAGCCGCTGATGAGCTGCATGGCCATCCTGGGCAGGGAGTTGGCCTGGGACAGCATGG
>CAZBER010000090.1:5448-15519 GCA_964490985.1 uncultured Desulfovibrionaceae bacterium | reverse complement strand
GGTTTCCAAAGGGCAAAGCCCTTTGGTCGCCGAAGGCTTCAAAAACGGCTCTTTTTGCAAAAGCCTCGTATTTTTTAAGGGACGCAACACTAGACGCCCATGATGTTGTAGCCCGAGTCCACGAACAGCACCTCGCCCGTGGTGCCCGAGGACAGGTCCGAGGCCAGGTACAGGGCGCAGCGGCCGATATCCTCCAGGGTGATGTTGCGCTTAAGCGGCGACCGGTTCTCGATGGTCTCCAGGATGGTGCGGAAGCCGCTGATGGCCGAGGCGGCCATGGTCTTGACCGGGCCGGCGCTGATGGCGTTGATGCGCACCCCGCTTTTGCCCAGGTCCACGGCCAGGTAGCGCACGCTGGCCTCCAGGGCGGACTTGGCCACGCCCATGGCGTTGTAATTGGCCACGACCTTGCCCGAGCCGTAGTAGCTCAAGGTAATGACTGAGGCGCCGGGGGAAAAAAGCGGTTCAAAGGCCCGGCACAGGGCCACCAGGGAATAGGCCGAAACGTCCAGGGCCAGGCGGAAGCCCTCGCGGCTGGTGTCGATGAACCGGCCGGCCAGGTCCTCGCGATTGGCATAGGCAATGGAATGGACCATGGCCTCCACGCTGCCCCACCGCTCCCGCACGGTCCGGGCCGCCGCGTCGATCTCCGCATCGCTCGACACGTTGCACTGAAAGATGAAGTCCGCGCCCAGGTCAGCGGCAATGGGCTCGATGCGCTTGCGGATGGGTTCGGCGGCATAGCCCAGGGCCAGGCGCGCGCCCTGGTCGCGCAGGGACTTGGCAATGCCGTAGGCAATGCTGCGCTCGTTGACCACGCCGAAAACCAGGGCCTTTTTTCCTTCCATCAACATGGCGGTCTCCTTGTCACACGCCGGCCTCGCGTAAAAGCCCGGCCAGTATCTGCTCCAGCACCCGGTCCACGCGCTGCCGGTCGGCGTCGTCGTAGAGGTTGAGTCCCCCGAACACCCCGCCCTGGCGCGACCGGACGGACAAAAACATGGCCGCGCCGCCCAGCACCGCCACCACGGTGGTCAGGTCCAGGGATTCGGGCACCTCGCCGGTCACGCTCTCGAAAAATTCCAGGGCCACCCGGACCCGGGGATATTCCAATTGCCGGCTGTACCGATTCCGGGACACCAGTTCCCAGGCCAAAATGTCCAGGGTGCGGGGCCGGGCCAGAAGCCCCTGGATGGTGGCCTTGAAAAATTGGGCCAACTGGGACCGAAGCGGCATGAAGGCAAAACGCTCGGACACCTCCTGGCGCAGTTCGGCGACGGTGGGCCAAAAGCTCGGGCTTTGGCCAAGGGCGGCCAGCATCTCTTCCAGGTCCTTGAAATGGCGCTTGGCCACGGCCGGCTCCAGACCGGCGGCCCGGGCCGCCTTTTCCAGGGACAGGGCCTCGAACCCGTCCCGGGCCAGCACGTCGCCCAGGGCTTCCAGAAGCCGTTGCCGCACGCTGCGCGGTTTGCCGATGGGGATGATCTTTACCCCGGACATGACTGATCCTTTGGCAACGAAAGCCGCATGAAGATTCCTTGGGGACAGGGAAGCATCCCAGGCCGATACGGCCAGCCTGCCAGGAACGCGCGGGCTGCGGATCCCTTTTCGCCGTCAACGCTCCCGGGGCCGCCAAAAGCTGTCCACGGCCACGATCAGGGCCAGGACCAGAAAGGTCCCGTCCCGTATGAACGTGTTGGCGGATATGGCCTCGTCCGTCTTGGTGGTGAAACAGCCGCACTGGGTATCCAGGCCCTTGGAGTAGGCATAGCCCGTGGCCCCGAGAAATACGACCATGAGCAGGCAGGCCGCCAGGCTCGCCCCCCGGGGCGCGAACCCGACCAGCAGGCAGGCCCCCACCACCACTTCCAGCCAGGGCAGGGTCAGGGCCAGGCCGTTTACGAGCACGTCGGGCAGAATCTGGTAGTTGTGGATGATCTTGGCAAAAGCGGCCGGGTTGGCGATCTTGTCCCAGGCGGCGGCCAGGAAAATCAGGCCCAGGGCAATGCGGGCCACTGTGGCGAGGATTCTCATGATCCGGCCTCCGTGGGGCCGCCGGCGGCCATCCAGCCGTCCCAGCCGTCGGTCATGACCGTGACGTAGGCAAAGCCGCTGGTGCGCAGGGCCTCGGCCAGCTCCTTGCTCTTGTCGCACAAAAAGTTGCCGCAGTAGACCACCAGCCGATCCTCGGGCGACAGCCCGAGCTTTCCGGTCGCCTCGCCCAGGTCGCCGTACATGGCTTCCTGGGGCAGGTTCCTGGCCCCGGCCACATGCCCGGCGGAAAATTCCTGGGGCGTGCGGGCATCCAGAAAGACCACGCCGGGCTTGCCGCGAAGGGTCATGGCCCCATGGGCGTCAATGGTCTCCAGGCCCTTGCGCAATGCCTCGCGCCGGGCCTCGGCCGCGAAATCCGCCACCCAGGGCAGGGGTTCGACCCGGGCCATGTTCATGGCCACGGACAGGCCGGCCGCCAGGGCCAGGATCACCGCCAGTTCCAGCCAAAGGGGCGGCAAACGCCGCGCCGCGCCTTGCGCCATGGGCTCCACCTTGACAAGGTTTCCTCCCCGCGAGCATAAAATAACGCGGAAAGTCTGGCCGACTCCTACCCCACGCGCCCGCCAGAGCGCAACCCGTAACCCTGGAGACGCGTCATGGCCGAGGCCCTTGCCCCCACGCCCGTACAAAACGCCACTGTCGACGAAGTCCGCAAACTGCTGGATACCACCCGCCAGGGCGGCCTGACCCTGCTCGACGTGCGCATGGAGCCGGAATACGCGGAATTCCATCTGCCCGGGGCCACGCTCATTCCCCTGCCCGAACTGCCCGACCGCCTGGAGGCCCTTGACCGGACCAAGCCCGTGGTCACCTACTGCCGCTCGGGCAAGCGCAGCGCGGCCGCGGCCGCCCTGCTCTCGGGCGCGGGCTTTCCCCGGGTCGTCAACATGCTGGGCGGGGCCATGGCCTGGCAGGGAGCCGGCGCTTTCGGTCCCCCGGACACGGGCATGACCCTTCTTACCGGCCGGGAAACGCCCCGGGAAATTCTGCTGGCGGCCCTTAGCATGGAAGCGGCCCTGGGCGCGTTTTACAAGGAGCTGGCCGCCGGGTCCGATGACCCGGAAACCCTGGCCGTGTGCATCCGCCTGGCCGGCTTCGAGGACCGCCATCTTCACCACGTGCACGGGCTCTACCGCAAGGCCACAGGCGACGGAACCGATCTGGACGCGCTCTTGTCCCAGGCCGCCGGGTCTGAACTGGAAGGCGGCCGGCCCGGAGCGGACTACCTGGCCGAGCTTGGCGGACGGCCGGCCTCGGTGGCCGAGGCCCTGGAACTGGCCGCAGCCGTGGAAGCCCAGGCCCTGGACCTCTATGCCCGGCTGGCCGCCAAGACCGGGGACCCGGAGTCCGCGTCCCTGCTCACCAGCCTGGCCCAGGAAGAAAAAGCCCACTTGCGGGCCGTGTCCAACCTCATGGCCCGCCTGGCTTCCGCCGAGGCCGTCTAAGCCAGTTCATCGAAATCCGTAACCTGCACGACAAGACAAGGAGCTTCCCATGGAACCGGTCAATTTCTTCATGAACATCCTGTGGCTGATTCTGGGCGGATTCTGGATGGGCATCGGCTGGTATCTGGCCGGCATCATCATGGCCATCACCATCATCGGCCTGCCCTGGGCCAGGGCCTGCTTTGTCATCGGCAACCTGTCGTTCTGGCCGTTCGGCAAGGAAGTGGTGGACCGGCGGATGGTTTCCGGGCCGGACATCGGCACCGGGGCGCTTGGACTTCTGGGCAACATCATCTGGTTCGTGCTGGCCGGCATCTGGCTGGCCATCGGCCACCTCATGGCCGCCCTGGCCAATTTCGTCACCATCATCGGCATTCCCTTTGCCTTGCAGCACTTGAAACTGGCCGGCCTGGCCCTGGCTCCCATCGGCAAGACCGTGATCAACAAATCCTCCTAGCGCGCCGGAGCCCGCATGCAATGGCTGTATCTCGCCCTGGCCCTGGCGGCCGGCATGCTCATGCCGGTCCAGGCCGGCATCAACGCCAAGCTGGCCAATGTGGTGGACGGCGCCATTCCGGCGGCCTTTGTCTCGTTTCTGGTGGGGACGCTGGCCTTGGGCGTGGTGCTCGCGGCCATGCGGCAAGGCGTGCCCTTTTTTCAGGCCGCGCCCGTGGCGGCCTGGTGGTACTGGGTGGGCGGGGCGCTGGGGGCTTTTTTCGTCACAGCCACGGTGATTCTGGCCCCGCGCATCGGGGCCGGGGCCATGGTGGCCCTGACCCTGGCCGGGCAGGTGGGGGCTTCCCTGTTTTTGGACCACTTCGGGCTGCTGGGCTTTCCCCACATCCCCTTTGACGTCAAACGGCTGGTGGGCGCAGTGCTGCTGGCGGCCGGGGTTTACCTCATCCGTTTCTGATCCCGCGCCGGGGCCAGGGCCGGCCCGAGGCCCCGCCGGCCAAGCCAGGCCACGACCGCAGCCGAGGCCCGTTCCACCACCACGGCCGCCCCCACGCTGGCCGCGCCTGCGGCCACGGCCAGGACCGTGAACCGCGCCCAGGGGGAAAGCCCGGACGTGATTGGGCCGCCGTAGCTCAAAAGCGGCTGGTGGCTTAAATAGACGCCATAGGACAGCAGGGAAAAAAGCCGCACAAAGCGCCAGCCGCCGACCACGGCCATTGAGGGCAGGGACAAAAGCGCGGCAAAGATGCCCAGGCTCCACACGGCCCCGCTCATGTGCCCAAGCGACGGCGCGCCCGGCACGACGCCGGACAAAAACGCGGCCAAACAGCCGCCGCCCAGAAACCAGGCCAGCCCCGGGCCAAAGGGCCAGCCCGAACCCGCGTGCTCGCGGTAGGCCTTGGCCATCCATATGCCGCACAGAAATTCCGGCAGCCGGGACGGCAGATTGAATGTCCACAAAAAGGCAAAGGAATCCCAGGAGGTCCCGGGCAAGGCCGCTCCCTTGGCCTTGATCCAGGCGGTCAGCGGCCACATGACGGCCGCCGCCACCAGGCAGCAGGCGGCAGGCCCCAGGCCCGGGCGGCGGGCCAGGCGCAAAAGCCAGGGAAAGACCAGGGTGAACTGCACCAAAAGCCCGAGCCACCAGTAAGCGGCCATGTTGGTGTAAAACGGCCCGACCTGGAAGGTGTCCAGAAACAGGACATGGGACAGCGCGCCCTTGGCCAGGCCTGGCCAGTCCGTAAGATGAAAAACGGCCGCCGTCAGGACGGTGTAGCCCAGGACGCACAGCCAGTATTGCGGGCAAAGCCGCCACAGGCGCTTGCGCAGGTATTCGGCCGTGCTTGGCGTCGGGGCCGGGCTTGGGCCGAAAAAGGGCAGGCTCATCAAAAAGGCGGTCATGACGTTAAAGACCACCACACCCAGGGAAGCGGCCAGAAAGGCCGCCTCCAGGAGCGTGCCCCGGTACAGCCGGCCCAGTTCCGGCAAGCCCAGCCACAGGTGGTGGAAAAAAATGGCGGCCATGGCCAGGGAACGGATGGCGTGCAGTTGGGGGATGTCGGCTTTCACGGGCTTTCCGGCCAAAATGGGCGCCTCATGTCGAGTCCTCGAAAAGAGATTATACAAATTTCAATGTCAACCCACTTGAATAACTATTTTTCTTAAAAAATACTGATGTATTTTTTAAGGGTCGCAATACTAAGCCTGTTTTTTCTCGCGCGCCCGGCGCACGGTGATGCTCTCCCCGCCAATGCCCCAGTTGTCGGTATCCACTTCCTCGATGACCACCACCGTGGTCTGGGGATTTTTGCCCAGGGTATCGCGCAGGAGGTTGGTGACGCCCTGGATCAGCGCCGCCTTTTGCTCTTTTGTGGCTCCTTCCCGGGTGATCTTGATGTTGACGTACGGCATGGCTCCTCCTTTTTGCGGTGCACTATCCTGCCCTTGGCCACGCCATCAACGGAAAAAAGCGGACAGGCCGCCCATAAATCCCGCCATCATGGGCTTTTCCCCTGCGCCTGGCAGGATCACCTCGGGCTTGCCCATCTGGAAAAAAAGCGCCCGCATCAGCCGGCCGGACGGATCCAGCTCGGCGGTCAAGGTAAAGGGAATGGCCGGCCCCCGGACTTTGACCACCAAGGGGTTGACCGTCATGAAACGCAGGTCCTGAAACGTGACCTGCTCGCCCTGGGCGGTTTCCGAGGCGCTTTTGACCAGAAAATCCGTGAACCACAAGTACTGGGAAAAAACCGGGGCCTGCCGGCCCAGGCTTTCCACTTCCGCCCGGTCGGCCTTGCGGAAACGGCGCTCGGGCACGAGCCGGTCGGGATCGAGCAGGTCCAGGCCGGTCACCGCGTATTCGTTGCCCTCCTCGACCACGATTTTCCACCACAGCGGAGCCAGGGCGTCGGGCTGGACATGGATGGCGGCCGGCGTCTCGCCCTTGGCGGCCAAAAGCTTTTCGGCCCGGGCCGTGACGATCTGGCGCACGCCCAGGTTGGCAAAAGGATAGCCGATCATGACGGCCACGCCGGCCAATGCCAGGACGGTCCGGGCCTTGGGTTTCAGGAAGCTGGCCACGGCCAGGACAAGCAGCACGGCGGTGAAGGCCGGATCAATGGTGAACACCGCAGGCATGGCGATGCGGAAATCGGAAAACGGCAGAAACAGGCTCATGCCATAGGAGTTGATGAGATCGAGAAACAGGTGGGACAGGACGCACAGGAAAAAAAGCCCGAAAAGTTTGACCTGGGGCAGCCCGCGCCGCAGCCTGCCGGCAAGCAGCGTCAGAAAAAAGGCCAGAACCGTTGCGCCGAGCAGGCAATGGGTGTAGCCCCTGTGATAGCGCATAAAGGCTTCCGGACCAAAGAGGATGACGACATTGTCCAGGTCCGGCATCCAGGCGGCAAAGGCCGCCAGGGGCACCAGGGGGCGCCAGGCCGGAAAACGGTTGCGGGCCGACTGGCCGATCAGCACGCCCGCCGCGACATGGGTAATGGGATCCACGGCTCCTCCTTGGCTCGTCCGATAGTCGAATTTTTGAGAAATAGGCCCTTTTTCGGATTTGACAAGAAGCGCCGCTGCGCTACAGTGCGCCCGGCGCGTTCGCGCCCAAATCATCCCCCCTTTCGGAGCAATCATGGCAGAGAAGTCGCCGGAAACCAACACCATGCCGGCCGAGGGCGAATTTGCAGCCCTGATGGAGGCCTCGCTGGCCGAACGCGGCGGCGAGATCAACGTGGGGGACCGCATCACCGGCCCCGTTATCGCCGTCACCGACACCACGGTTGTGGTGGATACCGGCACCAAACTCGACGGCGTGGCCGACCGGTCCGAATTTCTTGATGAAAACGGTGAAATGGCCGTGTCCGAGGGCGACACCGTCACCTTGTACGTGGTCTCGGTGCGCGCCGACGAGGTCACCCTGTCCAAGGCCCTGACCGGGGTGGGCGGGGCCGAGGCCCTGCGCGAAGCCTTCGAACGCGGCGTGCCCGTGGAAGGCCGGGTGGCCGCCGCGCGCAAGGGCGGCTTTGACGTGGAAATCCTCCACCGGCGGGCCTTTTGTCCGGTCAGCCAGATCGATCTGGCCTTTACCGACAATCCCGAAGCCCATGTGGGCCAAACCTACAGCTTCCTCATCACCACCTTCGAGCGCGACGGCAAAAACATCGTCGTGTCCCGGCGCAAGCTCCTGGAACAGGAGCGGGCCGAATCCGAGCTGCGCTTCCTGGAAACGGTCAAGCCCGGGGACGTGATTCCGGCCGTCATCACCCGGCTGGCCGCGTTCGGGGCGTTTGCCGAGGTCGCGCCCGGCCTGGAGGGCCTGATCCATCTTTCCGAGCTGTCCTGGTCCCGGGCGGAAAAGGCCGAGGACGCCGTGTCCGTGGGCGAGGCGGCCCAGGTCAAGGTGCTCTCCTTTGACCGCGACAAGAAAGGCCGGCCGCGCATTTCCCTGTCCATCAAGCAGGCCGGGCCCGATCCCTGGGAATCCGTGGGCGGCCAGTTCGCCGCCGGGGACAAGGTCGAGGGCAAGGTCACGCGCCTGGCCGATTTCGGCGCGTTCGTGGAGCTGGCCCCGGGCATCGAGGGGCTTATCCATGTCAGCGAAATGAGCCATGTCCGCCGGGTGGCCAAGCCTTCGGACGTGGTCTCGCCCGGCGATGCCGTGACCGTGGCCATAAAGGACATCGACCTGGCCAAGCGGCGCATTTCCTTAAGCCTCAAGGAAGCCGCCGGCGACCCCTGGAAGACCGTGCCCGAGACTTTCGCCATTGGCGCCACCGTGTCCGGCACCGTGGAAAACCGCCAGGTCTTCGGCCTGTTCGTCAACCTGGCCCCGGGCGTGACGGGCCTGCTCCCGGCTTCCAAGCTGCGCGACGCCACCGATCCAACGGCCTATGAAAAGCTCAAACCCGGGGATGCCGCCACCGTGGTTGTCTCCGAGATCGATACCGAAAAGCGCAAGATAACGCTGTCGCCCGTGGGGGGCACCAAGGACAAGGAGCCCGAGGACTGGAAGCGCTTTGCCCGCAAGGAAACCGCTGCCCCGGCTTCCGGCGGCCTGGGACTTTTGGGCGAAAAGCTCCAGGAAGCCCTGGCCAAGAAAAAACGCTAGCGTTTCCGCAACCGGGTTTTCCCGGCCGCACCACCCGGCGGCCCTCCCCATCCGGCGGTGCGCCGGACGCGGAGGGCCGCTTGCATTCGCATCCATGTTTTTGCCATACGTATCCCACATCGAAACCCGCCTTGCGGCCGGTTTCGCCATCAGGAGGTTTCATGGCCGCCGAGCCCAATAAGATCATTTATTCCATGATCCGCGTCAGCAAGTTTCACGACAAGAAGCCCATCATCAAGGATATCTCCCTGTCCTATTTCTACGGGGCCAAGATCGGCGTTTTGGGCCTCAACGGCTCGGGCAAATCCACCCTGCTCAAGATCCTGGCCGGCGTGGACAAGGATTTCCAGGGCGAAACCGTGCTTACGCCCGGCTACACCATTGGCTACCTGGAGCAGGACCCCCTGGTCGACGTGACCAAGACCGTGCGCGAGGTGGTGGAGGAAGGCGTGGCCGAGACCGTGGCCCTGCTCAAGGAATTCGAGGACATCAACGCCGCCTTTGCCGAGCCCATGGACGACGACGCCATGGCCAAACTCATCGAGCGCCAGGGCGAGGTCCAGGAAAAACTCGACGCCCTGGATGCCTGGGACCTGGACAGCCGGCTGGACATGGCCATGGACGCCCTGCGCTGCCCGCCTTCGGACACGCCGGTCAACGTGCTCTCGGGCGGCGAGCGCCGCCGGGTGGCCTTGTGCCGGCTCTTTCTCCAGAAACCGGACATCATGCTCTTAGACGAACCCACCAACCATCTGGACGCCGAATCCGTGGCCTGGATGGAGCATTTCCTGCACGGCTACCCGGGCACGGTCATTGCCGTCACCCACGACCGCTACTTCCTGGACAACGTGGCCGGCTGGATTCTGGAACTCGACCGGGGCCGGGGCATCCCCTGGAAGGGCAACTACTCCTCCTGGCTCGAACAGAAGGAAGAACGGCTGCGCCAGGAAGAGAAATCCGAAAGTGAACGCCTCAAAACCCTGGCCCGGGAACTGGAATGGGTGCGCATGTCGCCCCGGGGCCGCCACGCCAAGTCCAAGGCCCGCATCAGCGCCTACGAATCCCTGGCCAACCAGGAAGCCGACCGCATGGCCAAGGACCTGGAAATCTACATTCCGCCCGGACCGCGCCTGGGCAAAAACGTCATCGAGGCCGAGGGCATTGCCAAGGCCTTCGAAGATCGGCTCCTCTTCGAGAACCTGACCTTCACCGTGCCGCGCGGGGCCATTGTCGGCATCATCGGTCCCAACGGCGCGGGCAAGACCACGCTGTTTAAGCTCATCACGGGCCAGGAGACGCCCGACACCGGAAACATCCGCCTGGGCGAATCGGTTGCCCTGGCCTATGTGGACCAGAACCGCGAGGCCCTGGACCCGGAAAAAAGCGTGTTCGAGGTGGTGGGCGAAGGCTATGACACCATCCGCCTGGGCAACCGGGACATCAACGCCCGGGCCTACATCGCCCGGTTCAACTTCACCGGCGGGGACCAGCAAAAAAAGG
>CAZBER010000090.1:0-5406 GCA_964490985.1 uncultured Desulfovibrionaceae bacterium | reverse complement strand
ACGACCCCATTCCGGCGCCCAGCTATCACGCCCGCGACGCCGCCATCGCCCTGGAAGAGGCCCTGCTCGCCTTTGCCGGCTCGGCCCTGGTCATCAGCCACGACCGCTGGTTCCTGGACCGCGTGGCCAGCCACATCCTGGCCTTCGAGGGCGAAAGCCAGGCAGTCTTTTTCGAAGGCAACTATTCGGAATACGAAGCCGACCGCAAGGCCCGCCTGGGCGCGGCGGCGGAGATTCCCCACCGCATCAAGTACCGGCGCTTCAGCCGGGCCTAGTGTTGCGTCCCTTAAAAAATACATCAGTATTTTTTAAGAAAAAATAATTATTCGAGTGGGTTGGCACGAGAGCTCAGAGGGCCTCTTTTCGAGGATACGATACGCGTCCTACCTGCCTGCGGCCGCTCGTTCCCTCCCAGGAACGGGCGGCCGTTTTCCTCCCGCTAAGACGCCCGCCGGACTTTTGCCACCCGTTTCTCCCGGCCTTCTTGCGGGCGGCAGGCCGCTTTTTGTATTGCCTGTCCTGCCTGTTTCCGTTAAT
Source organism: uncultured Desulfovibrionaceae bacterium (assembly GCA_964490985.1). GTDB lineage: Bacteria > Desulfobacterota > Desulfovibrionia > Desulfovibrionales > Desulfovibrionaceae > Solidesulfovibrio. Next base: position 4,869 of record CAZBER010000090.1, on the reverse strand, counting down.
TGAAAACAACTCTCAATATCAATTAATGATCGGAGCGTCCATGAATCACAGTTTTGCCACGCCGTCCCGTTTTCCCCTCTCCATCCTGACCCTGGCCCTGCCGGCCAGCCTGGCCGCCTCGGCCGTGGCCGCCTGGCGGCTGAGCCATGTGGACCCCGCCCCCTGGATCGGACTGACGGCCCTGGCCTTGGGCTGGGCCACGGCCGTGGTGGCCATGGCCTGGCTCGCCCGGCGGCTGCTTTCGCCGGTGGCGCGCCGGGCCAAGGCTTCGGAAAAAACCCTGCAGGCCCTGGAAACCGGAGCCCTGGTTCAGCCCGGGGACTACTCGCCGGCCTTGGCCAATTACCGGACGTTTTTCATCGACGACAAAAACGCCATGGGCACCATGGCGGCCTTTGTCGCCTCCCTGCTGGCCCATGCCGGCACCTTGAGCAAAACCACGGCGAACGCATCGGACAGGGCCGGCCGGATCGAAGGGGACATGGTCGACCTGACCGGCCGCCTGGAAGCCGTTCTTGCCGCCGCCCATGACAGCGGCCGGCATGTGGACAACATTGTCGCGGCCATGGAGCAGATGCGCCAAGCCAGCGACGAGATCGCCGCCACCCTGGAGCGCACCCGGCACAATGCCGACACCGTGGCCTACGCGGCCCGGTCCAATGCCGCGCGCATCGGCGAGCTGAGCGGCCGGGCCGGGAACAGCGCCGCCGGCGTGCGGGAGGTGGCCGAGGCCATTGACCTGGTGCGGGAAAAGGCCGGAGCCCTGAGCCAGGATATGACGGCCCTGGATGCGGAATCCCGGGCCATCGGCACGGTCATGGAGGTCATTTCCGACATCGCCGACCAGACCAATCTCCTGGCCCTCAATGCCGCCATCGAGGCGGCCCGGGCCGGAGAATCGGGCCGCGGGTTCGCCGTGGTGGCCGGCGAGGTCCGAAAACTGGCCGAAAAGACCATGGCCGCCACCCGGCAGGTGGGCCTGTCCATCGCCGGCATCCAGCAGCTTACCCAGCACGGCATCCTGTCCGCCAGGGAAACGGCCGCGGCCATTGCCGTCACCGTGGACATCGCCCGGGAACAGGTCAGCGCCATCGACGGCATGATGGGCGTCATGAGCCAGGTGCAAACCGAGGTGGCGGCCATAACCGGCATCATGGACCAGCTCAACGACGTGGTCCACGCCGCCTCGGCGGCGGCCGAGGAACAGTCCCAGGCTTCGGGGGAAATCGCCCGAAGCCTGGCCGGCACCGCCGCTTCCCTGCACGCGGTCAACCAGGACGTGGAAGGCGGCCTGGCCACCCTTCGCGGCATCGGCGACGACGTTTCGGGCGTGGCCCACAATCTGCGGGGCATTGCCGCCGCCGCGCTCCAGGTGCGCGGCGGGGCCACGGAAATGGCCGGCCTGGCCAAGGACCGGGCCACGCTCCTGGCCCGCTTCGACACCGGGGCAGCCCCCTTCGACATCGGCGCGGTCAAGGCCATGCATCTGGCCTGGCGGGCCAGGCTCGAGGCCGTCATCCTGGGGCATGTGCGGCTTTCGGCCTCGGAGGTGGACAACCACCACCAATGCGCCTTCGGGCAATGGTACGACGGCGAGGGCCAGACGGCCATGGGCCAGCACCCGATTTTCCGGGAAGTGGGCCGGCGGCACGCCCGGGTGCACGATCTGGCCCGGGAAATCGTGGCCCTGGTCGGGAACGGCCGGGTCGAGCGCATCTCGGAAGTCATGGCCGAATTCGAGCGCGAGCGGGTCAAGCTATTCGCGGCCCTGGACGACCTCTACCGGGAGATGACGGAGTAGCGTTGCGTCCCTCAAAAAACACGTCAGTATTTCTTAGAGAAAAACAATCATTCAAGGAGATTGGCGCGGCGGGCCGGGCTCAGGCCCGGCTCTTGACCCGCTGCACGGCCACCAGGGATTCCAGGCCGAACTTTTTGACCCGATAGCCCATCTGGCGGGGGGTGATGCCCAACTCCCGGGCCGCCCGGTGCTGGATGCCGCCGCTGCGGCGCAGGGCGTCGATGATGACGGATTTCTCCAGGCTTTTGAGCGACGGCGCTTCGACCGCCCGCTCCTCCAGCACCGGCTCCCCTTCCCTGGCCTGAGCGGACAGGTAGGGACGGATGAGGTCCGCGTCGATGCGCTCGCTCTCGGCCAGAATCACCAGCCGTTCCACCAGGTTTTCCATCTCCCGGACGTTGCCCGGCCAGTCGTAGCTCTTGAGCAGCGACAGGGCTTCGGTGGAAAAGGAAAGCTTGCGGGCGTATTCCTTGGACACCTTGTTGAGGAAGTGGATGAGCAGGCTCGGAATGTCTTCCTTGCGCTCCCGCAAGGGCGGCACCTGCAAGGGGAAGACGTTCAAGCGGTAATAGAGGTCCGGGCGAAACGCGCCCTCCTCGGCCAGGGCGGCCAGGTCCTTGTTGGTGGCGGCCAGGATGCGCACGTCCACCTGCCGGGTCTTGTTGCTGCCCAGGCGCTCGAATTCCTTGTCCTGGAGCACGCGCAAAAGCTTGGCCTGAAGCCCCAGGGGCAGCTCGCCGATCTCGTCGAGAAAGATGGTGCCCTTGTTGGCGTCCTCGAAACGGCCGGGCTTGGCGGCGTCGGCCCCGGTGAACGCGCCTTTCTCGTAGCCGAACAGCTCCGATTCCAGAAGGGTTTCCGGGATGGCGGCGCAGTTGACCTTGATAGTCCTTGCGGTCGGACAGGTCGTGGATGATGCGGCCGATAAGCGTCTTGCCCGTGCCGGACTCGCCCAGAAGCAGCACCGTGGCCTTGGTGGGCGCGACCTTCTCGATCTGGCGCTGCACCTCGTGCATGGACAGGCTCTTGCCCACGATGTACAGGCCGCGCGTTTCCTGGGACAGCTTGTACTTGAGCGAAACGTTCTCGCGCTTGAGGTCCTGGACCTTGGCCTCGTATTTCTGGTTGAGGCTCATGAACTGGGCAATGAGCGTGGCCACCACGGTCAAAAAGGCCACGTCCTCCTCGTAGGAGACCTCGTCGCCGAAAAGCCGGTCCACGTTGAGCACGCCGATGGGCTGGCCGTTTAAGATGATGGGCACGCCCACAAAGGAAATGCGGTCCCGCTCGATCTTGCGGGCTCCGGTCTTGTCCAGAAACAGCGGTTCCTTGCGGATGTCGGGCACCACATACGGCTTGGCGGTCTGGAAGATGAGCCCGGTGACGCCTTCGTTCAGGCCGTAGACCCCGCGCTTTTTCTCCTCGGGCGAGAGCCCCTGGGAAACGCTGATGACGAGTTTGCCCGTGGTCCGGTCCACCAGGGTGATGGTGGCCCGCCGCATGGAGAGGGTTTCGGACAAAATGCGCAGGATGTCCTGGAGCGACTGCTCCAGGTCCAACGCCTTGTCGATGATGCCGCTTATGGCCGAAAGGACCGAAAGCTGCAGGTTTAACGTTTTTGAAGCCATCGGGAGAGCTCCGCCATCTGGGTGGCCACGGATGCGGGCCCCGTGCCGCCGGGTCCGTTGCGCCGGGCCACCGCGGTTTCGTACCGGAGCGCCTGGAAGACGTCGTCTTCCATGGCCGGGGAAAATACACGCAATTCCGAAAGCGTCAATTGCTCCAGGGGCTCTCCCTTGGATTCGGCATAGGCCACCACCCGGCCCGTGATGTGATGGGCCTCCCGAAAGGGCACGCCCTTGGCGGCCAGGTAATCCGCCAGTTCCGTGGCGTTGAGATAGCCCTGGGACAGGGCCTGGCGCATGCGCTCGGGCTGAAACCCCAGCTCGCCGAGCATGCCGGCCATGACCCGAAGCGAGGCCCGCACCGTGTCGTCGGCGTCGAAAAAGGGCTCCTTGTCTTCCTGCAGGTCGCGGTTATAGGTCAGGGGCAGTCCCTTGACCACGGTCAAAAGCCCCATGAGCGAGCCGTACACCCGCCCCACCCGGCCGCGCATGAGTTCGGCCGCATCCGGGTTTTTCTTCTGGGGCATGATGCTCGACCCGGTGGCGTAGGCGTCGGGCAGGGCCACGAAGCCGAAACGAGGATTGGCCCAGAGGATGATCTCCTCGCAAAAGCGGCTCAAGTGGGCCATGATGACCGAGGCGCAAAAAAGGGCCTCCAGGGCGAAATCCCGGTCCGAAACCGCGTCCATGCTGTTGCCGAAGGCTTGGGAAAAGCCCACGCTCCGGGCCACCATGGCCGGGTCCAGGGAATAGGTGGTGCCGGCCAGGGCCGCCGCGCCCAGGGGCGAAATTTTTACGCGCTTGAGCGCATCGTCCACCCGCTCGCAGTCGCGCTTGAGCATCCAGACGTACGCCAGCAGATGCTGGGCCAGGCTCACGGGCTGGGCCGGCTGGAGATGGGTGCAGCCCGGCAAAAGCGTATCCTGGTGCTCCTCGGCCCGGGCCAGAAACACGCCCATGAGCTCCCGCAACAGCCTGCCCCAGACGTCCAGGCTCTCGGCCACGTACAACCGGAAATCCAGGGCCACCTGATCGTTGCGGCTGCGGCCGGTGTGGAGCTTGCCGCCCAGGGGACCGATCAGTTCGGTCAGGCGCTGCTCCACGTTCATGTGCACGTCTTCGAATTCCGCGCGCCAGGGAAACGCGCCGGCCTCGATCTCATCGAGCACCTGGTCCAGCCCGGCAATGATGCGCTCGGCTTCCTCGGCGCTCAAAATCCCGCGCCGGCCCAGCATGCGGGCATGAGCCTTGGAGCCGGCAATGTCCTGACGATACATACGCCGATCATAGGACACAGACTCGCTATAGGCCTCCATCAAGGCCCCGGTCCCCTCGCCAAACCGTCCGCCCCACATTTTCGTGGACATGAATCGTATCCTCCGAGGAGAGGAAGGGAAGAGGAACCGGGGGAGGGAACCCCCTTTTTTGAAAAAAAGGGGGTTC
>CAZBER010000089.1:0-15949 GCA_964490985.1 uncultured Desulfovibrionaceae bacterium | reverse complement strand
TTTGGCTCCCCGGGACGGACTCGAACCGCCAACCTAGTGGTTAACAGCCACCCGCTCTGCCAATTGAGCTACCGGGGAACATCGAAGCGAAGAAGCCTTTTATACCTGCCTCCGGTTCGCGTCAAGGACCTTTTCCCGGGTTCGTCCAAAAAACTGCAAAACCGCCATTCTTGACGCCACAGCGTATTTTTCGTACCCAGGTGCGCTTGGCCGCTTCCCGCGAGCGACCCAACGATCGAAGCAACGGAGAACTCCCGTGGGCAGCGACGCGCCACGCAAGAAAGAATTCAAGCTCCCGGTCAAGTCCGCACGGGTGGAAGACTTCCGCCCCCTGCTCGAAAGCCTGGACGCCCGCGACGAACTCAACGAAGTTTTCAAGAACCGCATCGCCAAGGCCGTACAGCTCCTTGACGAGGGCGTTCCCCTGTATCCCAACGACTTCGAAAAGGGCGACGACATCGGCCCCGTGGCCGCGACGCACGAGTCCCTGGACGATGAGGCCCTGGCCGGAATTGACCGCGTGTTCCGCCTGGCCGGCCGCGTGGTGGCCCTGCGCTCCTTCGGCAAGGTCACCTTCCTCACCCTCCAGGACGCCACCGGCCGGCTGCAGGTCTTTGTGGCCCGGGAAACCCTGGGCCCGGAAGCCTATACGTCCTTTAAAAAGTTCGACATCGGCGACATCCTGGGTGTGGCCGGCAAGCTGTTTCGCACCAAGACCGGCGAGCTGACCCTGCACGCCGACACGGTCCGCCTGCTCACCAAGTCCATGCGCCCCCTGCCCGAGAAGTACCACGGCCTAAAAGACGTGGAGACCCGCTACCGGCAGCGCTACGTGGACCTCATCGTCACGCCCAAGGCCGTGGAAATTTTCAAGGCCCGCACCCGTATTGTCACCGAAATGCGGGCCTTCCTGGATTCCGCCGGCTTCATGGAGGTGGAAACCCCCATGATGCAGGCCATTCCCGGCGGGGCCACGGCCAAGCCCTTTGTCACCCACCACAATGCCCTGGACATGGGGCTTTACATGCGCATCGCGCCTGAGCTCTACCTCAAGCGCCTGCTGGTGGGCGGCTTCGAGAAGGTCTACGAGGTCGGGCGCAACTTCCGCAACGAAGGCGTGTCCACCCGGCATAACCCGGAATTCACCATGTGCGAGTTTTACTGGGCCTATGCCCGGTACACCGACCTCATGGACCTGACCGAACGCCTGTTCGGCCATATCGCCCGGGCCGTGACCGGCGGCGAAGTGGTGCAGTACCAGGGCCAGGCCATCAACCTCGGCCCGGGCTGGGCCCGGCTGCCCTTTCACGAGTCCCTGCAGGTCGTGGGCGGCATTGCCCCGGAAATCTATGAAGATTTCGACGCGGCCAAGGCGCTGGTGGAAAAAAGCGGGGAAAAGGTGCTCAAGGGCGAAAAGCTGGGCAAGGTCCAGGCCAAGCTCTTTGACATCTTTGTCGAGCCCAAACTCGTGCAGCCCCATTTCATCTACCATTACCCCACCGAGATTTCGCCGCTTTCGCGCCGAAACGCCGCCAACCCGACCATCACCGACCGCTTCGAGCTCTTTATCGCCGGCCGGGAGATGGCCAATGCCTTTTCCGAACTCAACGATCCCGTGGACCAGCGCCTGCGCTTCGAGGAGCAGGTCCGGGAAAAGGAAGCCGGCGACGACGAGGCCCACCGCATGGATGAAGACTACATCCGTGCCCTGGAATACGGCATGCCGCCGGCGGCGGGCGAGGGCCTGGGCATCGACCGGCTGGTCATGCTGCTGACCGACCAGGCCTCCATCCGCGAGGTGATCCTGTTTCCGCTGCTGCGACCCGAGGGTTCGCCCGGTTCATGAGTTTCGAATTCTTCATCGCCAAACGCTACCTCCTGGCCCGCCAGAAGCAGGCCTTCATCTCGGTCATCTCGCTGATCTCCATCCTCGGGGTGGGGCTTGGCGTGGCCTCCCTGATCGTGGTGGTGGGGGTCATGAACGGCTTTTCCACCGAGCTTCGCGACAAGATCCTGGGCATAAACGCCCACATGGTGGCCGCGGTCATGGGCGGGGCCATGCACGACTACCGCCGGGACATGGCCCGGGCCGAGGCCGTGCCCGGCGTGCTCGGGGCCACGCCGTTCATTTATACCGGGGTCAGGCGCGTCGTCCCACGCCAGGTGGACCCGGCCACGGCCGGCAAGGTCCTGGCCCTGCCCCGGGAAATGGTGGCCGGAAGCCTCGAAGATGTCGCCGCCCCGGGCCTTTTCCCGGGCATCATCGTGGGCCGGGAGCTGGCCGACCGCCTGGGTCTGGGCCTCGGCGACACCCTGAACCTGATGTCGCCCTCGGGCAAGGAGAGCGCGGCCGGATTTTCCCCCAAGGTCAAGACCTTTGCCGTGCGCGGGCTTTTCAAGACCGGCATGTACGAATACGACTCCACCCTGGCCTATGTGTCCATCCCGGCCGCCCAGGACCTTTTGGGTTTCAAGCGCGACATCGTCACCGGCCTGGAGCTCAAGGTCGACGACGTGTACGCCGTGGCCTCCCTGGCCGAGACAGTGCGCGACGCCCTGGGCGGGCCGCCGGTGTACATGCGCACCTGGATCGACATGAACGGCAACCTGTTTAAGGCCCTGCACCTGGAAAAGACGGCCATGTTCGTGATCCTGGTCATGATCGTGCTGGTAGGCTCCTTTTCCATCATCACCACCCTGGTCATGCTGGTCATGGAAAAGACCCGGGACATCGCCATCCTCAAGTCCATGGGGGCCACTGCCAAAAACATCCGCAACATCTTCATGCTCCAGGGCACCATCATCGGGTGCGTGGGCACGGCCCTGGGCTACGGCCTGGGGCTCGGCGTGGCCCTGGCCCTGGAAAAATACCAGTTCATCAAGATACCCGGCGACGTCTATCCCATGGACCATCTGCCCGTGCGCCTGGACTGGCCGGACCTGACGCTGATCGGCGTGACGGCCCTGGCCCTGTGCTTCCTGGCCACCCTGTACCCGGCCAGCCAGGCGTCCCGGCTCGAGCCGGCCGAGGCGTTGCGCCATGACTGAGGCCTGTCTGTACGAACTGCGCCGGGTGGTCAAATCCTACCACGGGCCGTCCGAGGAGATCGTGGTCCTGGGCGGCCTGGATTTCCGCATTCCCGCTGGGGATTCCATGGCCATCCTGGGGGCCTCGGGCTCGGGCAAGTCCACGCTGCTGCACCTGCTCGGCGCCCTGGACAAGCCGACGTCCGGGGAAGTGTTCTTTCGCGGCCGCGACCTGTCCGGGCTTTCGGATCAGGAGGCGGCCGCCATGCGCAACCGGGAAATCGGGTTCGTTTTTCAGTTCCACCACCTGCTGCCGGAGTTCACGGCCCTGGAGAACGTGGCCATGCCCGGGCTCATCGCCGGGCTGCCCCGCCGGGAGGCTTTTGATCGGGCTCGCGAATCTTTGTCGCTCGTAGGGCTTGATGAAAGGGTCGATCACAGGGTAACAACGCTTTCCGGGGGAGAGAGGCAGAGGGCATCCATTGCCCGCGCTGTCTTATTGCGGCCATCCGTTCTTTTGGCCGATGAACCCACCGGCAACCTGGACGAAGCCACGGGCGGCCGGGTGGGCGAGGTCCTCGCCCGCCTGAACGCTGATCTGGGCACGACATTGGTTGTGGTCACCCACAACCATAACCTGGCCGCTCTCATGGGCCGGAGACTGGAACTGCAGGGTGGAGAGCTCTATGCGCGCAATGAAACACTTCGGTCTTAAGGGGCTTTTGCTCGTCGCGAGCCTGGTTTTGGCCGCCGCTTCGGCCCAGGCCCAGTCCGGCGGCGGCAAGGTGCTGGTGCTGCCCTTTGAGATCAACGCGGTCGACGAATTGCGCTCCGTGCAGGCAAGCCTGCCCCAGATCCTCGTGGACAAACTCAAGGCCCAGGGCGTGGCTGCCGTGGCCGAGGGCGGCAAGGCCCCGGTGGCGGACGCGGCCGCGGCCCGCAAGCTGGCAGCCGCGGCCCGCGCCGAGTATGTGGTCTTCGGCAGCCTGTCCAAGGTCGGCGAGGGCATAAGCCTCGACGCCCGGGTGGCCAAGACGTCGGGCGGCCAGCCCGCCGCGGTGTTCGCCGCGGCCCCGAGCGTCGTGGGCCTGGACGCCGCCGCCGCCGAACTGGCCGGCAAGATCAAGCCCCAGGTTTCGGCCGTGGGCGGCTCGGACCGCATTGTCGAACTGGATGTGGAAGGCAACTCCATCCTCGACAAGGAAGTGGTGCTCTTAAAGATCAAAAGCCAGGTCAACCAGCCCTATGATCCCAAGACCGTCAACGAGGACGTGAAAAAACTTTTCGACCTGGGCTACTTCGACGACGTGCAGGTGCGCCTGGAAGACGCCCCGGGCGGCAAGCGCCTGACCTTCGTGGTCAAGGAAAAGCCCCGCATCCAGGCCATCGGCGTGACCGGCAACGGCGACGTGAAAAAGGACGACATCCTGGAGGCCATGAGCACCAAGAGCGGCGGCGTGCTCAACCTCAAGGTCCTGGCCGACGACCTGGGCAAGATCCGCGAACTCTACAGCAAGAAGGGCTACTACAAGACCGAGGTCACCTACGAGCTGGAGCAGACCGACCCCCGGGTGGCCCGCCTCAATATCATCATCAAGGAGCCCAAAAAGCTCTATATCAAGGAAGTCAAGATCGAGGGAGCCAAGCAGATAAGCCCCGGTGACCTGGAGGACGAACTGGCCACCTCGGTGCGCCACTTCTGGTCCTGGGTGACCGGATCGGGTGTGCTCAAGGAAGAGATGCTTGAGCGCGACGCCGCCGCCCTGGAAGCCTACTACGCCAACCGCGGCTTTGTGGACGCCAAGGTGGGCCAGCCCGAGGTCATCTACGGCGACGACGGCATCACCGTCATCTTCCGGGTGGACGAGGGCGACCGCTACAAGGTCGGCTCCGTATCCTTCTCCGGCGATCTGCTCTACGATCAGCCCAAGCTCATGGACCGCGTCAAGCTCGACGAGCTGGCCGCCAAGGGCGACTATTTCAACCGCTCGGTGGTGCGCGACGACCTCAATGCCCTGGCCGAACTCTACGCCGACGACGGCTACGCCTTTGCCGAAGCCGACGTGGACATGCAAAAGCACACCGACACCAAGACCATCGACATCAATTACGTCATCAACAAGGGTCGCAAGGTCTACGTGCGCCGCGTCTCCATCGAGGGCAACGAAAAGACCCGCGACAACGTGGTCCGCCGCGAGGTCAAGCTGGCCGACGGCGACCTGTTCTCGGGCTCCAAGCTGCGCCGCTCCAACGAGCGCCTGGACAAGCTCGAATACTTCGAAAAGGTCGACATCGAGACCGTGCCCACGGACAATCCCGGCGAAGTGGACATCAAGGTCAAGGTCAAGGACAAGAACACCGGCTCCATCAGCCTGGGCGCCGGCTATTCCACCTCGGACAGCGTGTTCTTCGGCGGCTCGGTGGAGGAGAAAAACCTCTTCGGCAAGGGCTATCACGCCAAGTTCCAGGGTATGTTCAGCGGCAAGTCCAGCCGGTTCATCCTGAGCTTCACCAACCCCCGGCTCTACGATTCCGACCTGGCCGTGGGCATGGACCTCTACCGCCTCTACCGGGCCTATGACGACTTCAAGAAGGACACCACCGGCGGCAAGGTCCGTTTCGCCTATCCCCTTGGCGAATACACGGTCCTGTCCTGGGACTACCGCCTGGACAACTACCGCATCTACCACGTCAACCCCTGGGCTTCGGACGTGATCCTCCAGTCCAAGGGCACGCACTGGGTGAGCTCGGTCTACGCCGAAATCGACCGCGACACCGTGGACAGCACCTCCAAGCCCACCAAGGGCACGAAAAACACCCTGTCCGCGGAATACGCCGGCGGCATCCTGGGCGGCGACGACGCCTTCGTCAAACCCATGTTCACCTCCAACTACTTCCATCCCCTGCCCTGGGACATGGTCTTCCACTGGCGCGGCCAGGCCGGCGTCATCTTCCCCAATGCCAACGGGAAGATTCCGGTGTACGAACGCTTCTACCTCGGCGGCATCAACAACGTGCGCGGCTACGAGCTGGACAAGATCTCGCCCCGGGACAAGCGCACGGGTGAGCGCATCGGCGGCAAGGCCGAGTTCTTCACCAACTTCGAGACCATCTTCCCCATCAGCAAGTCCAACGGCGTCATGGGCGTGGCCTTCTTCGACGCGGGCAATTCCTGGCGGGAATACTCCAATGTGGGATTTGACCTCTACAAGGCCGTTGGCGCGGGCATCCGCTGGTACTCGCCCCTGGGCCTGATCCGCGTGGAATACGGCTACGGCCTGGATGCCGATCGCCACAACCTCAACCCCTCGCAGATCGGGTTCACCATGGGCCAGACCTTCTAGGGCCGGATCAATCGGGACAATCCAACCGGGGGGCGAAAGCCCCCCGAAACTTAAAAACAGTGCAAGGAGTCGACGACATGGGCGGGATGCTGAGGATTTTAATCGTGTTGGCCGTCTTGCTGGTGCCGGTGGCGGCGCACGCGCAAGGGAAAATCGGCATCATCAATCTCGATGACGCCCTTTCCAATTCGAGCGCCGGCAAGGCAGCCCTTTCGCAGCTCAAATCCCGGTTCGAATCCCGGGAAAAGGCCATCGCCGCTCAGGGCGAGGAACTCAAGAAGATGCAGGACGAGCTGCAGAAAAAAAGCGTGGCCCTGTCCCAGGACGCCATGAAGAGCAAGGCTGCCGAATTCGAAGGCAAGGCGCACAAGTACCTGGAAGACCGCAACAAGTTGCAGCAGGAAGAGCAGCAGGCCCAGCAGAGCGTGCTCCAGCCCCTGCTCAACCGCCTGCAGAAGGTGGTCTCGGACTATGCCAACAAAAACGGCTACACCATTATCCTGGAAGCCCGCAGCGTGCCGTACTTCGATCCTAAGATGGATGTGACCAGCGCCATCCAGCAGGAATTCGACCGCAGCAAGTAATGCCCTGTAGAAACGGGCATCCGCACGGGCCGGGGCGCGGCAACGTCCCGGCCCGTTTCTTCATGGAGGGACGGACGTTATGACGGCATCCTCGGGCGGCGCGATTTCCATCACCGAGATCCAGGACCTGCTTCCCCACCGCTATCCCTTTCTGCTGGTGGACCGCGTGCTGGCCTATGAGCCCGGCGCGTCCATCACGGCGATCAAAAACGTCACGGTGAACGAGCCGTTTTTTCCCGGCCATTTTCCCGGAACCCCGGTCATGCCCGGCATGCTGATCCTGGAAGCCCTGGCCCAGGCCGGGGGCGTGCTGGTGTCCAAAAGCCTGGAGGGGCCCCTGGGCGACCGCATCTTCATGTTCACGGGCGTGGAAAAGGCCAAGTTCCGCCGGCCCGTGGTCCCGGGCGACCAGCTGGTGCTGCGCTGCTTCAACCTCAAGCGCCGCATGAGCCTGTGTAAGATGCAGGCCGAGGCCCTGGTGGACGGCCAGGTCGTGGCCGAGGCCGAACTCAGCGCCGCGGTGGTGGACCGCAAGACCATGCCGTAAGCCCGGCCTCTGTTGGATTGCCGCAAACGGACCCCTGGGTCCGTTTTTTTTGTCTTCCGCGCCAGGGGTGGATGCCGCAGGAGTGGGGCAGCCCGTCACCCCGGCGAAAGCCGGGGTCCAGGCCGAGAAGGGAACAACCGAAGACCCGGATGCCGGCTTTCGCCGGCAGGACGGCAAAGGGCTCCTTACCGGCGTCAGGCGTGGACAGCCCCTCTGGGCTGCGGCATCAGCCGGCTTCGGACAGGCGCGGATCGGCCAGGAAGTCGGCCAGGTCCAGGCGGGCGCTTAAGCGGTCGCTGTCCGCTTCCACGGCCTCGATGTTGCGGTCAAGTAGCTCCACCAGGCCCGGGTCCAGGCGTCCGGCCGTGGCCTCTTTCCACAGAATGGCCAGGGCTTTTTCCCGGGGCAGGGCCGGCTTGTAGTGGCGGGCCATGGTGATGGCGTCGTAGACGTCCACAATGGCGATGATGCGGCTTTGCAGCAGGATGTCCGAGCCCTTGAGCCCGCCGGGATAGCCCGAGCCGTCCAGGCGCTCGTGGTGCTGGGAAATGATGTCCAAAAGCCTGCCCATGTTCTCGGGAAAGGGGATGTGCTGGAGGATGCGGTAGGATTCGGCCGGATGGCGCTCGATCTCCCGGCGTTCCTCGGGCGTCAGGTTGCCCCGGGGAATGAGCAGGCAGGCGATTTCCTCCTGGGTCAGCAGGGGAACGGCCCGCTCGCCCACGCGGACCACCTCGGACCCGAGTCGGGCCACGAAAGCCGCATCCTCCTGGCCCAGGCCGTCGGCCTTGTTGATGCGGGCCAGGGTCCGCAAATCCCCGTCCATGGCCTGGCCGGTCATCAGCGCCCGAAGCGACAGGCGCTGGCCGATGACGGTCAGGTGGGACTCGGGCAGCCGGGTGGCCTTGGTCAGCACTTCCTCGCGGATGCCGATCTTGCCCACGTCGTGCAGCAGGCCCGCATACAGGATTTCTTCGAGGTCGCTGGCGCTGAAGCGCACGTCCGGGAAAAAGCCGCTGTCGTGGTGCACCACCTTGGCCAGGGCCACGCCCAGGCGGGCCACCCGCTGGGAATGGCCGGCGGTGAACGGGTCTCGGGCGTCAATGGCCGTGGCCAGGGCCTGCATGAGGGAATTGATCAGGGTCTGGATACCCTCGAAATGCAGGGCATTGGCCATGGCAATGCCGGCCACCGTGGCAATGGTGCCCACGTACTGGAGATGGCTGGCCTCGAAGCGCACCGGAGAGGCGCAGCCCAGGGCCAGCATGCCCACGCACCGGTTGGACGCGGCCAGGGGCGAAAGGAGCAGGGATTTGAGGGCCGCCTCGCCCCGCCAGCGCTGGTCCCGGTCCAGGTCGTTTATGATCTCGCCCTTTTGCGTTTTGGCGATGTCCCAAAACAGGGTGGAGCAGGCCACATCCTTGAGGCCGCAGGCGGGTGCCGGACCAAAGAAGCAGACAGGCTGATAGGCGTCCGAATCGGGCGGGCGCAAAAACACCATGCCCACGTCGGCCGGCAGTTCTCCGAGCTGGCATTCGCCAAGCAGGGCATCGGCCACGTCCCGGGGCCGCAGGGAGCCGTTTAAGCCCAGGGTGGCCCGGTGCAGCAGGGAAATTTCGCGGTATTTGACCAGGGCCTCGCCCGCCAGGCTGCGCCGCGCCGCCTCGCCGGCCAGCAAGGTCTCCAGGCAGCCGGCCACGAATCGGCCAAGTTCTTCCAGGCGCGCCTCGCCCCCCTTCCCGGGCCAGTCTCCAGGGGCAGGGTCCTTGGGCGGCGTCAGGATGAGGTGGCCGACAACAGCCTCATCCAGGCGCAGGGGGATGCGGCGGGAACAGTCAAGTGTTTCGGACGACGGTTCCTGGAATTCGGATACGGCCACGCGCCAGCCCAGGCCGAGCAGGCGTTCGGCCTGGTCCAGGATGGGGGCCAGGGCCTTTTTTTTCAGCAGTCGCCGCAGTGGCACCATGAACAAACCGGCGCTGGGATCATGATTATGCCTCGAGACAGAGGAGTTCCCGGGCGACCTTGAGCACTTCGTCGGGGTCAAAGGGCTTGGTCATGTACCGGCTGGCCCCCAGCTCCAGGCCCTGCCGGCGGTCCACTTCCTGGCCCTTGGCCGTCAACAGCACGATGCCGATGCCCGTGACCTCGGGGTCCTCCTTGACGCGTTGGCAGACTTCATAGCCGTTTAACTTGGGCATCATGATGTCCAAGAACACCACATCCGGCTTTTCGGACCGGATCAGGGCCAGCCCTTCCTCGCCGTTCTGGGCGGACAGGATTTCGACGCCGCAGTCCTCTTCCAACTCCTCGAGGGTCTGCTCCAGGAGCATGCGAATGTGCACCTCATCGTCCACGATGAGAATCTTGCCGGGCATGATTGTCTCCTCTGGGTGGCGCCAACCGGTGCGAATAGTAGTGAAACGGCCCGGCCTTGGCAAGGCGCGACCCGGGTCCGGCAGGAAAAACCCACCAGGAAAGGGGAAAATCGGATCGACGAAGGGGAGGATGGCTCGTGCTGCGTTCCTGCAAAACAGGAGCATGCCTTTTCAAGAAAAAAATAGGGCATCCGCCGCAACATTCGCGACAACGAATGTTGCGGACGCCGGGCTAATGGGAATGGTTCCCGCAGGAACCGCCGCAATTGCCGCCGGCCTGGCTGAAATCCAGGCTGGAGCGCACCACCAGGCTGTCCGGGCCGAGGTCCACGGTCAGGGGCGCGGCCTGTTCGAGCAGCAGGCTATTGACCAGAAACCGCCAGCCGTTGGCCTGGCATTCGGTATCCGAGGGAGTGGGCGTATCCGGGGCCAGGTCCAGGCGAGGCCCGCTGTCGTGCAGAAAGGACAGGAAAATGCGCAGGCAGGGCCGCTCCTGGTCCTGGAAATGGAGATCCAGCACAGCCTTGGCCGCGTCGGTAAGCGTCAGGGATTGCTTGAGGGTATGCGCCATGCGCCGAGCCTACGGTCGCAGGGCGCGCCTGTCAAGAAATGACGTTGCCGGGCCGTCGAAGCAGCCTTCGACGGCCCGGCAACGGAGAGTACGCAGGAAGGAAGACTAGGAGCAGGAGCCGCCGCCGCAGGACCCGCCACCGCAAGAGCCGCCCCCGCAGGAGCCGCCTTCCAGTTTCAGGCTGGAGCTGACGGTGAAGCCGTAATCGGTCATGTCCACGGTGATGGGGCTGGCCAGGGCCATGAGCTCCTTTTCCACCACAAAGGTATAACCGCCCAGGTCGAACACGTCGTCATTGTCCCGGGGTTCGTCCAGGGCCAGGGTCAGGGACGGGCCGCAGCAGCCGCCCTTGTTCAGATAGACCCGGATAGGGGCCTTTTGCTTGTCGGCGAAGTAGTTGTCCAACTCCGCGCGCGCCATATCAGTAAGCGAAACCATGGAATCCTCCAGAACGAGAGATGGTCCATGGGTAATCACCGAGAATGGGATTGTCAAATACGTCTGATCTATCCATGCAACCCGAAATCCCCGCTGATTGTAATGGCTCGCTTGCTGTTGCAGATCAGGACGTGGAGCAGGAACCGCTGGAGCAGGCGCCAGGACTGCAACCCCCGCCGCCGAGTTCCATGCTGGAACTCACGGAGAAGCCCATATACGTCATATCCACCTTCAGTGGCGCGGCCTTTCCGTACAGGTCCTTTTCAATGACAAACTGATATCCGGAAACGTCGAATACCTCGTCCGTATCGCGCGGCTCATCCAGAGCCAGCGCCAGCCTGGGGCCAGCTCAGCCACCGGCGGACAGGTAAATCCGGATGGGACTCTTTTCTTTATCCGCGAAATAACCATCCAACTGGGATTTCGCGCTTTCCGTCAATTCGACCATGAAATCCTCCTGGTAGAAGCTCGTCCAATGCAACTAAGCATGACCGATCGGAATGTCAAATGGGAGGCAACCCCGCAGCAACATTGCCAGAGGCCGCGCCTTTGCGGTAGAGGCCAAGAAAGCCCGAGGGAAGTCTATGACAAAACAGAAAAAAATCATGGCCTCCGAAGAGATGGCCCGCACCCTGGAACGGCTGGCCTTCGAGCTGATCGAGCGCCATGACCAGATCTGCGGCCTGGCCCTGGTCGGCATCCAGCGACGAGGGGCGGAGCTGGCCACGCGGCTCAAAGGCATCATCGGCGCCCGGCTCGGCTGCGACGTGGCCCTGGGCAAGCTCGACATCAACCTCTACCGCGACGACTGGACCCACTCCGATGTCCAGCCCCAGGTCGGGCCGTCGTCCATCCCCTTTTCCCTGGACGATAAAAATGTCGTGCTGGTGGACGACGTGCTCTTTTCCGGCCGCACCATCCGGGCCGCCCTGGAAGCCCTGCTCGACTACGGCCGGCCCCGGCGCGTGGAGCTGCTCGTGCTCATCGACCGCCGGGGACACCGCGAACTGCCCATCCAGGCCGATTACGTGGGCAAGAAAGTGCATACCGCCCAGGGCGAACACGTGGACGTGACCGTGGCCGAACTCGACAGCGAGGACACCGTGTTCCTGGTGCGCTGAACCCGGGGCTCCGCCCCGGACCCGGCTGGGGCGCCGCCCCAGACCCTGCCAGGGCTCTGCCCTGGACCCGCCGGGGGGAGTCACTCCCCCCGGACCCCCCGACCGGCTTGGTCGGGCGGGAGGGCGTAGCTGGGGTGTGGGGCCGTCGCCCTGCGGGCGAGAGAAGACTTCATGATCTGATGCAGTACCCTTTGGGTTCCTCTGTACCCGTCCGGGTAGTTCTTGCCTCTGTTCCCGTATGGTCCTATGAGCGTGACATCATGGGACAAGGAGGCATTTTATGGATGTCATCGCCATAAACGGCAGCCCGAGAAAGAAATGGAATACCGCCACACTGCTTGAACACGCCCTGGAAGGGGCCAAAAGCAAGGGCGCGCAGACGGAACTGGTGCATCTGTACGACGTGGATTTCAAGGGATGCATCAGTTGCTTCGAGTGCAAGAAAATAGGCGGCAAAAACTACGGCCGCTGCGCGGTCAAGGACGGGCTGACGCCGATTCTGGAACGCGCAGCCGCGGCCGACGCCCTGATCCTGGGCTCGCCCGTGTATTTCGGCCGGGAAACCGGGGAATTTCGTTCCTGCATCGAGCGCCTGCTGTTTCCGTATACCACCTATACCCCGGGCTATGCCTCGATCTTCCCCCGGAAAATCCCTACAGCCATGGTCTATGCCATGAACATCTCTGAAGAAAATGTGTCGGCGTACGGCTATGGCCCGCTTTTTGACAGCATGCAGGCCGTAATGGCCCGCATTTTCGGCTCCTGCGAACTGCTCCTGTGTACGGACACCTATCAGTTCGAGGACTATTCCAAGTACCTCTCCACCTGCTGGGACGCAGACGCAAAAGCCAAGCGCCGCCAGGAAGTGTTTCCAAAGGACTGCGCCAAAGCCTACGTCCTGGGGGAAAAGTTGGCGAGCGGGGCGGCTTAGGCTGGAAAGGTTGGGTGGTCCAGGAGGGGCGACGCCCCTCCTGGCCGCCGCAGGCGTCACATCCCTTCGTCGGAAAGGGCGCAGCGCTTGCAGATGATTTCCGTGCCGATGCCGGATTTGGTGAAAAACTCCAGGATGATGACGTTTTCCACCCGGCCGTCCAGGATGTGGGCCTTTTCCACGCCCGCGTCCACGGCCTCCATGCAGCAGCTTACCTTGGGGATCATGCCGCCGGTCAACACGCCCTCGGCCATGGCCCGGGAGGCCTCCTTGATGTCCAGGGAGGAGATGAGGTTCTTGTCCTTGTCCAGGACGCCGGCCACGTCGGTCAGAAGCACCAGGCGCTTGGCTCCCATGGCCGCGGCCACGGCCCCGGCCACGGTGTCGGCGTTGATGTTGTAGGTCTCGCCGGCCTCGTCCACGCCCACCGGCGCGATGACCGGAATGAACCCCTGGCCGAGCAGGGTGGTGATCAGCTCGGTGTTGATGCCCGTGACCTCGCCGACCTTGCCCAGGTCGATGATTTCCGGCGGGGCGTCCTCCTTTTCCAGGACCATCTCCAGCTTGCGGGCGGAAATGAGCCGGCCGTCCTTGCCCGAGAGCCCCACGGCCATGCCGCCGTTCAAGTTGATCAGGTTGACGATGTTCTTGTTGACCCGGCCCACCAGCACCATTTCCACCACATCCATGGTGGCCTCGTCCGTGACCCGAAGGCCCTGGCGAAACTCGCTGGCGATGCCCAGCTGCTTGAGCATCTGCCCGATCTGGGGGCCGCCGCCGTGGATGATGACCGGGTTTATGCCGATGTACTTGAGCAGGATGATGTTCAGGGCAAAGCTGCGCTTGAGGGCTTCGTCCACCATGGCGTGGCCGCCGTACTTGATGACCACGGTCTTGCCGTAAAACTGCCGGATGTAAGGCAGGGCTTCGAGCAAAAGCCGAGCCTTGGCATGCTCCCGATCCATGAGACGCTCCGCTGCGTTAGAGGATGTAGCGCGACAGGTCCTGGTCTGCGGCCACGTCGGCCAGTTTCTCGCGGACATAGTCCGGGTCCACGGTCACGGCCTGGCCGGACTGGTCCGAGGCCGAAAACGACAGGTCGGACAGGATTTTTTCCATGATGGTATAGAGCCGCCTGGCCCCGATGTTCTCCGTCTCCTCGTTGACCTTGCGGGCGAAATCCGCCACTGCGCGCAAGGCCTCGTCGGTAAAGGACAACTCCACGCCTTCGGTGCCGAGGAGCGCCTTGTACTGCACGGTGAGGGCGTTTTTGGGCTCGGTCAGGATGCGGTAGAAATCCTCGGCAGTCAGCGGCCGCAGCTCCACCCGCAAGGGGAACCGGCCCTGGAGCTCGGGCACCAGGTCCGAGGGCTTGGAGAAGTGAAAGGCCCCGGCCGCGATAAACAGGATGTGGTCGGTCTTGACCATGCCGTACTTGGTGTTGACCACGCAGCCCTCGACCACGGGCAGCAGGTCGCGCTGCACGCCTTCCCGGGACACGTCCGGGCCTGCGCCGCCACCGCCCTGCTTGCCGCAGATCTTGTCGATCTCGTCGATGAAGATGATGCCGGTCTGTTCCACCCGCTCCTTGGCCGCCTCGGTCACCTTGTCCATGTCCACCAGCCGGTCGGACTCCTCCTGGACCAGGATTTCGTAAGCGTCCTTGACCCGCATGTTCCGGGTCTTCTTGCGCTGGGGAAACATCTTGGAAAACATGTCCTTGAACTGCATGCCCATGTCTTCCATGCCGGGCATGGACATGATCTCCACCTGGGGTGAGGGCACGGACACCTCCACCGGCACCATGCGGTCGTCGAGCTTGCCCTCGCGCCAGAGCCTGCGCAGCTTTTCCCGGGTGGACAGGCCGGCCTCGGCGCTGGGGGAAGCCGGGGCCTCCAGAGCCGGCGGCATCTCGATGGCCCCGCCCGGGGACCGATAGGACTCGGGCAACAGCAGATCGAGCAAGCGTTCCTCGGCCGCCTTCTCGGCCCGGGCCGCCACCTTCTCCATCTCCTCCTTGCGCACCAGGTTCACCCCGATTTCCATGAGGTCGCGCACCATGGACTCCACGTCCCGGCCCACATAGCCCACCTCGGTGAACTTGGTGGCCTCGACCTTGAAAAAGGGCGAACCGGCCAGCTTGGCCAGGCGGCGGGCGATCTCGGTCTTGCCCACGCCCGTGGGGCCGATCATGATGATGTTTTTGGGCGCAACCTCGTCGCGCAAGGCCGGATCGATCTGCTGGCGTCGCCAGCGGTTGCGCATGGCAATGGCCACCATGCGCTTGGCGTCCTTCTGGCCGATGACATACTTGTCCAATTCCGAAACGATTTCACGCGGCGTCAAATTGGCGTGCATACTCTCCCTCGCAGGCTTCGGCCCCTAGGACCGCTCCAGCGTCTCCACCACAAGGCGGTCGTTGGTGTAGACGCAAATCTCGGCGGCAATGGCCATGGCCTTTTCCACGATCTCCCGGGCGTCCATATCGGTATTGCGGGCCAGGGCCCGGGCCGCGGCCAGGGCGTAAGGGCCGCCGGAACCAATGGCCACCACGCCGTCATCAGGCTCGATGACGTCGCCGTTGCCCGACAAGATAAGCACGTGCCCGGCATCGGCCACGATCAGCATGGCCTCCAGCCGGCGCAGATACTTGTCCTTGCGCCAATCCTTGGCCAGCTCCACGCTGGCCCGCACCAGATTGCCGCCGTATTCCTCGAGCTTGGCCTCGAAGCGCTCGAACAGCGTAAACGCATCGGCCGTGCCGCCGGCAAAGCCCACGATCACCTTGTCCTTGTACAGCCGCCGCACCTTGCGCGCGCCATGCTTCATGGCCACGGCCTGGCCCAGCGTCACCTGGCCGTCGCCGGCCACGGCCACCCCGGCGTCCGTCAACACCGCCAATATGGTCGTTCCCCGTAATTCCATAGTTTACCTCCGGTAGAAGAGCCGGGGGGCGGAAACCCCCTTTTTTGAAAAAAAGGGGGTTTCCGCCCCCCGGCCCCCCCACC
>CAZBER010000088.1:0-16798 GCA_964490985.1 uncultured Desulfovibrionaceae bacterium | reverse complement strand
CCGGGGGAGGAAACCCCCTTTTTTGCAAAAAAGGGGGTTTCCTCCCCCGGTCTTCCTTCCTCCCTCAGGGAATGACAATGCCCCATGTATTTGAAGTAAGTGAGCTGACGCGGTCGGTGAGGGACGTCATCGAGTCCGAGTTCCCGTTTGTCTGGGTGCGCGGGCAGGTGGTGAACGTGTCGCGGCCGGGCTCCGGGCATTTGTATTTTTCCTTGCGCGACGAGGAAGCCTCCTTGGCCGTGGTTTGGTTTCGGGGAGCGCAGGGGGGCAAGGCGTTGGCCGGCGGCGGGCGGTATGATCCGCTCACGGGCGAGGTGTACGAGCGATCATTGGCCGAAGCGCTCGGCGACGGCATGGAGGTCATGGCCGCGGGGCGGCTGACGGTCTATCCGCCGCGCGGTACGTACCAGCTTGTGGCCGAGCTGGTGCAGGAGATGGGGGCCGGCCGGCTGTGGCTGGAGTTCGAGGCCCTCAAAAAAGACTTGGCGGCCAAGGGGTATTTCGACGCGGAGCGCAAGCGACCCTTGCCCCGGCATCCCACACGCGTGGCCGTGGTGACGGCCCCCACCGGCGCGGCCATTCGCGATTTCATCCGCATCGGCCGGGAGCGGGGACATGGCGCGGCCGTGCGCGTTTACCCGACCCTGGTCCAGGGCGATGCCGCGCCCGTGGGCATTGTCCGGGCCATGATGCGGGCGGTGGCCGACGAATGGGCCGAAGTGGTGGTGCTCATTCGCGGCGGCGGCTCCCTGGAAGATTTGTGGGCCTTTAACGCCGTGGACGTGGCCAAGGCCATTTTCGCCTCGCCCTTGCCGGTGTTGACCGGCGTGGGGCACGAGGTGGATGTGACCATTGCCGACATGGTGGCTGACGTGCGCGCGGCCACACCCAGCCACGCCGCCCAAATGCTGTGGCCCGAGCGCACCCAGTTGGCCCAGCGTCTGGACGACCTGGAGCTGGGCCTGCGGCGGTCCGCGGCCCGGATGCTGGCTGCCCGGGAGCGGGAGTTGGCGGTTTTGGCCCGGGGATTGGCCTGGCTTTCGCCGGCTCGGCGGTTGGAGCGCCTGGAAGAGGCGTTTGCGGGCATGGACAGTCGGCTGTGCCGGGCCGGCAAGGCCTGGCTCGATGCCGCTGCCGGTCGTCTGGAACGCGCCAGCCAGGCCCTTTCCAGTCGTTTTGGCCCGGCCAGCCTGGACGCCCGGCAGGAGGCCCTGTCACGGCGGGCCGAGCGCTTGGACGCGGCGGCGCGGCTTTTTGTTGCCGCCAAGGATCGCGCCCTGGAACTGGCCGCGGCGCGTCTGGCCGGCCTGGACCCCAAGGCCCCCCTGGCCCGGGGCTACAGCCTGACCACCCTGGCCCGCACCGGCAAGTTCCTGCGCCGGGCAACGGATGCGCGGCCTGGGGACAACCTGGACATCATGGTGTATGAAGGCCATGTTCGGGCAACGGTGACGGATGCCGCGCCCGAAGGCGGAGACAGCGCATGAGCGGAAAAGAGGAAACCTTTGAAAAGGCTCTGGAGCGGCTGGAGCGCATTGCCGTCCGCCTGGAAGCCGGGGACGTGCCCCTGGAGCGGGGCGTGGCCCTGTACAAGGAAGGCATGAGCCTGGTGGCCTCGTGCCGCAAGCGCCTGGAAGCCGCCCGGCTGGAGATTACCCTAGCCGGGGAAGACGGAACCATGCGTCCTTTTGACGCCGAGGCCGCGCTTTCGGCCGGGGAGGAAGAGAGTGACGGTTAAGGAGCAGTTGGCCACCGTGGCGGCCGAGGTCGATGTCTACGTGAAGGAGCGGTTCGGGGCGCGCATGCGGGAGCGCGGCGTGCCCGAGGGACTGCTGACGGCCATGGAATATTCGCTTCTGGCCGGGGGCAAGCGGCTGCGGCCGGCCCTGTGCCTGTCCTTTGGCGAGCTTTTCGGGGCCGAGCGGGCCAGGATCATGCCCTTTGCCGCCGGCTTCGAGCTGATCCACACCTATTCGCTGATCCATGACGACCTGCCGGCCATGGATGACGACGACCTGCGGCGCGGCCGGCCGTCCAACCACAAGGTGTTCGGCGAAGCCTGCGCCATTTTGGCCGGGGACGCGCTTTTGACAGAGGCCTTCGGCTGCATGGGGCGCACCTGGCCCGGCGTTCCGGCCGATCTGGTTTTGCCGGCCCTGGCCGAGGCGGCCCGGGCGGCTGGCGCCGCCGGCATGGTGGGCGGCCAGGTTCTGGACATGGAATATACGGCCAAGCAGGGGCTGAGCCTGTCCGAGCTTTCCCGCATGCAGGTGCTGAAAACCGGAGCCCTCCTGACCGCCTCATGCGTGTGCGGGGCCATCCTGGCCGGCGCGGGCGAGGAAGGCGTGGCCCGGGCCCGGGAATACGGCGAGGCCGTGGGCGCGGCCTTCCAGATCGTGGACGACATCCTCGACGAGGTGGGCGACGCCGCCACCCTGGGCAAACCCGTGGGCAGCGACCGGGAGCAGGGCAAAAATACCTATCCGAGCATGATCGGCCTTGACGAGAGCCGGCGTCTGGCCGAGGAACGCTCTGCGGCGGCCGTGGCCGCCCTGGCTCCCTATACCGGGCCGGCAGCGGATTTTCTGCGGGAGTTGGCCCGCTACATTGTGGTGCGCGTGCAGTGAAGAAGGAACCCGTGGTGACGGCATATTCGGACAAAGCCTTGAGCATCCTGACCAGGATCTCCCATCCCCATGACGTGGCCGGCCTTTCCCCTGAGGAAAAAACCGTGCTGGCCGAGGAGATTCGCCAGGTCATCATCGGCACGGTGTCCATGAACGGCGGCCACCTGGCGCCGTCTTTGGGCGTGGTGGAATTGACCATGGCCCTGCTTTCGGCGTTCGATCCCGGCCGGGACAAGCTGGTCTGGGACGTAGGCCACCAGGCCTATGCCTACAAGCTTCTGACCGGCCGTCTGGAGTCCTTTCACACCCTGCGCACCCTGGGCGGGGTCAGCGGCTTTCCCCGTCCGGCCGAGAGCCCCTACGACCATTTCGGCGTGGGCCATTCCAGCACCTCCATTTCCGCCGCCCTGGGCCTGGCCATGGCCCGGGACCGCAAGGGTGAGGACCACAGCGTGGTGGCCATCATCGGCGACGGCTCCATGACCGCCGGACTGGCCTACGAGGGCCTGAACCAGGCCGGCGGCTGGGGCGGCAAGCTCATTGTCGTTTTAAACGACAACGAGATGTCCATCTCCAAAAACGTCGGCGCGCTGTCGCTGTTCTTGAGCCGCAAGCTGGCCCAGCGCTGGGTCAAGCGGCTCAAAAAGGACATGGAGGGCTGGATCACCTCCCTGCCCTACGGCCAAGACCTCATGGGCTACGTCAAGCGCGGTGAGGAATCCTTCAAGAGTTTCTTTACCCCTGGCATGCTCTTTGAAGCCTTCCGCTTCAATTACGTCGGTCCCCTGGACGGCCACAACACCGAGCGCATGGTGGAGGTGTTCAAGGAAGTCAAGGAGATGGACGGCCCGGTGCTGGTGCACGTGCTGACCCAGAAAGGGCGCGGCTATGCCCCGGCCGAGAGCAATCCCACCTATTTCCACGGCGTGGGCTGCTTCGAGCCCGAGACCGGGCTGGTGGAAAAGCCGGGGACGAGCCTGCCGAGCTATACCGATGTGTTCGGCCGCACGCTTTTGCAGATGGCCAAGGCCGATCCCCGGATCATGGCCATCACCGCGGCCATGCCCGAGGGCACGGGCCTGGCCGCCTTTGCCGCGGCCTTGCCCGAGCGCTTCGTGGATGTGGGCATCTGCGAGCAGCATGCCGTGACCTTTGCCGCCGGTCTGGCCATGGACGGGTTCAAGCCCGTGGTGGCCATCTATTCCACCTTTTTGCAGCGCTCCTATGATCAGATCGTCCACGACGTCTGCCTGCAAAACCTGCCCGTGACCCTGTGCCTGGACCGGGGCGGCCTGGTCGGCGAGGACGGGGCCACCCACCATGGGGCCTTTGACCTGTCGTATCTGCGCCACATTCCCAACCTGGTGCTCATGGCCCCGCGAAACGAGGCCGAACTGCCGGCCATGCTGGCCACGGCCATGGCCCATGCCGGGCCCGTGGCCATACGCTATCCCCGGGGAAGCGGGGAGGGCGTGGCCATACCCGAGCCGGTGGAGCCCCTGCCCATCGGCCGGGGCGAACTGGTGCGCGACGGGGCCGACGCCCTGGTGGTGGCCATCGGCAGCCGGGTGACGCCGGCCGTTTTGGCGGCCAATGAGCTGGCCGCCGAGACCGGCAAACAGGTGGCCGTCTTCAACGCCCGGTTCGTCAAGCCCTTGCCCGAAGAGCAGCTTCTGGAGCTGGCCGGCCGGTTCACGCACTGGCTGACCGTGGAGGAAAACGTGCTGCAGGGGGGCTTTGGCGCGGCCGTGCTGGAATGCCTGGCCGACGCCGACGTGCTGTCCGGCCTGACGGTTACGCGCCTGGGCCTGCCCGACGCCTTTGTGGAGCATGGGCTGCAAAACGCCTTGCGCAGCCTGTGCGGCCTGGACAAGGACGGCATCAAGGCCGCCTTGCGCCGGTTGCTCGCTGTGGAGGGGTAAGCCGGGTCGCCCGGATCAATCGTTGTCGACGGCCTGGCGCGGGCCGGATTCGGCTTCCTCGCGCAGCCTGCGCCGCAGCACCTTGCCCACCAGGGTCTTGGGCAGCTCTTCCCGAAATTCCACGAAGCGCGGCACCTTGTAGCCGGCCAGCCGTTCCCGCACAAAGGCCGTGATGTCCTGCCTGGTCGGAACCGTGCCCGGCTCCGGGACCACGAAGACCTTGACCGCCTCGCCCCGGGTGGGATGGGGCACGCCCACGGCCGCGGCCTCCCGGATCATGGGGTGGGTCAGGAGCACTTCCTCGATCTCCCGGGGATAGATGTTGAATCCCCCGGAAATGATGATGTCCTTTTTGCGGTCCAGGATGAAGAAATAGCCGTCTTCGTCCATGACGGCCACGTCGCCAGTATGCAGCCAGCCGTCGCGCAGGGTGTCCGCCGTGTCCTCGGGCCGGTTCCAGTAGCCGGCCATGATCTGGGGACCCTTGATCACCAGTTCGCCGGGCTCGCCGAACGGCAAGGTGCGCGTCCCGGTTTCCATGTCCACGATCCGGGCCAGGGTGTCGGGAAAGGGGATGCCGATGGAGCCGGGTTTGCGCACGCCTTCCAGGGGATTTAAGTGGGTGATGGGCGCGGCCTCGGTCAGGCCGTAGCCTTCGAGAATGGCCGCGCCGGTCAGTTCCCGGAAGCGCTCCAGAAGTTCCAGGGACATGGGGGCCGAGCCCGACACGCAGTAGTTGATGCTGCCAAGCGTTTCCTTGCTGGCCGCCTTCTGGCGCAACAGGGCCGCGTAGATGGACGGGGTGCCGGGAAAGACCGTGGGCCGGTGCCGGGCAATGGCCTTGAGCGTTTCGGCCGGCACGAACCGGGGCAGGGGGACCATGGTGGCCTGGCTTGCCATGGCGAAATTGACGCACACGGTCAGGCCGTAAATGTGGAAATAGGGGAGCAGGCCCAGGAAGCATTCCACGGTCAGTCCGATGCCGTGGAGCACGGCCTGGCACTGGCGGACATTGGCCCCCAGTGTGGCATGGGTGAGGATCACGCCCTTGGGCGTGCCCGTGGTGCCGCCGGTATACTGGAGCACGGCCATGTCCGTGGCCGGGTCGAGGTCCGAGGCGCTATAGCGGGCCTGTCCGGCCAAAAGCGCCTTCCAGGGCAGGATGCGGTCGCCGTCGAAGGGAATCCCCGGATACTTGCCGCCGCGCCGGGCCAGGATGGGGTAGAGCAGGCGCTTGAGAAGGGGCAGGCCGTCGCCGATGCGGGTGACGTAGATGCGGGGCAGGTTGAACGCATCCCACAGGGCCTGGTGTTTGTGGAACAGCAGGTCCAGGACGATCAGGGCCGTTGGCGCGCTGTCCGTCAGGATGGCGCGCAGTTCGGTTTCCATGTACAGCGGGTTGATCAGAACAGCCGCTGCTCCGGCCTTGAGGATGCCGCAATAGGCGATAATGGTCTGGGGCGTGTTGGGCAGCATCACGGCCACCCGGTCGCCCTTGCCGATGCCGGCGGCGCGCAGGTTCGCGGCCACGGTCTCGGCCCTGGCCAGAAGGTCGGCATAGGAAAGCCGGCTTCCGGCAAAGGCAATGGCCGTCCGGTCCGGATGGACGGCGGCGGCCCGGTCGAGATGGGTAAAAAGCGGTATGGACTCGTAGTCGAGCCTGGCCGGAACATTGACGTCGTAATGGTCCAGCCAGGGGCGGTCGGAATCGATCATGGGGCCTCCATGCATGGGGCGCCATTTTTCTGTAGCGTTCGGCGTACAAAGAGGCAAGACATGCCGGATTGGCTCAAAGGCGCGCCCTTTGCCCACCGGGGGCTGCATGGCCCGGGCACGGGGCCGGAAAATTCCCTGGCCGCCATGGCCGCCGCGGTCGCCGGCGGCTACGGCATCGAATGCGATGTCAGGCTCCTGGCCGACGGCCAGGTGGTGGTCTTCCACGACCGGGACCTGGCGCGCCTGACCGGCCGTCCCGGCCACATGGCCGAGCGCACTGCCGCCGATCTGGCCTCCCTGCGCCTTTGCGGCACGGACGAGCGGCCGCCGCTTCTGGCCGAAACCCTGTCCCTGGTGTCCGGCCGGGTTCCCCTGTACATCGAGCTCAAGACCGAAGGACCGCCCGGTCCCCTGGAAGACCGCGTGCTTGAGCTTGTGGCCGCCTATGGCGGGCCGTTTTGCCTGGCATCGTTTAACCCCTTTTCCCTGGCGTACGTTGCGCGCCGCGATCCCACGCGCATTCGCTGTCTCATTGCCTCGGATTTTCGCAACGACCCCATGCAGCGGGTTCGAAAATTCCTGTACCGCTATCTTTTCCATGCAGCCCTGGCCCGGCCGCATTGCATTGCCTACGACTGGCGCGCCATGCCCAATGCGTCGGTGGCGCTGGCCCGTTTCATGGGACTGCCGGTTCTTCTCTGGACGATCCGTTCGAGACAGGATATGGAAAAAGCCTTGCGCTTTGGGGATAATATCGTTTTCGAGGGATTTTCGCCCCCGTCATCCCCGGGCAACACCTAAGGCTCGGGCACGCGGACCGCGCGCCCGCCCGGCACAACCCAAGGAGTGATGATGTCCACCATATCCCGTTTCATGGAAACCCATTTCCGTCACTTCAACGCCCGCGAGACCCTGGACGCGGCCAAGGCCTGGAACGATCTGCTCGCCAAGGGCGGCAAGATGTTTTTGACCATGGCCGGCGCCATGAGCACTTGCGAGCTGGGCATTTCCCTGGCCGAGATGATCCGCCAGGACAAGGTCCACGCCATCAGCTGTACGGCCGCCAACCTGGAAGAGGATCTGTTCAACCTCTTCAACCACAACGAATACAAGATGGTGCCCGAATACCGGGACCTGTCCCCTGAGGCCGAAAAGGAGCTGTACGAAGCCGGGTTCAACCGGGTCACGGACACCTGCATTCCCGAGGGCGTCCTGCGCCAGGTGCAGCGCCGCATTTCCAAGCTCTGGGCCGCGGCCGCCGCGTCCGGCCAGCCCAAGTTCCCCTACGAATTCATGTACGAGCTGCTCGACCAGCCCGACATCGAGCAGTTTTTCCAGATACCCCGGGAGCATTCCTGGGTCCTGGCGGCCAAGGAGAAAGGCCTGGTCATCCTCTCCCCGGGCTTTGAGGACAGCACGCTCGGCAACATCTTCTGTTCCGAGGTCATGCGCGGCCATGTCAAAAGCCATGCGGCCTTGCGGGCCGGCACCGAGCAGATGGAGCTTCTGGCCAACTGGTACCAGGCCCAGGCCAAGGTCGGCGCGCCGGTGGGCTTTTTCCAGATCGGCGGCGGCATTGCCGCGGATTTCCCCATCTGCGTGGTGCCCATGTTGATCCAGGACATGGAGCTCGAGGACACGCCCTTTTGGGCCTATTTCGCCCAGATCGGCGACTCCACCACCTCGTACGGCTCCTATTCCGGGGCCGTGCCCAACGAAAAGATCACCTGGGGCAAGCTCGACATCCACACGCCCCGGTTCATGATCAACTCCGACGCCTCCATCGTGGCTCCGCTGATATTTGGTTACGTGTTGGGCTGGTAGACGGGTTTTTGGTAAAAACCCTTTGCTTTCGGTAGGATCGGGCGTAGTTTGGGGCTGGCTTCCCATGTGTGACGGCCCGCGTTGCGGGTATGGATACGTATCGGAACCGTCAACCCTGGAGGGGATCATGAGCAACTTCACCGAAGCCGATCTGCCGGTCAGCATCAACCACGAGGAGATGGTGACCTTAAGCGACGGAACGACCATCCGCTTCGAGACCAATGGCGAGGCCAAGGACCTGTACGTGGGCGATGCCTTTACCCCCACCAATACAACTGTTTCCGGGCAACGACTTCTCGATCACGGCTGATGGGAAAACCTTCATGGTGACGGCCGAATTCGAGGACGTGATCACGGTCGCCAAGGCCTGACCCTTCTCGGTCACAGGAACGATACCGGCCGGGCGCTTTCGGGCGTCTGGCTTTTTTTCGGCCATGGGGCTGCTTGCGTCAGTGCGGCAGCTTGTCCGCGGCAATGAGCCGCACCAGGATGACGATGAGGCAGGCGATGAACACGCCCAGGGTGAGGTAGCCGAAAAAGGCTTCCGAAGCCGCCAAAAGGCGCAGGCCGGACGTGGGAACGCAGTCGGCGCAGCCTGTTCCGGTGAATTGGGCGATGCTGTAATAGAGGCAGTCCTTGAAGGCTTCCGTGGCCTTGCCGTTGCACAGGATCTGGAAGGCCATGTAGGTGCGGGCATAGCCGCCCATGATGCAGGCCGCGTAGACCGGAAGCGACACGGCCAGCACCAGCAGGCTTCGAAAAAGCACCAGGGACAGCAGGATGAGCGTGGGAAAGGTGATGGAAAAGGCAAAGGCCAGGAAGATGATCTGCTCCGGCGTGGTGGTCCCGACCTGGCTCAAATAGACCAGATACCCCAGAAACGGCAGGGAAACGACCAGGCCGATGGCCCCGAGGATGGCGCGCAGGCTCATGGAGGCGACGCCTTTTCCGATAGCCGGCCTTAGGCCCGCACCATGAGGGCGTTGACAAGGCCCATGAGCAACTCCGGCCGGTTGTGCAGATCGGAATTTTGCAAAAACACCCGGCGCTGGTGGAACCGGTCCTTGAGGGTCTCCAGATACCGGTCGCGGTTGCCCACGCAGCCCGGATCATAGCGCTCGGCATAATCCGGAAGCAGGCGCTCCACGCTTTTCCGGGCCGGAAGCTGGGCTCCGGGCAAGAGATCCCAGTCTTCCCATTCCAGGCGTTCCAGGAGCAGGGCGGTTTGCAAAGTCAGGGAGACCTGGAGGGGAATCTTGCGCAGCTCCCGGTCGGACGTCTTCCAAAACCCCACGGAATTGAAGGCATAGCCCATGGCCCCGGCCTCGAAGACATGGAGAAAGGCCTCCACGTCCTTCCACAGCTCATAGACGCGGAAGGGATTGGCAAAAGGCTCGAACACCAGTTGCTTGAGCTCGTCCTCGGACACGTTCTCGGCCAGGTTGCGCCGAGTCATGAGCGACGCGCCCATGGCCACGGCCAGGTGCTTGTCGGTAAAGCGCACCACCGGCGGCAGGCAGGTGTCCTTCATGAGCCAGACCATGATGTTGGGGAAGGCGCAGCGGTTGACATAGGCCCCAAGCAGGTCCCGGTCAATGAGCGCCCGGCCGTTGGGATTGCGCACGTCCTGGCCCAGGGGCATCACCTTTCCCGCCACTTCGGTCAAACCCAGGTTCATGGCCGAAATCGTGTAGTCCCAGTCCGAATGGCCCAGGGGCCGGCTGTCGGTCTTGTCGAAAAGCGTGGGCTCCCAGACCCGGCAGACCTTGCCCAGGCAGTCGATCTGGAAGGCGTCGTCATGGAGCACGACCTTGGAGAAGCCCTCGGGCAGGGTGCCGCCGTTGTCGTGGGAATTGGTGTGCGAGGACTTGCCTGTGCCCGAGAGGCCGAAAAAGGCGATGGAGCGCTTGCCCAGGGCCTTGTCCTTGGGATCGGCGCAGCCCGAGAAGTCGATTTCCTTGATGCCGCCGTGGCAGGCGGCCATGCCCAGGCGCATGCCCGAAGTCCAGGCCAGGGTCAGGGTGCCCTTTTTGCGTTCCCCGAAATAGCGCATGCCCAGGTTGAAGATGACGTTGGCTTCCTCGTCCACCAAGGCCAGCTGGGGGCCGCCCTCGTTGTGGTAGAAGGGGTCGATGGTCCGCCAGTGGTTGAACCCCACCACCAGGATGTCCGGGATGGGGAGCTTGGGGCTTTGGACGTAGGCCTCGGCCAGCTCTTCATAGGGAGTGAAGTTGGCCAGCCAGTTGAAGACATTGACCGCGTCGTCCTCGGTGGCCACGATGGTGGCCTTGATCATGAGGTCCGGATCCAGGCCCAGGACGGCCTCGGCCTTGATCAGCGGATAGCGCTGCATCTCGAAGACGGCCTCGCGCAGGTCGGCCTCCACCTTGCGGCGGGTGGGGGCGTCCATGCGGGTGTAGAAGCGCCGGGCCTTGGCCGTGCGGCCGACAATGCGGCCGTGGCAGTTGACGAGGACCGTGGCTCCCTCGGGCAGGCCCAGCCGCCGGGCTGCCGGCGGATAGACGGGCAGGTCCGTGTCCATGACGTCGGGCTGGCGCTTGGCCAGCTCGTAAGCCTCGGCCGCCGAAACCTTGCGGACGCGCTTGTCCAGGCAAAGTGTCTGGGCAATGGTCCGAAGCGGCGGCATCTTGGTCATGTCGTCGCGGTAATAGTCGTGGCTGGCGAGGCTGGCCATGAATCCTCCGGGTGGAGCGTGAATTGGCGTTTGATGATACGCGGCCGGGGGGTGCGGGTAAATCGTTTTCCGGGGACGCTGCGGGGGCGCTTTATCCCCGCCGGCCCGGAGTGAAGCGCTTGGGGTCGATGCCGTATTTTTTGACCTTGTAATTGACCACCCGGTAGCTCTCCCGCAGGTTGCGGGCTGCCTGGTACATGTTGCCCCGGGCTTTCTTGAGGGCTTCCACCAGCAGTTCCTGCTCGAACTTGGCCACGGCCTCGCCAAAGGACAGGGCCGGCTCGGTGTTGGAGGATTCCCCGGTCTGCAGGGTCGGCGGCAGGTGGTAGGTGCGCACCACGGCTTCGTCGCAAAGCGCAGCGGCCCGCTCCATGCAGTTGGCCAGTTCCTGGACGTTTCCCGGCCAGTGGTACTGGTTGAGGAGGTCGATGGCCGGCGTGGAAATGCGGCGCACGCTCTTGCCGGTCCGCTTGGAGTAGTCCTCCAGGAACCGCTCGGCCAGGGGCAGGATGTCGCCCACCCGGTCCCGAAGCGAGGGCACGTAGATGGGGAACACGCCCAGGGCGTAGTACAGGTCTTCCAGGAACTCACCGTGGGCCACGAGGTCTTCCAGGGGCGCCTGGGAGGCGGCCAGCAGGCGCACGTCCACGTGCACGGGCTTTTCGCTGCCGGTACGCTGGACAACGCCTTCCTGGACGACCCGCAGCACTTGTGCCTGGGCGGCCAGGGACAGCTCCTCGATGTCGTCGAGAAAGACGGTTCCGCCCTGGGCCAGCTCGAAAATGCCGCGCCTGGAGCGTGAGGCCTGGGAGCGTTCGCCCTTTTGTACGCCGAAGAGGGCTTCCTCCATGGCTTCCAGGGGCTTTATGCCGCAATCCAGGCGCAAAAACGGCCGGTGCCGCCGATTGCTCTGGTCGTGGAGGAATCGGGCCAGGGACTCCTTGCCCGTGCCTTCCTCGCCGTGAAAGAGAATGGGCGTATTCGACCCCGCGGCCTGGGCGATCTGGCGCAGCACCAGGCGCATGCTTTTGGACACGGCCACAGGCATGGCCGGGGCCTCGGCAGGCTGTTCCTCCTCGGCCGGGGCCGGCAGGTCGCGCTGTTTGGATCGGGCCAATTCGTCTTTCAGGCGCAGGGCGGCATTGCCCAGGACCGCGCCCACCACGGACAGAAATTCCCGATGGCTTTCCAGGAACACCTGGGGGGCCTTGGGCAGGTCCACGCTCAAGGCCCCCACCACGCCCGAAGGGGATATGGCGACGAAATCCTCGTCCTGGCCATCCGGGTCGGGAATGGTCACAGGCACGCAGATAAACGACAGGGTTTCCAGCTCGTCCGGCGGGCGGCCGATAAAGTCGGGATGATCCTTGACGTCCTGGATGATCAGCGGCCTTGTGGTGCCGATCACCTGGCCCGTGGACAGGGGGCCGGGACCGTAGAGGTGGTCCAGGCCGCGTTCCCGGCCATGGGACAGGACAATGCGGGCGTCGGGCTTGGGCAGGTCGCGCAGCTCCAGGGAGGCCCGCCTGTAGCCCAGGCTGGATACCAAAATGGCCAGGGCGTTTTCCAGGCTTCGGCGCACGGAACGGCCCGGGCCGGTTTCGGCCACGATGCGCGACAGGGTGCTGAAAAAGTTCGGCTCCCCGCTGTCGAACGTGGCAAACGCGCCGATCACGCGGCGTCTCTCGCCTTGGCCGCCTCGGCTCCCAGGGCCAGGGCCCGAAGGTTCACCGCGACCAGCTTGGGGGACAGGTATTTTTCAATGGAGCGGGAAAGGGCCTCGATGCCGAAGGGCAGGGCGCCGATGGCGGCCGCCGCGCCCAGGAGCACGGTGTTGGCGGCCTTGGCCGTGCCGGCCTTCTCGGCCAGGCTGCGACAGGGCACGAAGACCGCCTGGGCGGCGCGAAGGCGCACGGCCTCGGTCACCCGGGAGAGCGGCGGGTAGCATTCCCGGCCCAGGCAGACGCTGACGGGCTGCACGGCCTCGGCGTTGCTGACCGCCGTGCCGCCGCACTTGAGCATGGGCAGGGCGCGCAGGGTTTCCAGGAGCTCGAACCCCAGCAGCACGTCGGCTTCGCCGGCGTCGATCTTGGGGCTCAAGTAGCCGCCCAGAAGCAGGGTGGATTCCACCACCCCGCCCCGCTGGGCCATGCCGTGGATCTCCCCGGAGGTTACGGCCAGGCCCGCGTCCAGGGCAGTGCGGGCCAGGAGCGTGGTGGCGGTCAAGGTGCCCTGGCCGCCGACGCCGGTCAGAAAAATCCGGGCGCGGTTCATCGTGCTTCCTTTTTTCCGGGCTTGATGTCGGGGCTAAGCTGCACGCAGAACATGCAGCCGTCGCACTGTTCGGCGTTTATGGAAAACGCGCCGTCCTCCATGGTAAAGGCCGGGCAGGCCAGATTGTCCCGCAGGCCCAGGCAGGCCGCGGCATCGCCGGCCACCCGGGCCGGCAAGGTCTTTTTGGCCTGGCCCACGCGCCGGGCATGGATGGGGCAGGGGTATTCGGCAATGAGCACCCGGGGGCCCGAGGCCTCGGCCAGGGTGCGCAGGGCCGCGGTGGTGGCCTTGTAATGCAGGGGATTGACCTTGACCGGGGTGACGCCGCAGGCCTTGATCAGGGCCATCAGATCCACGGGATTGGGATTTTCCCCGAAGATGGTGGTGTCGACCCCGGGATTGGGCTGATGGCCGGTCATGGCCGTGGTGCGGTTGTCCAGGATCACGATGAGGATGTCGTGGTTGTAGGCCACGGCGTCCACCAGGCCGGTGATGCCGGAATGAAAAAACGTGGAGTCGCCGATAAAGGCCACCACGGGCTTGCCCGAAGCCCGGGCGAAACCGGCCCCGGTGGAGATGGACGAGCCCATGCACAGCAGGAAGTCGGCGGCCCGAAACGGCGGCAAAAAGCCCAGGGTGTAGCAGCCGATATCCGAGGAATAGACGGCCTTGTCGCCGAAGACCTCGCGCACGGCGAAATAGGCGGCCCGGTGGGGGCAGCCGGCGCACAGGTTGGGCGGACGCTTGGGCAAATCGGCCGGCACGGCGCAGGCCTGGGGGACTTTTTGGGCCTGGCCCAGGGCCGCGCGTACGGCAGCGCGCACCATGGTGGTGGAGTATTCCCCGTTTCGGGGCAAGTGCGCGCCCTTGCCCAGGATTTCCGTGCCAAGACCCCGCCGTTGGGCCAGGGCCCGGATCTCGGTTTCCAGGACCGGTTCGAGCTCTTCCAGGATCACCACCTTGGAACAGGCGGCCAGAAAATCGGCAATGCGGTTTTCCGGCAGGGGATAGGTCATGCCCAGTTCCAGCAGCCTGACCGTGCCGGTCAGCCCGTCCTCGTCCAGCACGTCGCGCAGATAGGCCCGGCTTATGCCCGAGGCGATAAAGCCCACTTCGCCGGCGCCGCTTTCGGCGTTGTAAGGCGAGGTTTCGGCTTCCCCGGCCACCTTTTCCAGCAGGCCGAGCAGGCGGTCGTGCATGGCCCGGGCCGAGGCCGGCAGGGGCACGAACCGGGCTGGGTCCTTGGCAAAGGGCTTTTCGGCCGGGGTAGCGGGCATCTCGCCCAGGCGCACCGGCCCGCGCACGTGGTTGACCCGGGTGGTGGTGCGCAGGAGCACCGGGGTTTCGAAGCGCCGGGACAGCAGCAGGGCGTCGCGGGCCATGTCCTTGCATTCCTGGGCCGTGGCTGGCTCGAAGCAGGGCAGGCCGCCCAGGCGGGCATAGATGCGGTTGTCCTGTTCGTTCTGGGAGGAATGGCAGCCCGGGTCGTCGGCCGACAGCAGCACCAGGCCGCCCGGGGCCGAAACATAGGCCAGGGTCATCAAGGGATCGGCGGCCACGTTGACGCCCACGTGCTTCATGGTCACCAGGGTGGGCAGGCCGGCCAGGGCTGCGCCGCCGCCCACTTCCAGGGCCACCTTCTCGTTGACCGAGTACTCGAAATAGTAGGGCGCGCCTTGGGAAAGCCGAAAAAAGGCGTCCGGCACCTCGGACGACGGGGTGCCCGGATAGCAGGTCACGAAGCGGACGCCGCCTTCCAGGGCTCCCCGGGCAATGGCTTCGTTGCCGAGCAGCAACAAGGTTTCTCCGGCAGCGCCGGTCAAAAGCTCCTTACCCACAAAAAAACCTCCAGCAAGTGGATGGGCTCATCGCGTCCTTGAAATCCGCGAACGCGGATTTCAAGGACGCCTGGTTTTTTTAAGGACGCAAGGCTAGCCGTTGGTTTTGGGCTGGTCGGCGGCGCCGGCCTTGGCCTTGAGCTGGCTGATCTTGGCGTCGAGATAGCCGGCGTTTTGCAGGGAGCCGTCGGCTTTCATGCGCTCATAGGCGGCCAGGGCCTTTTGCCAGGCCCCGGCGGCTTCGGCCGTGATGGCCAGCTGGCGGTCCACGGTCATGGCAAAGGCCTTGGGCGCATCGTTTTTGAGGCCTTCCAGGACCTCCATGGCCTTGGCGTCCTGGCCGGACTTGGACAGGGCCGTGGCATAGCCCAGGCCGGCCACGGTCTTCATGCCGGCCGGGGCGTGCCGGGACACGGCCTCCCAGGCGGCAGCGGCCTTGGCGAAATCACCCAGCTCCTGGGCGGTTTTGGCCATTTCCAGATAGACGCCGTCCCGGGCCGCCTCGGGCGCGCTCTTGGCCAGGGCTTCCAGGGCGGCCAGGCGCTCGGCGCCCTGCTTGGATACGACAATGGCGCCCAGCTCGTTTTCGGCCTTTTCGGCCTGGCTTTTCTGGTAGATGCCGAAAAGGGCATACCCGCCCGCCGCCACCAGGATGACGGCAGCCGCGGCCACGGACTGTTTCCAATATTGAACGGGAAGCCGCAGGACGGCGGGGATGTCGGAAAGGGCGTCCTTGCCCGGACGCGGCGACGGGGTTTCGACCATAGTGATAGCCTCCACAACGAATGCGTATTTAGTGAAAAAGGGCGGTACAAATAAGCATAAAGGCCGGGGTGTGTCAAAAGGCCGGAGGAATCGGCCAGGCCGGCCGGTCCGGAGATTGACTTTTGCGTGACCCCGAGGCTACGGAATCGTTTTCGATATGGTATTTCCAGCGGAGGTTCCATGAGCGTCGCCACGGATATGGAAGATATGGCCCGGAAGGCCAAGGAGGCCTCGCGGCAGATGGCCGCCGCCCCGGGCGCGGCCAAGGACGCCTTCCTGGCCGCCCTGGCCGGGCTGCTTGAAAGCGAGCGGCAGGCGGTTTTCGCGGCCAATGCCGCGGACCTGGAAAAGGCCAGGGCTGCCGGCATGGACGCCCCGCGCCAGGACCGCCTGACCCTGACCCCGGCCGTTATGGACACCATGGCCTGCGCCTGCCGCGAGGTGGCCGCCATGCCCGATCCGGTGGGGGCCATCGAGACCATGTGGCAGCGCCCCAACGGGCTTATGGTCGGCCGCATGCGCATACCGCTCGGCGTTATCGGCATGATCTACGAATCCCGCCCCAATGTCACCGTGGATGCGGCCATTTTGTGCCTCAAGGCCGGCAATGCCGTGATTTTAAAGGGCGGCTCCGAGGCCTTGGCCTCCAATGCCGCCCTGGCCGGACTCCTGCGCCGGGCTTTGGCCGGGGCCGGGCTGCCCGAGGACGCGGTGCAGCTCGTACCCACCGCCGATCGGGCCGCGGTGGCGGCGCTGTGCAAGCTCGACGCATTTATCGACGTCATCATTCCGCGCGGCGGCGAAGGGCTGATCCGGGCCGTGGTGGAGCAGGCCACCATGCCCGTGCTCAAGCATTACAAGGGCGTGTGCCACGCCTATGTGGACGAGAGCGCGGACGAATCCCGGGCCGAAACCGTGGTGCTCAACGCCAAGGCCCAGCGGCCGGGCGTGTGCAACGCCCTGGAGTGCCTGCTGGTCCATGCCGCGGCCGCGCCCACCTTCCTGCCCCGGGTTGGCGAGGCCTTGCGCCGGGCCGAGGTGGAGATGCGGGCCTGTCCCCGTGCCCTGCCCTTGCTCGGCCAAGGGGCCAAGCCGGCTTCCCCCGAGGATTTCGGCCACGAGTTCCACGACCTCATC
>CAZBER010000087.1:0-16870 GCA_964490985.1 uncultured Desulfovibrionaceae bacterium | reverse complement strand
TCTTCTTGTTGACCGTGCCGGCCACGATCATGAGGTCGGACTGGCGCGGCGAGGGCCGGAAGACCTCGGCCCCGTAGCGGGCGATGTCGAAACGGGCCATGCCCACGGCCATCATCTCGATGGCGCAGCAGGCCAGGCCGAAGGTCATGGGCCAAAGGGACATGGCCCGGCACACGTCCATGATCTTCTGGACCCCGGGCGCGGACACCAGGGCCGGGTCCACCGTGTTGACTACGTCCGGGGCGAAACGTCGATCCTGCGGGGCCATGCGAACACTCCCTTGCGCATGAAATAGACCATGGCGACGGCCAGGACGGCCAGGAACACCAAGAGCTTGACGGCCGCGGTCCCTGCCTGGGGCGCGCCGTAGGCGGCGGCCACCGGGAAGAGGTAGAGGATGTCCACCTCAAAGGCCAAAAAGATCAGGGCGTAGAAATAGTAGTTGATGCCGAAGCGGACCCAGGTCTGGCCGTGGGTGGGCACGCCGCATTCGTAGGTTTCGGTCAGGGCTCCGCCCCGGGCCTTGGGGGCCAGCAGCAGGGAGCCCAAGAGCGGTCCGGCGGCGAACAGCACGCCGCCGATGAAAAAAAGCAGCAAGGCCGCCTGAAACCAGGTGAAGACCATGGGTCGCCTCCCACGGCCGGACCGGGGCCGGGCCATGCCGGCCAGTCGCCCGAGCCCGGGCCTTCTTTGCGGTAACCTAAACGGGTTTTCCAATCCCTTGTCAACCAAAGGGCCTTACGTTCCCCGCTTCACAAGTGTCACGGTTTTTTGCAGCCATTCTCTATCTTCCACGTGTTCAATTTCACAAGACTTTTTCCTTGCCAGGTGTCACGCCTTCTTGCTAGTGGCGTGTGAGGAGCAGACCAGGGCCGGCAATGCAACAAGGCCTCAAGGGGAGCGAAACATGAAACGGCGAAACGTTTACAGCATCTGCGGCATGTGCACCGTGCGGTGCCCCATGATGGCCGTGGTGGAAGACAACAGGATCGTGCACTTGCAAGGCAATCCCCACGCCGCGGGCATCAAGGGCGCGCTGTGCGCCCGGGGCGCGGCCGGCGCGGCCCTGGTGGCCGACGACGAGCGGCCCCAGTTTCCGATGATCCGGGCCGGAGCGCGGGGCGAGGGCAAATGGCGGCGGGCGTCCTGGGACGAGGCCCTGGCCTATGTGGCCGGGGAGCTTTCCCGCATCCGCGAAACGTACGGGGCCCGAAGCGTGCTCCTGTCGGACCGGGGCGGGCCGTTTCGCGACATGCACCGGGCCTTTTTAAAGGCCCTGGGCAGCCCCAACTACTGCAACCACGACGCGGCCTGCGCCCGAAACGTGCAGCACGCCGCGCTCTCGCTCTTCGGATTCGGCCGCAAGGACCTGGCCTATGACCTCAAAAACGCGCGCCACGTGGTGCTCCAGACGCGAAACATCCTCGAGGCCATCAACGTCAAGGAGGTCAACGACCTGCTCGACGCCAAGGAGGCCGGGGCCAAGCTCACCTGCATCGACGTTCGGGCCACGGTGACCGCCTCCAAGTCGGACAACTTCTTCATGATCCGGCCGGGCACGGACTATGCCTTCAACCTGGCCGTCATCCACGAACTGCTGTCGAAAAACCTCTACGACAAGGATTTTGCCGCAGCCTGGATCAAGGACCTGGACGCCTTGCGGGCCTTCGTGGCCCCGTACGGCCTGGAGTTCGCCGCGGCCGAGACCGGCGTCCCGGCCAAGCGCATCGAGGCTTTCGTGGCCCAGCTGGCCGCGGCCGCGCCGGCCGTGGTCTGGCACCCCGGCTGGATGACCGCCCGCTACGGCGATTCCTTCCAGGTCTGCCGCACGGCCTATATCATCAACGCCCTGCTCGGGGCCATCGGGGCCAAGGGCGGCCTGCCCCTGGTCAACAAGCCGGCCCATGTGGGCAAAAAGGGCCTCAAAAACCTGGTGGACCTCTTCCCCAAGCCCGAAGACAAGCGCGTGGACGGCGTGGGCTGGATGGAGGAGCGCACCCACTTCGAGACCGGACCGGGCCTGGTCAACCTGGCCTACGAGGCCATTGCCACGGGGCAGCCCTATCCCGTCAAGGCCTACATCGCCCACCGCCACGACCCGCTCATGGCCTTTCCGGATTCCGCGGACGTCAAGGCCCTGTGGGAGAACCTGGAACTGCTGGTGGCCGTGACTTTTTCCTGGTCGGACACGGCCTGGTTCGCGGACGTGGTCCTGCCCATGTCGCCATATCTCGAACGTGAATCCATGATTGCCTGCAAAAACGGCATTTCGCCGTATTTCTTCGTGCGCAACCGGGCCCTGGCTCCGCGCTTCGACACCCGGGCCGACTGGGAAATCTACCGCGACCTGGCCCGGCGCCTGGGCATAACCCAGCTCGACTTCGGCTCCATCGAGGACATCTGGAACTTCCAGCTGCAAGACACGGGCGTCACCATGGCCGATTTCCAGGCCACGGGCATGGTCAAGCTTGGCGGGCCGCTCCTTCGGCCGGTGGATGACAAGGCCTTCAAGACCCCCTCGGGCAAGATCGAGATCATAAACGAAAAACTGGAAGCCGACGGCGTTGCCTCCCTGGCCCCGTACGCATCGCCGGCCGCGCCGCCCCCAGGCAGCTTTCGCATCAGCTTCGGCCGGGTGGGGCTGCACACCCAGGGGCATACGGTCAACAACCCCCTGCTGTTCGCCCAGATGCCCGAAAACGTGCTGTGGATTCACACCAGCGAAGCGGCCCGGCTCGGCATTGCCGACGGGAGGCTGGTGGAAGTCCGCAACGGCTCCCATGCCGGCCGGCTGCGGGCCAAGGTCACGGACGCCGTCCATCCGGAAACCGTGTTCATGGTGCACGGCTTCGGCCATACCCTGCCCGTGGAAAGCCGGGCCCGGGGCCGGGGCGCGGCCGACAACGAGCTCATGCCCCAGGGCATCGGCAACTACGACCGGGGCGGCGGGGGCGTATGCATGCAGGAGCATTTCGTTACCGTGCAGCCAGTGTAGAAATCCGGGGAAGGGCGTTGACCGACGCTCTTCCTCTTGGTACCCGATACCGCAGGTATGGAAAAAGCGCTGCTCGCTCCCGAAGACGTCACGCCCTTTCCCCTGCAGGGTTCCCTGGGGTTTTTGCTGGTGCGCACGGCCCTGCGGCTGCGACTTTTAGGCAATACGGCTTTGCAGACAGCGGGAATAGACATTACCGTCGACCAATGGGGCATCCTCAACCTCCTGTGGGAGGAAGACGGCCAGACGCCGGTGGAGCTGGCCCGGCGGGCCGACAAGGACAAGCCCAACGTGACGCGGCTGCTCAAGATTCTGGAAGAAAAGCATCTGGTGACCCGCCGGCCCGATCCCCAGGACCGCCGCAGCCACCGCATCTTCCTGACCGAGGCCGGAGCGGCGCTCAAGGACGTGCTCCTGCCCGTCGCCACCTCCTGCCTGCAACGCGCCTGCCAGGGGCTGACCCGGGAAGAAGTGGCCACGCTCAAAAGCCTGCTCAATCGCATCTACTCCAACGTGTCCTGATGCCGCCTCGCCTGGTGGCGCGGTGGACGCCCGGATTTTCGAGGATTTTATGTCAAAAATGACTGAACTGCAGCCCGAAGGCCGCTTGATCGGCCCCTATACCTTCGAACAGTTCCTGGAAGTGGCCGCGGCCTTCCACGGCAACCCGGCCCCGGGGCTCATCCTCGGCGGCTACATGGTGGAGGCGGCCCGGGCCTTTTTGCCCGAGGGCACCCTGTTCGACGCCGTGGTGGAGACGAAAAAATGCCTGCCCGACGCGGTGCAGCTCCTGACGCCGCCCAGCTACGGCAACGGCTGGATGCGGGTGATCAATCTCGGCCGCTATGCCCTGACCCTGTACGACAAGTTCACGGGCGAGGGGTTCCGGGCCTGGCTCGATCCGGCGATCCTGGACGACTGGCCGGAGATCCGGGCCTGGTATCTCAAGACCAAGCCGAAAAAGGAACAGGACCGGCCCCGGCTTTTTGCCGAGATCAAGGCGGCCGGGCCGGAGGTGTGCCGGGTGGCCCCGGTCCGGGTGCGGCCGGATTTCATGAAAAAGCCCCACATGGGGGCCATCGGCGTGTGCCCGGTGTGCGGCGAGGGCTATCCCACGGCCGACGGGGCCATCTGCCGGGGCTGCGCCGGCGAGGCGCCGTATGTGGTGGCCGGCGAGGGGCCGCGCCTGCGGGCCGTGCCGTTAAATGAGGCCCTGGGCCGGCGGGTGCTGCACGACATGACCCGCATCGTGCCCGGCACGTCCAAGACCGTGGCCTTCGAGGCCGGCACGGCCATCACCGCCGGCGACGTCTGCCGGCTCCAGACCATGGGCCGCCAGCGCCTCTACCTGGAGGAAGAATCCGAACCCCTGGATGATTTCGTGCACGAAAACGAGGCCGCCCTGGCCTTTGCCCGGGCCCTGGCCGGGCCGGGCCTGGCGTTGTCCGGCCCGCCGCGCGAGGGCAAGGTGGAGCTTTTGGCCGAGGTGCCCGGGCTTTTGACCGTGGACCGGCCGCGCCTGACCGCGTTTAACTGCATCGAGGGCGTCATGTGCGCCTCGCGCCAGTCCCATCTGGTGGTGGAGGCGGGCAAGGCCGTGGCCGGCTGCCGGGCCATACCGCTGTATCTGCCGCGAGCCGTCTTCGAGGCGGCCATGCGCCTTCTGGCCGAGGGGCCGCTTTTCGGCGTGCGCCCCATCCGCCAGGCCGCGGTGGGGGTGCTGGTCACGGGCACCGAGGTCTTTTCCGGGCTCATCGAAGACAAGTTCGAGCCCGTGGTGCGGGCCAAGGTCGAGGCCCTGGGCAGCTCCGTGATTGCCGTGGAAAAGGCCCCGGACGACCGCACGGCCGTGGCCGAGGCGGCCGGACACCTGCTCGATGCCGGCGCGGATTTGGTGGTGACCACGGCCGGGCTGTCCGTGGACCCGGACGACGTGACCCGGCTGGGGCTCCTGGACGCCGGGCTGACCGAGGCCGTACACGGCATGCCCGTGCTGCCCGGAGCCATGGCCCTGGTCGGCCGGCTGGGGAAGGCCGACGTCATCGGCGTGCCGGCCTGCGCCCTGTTTCACCGCACCACCAGCTTCGACCTGCTGCTGCCCCGGGTGCTGGCCGGGCTGCGGCCCAGCCGCCGGGACCTGGCCGAGCTGGCCGAAGGGGCCATGTGCCTGTCGTGCCGGGCCTGCACCTATCCCAAGTGCCCGTTCGGCAAATGATTGTCCCCTGATTGCGCGGCCTGGAATCAGGCCGCGCAATCAGGACGCCATCTCTTTTCCGATACGCTTTCTCAAAAAATGAATGCCGCGTATTGTGGCGGTGAAACGGCTGCGCGCTTGCGCCTGGGCGGTCCGCTGGCCGCAATCGCCAGGAGGGTCGGGCACTTGCCTTGTTTTTCGCGCTCCGCCGTTTCCGGCGGCTTTTTTTTTGCATAAAGCCGGTTGCACGGTGATGCAGCAGCGCATGCGTTCTTGCGCGGCCAAGCCGTTGCCCCCGGGGAATGGAAAACCGACACGGATGCACATGGCGACATGAAGCGCACGATCGCGGCCCTGTGCCTGCTCAATGCCGCGTTGGCGGTCGTACTGGGCTTTTGCCTGGCCGGCAGCCTGGTCCTTTCCGAGCGGTCCCTGTTTCGCAACGGCAACTGGTCGCCGACCAAGATCGGCCTGGCCAAGCCGGTCATGGGAGCCTGGTCGTTTTATTATCGCGGCCAGGCCCTGGAAGGCGACAAGCTGCACCTCGACGCTTGGTTCGGCCATCAAGAAGTCCTGTACAAGGAGCCTGTCACTCCCCAAAGCGTCTCCTTCCGGATGGAGCTGTCGCAAAGCGACTTGTACGTGCTGTTTGCCTGCCGCGACGCAACCTGGTTCGGCCTCAAGCTGACCACCACACCGGGAGAGCGGTCCTTTTTCTTTACTGCGGACGCGCAAAAGGCCTTTCGGGAGATACAGCCATTGCCGGAGAGCGCCGTGAAAAACGATGCGAAAACAGACGTGCTCATCGTTTTTACCGGCAACGCCATGCACCTGGCCCTGGGCGGCGTCCCGGTCCTGGCGCGGGGCGGCCTGGACCCCTCGGCCATCGTGGGCCTGGGGTTCAAGGGGGCGAGCCGGCACGGGACGATCACGGACGTTCGCATCAAGCTGGCGGACGGGAAAACCATTGTCGAGAATTTCGACTTTCAGGCCGCCAAGGCGGCGTATTTCGGCTCGATCCTGGCGGTTGTGCTGCTGGCGGAAGGGGCGCTGTGCCTTTTTTTCCGGAAAAAAACGAACAACCTCGAGCGCGTGCTGCAATACGGGCTGTGCGCCAATGCCACCCTGGCCGCGGCCGGCCTTTGCCTGCTGCTTTTCATGCAGTTCTACGTCAGGCAATACCCGGTCAGTTCCCTGGAACGCCAGCAGGAGGAAGCCGGCTGGCGGACGTCGCGCGAGGAGAACATCCTGGCCGGACTCCCGGCCCAGGCGCGCCGGGCCCGGGAGGAGGGGAAAGGCGTGATCCTGTTTGTCGGAGCCTCGCAGATCGAGGGCAGCGGCGCGGCCAGGGCCGAGGATACCGTGCCGGCAGTGGCGCAGCGCCTGCTCGACGCGGGCGGCTCTGCCTACGCCTGCCTGGGGGGCGGCATATCCGGCATAGACAGCGGCCATGCGGTCAAGCTCTGGGACGAGCACCTGGCCGCCCTGCGGC
This sequence comes from uncultured Desulfovibrionaceae bacterium, assembly GCA_964490985.1. Classification (GTDB taxonomy): domain Bacteria; phylum Desulfobacterota; class Desulfovibrionia; order Desulfovibrionales; family Desulfovibrionaceae; genus Solidesulfovibrio. The sequence goes on along the minus strand of CAZBER010000087.1, from coordinate 10,189 downwards.
CGGACCTGGTCATTGTGGACCTTTGCAGCAACGACGCCCGCCGCAACACCCTGGAAAGCTATGCCGCCAACATGCAGGCCCTTGTTTCGCGCATCCGGCAGTCCCAGGCGGCCGTGCTCCTGATCCTGGAGCCGAACTTTCCCCTGGACGACACCACGGAGCTGCAAAAGCGCCATGCGGCGCTGCGGGAAATTGCCGCAGCCGGCCGTATCCCGGTGCTGGACATGCACGACTTTTTCACGCGGCAAAAGGACGCAGGCATCCTGTGGTGGGATTTCGTGCACCTGACGTCCCTGGGGCAAAAGCTTTTCGCGCAGCAGCTTTATGAACGGCTCGTGGAAACCGGCCTGGTGCGGCAACGGCCGGGAGGCTCCGGATGACCGGGCCGGCGGGTTTGCCCCGCCCGCAGGCCTGCCTTGACCAGCCGGATATGCGCCCTACTTAGAGCATGGCGTCATGCGCCGGAGGCGATATGAAACAACGATTGCTTGGGCCCTTGGTGGCGGCGGCGGCCCTCGTTTTTGCCGCTGTCCCGGGTCAGGCCTATACCCTGTACGGCTACGAGGACGACTACGGCTTGGTGCACTTGAGCGAGGAACGCGTAAACGACCAGTATGCCCTGATTTTCGAAGGCCCGGCCGATCCCCATATGGGGTTTGCGGAGATCAAAAAGCGCATCCAGGCCCTGGGCGCGGTGTCCAAGGACCGCAAGGACGGCTGGATTCTCGAGGCCACCCGGGCCTATGGCCGCATGGCCACGGCGCCGCTGGGGCCGGGAGGATTTCCGCCGGTCATCGAATCCGGGCCGCTTCTGGAGCTGGTGCGGGAAAAAAGCCGGGCCTTCGGCCTGGACCCGGAGCTGGTCTACGCGGTCATCGAGCAGGAATCCCGGTTTTCCGCCACCGCGGTTTCGCCCAAGGGCGCGGCCGGGCTCATGCAGCTCATGCCCGCCACCCAGGAAACCTATGGCGTGCTCAACCCCTTCGATCCGGTGCGCAACGTGACCACAGGCACGCGGCACCTCAAAGCCATGCTCAACCGCTTCAAGGACCTGCGCCTGGCCCTGGCCGCCTACAACGCCGGCCCCGAGACCGTGGCCCGCAGCGGCGGAGTGCCGGCCATTCCCGAGACCATCAATTACGTGCAGCGCATCATGGCCCGCTACGCCATGCTCAAGGACAGCCATCCGGGCATGCTGCCCAAGACGCTTACGCTCCCCAAAGCCGCCGCCAAAAACAGGCTGGCCGACGCCTCCAAGCCGCACCTGTCGCCGCAGTAGCGGTTCCCCACGGCCGGCCGCCGGAAAACGCGCGCCACACGCGGCCCGCTTGCCTGAAGCGGACCGGTCCGGTACCAGTGGCGGGAAGATTTGTCGTGCATTTTCCGGAGAATTCCATGCCCATGTACCCCGCGACTGTCCTTGAAGATGTCTGGCAGGCCTGCAACCCCGATCAGCCGCTTGGTCCGGACGATTCACGCTATGTTGATCTCAATCCGGCGCGTTGCGAAGCAAACATGGCCAAAACCATCGGCAGGGCCATTCGGGGCTGCGGACAGACCGAGTTCCTGCATAAGCTTGTGACGGGCCATCGCGGCAGCGGCAAGACCACTGAATTGCTGCGGGTGAAGGAAACCCTGGAAAGGGATGGGTCGTTTGTTGTTTACGTGGACATCGAAAAGATGCTCGATTTGGGAGACATCAATTATAAGGACGTATTGCTGGTCATTGTCCAGGCCCTGGGCGACTCCCTGGAGGAGAAGAAGATAAAGGTCGATGCTCTATTGCTTCAGGAAATCGAAGATTGGTTCAGCCAAAAAGTCTTGGTCAGTACCGAGGAAGACTCGGACAACAGGACGGCAAGCGCGGGATTGGAAATCAGTGGAACATTGCCATTTCTTGCGAAGCTGTTGGGCAAAGCCACTGCTGAAATCAAAAGCGCCAGCGCAAATCGCAAGGAAATTCGAAAAAACCTCGATCAGGATCTCTCCCGGTTTCTCTCGCTCCTGCAGAAATTCGTGCTCAGCGCGCGTATGGCGGTGCAGGCCAAGGGCAAGGCCAATCTCGTCGTCATTGTCGACGGCCTGGAAAAGGCTATTCGCCGGGACGCTTCGGAAAAGAAGCCTTCCACCCACGTCGAAATCTTCATGCACCACGCCGATCAGTTGAAGATTTCGGAATGCCACGTCATTTACACCGCGCCCATGTCCCTGGTCTATGAAGCCCACATCGGCGACGCTTGGCCCGACGAGTATTATCTCATCCCTATGATCAAGCTGCGCGACAGGAACAATAAGGATTGGCAAAAAGGACGCAACGCGCTGTGGGAAGTGGTCCGCAAACGGGTGGATGTTGATGCCGTTTTTGAAACTCCGGACACAATTGAAGATTTTATTTCACTGTCCGGCGGCGCTGTGCGCGACCTGCTCAGATTGTTTCGCAGGGCCTATACCTATGCCAGTGGGGACCGCATTGACCGAAAAGTGGGCCAAAAGGCCATTGCCGCCTATCTGCGCGATGAAAGCCGCCTCATTCCCGAAAAGGGCAGGACTGTCTTGCAAGATGTGGCGGACAAAAAAGACATGCCCTCCAATTCCAGCAGTGTGGACCTGCTCCATAATCGGCTCATCCACGAATACCAAAACGGCGAACGCTGGGCCGACGTGCATCCGGCGGTGAAATATCTCCTGGATTTGCCGGGCAAGCCTGATCTCATAACCTACGCCAAATGATGGACGCCTCGCCGGACGAGCTCACCGCCGCGCAACCCGATTATCTGCCGCTCTTGGCCGCGTTGCGCATTGCCAAGGGGTTTGCCCTTCTTCTGGCCGAGTGCAACGTGCCGGTTTTGCGCGAGCGGATTCTGGACGCCCTGGAAAAAGACTGCGGCCGGGAAATTGTGCGGGTGGACCTGCGGGAGGCGCTCAAGGACCCGGACCGGGGCGTGACCATCGACGAGGTGGTGGCCGATGCGGCCCGACAGGCCGGGGAGGAAGCCGTTATTTCCGTTTCCGGCCTGGAAGCTGGGCTGCCGGGCGATGACCCGGACCGGACCGACCGCACGCTCCAGGAAATCAATTTCCGGCGCGGCGCGTTCCAGCGCCTGGGAAAGCCGCTGCTTTTATGGCTGCCCCAATACGCCATGACCCTGCTCGCCCGGCATGCGCCGGATTTGCATGATTGGTACAGCGGGGCGTTTGTTTTTGCGGATCAGGAATTGACACGACCGATTGAATATCGACCTTTGGACTGGGTTTCAGGCGTACCTCAAAATCTTACAATTGAAGAAAAACACCGTCACCTGGAGACATTGGCCAGCTTGCTGAAAACAGCACAACAAGCTGGAGATGAGTATTCTCAGGCAAATATTCTGTATGATCAAGCTGGATTGGAAGAAACTCTTGGGCAATACGACGTGGCTCTTGAGCATTATGATGCAGCGAAAACGATTCTGGAACGACTTGGAATCGAAGCAGGGATTGCAACAACTCTAGGGCAAATTGCCAATATATATTATTTGAAAGGTAAGCTTGAAGATGCACTTAGAATTGCGACTGATGAGGCGCTTCCAGTCTATAACAAACTTGGTGACGCACGCGGTGTGGCCATAACCAAAGGTAAGATAGCTGATATCCTTGCTGCGCGAGGTCAACTCGACGAGGCATTACGTATCAGAATGGAAGAGGTACTTCCCGAGTTTGAAAAAGTTGGTGACGTTCGTGGCGTGGCTTTGTCCAAAGGTAGAATTGCAGATATCTTTGTGGCGCGAGGCCAACTTGATGAGGCATTACGCATTAGGGTGGAAGAAGTACTTCCCGTCTATGAACAAATCGGTGACCTTCGTAATATGGCTGTTACTAAAGGTTATATCGCTGATATATTTTATATGAAAGGAAATTTTGAAGCAGCTTTGAAAATTAGAATAAATGAACAAATTCCAATTTATGAACAAATCGGTGACCTTCGTGAGGTTGCTATAACAAACTCTAAAATAGCCGATATCCTCCAGGCACGAGGACAACTCGATGAATCTTTATTGTATCTACAGGATGCTTTAAAGGTAGCGGAAGAAATGGGAGATTTGGAAGGTATTGCCTGGACATCAAGCCGTATAGCCAAGAATTACCTTTTTAAGGGTAATATCGAAGGTGCCCTGAAAGAATTTGTTAAAGCGTATAATTTTTTTATTCAGACAGGATACCTTAATGGCATAGCCCTTGTTGGGGAAACATATGGTCGAGCTCTCTTCGAATCCGGCCACAAAAAAGAAGGCCTAGCAATTTTGCAACGCAGCCTTGATGGGTTTCGTCAACTTGGTCGGAATAAATCCGTTGCCAGGGTGGAAGCCCTCATAAAACGCCTTTCATCGCAATAACAAAATCCTCCTCCCGTTTTGGCCGCGAAGGGCCAGAATCATCTCCAGGCCAACGGCACCATAAACCAGCACAGTCCCCGGTCCGGGTGGCCCAGGAGGGGCCTTGCCCCTTCTGGCCGCCGGAGGCATTCTTTCCCCCTCTCTACCGCTTATACAGCAGCGCCGCGCCGGCTACGGCCGTCAGCGGGGCGGCCGTGACCAGGCCGAAGCTGCCGACCAGGGTGTTGGCGATTTCGGCGGCCACGAAGGGCATGCTGGCCACATTGGCCAGGGGCACGCCCTGGGCCATGACCACCATGAGCAGGGCCAGGCTGGCGCCGCAGTAGGCCAGAAGCAGGGTGGTGGCCATGGTGCCCACCACCACCCGGCCCACCCGCAGCCCGGAAACGAGCAGTGCCCCGAATCCCAGGCCCGGCTGGTGGGCCGCCACCTCGGCCTGGCTGGCGGCCACGTCCATGGCCACGTCCATGATGGCCCCGCTGGCCCCCAGGCAGATGGTGGCCAGGAACATGCGGCCCAGGTTCAGGTGGCCGAATCCCGTGTAAATAAGCGTCTCGGCAAAGGGCAGCACGGCCCCGGGCAGGGCGAATCCCGGGGACGTGGCCAGGGCAAGGCCGCAGGTCACGGCCACGCCGGACAGGGAGCCGCAATAGGCGGCCAGGGCCCGGCGGTTGCATCCGCCGACCAAAAAGACCACCCCGGCCATGAGCACGGCCAGCACGCCCAGGGCCACGAGCAGGGGATCGAAGCCGCGCAGGAAAAGCGGCACCAGCACCTTCCACAGGAGCAGGGCGGCGAACAGAAACGACGTCAAGGCCTTGAGGCCCGTGATGCCGGCGTAGGCGATCAGGGCCAGGGCGAAAAGCCCGAGCAAAAGCCCTTGCAGGCCCAGCCGCCAATGGTCCTGGGCCACGGCCGAGACAATCTTGCCGTCCTTTAAGGAGAGCACGAGCAGGGCCGTGTCCCCGGGCGCGAAGACCTTGTCCAGCTCCAGCTTGCCGAGCAGGATGTTGTCGGCTGTGATGCGCTGTCCGGCAAAGGGGCCGGAAGCGGGCACGGCGGTGACGCGCTGCTCGCCTTCGCGGATCACGCCGTATTGGTGCACGTGGCTGTTGTCCACGGTCAGGATGCGGGCCTTGACCTGGACGGCGTTGGCCGGCAGGCGGTTTTCGAAGCCTGTGGGCCAGAACCACAGGCCCAGGCTCAAGGCGGCAAAGACGAGAAACAGCGCCATGTCGCGGCGGGCCGCCAGCCCGAATAACCGCCTCCACACCTGTTGCCGCATGCTTTTTTCTCCATCTCCCAGGCCCAAATGGACTGTGGGGCCGCGATTTCCCCGGCGTCAAGGCGGCTTTGCGCCTTGTGCCGCCGGGGGAATCGCGGCCCCACCATTCAGGGGGTCCGGGGGGGATGATCCCCCCCGGCCGCCGGAGGCATCTTCCTCAGTTACTGGCCACGGCGGTAGCGCCCAGGGCGGCCATGAGCCGTTTGGCCAGGTCGGTGTTGTCGTAGTAGCCGGCAAAGGCCTGGGCGCCGGGGCCGGAGGCCGAGGTGACGACCGGCACGCCGGTGTGGGAATAGCTGGTCCAGCCCAGGCCCGCCTTGTTGTCCAGAATGTGGGTCAGGGCCACGGCCAGGGGCTCGTAGCCGCCGAAGGCCCGGTAATCCATCTCGTCGGCGGAGCGTTCCTTTTCGTTTTGCATGCTGCGGGCAAAGGCGTCCTTGACCGTGGCCAGCTCGAAATCCTTGAGGTACATGCCGTGGGGGTCGGCCGGGGAGGTGACGTCCTCGTTGGGTTTGGGTGCGGCCTTCATGGCTTCCAGGTCGGCGGGGGTGGGCACGATCAGGCCGAAGTTCTCCCGGATCAGGGGCGCCACGTCCTCGAACTTGGCGCTGCCCGCGTCGTGGGTCTTTTTGTATTCGGCCAGGGCGGCAGTGAACTTTTCGAACGAGCCTTTCTGGTTTTTCAGGTAATCGTAGTAGTTGCCGTAGCGGGTGCCGGCAAAGCCCAGGGTCAGGCCGCCGCATTCGTGGTCGCCGGTGACCACGATGAGGGTTTCCTGGGGATGCTTTTCGGCGAATTTCACGGCCTCGGCCACGGCCGCGTCAAAGGCCAGGGTGTCCTGGATGGAGGTCATGGCGTCGTTGGCGTGGCAGGCCCAGTCGATCTTGCCGCCCTCGACCATGAAGAAAAAACCCTTGGGGTTGTCCAGAAGCTCGATGCCCTTGGCCGTGAATTCGGCCAGGGAAACCCCCTTGCCGTCCTTGTCCAGGTCGTAGGGCAGGGCCTTGTTGCGGTCCAGCTCGGGGTTGACGGCCAGGACCTTGCCCGAGGCCGGGGCAAGGCCCAGGATGGCCTGGCGGGTGTCGGCCAGCGCATAGCCGGCGGCCTTGATGACATCCAGGGCATCTTGTTTCTCGCCTTCCCGCTTGGACTTCTTGCCGGCCGGGTCCTTGAACCCGCCGCCGCCGAAATAGTCGAAGCCGCTTTTGGCCACATCCAGAGAAATTTCGTAATAATTGTTGCGGCTGGGCTGGTGGGAATAGAAACTGGCCGGGGTGGCGTGGTCCAGGGACACGCTGGACACGATGCCCACCTTCATGCCCTTGTCCCGGGCCTTTTCGGCCATGCTGGGCACGGGTTTCCCGGTTCCGTCCACGCCGATGGCCCCATTGTAGGTCTTGACCCCGCAGGCCAGGGCCGTGCCGGCCGCGCCGGAATCCGTGATGATGGAATTGAGGGACGAGGTGGCGGTCAGGCCCTGGGCCGGCATCCTGTTCATGGCCAGCCTGAAATGGCCCGGCTCGGCCTTGCCGTCCCGGGCGGCCAAGTACTGCTCGGCCGCGCCGCGCTGGGGCAGGGCCATGCCGTCGCCGATGAAAAAGAAGACGTATTTGGGATTGGGGCCGGCATCGGCCCGGGCCGAGGCGGCGGTCAGGAACAGCACGGCCAGGACGGTCCAGGCCACGCGGTTGATCCAGGCGGCGGAAACGGGCAAAGCGACATGGTGACGCATGGGGAGTCCTCCGTTGGGTGTCTGGTCGCGGCTACCCTGGCCCGTGTGACGGGTTCGCGGCGACGGTATGGCGTTTGCCCATGGCCGGGCAAGAGGCGGCTGCCTCTTTTTTCCCTTGGACCCTGGCCGGGAAGCGGCTATACGAACAATAGCAATTTCCTGGCGACACTTTTTCGTGCGGAGGGTTCATGAAAACGGCCTGGGCGTTTGTTGCGGCTCTTGTGCTTGCGTCTGCTTTGCCCGCTTCATCTCCGGCCCGGGAGGCCTCGGAGGCCATGGGCGCCCATCCCCTGGCCGTGGGCGCGGCCTTTCCGAACATTTCCCTTTCCGGCGCGCTGAGCCCGGCCCAGGCCGAGTCCCTGGGGCTGCCTTCCCCCAAGACCCCGGTCCCGGTGAACGCCATCCGGGCCGATGCGCTGGTGATCGAGGTCTTCAGCATGTACTGCCCGTTTTGCCAGAAGGAAGCCCCCACGGTAAACGCCCTCCATGACCTCATCGGGCGGCGCGGCCTGTCCAACCGGGTCAAGCTCATCGGCATCGGGGCCGGCAATTCGGAAACCGAAGTGGACGTGTTCCGCAACCAGTACGACGTGGCGTTCCCGCTCTTTTCGGATGCCGGCTTTGCCGCGCACAAGGCCCTGGGCGAGGTGGGCACGCCATATTTCTATGTGCTCAAAAAAGGCCCGGACGGCTCTTTCACGGTGGTCCACGGGAGCCTGGGGCGCATGGAGTCGCCCGAGGCGTTTTTGTCGGAAATCACGCGGAAAACCGGGCTGTAACCGGCAAAAGGGGAGGCTGCATGCGGCATGGATGGTGGCCGGCCGCCCTGGCGGCGCTGTTGTGCCTGGCCGGGCCGGTGCGGGCCGAAGAAACGCGCGCCGAAACCTTCAAGCAAAGCATTTTTCCGATGGGCCAACTGCCGCCCACGGACAGCGTTCTGGCCGTGGCGGTGGGAGACCCCATGCCGGACTTCGATCTGCCGGCCATTGACGGCAGCCGGGTTTCGCTGTCCCAATACCGGGGCCGCAAAAACCTGGTCCTGTCCTTTGTGCCGGCGGCCTGGACCCCGGTCTGCACCGGGCAGTGGCCGGGCTACAACATCGCCCGGGACCTCTTTGACGCCCACAATACGGCCCTGGTGGGCATCACCGTGGACAACGTCCCCACCCTCTACGCCTGGGTGCATCAGATGGGCGGGCTGTGGTTCCCGGTGGCCTCGGATTTCTGGCCCCATGGCTCCCTGGCCCAAAAGCTCGGCATCCTGCGCTCGGACGGCACGGCCGAGCGGACGCTTTTCTTGGTGGATAAAAACGGGATCATCCGGTTCATCGACGTGCACGACATCAATGCCCGGCCGGACCTGGGCCGGCTCGTCGAGGCCATGAAGGCCTTGGACGCCGCGCCGTGATCCCGTGAGGCTTTTGCAAAAAAAGCCGTTTTTGAAGCCTTCGGCAACCAAAGGGCTTGGCCCTTTGGAAACCCGTAACGGGTTCGCGGTGTTGCAACACAGGCCCGCTATGGCCAAAAGCCGCGTTTGATTTTTACAAGAACTTCATACGGCAGTATTTTTAAGGGACGCCACACGAGCCGGCCCAAGGAGCGGATCATGTCGGGAAAAAGCAGACCCGGATACTGCGAGCCCCTGACCAAGCATTATCCGAACTACATGCAGTCCCTGGCGGCGGTGGCCCAGGCGGCGCGCCAGGCCGGCCCCCTGGAGGAGAAGAGCATCCAGCTCATCCAGCTCGGGGCGGGCGCGGCCATAGGCTCCAAGCTGGCCGTGGTCGACCATGCCCGGCGGGCCGTGGAAGCCGGGGCCACACCCCACGAGGTGGTCCAGGCGCTTCTGATCCTGACCACCACCATAGGTTTTCCGGCCGTTGCAGCCGCCCTCAAATGGGTGCACAAATACCTGGATGAATAACAAATTGCCCAAGGAGGAAACCATGAAGTCCCTGAAAGGCAGCCAAACCGAAAAAAACATCCTGACCGCCTTTGCCGGCGAGTCCCAGGCCCGCAACCGGTACACCTACTTCGCGTCCAAGGCCAAAAAGGAAGGTTATGAACAGATATCCGCCGTCTTCACCGAGACCGCGGACCAGGAAAAGGAACACGCCAAGCGGCTGTTCAAATACCTGGAAGGCGGCGAGGTGGAATTCACGGCCGCCTTTCCGGCCGGCGTCATCGGCTCCACCCTGGAAAACCTGCGCGAAGCCGCCGGCGGGGAAAAGTACGAGGAAGACGACATGTATCCGTCGTTCGCCGCCGTGGCCCGCCAGGAAGGCTACGACGCCGTGGCCGCGACCTTCGAGAACATCGCCAAGGCCGAAGGCTTCCACAAACGCCGCTACGCCGCCCTGGCCGACAATATCAAAGCCGGCAAGGTGTTCGCCCGCCAGGAAAAAGTGCTGTGGCGCTGCCGCAACTGCGGCTACCCCATGGAGGGCGATCATGCCCCGGACCAATGCCCGGCCTGCGAACACCCCCAAGCCTACTTCGAACTCGCGCCCTCGAATTGGTAATAAAAGAAAGAGGGAAGAGAAGATGCCTCCGGCGGCCGGGAGGGGGTCACCCCCTCCCGGACCCTCCCGATTAGGGGGGCGATTTCGGGTCGGGCATCAAAGCCTGCCCGACCCGAAATCGCCCCCCAAACCGAGAGCATCCGAAAGCGCGAATACCCTTCCGCCAGATATTCTTAATCTTGTACTCGCCCGAAGGGCGACGGCCTGGTGGGGCCGGAATTCGGCTGGCGTCAAGGCGGCTTTGCGCCTTGTGCCGCCAGCCCAATTCCGGCCCCAC